>CATWXC010000001.1:0-244424 GCA_958365315.1 uncultured Collinsella sp.
AGTTGAACGTCAGATTGTCCAAATGCGGCCCGCGCAGCGTCGAGCCGTTACGCGGTTCGTAGAACCGCGTAACTAGTTAGTACATCTTTGCGCCGGCAGGGATGGAAGCGTCGAGCTGGATCAGGTTGAGACGCTCCTCGCCCTCCTCCTCGTGGATGGCGCTGATGAGCATGCCGCAGCTGGGGATACCCATCATCTTGCGCGGAGGCAGGTTGGTGATGGCGAGCAGGGTCTTGCCGACCAGGTCCTCGGGCTCATAGTATTCATGGATGCCGGAGAGAATGGTACGGTCAGTGCCGGTACCGTCATCGAGCGTAAAGTTCAGCAGCTTCTTGGACTTCTTGACGGCCTCGCATGCCTTGACCTTCACGGCGCGGAAGTCGCTCTTAGAGAAGGTATCGAAGTCGACGAACTCCTCAAACAGCGGCTCGACGGCAATCTTGGAATAATCGACCGTGGGCTTGAGGGGCCTGACGAAGGGGCTCGCGGTGTTGCCGGCCTCGGCAGCCTTGGCAGCGGCGGCACCGGACTGGAAACCCTTCTCGGGCTTCATGTGCGGGAACAGCAGCACGTCGCGGATGGAAGCCTGGTTGGTGAGCAGCATGACCACGCGGTCGATACCGATGCCGATGCCGCCCGCGGGAGGCATACCGTACTCGAGGGCGCGCACGTAATCCTCGTCGTACTCCATGGCCTCGTCGTCGCCGCCGGCCTTCTCGGCCATCTGGGCAGCGAAGCGCTCGGCCTGGTCGACCGGGTCGTTGAGCTCGGAGAACGCGTTCGCGTACTCGTGGCCGGCGATGACCAGCTCAAAGCGATGGGTCAGACGCGGGTCGTCCTCAAAACGCTTGGCGAGCGGGCTAACCTCGATGGGGTAATCGCACACGAAGGTGGGGTTGACGATGGTGTCCTCGCCCAGCTCATCGTAGATCTCGGCGATGATCTTGCCGGCAGTCCACTCGGGCTTAATCTCCAGGCCCTTCTCGCGCGCGGCGGCAGCAAGCTCCTCGACCGGCGTGTCGATGGTGACCTGCTTGCCGAGCACGTCCGAGACGATGTCGGTCATGGGACGGCTTGCCCACTCACCGGACAGATCGATGGTCTGACCCTGGTACTCGATGACCTCGGGGTTGCCGATAGCCTTGTTAGCGGCCTTAATGACACCCTGGGCGAGTGCCTTCATGCCCTCGAGATCGGAGAAGGCGCGGTAGGCCTCCATCGTGGTGAACTCGGGATTGTGGGTAAGGTCCATGCCCTCGTTGCGGAAGATACGGCCGATCTCGAACACGCGCTCAAAGCCGCCGACGATGCAGCGCTTGAGGTGCAGCTCGGTGGCGATACGCAGGTAGCACTCCTGATCGAGCGCATTGAAGTGCGTGATAAACGGCTTGGCAGTAGCTCCGCCCTGGATGGTCTGCAGGATAGGGGTCTCGACCTCCATGTAGCCATCGGACTCCATAAAGCGGCGGAACGTGGAGAGAATCTGCGAACGCTTGCGGAAGGTCTCGCGAACGTCGTCGTTGGCGATGAGGTCGACATAGCGCTGGCGATAGCGGGTCTCCTTGTCGGAGAGACCGTGGAACTTCTCGGGCAACGGGCGAACGGCCTTGGACAGCAGCGTCGCGCTCTTGGGGGCAACGGAAAGCTGGCCACGCTTGGTGCGCACGACTACGCCGGTCACGCCCAGGATATCGCCCAGGTCGAGCGCCTTGAGCGTGTTCCAGGCGGCCTCGTCCATATCGTTGATGCGGCAGAACAGCTGGATCTCGCCGGTCGCGTCGCGCACGACGATGAACATGATCTTGCCCTGACCGCGCTTGGCAACCACACGGCCGCCGATCTTCACGACGTCCTCGGTGTCCTCGCCATCGGTGAGCTCGGCGTACTTAGTCTCGATGTCGACGACGTAGTCCTCAATCTCGGAGTGCTCGGGATACGGGTTCTGGCCCGCCTCGAACAGGGCGGCGCGCTTGGCCAGGCGGGTGGCACGCTCGTCGTTGAGCGTCGATGCCTGATCGGCGGCGTTCTGGTTCTCTGCCATAGTTAGCTCCTCAAACTAAAACGCTCCCCAGGATTCGGTCCCAGGGAGCGAAAACATACCTTTACGCGGGACCGTGGTCTAGCGTGCGATCTTGGCGATGGTGTAGACGCGAGTCTTGCCGGAAGGTGTAACGACCTCGACGGAATCGCCCTCGCCATGACCGATGATGGCGTGGCCGACCGGAGACTCGTTGGAGATCTTGTGCTCGAGCGAGTTGGTCTCGGTGGTACCGACAAGCGTGACCTCGATGAGCTCACCGTTGGGGTCGACCAGGGTAACAGTCGAGCCAATGGAGACGGTCAGGTCGCCCGTGCTGGCAGCGATCTGAGCGTTGGCGAGGATGGCCTGGATCTCGGCGATACGAGCGGCGTTCTGGGCCTGCTTGTCCTTGGCGGCATCGTACTCGGAGTTCTCCGAAAGGTCGCCGAACGCGCGGGCTTCCTTGATGTCCTCGACGATCTCCTTGGCGTAATCGCCCTCACGCCAAGCGAGCTCCTCGACGAGCTTCTGGCGGCCCTCAGCGGTCAGTACGATCTGGCTTGCGTCCATACGGATATCTCCCCAACTATGATGTAACGATCAACTGTCAACAAAAACGAAAAAGACCGGCTAGCCTGCGGGCAAGCCGGTCAGGTGCTCACCCCAAAGGGATGGGACTACTCTGCGTCCGCGTCGCTGTCCTCTGCCTTCTTTTGCTTGGCAGCAGCGAGCTTAGCCTCGAGCTCTGCGATCTCCTTGTCCTCCTTGGACTCCTCGACCACAACCTCCTCGGCCTGCTTGGTTTCGCCCTTATCGTCGCCCTCCATACCCTCGCGGATATTCTTGACGGTAGAGCCGAGGGACTTACCGAGCTTCGGCAGGTTCTTGGGCCCAAAGATAATCAGGACAACGACGAGAATAATGATGAGCTCAGGAGCCCTCAGTCCAAACATGTAGACCTCCACAATACAGCGAGACAAGCTCGAATGAGTATACCGCGGGTATCGCGGTATCACAACAATAGCTAAAAAAAGGGACCGCAAGAAGCGGTCCCTCCTCATGCTCTGGTCGGGTTGACTGGATTTGAACCAGCGACCCCTGCGTCCCGAACGCAGTGCTCTACCAAACTGAGCCACAACCCGTTAGCTCGACTATAGTAACAAAGATTTCCGTCGTGTGCCAGAGAAATTTTTACTTCTTTGGCGCTTCAATGCGAACCGTGTCGGAAACGAGCTCCGTTGCATAAGCCCACCAGCCGTTTTGTTGAGCAACTGCCGCAAGATTGACTGCCGTGGCGGCAGTATCGCAAATGGCAAACGAGCAGGCACCCGAACCGCACACGTTTGCGGCAATGGTACCGTCCTGTGAACGAAGCCAGTCGAGCACTGTTTGAATCCGCGGCTCCATCTGCGCGGAAATGACACCCAGGTTGTTGTGGACGAGCGCGTAGGCCGCCTCTGCGTCTCCCGAGCGAAGGGCAGATGCGATCGCTCCAGGCTTGTCCGCAGGCGCTGGGGTCTCGTCAAAACGTCGATAGGCTTCAATTGTTGAAACGCTTGCCTCACGCGGCTTGACCAGCACGACGGGTGTCGCGGGAAGTGCGGGGTACTCGGTTGCCAGCACGTCTCCCCCACCCACATAAAATGCAGGGCTGGCATGCAAAAAGAAGGGAACGTCGGCGCCAATGCCGCGCGCAATGTTGTCCAGCGCGGGATCGGTGCGGTCGATACCCCACAGCTCTGCCAAGGCAACAATGACCGCCGCGGCATCCGTCGAAGGACCGCCCAGGCCGGCACACAACGGGATGCGCTTCTCGATCGTGATGCAGACATTGGCTTCGCGACCATAATGCTCGGCCATAGCGAGCGCAGCACGATACGCCGTATTCTTTTGCACGGGAAAGTCGGATGTCGGAATCGTCTGGACGGTCAGCGCCTGTGCCGGCGTAACCGTCACGGTATCGACAAGACCGACGGCTGCCATCAGGGAATCGACCTTATGGTAGCCGCGGTCGTCACGCTCGGTATGAACCCCCAGATAGAGGTTGATCTTTGCCGGCGCGGAAAGGGTCAGGGACCAATCGGTCACCGCTAGTGCTCCTCGAGCTGATTGCCGAGCGGGGTAAAAATGTGTTCGCCGCTCTCGGGGTCGAACAACTCGACCTGGCCGGTGAGAACATCAATATACTGGTAGGACTGACGCGACTTGCGGCCACGGCGCTCGTCGACCTCGACGATAAAGACTGCCGGATGGACGCTCTTGATGGTGCCCATGCGCTCGACGACGCGGGTGCGGCCCATGTTGGCCTTCACCTTAACGCGATCGCCCACCATATCGGTCAGCTTCTCGTGGATGTCGTCGACGTGATTGACTTCCATCTCTTCCATGAACAGGGCCTCCAGAAGGTGCAATTCAAAAAGGGGATAATACCCCTAAGATAGACAAAACTCTAATACTATAGCACCCTGTTGTGGCCATACGCAAGTAGCTAAAAAAGCCCGGTCCCAAATACGTACCAGACGACAACCTCGCATGACCAGTTGTTACGCGGTTTGGTAAAACCGCGTAACCTAAAGGTTGTCGGTATCGAGGACGATGGTGAATGGACCGTCGTTGACGAGGTCGACCTTCATGTCGGCGCCGAAGATGCCATGCGCCACGTGCTCGACGTCCTCGCGCACAAGCGTCAGGAAGTACTCGTAGAGCTCGTTGGCGACATCGGGGGCGCCGGCATCCGTAAACGATGGACGGCGGCCGTGACGGCAATCGGCGAACAGCGTGAACTGCGACACCACGAGAACCTCGCCGTCGACATCGGCAAGTGCCAGGTTGGTCTTGCCGTTCTCGTCCTCGTTAATGCGCAAGCCCCGGAGCTTGCCCCACAGCTTATCGGCCTCAGCGCGCGTGTCGCCGTGACCCACGCCCAGCAGTACCAGATAGCCGCGCCCAATTTTGCCCACGCACTCGCCGTCGACCGTCACGCCGGCGTTGAGCACGCGCTGCACCACCGCACGCACGGCCTACTCCTCGCCCGTCAGTTTGGCGGATAGGTGCTCGAGCGCATGGAATCGATGGCTGATGGCGTTCTTCTCGTCCGCCGTCAGCTCGGCCATGGTCTTGCCCGGCGTGTCGACCGGCAGGAACAGCGGGTCGTAGCCAAAGCCGTGATCGCCGCGACCCTCGTGTGCGATAACGCCCTCGCAGGCGCCCTCACCATAGGTGACCAAACCGTCCGTGTCGATGAGCGCGACGACGCTCATAAAGCGCGCAGTGCGGTCCTCGTCGGCCACGCCCTCCAGATTCACGAGCAGTTTGGCATTGTTGGCGGCATCGTCGCCGTGAACGCCCGCGTAGCGCGCGCTATACGCACCGGGCTCACCATCCAGCGCGTCAACGACCAGGCCCGAATCGTCGGCAATGGCCATGAGCCCCGTCTCTTCGACGGCAGCCTGCGCCTTGATGATGGCGTTCTCCAAAAACGTCGTACCGTTTTCCTCGGGGTCCTCAAAATCGCCCAGCTGGCCGAGCGCCACAAAGCGAACCTCGGGCATAACCTTGCCCAAAATGGCCTCGATCTCGGTGAGCTTATGGGCATTGCCCGTTGCCACGACGATGGTCGCCGCCGGGTCGAGGGTGTCGATGTCGATCTTCTCAAGTGCCATGAGTGGTCTCCTTGTCCGTATAGCAAAGTCACGTAAAAGGGACTGGCCCTTCGGCGTCTCCCCTTTCATGTGGCATCAACCTTATCTATCGGCGTTTCCGCAGATAAAACCTGCAAAAATAAACCTGTCCCTTTTTGGCAGGTTATAACCATCCTTTTTGATAGGTTAGGCGAGGGCTTGGCGCTGGAGCTCGATGAGCTCGGCAATGCCCTTGTCGCCCAAATCGAGCAAGGCATTGAGGCGCTTGCGGTCGAAGGGCGCTTGCTCGCCAGTGCCCTGGAGCTCGATCATCTCGCCGGTGTCGGTAGCGACGAGATTCATGTCGACCTCGGCGTGGCTGTCCTCGGAATAATCCAGGTCGAGCAGGGTGTTGCCGTCGACAACACCCATGGAAATCGCAGCAACCTGGCCCGTGAGCGGGATGCGCTCGAGCTTACCCGCCTCGACCCACATGGCAAGGGCGTCGTGCAACGCCACCCAAGCGCCGGTAATGCTCGCCGTTCGCGTACCGCCGTCTGCCTGAATCACATCGCAGTCGACGGTGACGGTGTACTCGCCGAGCGCCTTCATGTTGACGACGGTGCGCAGGCTACGGCCGATCAAACGCTCAATCTCCATGGAGCGACCCTTGCGGTTGGCGTGCTCGCGCTTGCAGCGCTTGCCGGTCGATGCCGGCAGCATGGCGTACTCCGCCGTTACCCAACCGGCCTTGGCGCCCTTGCGCCAGCCCGGCACGCCCTCCTCGATGGTGGCAGCGCACAGCACGCGCGTATCGCCAAACTCGGCCAGGCACGAACCGTGGGCGTGCTTCATGACGCCGCGGGTAAGCTTGATGGGGCGCAGCTCATCGGCGGCGCGGCCGTTGGCGCGATTGACCTGCATATACTCCATAGAAAAATCCTTTCGGCAAAAGGTGAAAGTGAGCCTTTGGTCGGTGACCTTATATCTATTTCAGTTCGTCGATATCGATATGCTCAATGCTCTTGAGCGGCTGGCCAAAGATAAAGCTGCCCGCCACCGCAAACTCGGCAATGTTATCGGCCGTCGTTGCAAAACGATGCTGCGGCTCGGCTGCGTCGCCCGCCAGCTGCTCGCGGCGCGTGAGAATATCGGTCAGCTCGCGCGTGGTCTCCTCGGCGGAGCTCACCACGCGCACTCCGGGACCCAGCGCATGGCGAATAGGCCCCACGAGCAGCGGAAAATGCGTGCAGCCGAGTACCACGGTATCGATGCCGTGGTCGCGCAGCGGTTCAACCGTGGCGCCGACCAGCGCGCGTACGGCAGGCGTATCAAAGATGTCCTCGTTCTCGAGCCACTGCTCTTGCAGATGCGCGCCCGAGGCGAGCTCGTGCTCAACGACCTCTACAAAGCTCGAGGCAGGGCAGCCGTATACGTCGACGCCGGCATCCAGGTCCTGAATGGCACGCGTGTAAGCGCCTGAGCGAATGGTGAGGTTGGTGGCGAGCACGCCCACCCGGCGCGTGCGGGTGCTGTTAATTGCCGCGCGGGCGCCCGGTGCGATCACACCGATGACGGGGACGTCGAGCACCTGCTGGGCCAAACGCAAAGCCGCAGCGGTCGCCGTATTGCAGGCGATGACCATGATCTTGACGTCGTGCTTCGACAGCCAACGGCCCGCCTGCAGCGCAAACGAGCGCACTTCGTCCTCGGTGCGAGTGCCGTAGGGGCAGCGCTTGGTGTCGCCAAAGTAGTAGACGGACTCGTGCGGCAACGCCGTCGCAATCGCGCGCGCAACCGTCAGACCGCCCAGACCCGAGTCGAACACACCGATCGGGCGCGTGTCACCTGTCAGATTCTCGATATCGGACATGACCTCACCAGATTCTTTCTCGAAAAGATATGGCCCAGCGCGATGGAACCGTGCTACGAACGAGCCGCGACGAGCAGCTCGGCCGTTGCCACCCAGCCGTCAACGATCTTGCCGCGCGTGACGTAGGCGTTATCGCAGGTATCCAGGAACTCGGGCGCGCCGGCGCTGGTCAAACCGTTCTCGACCAGGCAGAACGTGCCCACGTGGTCGGCCATATAGAAGTCGGACTCGGAATCGCCGAGTGCCAGCGTCTCCTCGCGCTCGATACCCAGGTGCTCGCAGAAACGTGCGATGGCAACGCCCTTGTTGAGGCCCGCGGGATTGATGTTAAACGCGCGGCCGTCCTCGACGCGATCGAGCTCGAGCGTCGTCGGCTTGGACAGATGCGTCAGGTGACCGTTGCAGGCCCAGACCAGGCCGCAGCCGGCCTCGTCCAGGATGGTCTGGACCTCGTCGTCGGGCACATCGCCGCGCATGCCGACGGTGACCTCACGGTACTTGTAGCCGGTCGACATATCGTTGTGGTACTCGATTTTGTGCGGCCAGCGAGCAAGGATCTTCTCGCACACGCCGGTATGCTCGATCACCTGGTGCGGCGTGAGACCGCAGGCGGGGTCGTAGGGCATGTCGCCCGTCAGGTACTCCCAATCGTTGGCCTTGAGGTCGTACATGACCAGGCCGCCCATCTCGCCGATGTAAGAGTTGAGGCCGAGCACGCGGGCGTCCTCGTGGATCATGGTGCGATTGCGACCCGAAGTGGGGACCACCTGGATGCCGGCACGAGCGAGCGCGACAACCGCCTCGACGAGCTTGGTCGAGGGATTGCCGTCGTTATCGCGCAGCACGCACGAGCCGGGGGCGAGCATCGTGGCATCGAGGTCGGTAAAGACATAGTTGACCTTTGCGAGACGCTCGCGTATCTCACCCGAGAGCTCGGAAACGGTAGGCAGGGTGTTGTGGGACATAATCACTCCGTTTACATAGATGGGGTTTGATCTTGGTAGCGTGTTTTCCCTAGGGTAAACACGCCTGGAAGGCCTTAGGTCATCGGGCGTCGAGGATTCGCAAACGCCATCCTCAAGGCGGCAGCGTTTAGGCATCGTACGCCGCAAGGATGCGCTTGAGAACCGAGCCGTCGCGCTCGCAGGGCTCGGCCCCGTTCTTGCGCAACATGTAGTCGTCAACGCCCTTGCCCGTCACGATCACCACGGCGGGCCGCTCGGTCTCGCGCACGGCGGTCTCGATGGCAGCGGGACGGTCGAGCACAATCTGCCAGTTGTCGTTGCCCTGCTCCCGGACATTGCGTGCGATCTCGTCGCAGATGTCCTCGACGTTCTCGGGGCCCGGGTCGTCTTCGGTGATCACGATGCGGTCGGCGTACTTACCGGCAGCGATGCCCATCGTGGTCCGGCGATCGACACCTTTGCCGCCGGTGGCGCCAAACACCACCGCGAGTTCGCGCTCCGGATAGTTCTCTCGCAGATCGCGCAGGAGCGTCTCAAGGCTCATGCCGTTATGGGCATAATCGACGACGCCCAAAATCTTGCCCGATTCCGACCTGTAAAGCTCCATACGACCGGGGACAAAAACGTTCTCGAGCCCATGGACGATGCCCTCTTCCGAAATGCCCAGTGCCTCCGCGCACGCAATAGCGGCAAGCGCGTTGGACACGTTGAACTTTACCGGCGTGGGAATCACCATGTCGCGCCTAAAGCGGGGGGTGCGCACCGTTGCCACCACGCCGCAGTCGCCATTTCGAATCGCCAGCGCGAGCACGTCGGCACGCTCGTCGGTCAGGGAGAACGTCACCGTGCGCTCGCAGCGGGACGCCGCCTCGAGCACGCGGTCGACGTGGTCCATATCGAGGTTGACCACAGCAAAGCGGCTCTGCGAAAAAATCTTGAGCTTGCTGGCAAAGTAATCCTCAAGCGTGGGATGCTCGATCGGCGAGATATGGTCCTCACCGATATTGGTAAAGGCACCCACTTCAAAGTCAATCTTGCCCGTACGCTCGTATTTGAGGCCCTGGCTCGACGCCTCCATGACCAGCCACGGAGCGCCCGCCTCGGCGGCATGTGCGATACGCGACTGCAGCAGGAAGGACTCGGGGGTCGTCAGCTTAGAAGGACCGGTCTCGATACCGTCATCGAACTCGATACCCGTGTTGAGGGCAGGTCGATGACAACCCGCGAGCTTAGCCTCGTTGGCAAGAATGCCACGCAGATAAAAGCTGCAGGTCGACTTGCCCTTGGTGCCCGTAAAAGCGCAGACCTCCACCTTGCCCGAGGGATGACCGTAATAGGCGTCCGCCACCACAGCGAGCGTACGGCGGATATCGTTGACGATAATCGCGGGGGCATCGACGCCGTAATCCGTCTCGGACACATAGGCGACGGCGCCGTCGGCAATCGCCGACACCAGATACTCGCGCTTAAATGCACGCCCCTTACAGACAAACAGCGTGCCCGGACGCACTTGGCGCGAATCGTCAGTCGCAAATTCAATAGGCCAATCGCATGGCACTGCCGGCTTGGAGACGACCACGCCTTCCGCCTCGAGCAATTCTATATAGCGCTTAAGTGTCAGTTTTTCTCGCGGCGTGCTATCCGACATACAACGACCCCTCTCGCTAAGCCCAGCCTCAATTGCCTCGAGACCAAACCGATTCAACAAAACCCTTTCAATACTAGCAGCCATCGTAATATGCCGCCCAATCTTGTATCGGGCACAGATTGCTAAATCTTGGAACCGCTACCGGAAGCCCGGACGAGCCACGCCGTGGTTTTTTCGGTTCGCTCGACGCTTATGCCCTATCACGAAACAAAAGATTGGCATGATAGTAAAGATTATTTGACATCAGCTGCCGCAATCCTTGCGGCAGTACACCTGAGCCGTCAGCAGAAAGGATCTTGCATGTGCGGTTTTGTCGGTTTTACCGGTACAGATGAACAGAGTGAGCTGGTTCTCACGGCCATGATGAATCGCATCATCCACCGTGGTCCCGATATGGGCGGCCAGCATATCGTCGACAACGTTGCCCTTGGCTTCCGTCGTCTTTCGATTCTCGATCTTTCCGAAGCTGGAGCTCAGCCCATGTCGAGCGACGACGGCAAGGTCACGATTGTCTTCAACGGAGAGATCTACAATTTCCAAGAGCTTCGCGCCGAGCTGGAGGCAGCCGGCTACGCCTTCCACTGCAACGCTGATACCGAGGTCCTGGTACACGGTTACGAGGAGTGGGGCGAGGACCTGGTCAACCGCCTGCGCGGCATGTACGCGTTCGTGATTCACGACCAGAACAAGAACAAACTCTTTGGCGCTCGCGACATCTTTGGTATCAAGCCGTTCTATTACTACCAGGCATCCGATGGCTCGCTGCTATTTGGCTCCGAGATCAAGAGCTTCCTGGACCATCCCAAGTTTGAGAAGGCTGTCAACCACGACGCGCTGCGCCCCTACCTGACGCTGCAATTCCCCGCCACGGAGGAGACCTTCTTTAAGGGCGTGTTCAAGCTTGCCCCGGCGCATTGCTTTACGTATGACCTGACGACCAACACCATGGACATCAAGCGTTACTGGAGCTGTGACTTCACCGACGACAACTCCAAGACCTTCGAGGAGTACGTGGACGAGTGCGACAAGGTCGTGCACGAAAGCGTCGCTGCACACCGAATCGCCGATGTTAAGGTGGGCTCGTTCCTTTCTGGCGGCGTGGACTCCAGCTACATTGCCGCCTGCCTTATGCCCGACACCACGTATTCTGTCGGCTTCGATTACAAGAACTTCAACGAGACCAACTACGCTGCCGAGCTTTCCGACAAGCTGGGCATCAAGAACGTGCGCAAGATGATTACCGCCGACGAGTTCTTCGATGCACTGCCCGATATCCAGTACCACATGGACGAGCCGCAATCGAACCTGTCCAGCGTGCCGCTGTACTATCTGGCGCAGATGGCTTCCGAGGAGGTCACCGTCGTCCTTTCGGGCGAGGGTGCCGACGAGCTGTTTGCCGGCTATGAGTGGTACGAGGACACCCCCGAGATGCGCTCCTTTAAGAAGCACGTGCCGCTCGGCGTACGTCGCGCCCTGGGCTCACTCGTTCAGCATCTCCCCTACTTTAAGGGCCACAACTTCCTGACGAAATGCGCCGAGGTTCCCGAGCGCTGGTATGTGGGTCAGGCAAAGGTGTTCGATCCCTCCGAGGTCGACGAGGTGCTCAAGCCCGCTTATGACACTGGCAAGAACGCCGCCGAGATGTGCGCCGAGTACTACAAGCAGGTTCCCAACTGCTGCGAGCTTTCCAAGAAACAGTATCTGGATATGAACATGTGGCTGCCGGGCGACATCCTGCTCAAGGCAGACAAGATGTGCATGGCGCATTCTCTGGAGCTTCGCGTCCCGTTCCTGGACAAAAAGGTCATGGAGTTTGCCGAGCACATTCCCGCCAACTACCGTGTTAACGAAGAAGGCTGCAAGCTCGTTCTGCGTCACGCTGCCAACCGCACGCTGCCCGACGAGTGGGCAACGCGCAAGAAGGTGGGCTTCCCCGTACCGGTCAAGTTCTGGCTGCGTGAGCAAAAGTACTACGACTACGTAAAGGAATACTTCACCGCACCGTGGGCTGCCGATTTCTTTGACACCGATGCGCTCATGAAACTGCTTGACGATCACTTTGAGGGTCGCGCGCTCAACCAGCGCAAGATCTATACCACGCTGACGTTCCTCATCTGGTACAAGCGCTTCTTTATCGACGAGGACAAGGGCGCCGAAGTCGCCGCGTAAGTTTCGTTATGAATTAGCGGTGAACAGCACGGGGTTTCCGCTATACTCAATCCCTGCGGGCGATTGGCGCAACGGTTAGCGCAGGTGCTTTACACGCACAAGGCTGGGGGTTCGAATCCCTCATCGCCCACCACTTGATTGAAAAGGCTCCCAGCGATGGGGGCCTTTCCTTTTTGGGCCCCGTGCAGAGGGATTCGAACCCGCCAGGGTGCGGAGCTGAGGAAACGCGCAAGCGTTTTCCAGCGCAGCACGCGAGGGCCGCAGGCCCGAAGCGAAAGCGGGCGGCGAAATGGACCTTTGGCGAATACCCGTGTGCAAAAAATGCCAAATATGAGTACTACCACCTTTTTGGTAGCAGCGTTTTCGAAGTCATAAAAGGCAAATCCGACATTAGAACGACGACTGATAGTCCAGTTAAGCCAATTTAGTTACTACAAAACTGGACATATGTGGCCCAACTCATCTAAAAACGCTTAATTTATATGTTACGAAGTTAGTGCCCGTACTCATATTTGCCACTTTTTGCACACGGTCTATCCCAGCCATGGTAAATCGATAGCAAAACGGGCTCCAGATCGCTGAATCGTGCCGCATATGGCACGTCCGCAGTCCGGAACCCGGTCCAAATTGAGTTATCGCGCTGTGTTAGGCCAAAACGTCCGACAAAATCTCGATCAGGCTGTCCACATCGGCTTCCTTGCAGACAAGCGGCGGCAGGAAACGCAGCGTGTGGGCACCAGTAGCGTTAATCACGGCGCCGGCGGCCAGCGCGCGGGCAACAATATCATGCGCATCGCCCGCAGCGTCATCCAGATCGCAGCCGAGCATTAAGCCGCGACCGCGCACCTCGACCACATGCGGCAGCTTGGTGAGCTTTGCCTCCATATAAGCACCCACCTTGGCAGCATGCTCGGCATAATCGCCGCGCACGAGCGCGGAGAGCGTCGCGGCGCACGCCGCGACAGCCAAGCAGCTACCGCCAAAGGTCGAGCCGTGGTCGCCCGGCTTAAACACGTCGGCGATCTCCTTCTTTGCCACCACGGCACCCATGGGCACGCCATCGGCAATGCCCTTGGCAAGGCTCATAATGTCGGGCTCCACGCCATAGGTCTGAAATGCAAACGGCTTGCCGGAGCGGAAGATGCCACACTGGACCTCGTCGGTGATAAGAACGGCGCCCACCTCGTGTGCCAAGTCGCGCGCCGCCGTCATAAACTCCTCGGTCATGGGGTGCACACCGCTCTCGCCCTGAATCGGCTCGAGCATGACGGCGCAGACCTCGCTTCCCAGCTGCTTAAAGATCGAACGCAGTTCGTCGACATCGTTGGGCGTGCAGGCCACAAAGCCACCCGGCAGCGGACGGAAACTGTCCTGTAGCCAATCCTGCATGGTGGCGGCAATGGTCTCGAGCGTACGGCCGTGGAAGCCGCCGCGCATGCATACGATGGTGTTGCCACCGTTACCAGCACGCTTGGCGTACAGACGCGCGAGCTTCATCGAGCCCTCGTTGGCTTCGGCACCAGAATTGGCAAAGAACGTCTCCCACACCTGCTCGTCCGCAGCCGGGGCACCGAGCGCAGCGGCCGTGGTCTCATCGCCGGCGGCAATGGCATCGGCCAGCACGCACGCACCATCTACGTCGTCGTTGGCAAGCTTGGACAGCAGCGCCGCGACCTGTCCACGCTGCTCGATGTAGAAGTAATTGGAGACATGCATGAGCTTTTTGGTCTGCGCATCGAGCGCCGAAAGCACTGCAGAATTACCGTGGCCTAGGCTACACACACCGATACCAGCAAGAAAGTCGAGATACTCACGGCCATCGTCACCGGTGAGCTTCATACCGTGACCTTCGACAAACTCTACCGGAAAGCGGCCAAAGGTATGCATAACGTAATGGGATTCAAGCGATTGCTGAGCTGCAAGTGACATGGGATGCCTTTCGTTGGGCGCCAGACGGCGCGGGGCTATGGGTACAGGAATGGGGCGGCTGCGGGTCAGCTAGACCGTCTGGAGCTTCTCGACCTCGTCAAGGTTCTCGGTCAGACGCGCAGCAAACGTCGAAAGCGGATGCGGATGCGTATCGAACTCGTAAGCCGTCTCGGTGGAATGGATCACGGTGCCGACGCCGGCATCGGTCAACAGCTCCAGCAGCAGCGAGTGCGGCGTCGTGCCGTTGATGATGTGGGCTCGGAACACGCCAGCGGTAAGCGCGTCGACGGCGGCGCGCAGCTTGGGGATCATGCCCTTGTCGACCTCGCCGCCGTAGAGCATCTCATTGACCTCGTCGAGCGTCAGGTTGGAGATGAGCGAATCCTTATCGCTAAAGTCCTTGTACAGGCCGTCGACATCGGTCAAAAAAATCGCTTTGTGCGCGTGAAGCGCTGCCGCAACGGCGCCGGCGGCGGTATCGGCGTTGATGTTGAAGAAGCCACCGTCCTCCCCCGCCGCGACCGTGGCGATAACGGGAATGTACTCGCTGTCGAGCAAACGCTCGATATAGTCGGTGTTGACGTGCGTGACCTTGCCTACGCGGCCGAGCTCTGGGTCGAGAGGCTCGGCGATAAGGGTACCGGCGTCGCTGCCGGACACGCCCACGGCCAGGTTGCCGTGGTGGTTGAGCGCCGCGACCAGCTCCTGATTGACCTTGCCGCCCAGTACCTCGCGCACGATATCCATGGTGGCAGGCGTAGTCACGCGTTGGCCGTTCTTAAACTCGACGGGGATGTCGTAGTGGCTGAGAGCCTCGTTGATGGCCTTGCCGCCACCGTGCACGATAACAGGGCGCATGCCAATAATCTTGAGCAGGACGATGTCGCTCATCACGTCACGACGCAGTTGCTCGTCGACCATGGCGGCACCGCCGTACTTGATAACGACCGTCTTACCGGTCAGGTTCTTAATCCACGGCAGTGCCTCGAACAGCAGCTGCGCGGTAACTTCGTTGGATTCGCTCGAGCGACAATCGCATGCGAACTTCATAGTCTGCCTCGTCTTTCGTGTAGCTATCGCGCCGTACCTCGTTGCCCGCTATTGCAGCGGGGCGCGCGGCACATCGGGAGTCTAGGAACGGTAGTCGCCGTTAATGGAGATGTACTCGTGCGTGAGGTCGCAAGTCCACACGGTGGTCGCTGCGTCCCCGGCGCCCAGGTCTGCCGAGATCACAATCTCGGGCGCCTCAAAACGTCGCAGGGCTTCGTCCTCATCGAAGGGAACCGTCAGGCCATCGCGACAGACAGGCATACCCATCATATCGATGGACACATCTTCTTGGTTAAACTGCACGCCGCACTTACCGAGCGCCATGGCAACGCGGCCCCAGTTGCAGTCGTGGCCGGCGATGCAGGTCTTGACGAGCGGCGAGTTGGCAACAGCACGGGCGGCGATATCGGCCTCCTCGTCGTTTACGGCGCCGGTTACGTTAACCGTCACGAGCTTGGATGCGCCCTCGCCATCTGCGGCGATGTTGCGCGCCAGGCTCTCGCACACTTCATGCACGGCAAAGGCCAGCTCGTCGAAGGCGTCAGAGCCCTCGACAATAGGCTCGGCATCTGCGGCAGCGCCGGAAGCAAGCATGATGCAGGTGTCGTTAGTCGAGGTGTCGGAGTCGACCGTTACCTTATTAAAAGTCTGCTTCACAGTCGAGAGCAGCAGGGCATGAAGCGCCGCCGGCTCGACGGGGGCATCGGTAGTGATGACCGCGATCATGGTTGCCATGTTGGGCATGATCATGCCCGAGCCCTTGCACATACCGCCCACCGTATAGGCATTGCCTGCGTGCCCCGCGGCCTCGCTGCGGTAACACACGGCGTACTCCTTGGAGTGCGTGTCGGTCGTCATGATGGCACGGGCCGCATCGGCGCCACCGTGGGCGGAGAGCGCCTCGTAGGCGGCAGGAACGGCAGTCTCAAACGTGTCAATCGGCAGAATCTGACCAATTACGCCCGTGGAGGCGACCAGAATCTGCTGGGGCTCGCAGCCGATGACCTGCGAGGCGATGTTGCAGGTCTCGCGCGCGCAGGCAAGACCGGTCTCACCCGTGGCGGCGTTGGCATTGCCAGAGTTGACCGAAATGCCGGCAATGACGCCGTAGCCCTTGTCGGCGCCGCCCAGGTTGGCACGGCTCACCTGCACGGGCGCCGCACAAAAGCGGTTAGTCGTAAACACGCCGGCCCCGGGACAGGGTTTATCGGGCACGACGAGCGCGTAATCCAGGCGCTCGGGATTCTTGCGGAATCCGGCATGGATGCCCGCCGCCTTAAAGCCGGCTGCCGCCGTTACGCCGCCCTCTACGGCATGAATCTTGATATCGAACTGCTCTGTATTCATCGTCTTTATAACTCCTTATGTCAAACAAAAAAGGGGCATCGGTTGGTGCGCCATACCAGCCACAATCATGAGGCCAGCTTAAGAGTGGCGCCCCACTCGATGCCCGACTACCAAATCGCTAACAATCGAATGTGCTACACCGGGCACGCCACTGTGGGCAAGCCTCGTCGCTCGTCAAAACCAAAGACGATGTTGGCGCATTGGACCGCCTGGCCTGCTGCACCCTTGCACAGATTGTCGATGGCGCCCGTAGCCACCAGGACGCCCGCGCACTTGTTGAGCGCGAGGCCGATCTGGGCGGCGTTGGTGCCGACGACCGAAGCCGTCTTGGGCTGCTGGCCGGCATCGAGTACGCGCACGAAGGTGCGACCGGCGTAGAACTGCTTGTAATGGTCGACAACGTCCTCAAGGGTCAAGGTATCGATAGCCTGCGCCGTAAGCGGCATCGTCGCCGTAGAGAGCAGGCCGCGCTTGAGCGGTGCCAGGTGCGGAGTGAAGACGATGCGATCGGGTAGGCCCAAGATCTGCTCGATTTCGGGCGTGTGACGATGCTTGCCCACGCCATAGGCTTCCAGGTTTTCGTCCGCGCTGCAAAAATGCGTACGGGCGTTGCAGGATTTACCGGCACCCGTTACACCGCTGATAGCGTCAACGATCACGGGGCCGCTCTGGGCAACCCAGCCGGCGCGCACGGCAGGCGCGGCGGCAAGGCTCGTTGCGGTGGGATAGCAACCGGCGCAGGCGACCAGCACGGGCTTGCCGTCAGCGTGGTCGGATGCAGCGGTCTCCAAATCCTGGCAGAACAGCTCGGGCAGACCAAAGGCGCGGCTCTTGAGTAGCTCGGGGCTCGTGTGCTCGGCGGCATACCAGGCCTCAAAGGTGGCCGGATCGCTCAGGCGATAGTCGGCCGAGAGGTCAATGCAGGAGACTCCCGCGGCAAGCAGGGCGGGCACCTGTGTCATGGCAGCCGTGTGCGGCACGGCCAAAAAGACCGCATCGCAGTTCTTGAGCTCGGGGGCATCGTGCGTCGTGAAGACAAGATCGCTCACGCCGGTGAAGCTCGGGTACACCGCAGACAACGGCTGGCCGGCATCGGCGTTGGACGTAATGGCAGTAAGTTCAAACTCGGGATGATCGAGGACGAGGCGAATGAGCTCGGCGCCAGCATATCCAGCCGCACCGACGATTCCAACCTTTAAAGACATATCGGACTCCTTGTCTGCAGTTATGCACCAATGCGTATGCCGCAGCCGTCGTTATGAAGTGGGTTGAAACTTTAGCACCAAAAGATGCACATATACGCAAATCTTTTACATATTCATGCATTGAAACAGTCCCGACACATTCACTCGAAGGAATTGACAAATGAATACGGGCCCCATATTGCTCAGCGCACCTTACGGTGACGTTGCAATGTGGGGCCCGCTACATGCGAGAATTTGAATTGTCGAAGCTTGCTGAGAGACTCGTTTAGAGCTCGACCGGCACCCATTCGTCATGGTTGCAGATAAAGGCCTCGGGTTCCTCCACGCTAAAGAAGACGAGCGTGGAATCGTCTGCGCCCTCGTAGTGCTCGCCTAGGCGCTCCAGGTGCTTCCAGCCTGCCTCGCGCATATCGGAAGCGGCTTGGTCATCCAGACCCGCACGCCCGCGCAAGATGAGCCAGCCATGGCCCGGCCACCAACTCGTGGCCTCAAAGCGTTGATTTTGCAGCAGCTCTTGCCACACGTCTTTGGTGCGCGCCGTTACAAACCACAGCTTGCCGTCCTGGATCTGCGCAAACGAAAACGGACGCACATGCGGCTGTCCGTCAACGCTCGTCGCCAAATACCATGCCGGTACCGACGTCAGATACTCCAACACCGTATTCAATCCGTCCATGTGTCCCCCTGTCACTAGTCTTTTTGGGTCGGGGCTGTTTTAGCTACCCTATGGTTAAAGCTCCAGGCGCTCTTCGCTGCCGTCGATATCACAGAAGCGGGCGGCGATATTGCGCACCGAGAAGAACGCAAGGCGACCGTCGTTGGCGCTCTCGTGATCTTCGCCGATGCCCACCATGTGCTTAAAGCCGGCTTGGCGCACCCGGTCACTCACGACCGCGTCGTCCTCGAGCGCGGCCTCGCCAGTTAATACGATCCAGCACTCCCCCGGTTTCCAACCCGAAACCTCAAACTTGGGGTTCGCGCTAAGCTCGGCCCACACATCCTTATCGCGCGAGGTGCAAAACCACAGCTTGCCATCATCGACCATGGCAAACGAGAACGGCCTCACGCGCGGCTGATGTCCGTCCGTCACGTCAATCGTGGCGAGATACCACGCCGGAATACGCCTAAGATACGAACAGGCGCGCTCGAGCTGCGCCGTGCGGTCGTTATCGGTCATAGGGACCCCTTTCCTGCGCTCGAATCGCGCCTAAACAAGTTGAAGATTGATGACGATGACGCAGATGAGCAGCAACGCCGTCACCACCGCCGCCAGCGCATCGCCGCGGCCAAATGCAAGCGCATGCAGACGTGTGCGGCCCTGCTCGCCATGATAGCAACGGGCATCCATGGCGGCAGACAGCGTTTCGGCATGACGGAACACGCCCGTGAACAGCGGAATCGCCACACTGCCGAGCATACGCACGCCGCCGAGCGGGCCTCCCGTCACGCGCGCACCGCGGCTCGCCTGTGCATCGGCCGTCTGCTTCATCTCGGTGGCAAACTGCGGCATAAAGCGCAGCGCGATACCCATGATCATGCCGAGCTCGTGCGCAGGAAGTCCCACACGCGCAAACGGCGCGAGCAGGCGCTCAAAGCCCGCGGTGAGATCGAGCGTGGGCGTGGTGAGCGTAATAGCGCTCATGCCGGCCATCATCAAGGTCAGGCGGCACGCCATAAAGGCGGCGGAATGCAGCGAGCCCTCGCTTATCTGCAAAAAGCCGAGCTGCCACAGAATGCGCCCGCTCTGGTCGGAAAACAGGTTGAGCACCGCGACCACCGCGACGATCGCCAGCAGCGGCGCCATCGATGACAGGACGCGACGAGCCGGCACCCGGGACACGGCATAGATCAGGACAACGAAGATTGCGACCGGGACTAGTCCGCGGAAGCTGCTGACCGTGAGCGTCGTGATCAGAAACACAAAGCCCAAGAGCAACTTGGTTCGCGGGTCCAGGCGGTGAATTGCACTATCGCCGGGATAGTAGCTGCCAAACGAAAACGCCTCCATTAGCAGCCCTCCTCTCGCGCGACCGTCTTGGATTTAGCAATGTCCGCGACGTTAGAAGGACCGTCCGAGCGACCGATAAGCAGGTCCACCAGTTCGTCTGCCAGCGACTCAACCGTATAGAGGCCGTCAAAGCGCAGCGGCACGCCTGCCTTCGCAAGCGCCAGCGCCATGCGCTGGGCAGCGGGAACACCCAAGCCGATTGATTTAAGCTCATCCGCATGCGCAAAAACCTGAGCAGGCGTGCCCTCGGCAAACACCGCGCCCTCGTTCATCACGACAATACGGTCGCAGCAATTGGCAAGGTCATCCATACTGTGTGAGACCATGACGACGGTCAGGCCCCCATGGTGAAGTCGATCGATAAGCTCCAGGAAATCACTGCGCGCCGCCGGATCGAGCCCCGCCATGGGCTCATCGAGCACCAGGACCTCGGGCTCCATGGCAAGCACGCCAGCAAACGCCACGCGCCGCTGCTGCCCGCCCGAGAGCTCAAAGGGGCTCTTGTCGCCCACCGTGGCCAGGTCGAGGCCCACGCGCGCGAGCGATGACTCAACGCGGCGGGCAACCTCGGCCTGCGACAAGCCAAGGTTGTGCGGACCAAATGCGACGTCCTGTGCCACGGTCTCGGCAAACAGCTGACGCTCTGGATACTGAAACACCACGCCGACCTTAGCCTTAACCGCGGCGGCATCTTTCTTGTTTGACAGGTCGAGCCCCAGCGCGTAAACGGAACCCTCCTGGGGACGAATCAGGCCGTTGAGATGCTGAACCAGCGTCGACTTACCCGAACCGGTATGGCCCGCAAGGCCCAGGAACTCGCCACGACGCACCGTTAGCGACACATTGCGCAACGCCCAGGGGCTGCTAGGGTCGTTGCCCCAGAGGGCCTGCTTGTTCGATGCGCCCTCGGCGGCTGAGCGCTTGTGCCAACGGCGACGCTCGCGGGCGCTCAGCGAATAGCTATACGAAAGGTGCGAAATCTCGATGACGGGCTCTAGCGCACTTGCGCCATCGATTGCAGAGGAGACGTTGTCGGGAATACGAGAATCGGATGCGAAAGGCTGCCCGGCGATGCCTGTCCTACTCCGCTCGGCATAAGCCTGCACTATATCGGCGACCATATCCGCCTCGCGCACCTGTGCGCAAATGGGCATGCCCTTCGCGCGAAGCGCCCTGCCAAGACAACACGATGCCGGCATATCCAGATTCAGCCGCGCGAGTTCGTCCGCCCGCGTCAAGATCTCCTCGGGCGTACCGAGCATGGCAACGCGGCCCGCCTGGAAGACAGCAACGCGATCGGCCTCAGCGGCCTCTTCCATAAA
Source organism: uncultured Collinsella sp. (assembly GCA_958365315.1). Classification (GTDB taxonomy): domain Bacteria; phylum Actinomycetota; class Coriobacteriia; order Coriobacteriales; family Coriobacteriaceae; genus Collinsella. The sequence continues at coordinate 21,157 of CATWXC010000001.1, forward strand.
GTGCGTAATCATCACGATGGTCATGCCGCGTTCGTGCAGCGCGTGACAGGCCTTCATAAGGCCCTTGCGCCCGCGCGGATCGAGCATCGAGGACGCCTCGTCCAAAATGAGCACACGCGGCTCCATGGCGAGCACGCCGGCAAGCGCCACGCGCTGCTTTTGTCCGCCCGAGAGAGCGTGGGTCTCGTGGCGCTCAAAGCCCACCAGACCCACGGCCTTCAGCGCCTCGCGCACGCGCTGCGCGATCTGGGCCGATTCGACCCCTAAGTTCTCGGGACCAAACGCAACATCGTCCTCGACAAGCGTCGCCACAAGCTGGTCGTCGGGATTCTGGAACACCATGCCCGCAGTCGAGCGGATATCGTAGACCAGCTCGGGATCGGACGCGTCCATGCCGTTGACACACACCGTTCCCGCATCGGGCTGCAGCAGCGCGTTCAAATGCTTGGCAAACGTCGACTTGCCCGACCCATTGCCGCCGAGGATGCAGAAAAACTCCCCCTCCTCGATGTTCAGATCGATGCCATCGAGCGCCAGTGCAGCACCGTCATAGCTAAAGGAAACGCCCCGACACTCAATCATGCGCGGCCTTTGACCTGGTCCTTTTTAGGCGTGATGAGGTTGGAGACCGCCTTATACACCGCAAGCGTCAATACCGAGTTAAGCACGGTCTTGATAAGGTTGAACGGCAGCACGGCGGGAATCATGAGCGGGGCGATCACATCGACCGAGCCATACCAGAACCATACGCCAATAGTAAGGTTTGCGACCATAGACAGCACCGTAGCGGCAATGACGCCGAGCGCCAGGCCAATCACGGCACCCTTATAGGTATGCATCTTCTGATAGACGATAGCCGCGGGCAGAATATAGCCCATCGTGGCAACCAAGTTCATAAGCGCGCCGACCCAGTCGCCCGTGGTAAGCGCATGGATAACGATCGCCATAGCGGCAACAGCGGTGCCGGCACCAGGGCCATACGCAAATCCACACACCATCGCCGGCACCAGCGACGGGTCATACGTCAAAAACGGCGCCGAGGGAAGGATGGGCAGCTGCACATACATAAACAGTGCTCCCAAGGCGCACATCAACGCCATGGTAACGAGCTGTTTGGTGCTCCACCTATTCGTGTTCTCAAAATGGATATGCTGCGACTGTTCAGACATAAGATCACCTGCCTCTTTCATCCGGACTCTAACCGTTGGTACTGGGATCTCACCAGTTCAGCCGGCATGCGAACCAACGCACGCACGGGTCGCGGACTCATCGGCTCGGTCACAGGCGTCTCGCCTGCGCCACGGCGTCCCTTTGACACCGCCCGATTTACCGCCAGTGGGGAATTTCACCCCGCCCTGAAACAGCAATTGCAAGTGTAGCACGGGCAGGTTTTCGCGCAAGTATGCCAAGGGTAATTTATGGCGGGGACCAGTTGCCGCAACAACCACATTCCCCACCCATCCCAAAGTAACGCGCCTTTCGCGGCAAAGCCGCGAAACAGCGACCGGGACACGTATCCCCCACAACCACGTCCTTCTCCGCCCGCCGACCCCAAGGCCGTAAACGCAGGGGATCCGGGGGCGTGACGGGGGCTTCTCTCCGGAACATTTCCGCAGGACGCAAAGAGGCTCCGCAGCGCGAAGCGCGATGCGGAGCCTCTTTGCATGTCCGAGGACGTTCCGGAGAGAAGCCCCGTCACGCCCCCGGATTCCCGGTGGGAGTTCTAGACCTTGTCGGCCTTAGTACATACCTCCGCCCTGCTGACCAGCGGTGGCAGCAGCGATAGCGTCCTCAAGCTGAGTGTTCTTGGGCACATCGGAGACGGTGGCCTCGGTGATGAGAATCAGGCTGGCGACAGAAGCAGCGTTCTGCAGGGTGACGCGGCTGACCTTGACGGGGTCGAGGACGCCCATCTCGATCATGTCGCCCCACTCGCCGTTGGCAGAGTTGAGACCCTGGCCGGCGGGCAGCTCGGCAACCTTGTCGACCACGACAGCGCCCTCAAAGCCAGCGTTCTTGGCAATGGTAGCGACCGGAGCGGTCAGAGCCTTCTTGACGATGTCGACGCCGATCTTCTCCTCGGGGTCGTCGATCTCGACAGCATCGAGCGCAGGAGCAGCGTCCATGAAGGCGACGCCGCCGCCGGCGACGATGCCCTCCTCGACAGCAGCGCGGGTAGCCTGCAGGGCATCCTCGACGCGGTGCTTGATCTCCTTGAGCTCGGACTCGGTAGCAGCGCCGACCTTGATGACGGCAACGCCACCGGAGAGCTTGGCCAAGCGCTCCTGGAGCTTCTCGCGGTCGAAGTCAGAGGTGGTGTTCTCCATCTCGCCCTTGATCTGAGCGATGCGGGCGTCGATGGCCTCCTTGGAGCCAGCGCCGCCGACGACGACGGTGTTGTCCTTGGAGATGGTGACGGACTTAGCAGTACCGAGCATATCGGCGGTGATGTCAGCGACCTTCACGCCCAGCTCGTCCAGAGCGGCCTGGCCACCGGTGAGGACGGCGATGTCCTCGAGGATGCGCTTGCGGCGATCGCCGTAGCCCGGAGCCTTGACGGCGCAGACGTTGAGGGCGCCACGGATCTTGTTGAGGACCAGGGTCGGCAGAGCCTCGCCGTCGATGTCCTCAGCAATGATGAGCAGGCCACGGCCGGCGCGCTGGACAGCCTCGAGAACAGGCATGATGTCCTGAACGCTGGAGATCTTCTGGTCGGTGATGAGGATGTACGGATCCTTCATCACGGCCTCCATGCGGTCGTTGTCCGTGACGAAGTAAGCGGAGACATAGCCCTTGTCGAACTGCATGCCCTCGACGGTGTCGATGGTGATGTCAAACGTCTGGGAATCCTCGACGGTGATGACGCCGTCCTTACCCACAACCTCCATGGCCTCGGCGATCTTCTCGCCAACCTCGGGGTCACCGGCAGAGATGGTACCGACGGAAGCGATCTGCTCCTTGGTCTCGACCGGCTTGGCCTGCTTCTTCATCTCGGCGACAGCGGCGTTTACAGCCTTGTCGATGCCGCGACGGATGGCCAGCGGGTTGGCGCCGGCGGCGACGTTGCGCAGACCGTCGTTGACGATAGCCTGAGCGAGCAGGGTTGCGGTGGTGGTGCCGTCACCCACGGTGTCGTTGGTCTTGGTGGCGACCTCCTTCACCAGCTGAGCGCCCATGTTCTCGATGTTATCCTCGAGCTCGATCTCCTTAGCGACGGAAACGCCGTCGTTGGTGATGGTCGGGGCACCGAACGTGCGCTGCAGAGCGACGTAACGGCCCTTGGGGCCCATGGTGACGGTAACGGCGTCGGCCAGAGTGTTGACGCCCTTGGCGAGCTTGGCGCGGGCATCGGTGTTGAACGTAATGTTCTTTGCCATGGTAGGTAATCCTCCAAAAGAAATGTGACTCGCGTCGCCGCTTCCGAGTCCTATGCGGCGGACGCGTTCAAAGACGAATCAGAGATTCTGACGAGACTAGGCCTCGACGACGGCGTAGATGTCGTCGGCGCGCATCAGCAGATACTTCTCGCCGTCGACCTTGACCTCGTTGCCACCGAACTTACCGTAGATGACAACGTCGCCGACCTGAACGTCCATGGGGATGCGCTCGCCCTTGTCGTTGACCTTACCGGCGCCAACGGCAACGATGGTGCCGCGCTGCGGCTTCTCCTGAGCGTTGCTGGCGATGTACAGACCAGAAGCGGTCTTCTGCTCGGCCTCGTCGGGCTTGACCAGGACGCGATCTGCAAGCGGCTTCAAAGACGACATGCTTGTTTCCTCCTTTTTGGGCCGCGCGGTTATGCCGCGCGCGTTAACCCTTTTTGTTTGCGTACGCGTTGAATGGTACCCACGAATGGCGGGTTATACAACACGGAGTCAAAAAATCTTATTTTTTGGCACTTAGATTTTCTGAATGCCGGGGGATAACTTAGCAGTGGCTCCCGGGGCGGACCGGAGGGCATGAAGCTTGCTGCTCTACAGTCCTGCGCAAGACGGAAAGCACATTAAGTGCTTTCCTTTGCGTGCGGAACTCGCGACAAACTTCATGCCCTCCGGTCCGCCCCGGGAGCCAGGTTGACTAACTCGGGCCCGGCATTCAGAAAAGTCAGTGCAGCAAAATGGCGATGCAGATGGTGCGAACAAGAAAGGGGCACGTTGCTGAAACGTGCCCCTTAAGTTGCGGTGGAATATGGACTGTTTTTGGCTGTTGAGGTGTTATTTAGTCCGTATTTCACCGCAACTGAGGGGTGGGATGTGGGGTTAACGCTCGTAGATTAAGTTACCTGCCAGATAGGTTGCCTGAACCTTGGTAGCCTGGAGCTCTTGGGGGTCAACGGTTAGCGGGTTTTGGTCCAGGACTACCAGGTCGGCGTATTTGCCGGGTTCCAGGCTGCCGAGGTTTTGCTCGTCGCCCGCTGCGTACGCGCTACCAAGCGTGTAGTTGCGCAGGGCCGTTGCCGCATCGATGCGCTCGCTGGGGAGCCAGCCGCCCTCGGGCCAGTGGCTGCGAGGGTCTTGGCGCGTAATAGCCGTGTAGAGCACGTTCATGCTGGTAACGGCCGTGATGGGGCTGTCGGTACCAAAAGCTTGGCGGATGCCGCGCTGCTTATAGGTCGCAAACGGCCACATGATGCGGCTGCGTTCCAGGCCCAGGTCGCGCTCCGGGCCACCCGGGTCGAGCGTGATGTGGCAAGGCTGGCTCGAGGCAATGACGTTGAGCTTGCGCAGACGATCGATGTCCTGAGGCAGCAGATTCTCCAAATGCTCAAGCGTATTATGACCGTGCTGGGGCAGGCCGTAGAGCTCTGCCGCCTCCTCAAAGATATCGAGTGCGGCATGGATGGCACCGTCGCCGATAACGTGGATGCGCACGGTGTGGCCGCGCTCGGCTGCCGCCAGAACCAACTTGCGCATGCGCTCGACAGGAACCGTCAGGCGCCCCTGGTCACCCGGGAAGCGCGGGTTAGTATAGGGCTCAGTGAGGTATGCGGTATGCTCGCTCGACACGCCGTCGAAGAACTGTTTAAATCCTGGCGCCGAGAGCAGCGCGTTGTTTGCGTAGCGGGTCTGGAGTTCTTCCAAGCGCGATTGGTCATCCAGCAGCGTGGGAAACAGATGGGCGCGGATGCCCAGCTTGCCGGCGGCCTGCAGCCTGTCGTAAACATCGTCGCGAATAAAGTCGCAGCCCGGCATGGGCATGAGCGACATATCGCAGATTGAGGTGATGCCTTGCTCGGCCATACGCTTCATCTGGTCGCCGTAAGCGCTCGCGATGCGGTCCTCGCCCAGCCATTCCAGGCAGCGCGGCAGCAGCTGCATAGCAGCTGCCTCGTGGGCAATACCCGTAAGCTCACCGTTTGAGTCTTTGTCGTAACTGCCACCCGCCGGAGGCTCGCTGTCACGCGTCACGCCGAGGGCTTCGAGTGCGCGGCTGTTGAGCCACAGCGTATGCCCATCGCCCGAATACATAACACAGGGGCGACCGGGGAAGGCGGCGTCGAGGGAGGCCTTGGTAGGATGCTCGGGCGGATCCCAGCGGTAATCGCGCCAGCCCTGGGTCACGACCCAGGCGTCGTCGGGCAGGCCCTGGGAAAACTCGAGCGCATGCTGCACCAGTGCCGCCTCGGACGTGCCCATATCCATGAGCATATACGGCGAGGAACCGACCGAGGTATGGAAGAAGTGCAGATGAGCGTCATGGAAACCGGGGCAGACAAACTGCTCGCCGTAATCGACCACCGGCGTGGCGGCAGGTGCGGCGGCAATCACGTCATCGGGCGCGCCGACAGCGACGATGCGATCGCCCGCGATGGCGATCGCCAACTCGCGGGCGGTATCGATGCCGTCTTGCGCGGTAAAGACGTTCTTGGAGCGAATAATCCGATCGATATGTCGCATGGGCATCCCCATCTCTGGCAGGTAATTCAACACCCCCGAGTGTACTCCCCCGCCCTTGTAACAAAACCCCAAGCGGCAAACGGCAACTTTACCAGCCCTAGCGGCAGGTGGCATACTGGAGAAAGCCTGTACGATTTTGCGATCAACCCAGCAAGGAGCAAATCGACCATGACGAAGACCAAGGCACAGCAAATTATGGCGGCAACCGAGGTTCGCGCGGCAGACGACGTCACCGCGGCCATCCAGGATATCGCCGCCGAGTTTGAACCCTACATCATCAAGCAGCGCCGGCACTTCCATAAGCACCCGGAGTTGAGCCTTGCCGAGGAGCGCACGACTTCCGACATCGCCAACCAGCTCGACGCCATGAATATCCCCTACGAGCGTCCGCTCAAGACGGGCCTGGTGGCGACGCTTCGCGGCACCGCGCCGGATGCCTACCGCGAGGACGGCACGCCGCGCCGCCGCATCCTGCTGCGCGCCGATATCGACGCCCTGCCCGTCACTGAGCAGACCGGCGAGGAGTTCGCCAGCGTCAATGAGGGCTGCATGCACGCCTGCGGTCACGACTGCCATATCGCCATGATGCTCGGCACGTTGCAGATTCTGCGCCACATGACCGATGACATCCACGGCGAGATTCGCATCGTATTCCAGCCCAGCGAGGAAAACGGCCAGGGCGCCAAACTCATGATTGGCACGGGTGTGCTCGACGGCGTCGATGGCGCCTACGCCGCGCACATCTGGAGCGAGGTCGACGCCGGTACCGTAAGCTGCGAGCCCGGCCCACGCATGGCAAACACCGACTGGTTCCGCATCGACGTCCGCGGCACCTCGTGCCATGGCGCCATGCCCCAGCGCGGCCACGACGCCGTTATGGTTGCGGCAGAGATCGTCAACGCCCTGCAGACCATCGTCTCGCGCGAGATTAGCCCCTACGAACCCGCCGTCATCACCGTCGGCGAGCTGCACGGCGGCACCGCGCGTAACGTTATCGCCGGCACGGCGTACCTCGCCGGCACGGTGCGCACCTATGGCGACAAAACGCATGAGGAGATGCCCGAGCTTATGCGCCGCATCGTGGAGCACACCGCAGCAGCGCTAGGCGCCGAGGCCGAACTCACCGACTACACCATCGCCAACTACAAGGTCGAAAACGATGCCGCCTCGAGCGAGCGCTGCCGCCAAGCTGTGCTCAAGTGCCTGGGCCCCGCAGGCGAGGGCCATTACCGCGGCACGCTTTCGGGCGAGGACTTCTCGGAGTACCTGCGTCGCGTGCCAGGTGTGCTCGCCTTTGTCGGCGCGCGCAATCCCCAGATCGGCGCCACCTATGCCCAGCACTCCTGCTTCTATAAGATCGACGAGAGCGTGCTCGCCAAGGGCTCCATGGTAGCCGCTCAGTATGCCATCGACTTTTTGGCCGAGCCCACGCAAGAAGAGCTCGACGGCCCCACGATCGCCGCGGTTGCCGAGACCAATCCCGACCTGGCAGCCAAGCTGCGCTCTGCCAAGGCAACGGCCGCCGAGGCCCGCGACGCCATGCACGATGCCCGTACCGCCCGCCATGCCGCAATCAAGGGCATCCACGATGCGCGGGCTGCCGCTCGCCACGAGGAGAAGCATGGCGAGTAGCCGTCACGCCCACCCATAACAACCTGGCTAGAGCAAAGCGAGGGCGAACGTTATCTCAACGTTCGCCCCCGCTTATATGTCGACCGTTTTTCTAGCGCGTCCTCCGTCACGACAGGTAAGAGCGAAGGATGGTGAGCCAGCGTGGGGTTTCGAGGTGGATGATATCGGTGGGAACTCCGGCGGGAGCGTGGCCACCAAAGAGCAGGCCCGCGTCTGCCGGGTTGATAAGGCGCACGATCCATACGGCAACGACCAGCACGCACAGAACAATAACCGCAATGTCGATGCCGCGCTTTAGCTTGCTCGACGTCACCTCCTCGCGCACGAACGCGAGCACAAACGCAATCGGCACCACCCAAAACAGCGGATGGTAGGCAAAGGCCGCCGCAAAATCGAGGCGCAGTGCTGCCAGCCAGGCCCTCGTCATGCCACATCCCGGACAGGGAATGCCCGTCATCAGGCGAAACACGCAGCCGATATCGAGCAGGTAGAGTGCGAGCCAGGCGACAAAGAGCGCGCCGATGCAAGAAAGGGCGCGGCGAATGAGTTCCGCCGCGCCCTTATGTCCCTGGGAGCTGTTCACGCCGCTCTTATCGTTAGGCACGAGCGCCAAGACGGACGTTATAAGCCGTTGCCATGGCATTGGTATTCTTGATGATGATGTTCATGGCAAAGATGGGGCCAAGGCCGCACAGCAGCGCGCCGACGATCTGCCACATAAGAACGGTGGTACCGTTCTCCTGGAACATCAGGCCATAGCGAGGAGCATTAGCCTGCAGGCGGTTGCCGATCTTGTAGTACCAGTAGAGTGCGTAGAAGCCGCAGGTCACGAACGACAGCAGGATAAATGCTGCCAGACCCGGCGTGGAATCGCCGTCGTCCTGGCACATGACATTGATGTCGCGAGCGAGGCAATAGAGGAAGTAATATGAATAGATGCCGCAGGTCACGATGGAAAGCAGGAGCCAGCCGATCACGCCACGGTCGGTTTTAATCGGAGCATAGCCCATCGGGGCAGGTGCAGGCTGCTGAGCATACTGCTGCTGACCGGTGTACTGCTGCTGGCCGGCGTACTGCTGCTGAGGCTGAGGCTGAACTGCCTGAACCGGAGTGGGCTGAATCTGCGTGGGCTGCGGAGCAGGCTGGGGCTGAGGTGCAGGCTGCGGCGCGGGCTGCGGAGCAGGAGCAGCGGAAGCGGCACCGACGGCAGAACCGCAGACGGGGCAGAATTTGGCATCATCCGAAATGGGAGAACCACAAGTGGGACAGAACATAAGCTTCTCCTTTTCCTAAGGCGTTGCACGCCTTCAAACCTTACATGACTATGTTCTCAACAATAGCCGCGACGTTGTTGCGCAACATTGACCAATTTCCGAGAAATTTTGCTGCAATCGTTTTCCCGGGCATTTTCTTGCTTTCGCAGTAGAAAAAGGCACCCCGGGCTCAGTTGCCCAGGGCGCCTCGACCGACTATTCGGTTTGATTGTTTTCGGCAGCAGGATTATCGCCCGGCTCATCCGCCGGCGTGGCAACGGCATTCCAATCGGGTTCCGCAGGCGTCGCCTCGGGCGCAGGGGCAGGTGCCGGAGCAGGCGCCGGCGCGGGTGCCGGGGCAGGTGCCGGAGCAGGTGCAGGCGCGGGTGCCGGGGCAGGTGCAGCACCAGTGGCGGCCGTGGGATTGAACCCCGCAGGAGCAGGCTTCTTCTCACCCGGGAGCACAAACGTCAGGACATCGTCGGCATCCTCATCGGCCCACTCGCTGGCATGACGTGCCGCCCAATAGCCAACGGCGCGATACTTGAGCATCTTGCCAAACACAGTCAGGAACACCGTGACAAAGGCAATGATCATCAAGAACAGAATGAGCGTGATGCCGCCGCCCTCGATGATTGCCTCAAGACCCGTGGGGCGATAGTAATAGCTATACATACCAAACGTAGCAATGGCGCCGAAGATGGCGGTGAAGATCCACGTGATGATGTGCGACACGATGCCCGTCAAAAACTCGGGGAGAATCGATGCGCAGAACAACTTGCCCAGGTTGGCCTTATAGGACTTCCAAACCTTCTCAAGCGAGAACGCGCTCTCCACGCGCCCGACGACGGCAAAGTGCATCACGGCAGCATCACCAAACATCTTAAAGAAGATGCCCAGTACCACCGACACGATCATGGCAAAGACGAGCAGGCCCATCGAGCCGAAGAGTGCGGCCTCGAGACCGCTCGAACCGGAGTAATAGTACGAGCCGACGGCACCGATCACGACGCTCTCGATAGCCGAGAAGATCACGCCGATCACTGGGATAATGGCAACGAACTCGAGCACACCGGTAATGACGGACGAGAAGATACCCAGGCCAAACGAGGTCGAGCGCAGCAGCGGACGCTCCATGCCGTTATCATCCTTGAGCGACAGGTCACGACCCCACTCGATAGCAAAGCCCGCGCCGCACACGCTTGCCACGTACGCGAGCAAAAAGCCAATGGCCGCCGCGATGCCACCGATAACGGGGATAAACAGCACCAGCACCGAGACAACACAGATCAGCGCCGGCAAAAAGGCGATCTGGCATACGCGAACCAAGGCACCGGGAACCTTGAGCATGTCGTTGAAGGCCTGAGCCATGCAGCCCTTGGGCACGTTCATAGCCGGCTGGGGCGCAACGAACGGCTGCGGCTGCGGTTGGGCAAACGGCTGACCCTGCGGCTGAGGTTGAGCTTGCGGAGCGGGGCCGGCGGCCTTGACCTCGGTATTAGGGGCACCGCACACGCCGCAGAACTTGTCGTTATCGCCCATGGGGGCGCCACACTGCGAACAGAACATCGAAATCATCCCTTCGTATCTAGAGCGAATCACCTGGATCGCAAACGATGTCTTTGGCAACATTATCGCCCAATGTGGGGACAAATACCCCAAGATGACCGATTTGCAACGCAGGTGGCTTTATTCAATGATTCGAAGGGTATATCCGCGCTAGTTCGTGCCGCGGAAGCCCTTGCCCACGATCTCGGAGCTGTCAACGATCGTGATAAACGCATCCGGATCGATATCGCGGGTATAGCGGCGCAGTTGCACTGCCTCGCGACGGCTCAGCACGCTCATAATCACCGTGACGCACTTGCCCGAGAAGGCGCCGTAGCCACGGCTGATCGTTGCCGTGCGGTTGAGATGCTTGACGATAAACTCCTCGACTTTGCGCGGTTCGGCGCAAATAATCGTACAGACCTTACGAAGGTGAATGCTCTCGATGGCCTTATCGACCACGAGCGTCTTGGCAAACAGGCCAAGTACGCAGTACAGGCCGACGCGCGGGCCATACAGGAAAGCCGCGACGGTCACGATGCCGATATCGACCAGCAACAAGGCGCGTCCGATCTCGAGCGTCGTACGACGCTTGAGGATCATGGCAAGGATGTCGGTGCCGCCCGTCGAGGCGCCAATGTCAAAGACAATGGCACTGCCCAGCGCCGGCAAGATGACGGCAAAACACAGGTCGAGCCACATATCGCCCGTCATCGAAACATCCGTCGGGATGAAGAGCTCAAACAGCGAGACGTAGGCCGAAAGCGCAAACGAGGCAAAGACGCTCCAAAGGATTGCCTTGCGCTCCAAAAAGATAAAGCCCAGGATGACCAGGACCGCGTTGATAATCCACATAAAGACGCCGACGGGCAGAGTCGGGAACAGCGTGGAAAGAATGACCGACACACCCGAGGTGCCGCCGAAGGCAAAGTGATTGGGCGTTTTGAAAGCCACGATGGCAAAGGCCGTGAGGATCAGCCCCAAATTGAGCTCGGCAAAAAAGCGCGGAAAGTCTGGCTCCTGGCTGCGCTTGCGGCCGGCGCGCTCGCCACGTTCGATATCCTCGCGACCGACAACGCGCTCCATCGGCACCACCGGAGGACGATGCACCTCCTCGGCGGCACGCGACGCCGCCTCTGCCGCGGCGGCCTCAATCGCCCATGCCTTGCTTTCTGTTTCGTGCTCGTCAGCCATTACGGCAACCCCTCGTTAACAATTTGGAAACAATGCGCCCATTAGGGTAACGCGGAACGCGACGATTGCAACCCCTAGTTAGACGAGCGGTATGCCTACACCGGGGGGCATACAAATAACGGCCGGCCACGCTTTTGCTTGCGCGGTCGGCCGTTTAACGTTTTCGCAGATAAAACCTGCCAAAACAAACCTATCCCTTTTTGGAAGGTTATTCGTGCTGGCTGGTACGGTGCTCGTACTCCTCGGGGGTGATGACATCCTCGATGCGCAGGTTGACGCCCGCCACCTCAAGGCCGGTCATCGCGGCAAGGCGCTCGGTGACACGTGCCTTAACATCGTCGAAGATCGCGGGCGCATAGGCGCCGTACTCGATGATGACGGAGATGTTGACGACCACGCGATTGTCATCGGTGACCTCGACCGTCACGCCCTTGGTCAGATTCTCGGCACCAAACTGCTCCTGCACAAAGTGCATGAGGTTACCCTTCATGCCCAGAACGTGCGGAACCTCGCGGGTGGCCATGGCAACGATCTTCTCGATCACACCGTTGGAATAGGTCAGCGAGTCCTCGGACTCGTCCGCCTCCTCGCCGTCCTCATCCGCATCGGACTCGGCCTCGACGAGAGCCTCATCCTCGAGCGTCACATCCTCAGCTTCGGCGACGACCGCCTCGTTCTCCTCGAGCTCGGTATCGGCTACATCGACCTTCGTATTAAAAGCCATGGTTCCTCCTTATGCCTGCCGCGGATGCGACAGTCGAATACATATTAGCGGCCGCTAAACAGACGGCCGAAGAAGTTGACGATCCCGTTCTCGCCGTCGCGAATTTGACCGATCACAGCGCCGATCAGCACGAAGAATGCAATGACGAGCGTGTCCCACAGGCCCAACGTGAGCACCAACACGGCGAGGATAAAGCCGGCGACGGCGCCGAGCGTGGTGTTGGGATGACGCACAGCATAGCTCCAGATGGCAGCGCCCGTACCCTTGATGAGACCCATAGCCTCGTCAAAATCCGCGGCTGCCGCGTCTTGTAACTCGGTTGCCTCTGCTTTGGAATCAACAGGTTCGCTCGCCGGCGTGGCGCTCTGGTCAATCGTCAGGCGCGGCGTACGAGCGGTCTTATCTTGATTGGTATCACTCACCGGAAACCTCCACGGTCTGGACGATAGTCTTGGACGGCAAAAAACGGACGCGCGCGGTCGTACCCGGCGTGCCGAGCATGGTGTCGCAAGCTTCCTCGATGCGCTGTTGCATCGCGGTAGCCAGAGATGCCACGTCCTTATCGTCAAGCGCGATAGCCTCGACCTTAAATCGGACGTGCGAATCGTCGGAGCCTTGGACGCGGGCCTCGACATGCTCGACCATCACGCGGTCGTCGCGCTCAGCAGCAGCCCTGGCACACGAAGAAAGCGCCGCAAGGGTAACCTCGATATTGCGTTCCCCCGCCGGATGCACGCAGGACGGCTCGCGACGAGCAAACATCAGGCGGAAGAAGCTTACCAGCACGCCGATCGCCACAACTCCGCCGCATGCCGTCACGACAATGCGCGGCATGGGGTCGCGCATCAGCAGCATAAAGCGATACGTATACGGCCCCCAAAACTGGCAGACAAGCGTACCCAGCGCCACGATGGCGGCGGCAAGATACACAATCGCTAGGGCTCGTTTGAGTACACGCACGTGGCGCTCCCTTCAAATCTCGGCTCTCGAAATGCAAAACGGTTCGCATCATTATAAAAGAGCCGGGTCCGGTGCTGTACGCACGCGGATCCGGCTCATCTATTCCACGAGGCTTGCATGCTCGCTTCATTATGCCCAGATATGCACGGCTCAATCCGTGCAGGCGCTACTCCTCCTCGAGGGCAGCGATGACCTCGTCGGTCATGTCCATGGTGCTGTAAACATCCTGGACGTCGTCGAGCTCCTCAAGACGGTCGATGAGGCGCTGAACCTTCTTGGCGTCGGCGCCGGAGACCTCGGTCGGGGTGGTCGGGACCATGGTGGTCTCGGAGCCCTTGACCTGGACGCCCTGCTCCTCGAGCGCCTTGGAGACAGCCATGACCTCGTTGGCAGTAGTCCAGACGATCCACTCCTCGCCGGCGTCCTCGTAGTCCTCGCCACCGGCCTCGGCGATGGCCATCATGAACTCATCCTCGTCACCGGCAGCACCGTTGGCGATCATGGTCTCCTTCTTGGCGTTCTCGTCCAGGATCTCCTTGGCGACGACAATCTGGCCCTTGCGCTCAAACTGGAAGGCGACGGAGCCGGAGGTGCCCAGGTTGCCACCAGCGTGGGAGAAGGCGGAACGGACATCAGCGGCGGTACGGTTGCGGTTGTCGGTCAGGCAGTCGACGTAGACGGCGACACCGGCGGGACCGTAGCCCTCGTACACGATGTTCTCGTAGACGGCGGCGTCAGCACCCGAACCAAAAGCCTTGTCGATAGCGGACTTGATCTTGTCCTTGGGCATGGACTGAGCCTTGGCCTTGGCAACGGCAGCGGCGAGGCTGGCGTTGTTCTCGGGCAGCGGGTCGCCGCCGAGACGGGCAGCAACGGTGATGTTGCGGCTGAGCTTGGAGAAGAGGGCGGAACGCTTGGCGTCCTGCGCGCCCTTACGATGCTTGGTTGTGGCCCACTTAGAGTGTCCGGACATACGTGTCTCCTATCGGTTTCGACCTAAAGCCCAGCGCAGATGCTCGGGCAATATAAACAAACGTCGTTATGATATACCTACTGGCCTGCGAGATAAACCCCAAAATGGAGGCGTCGTGATAACGCAACCCTTCTACGCAAAGTAACCTGTCCCCGCGGCACCAGCTTTGCTAGCTCCAGAGAAGGTCGCTGCGGGCTATGGTGGCGCCGATGGCAAAGGGCATGCAGGCGATGACCGGGTACAGGTAGCGCATGTAGGTGGAGCCGTTGCAAGGACCGATCAGGCACACGGCGAGCACGCCCAAAAGCGGCACCCAAATGGCAAGCGCCCTCCACGAATGACGACGCAACAGGTAGACCACCACGGCAATCATGACCCACACGTAGGCGGCAGAGCTCATGGTAAGTGAGATAAACGGGATGCGCTGCACCGCCACGCGATACAGGTTGATCAGATGGTCACACCACCGCACGACCTTGCTATCGACCGGATGAAAATCGAAGTACTTGAGATTGTCGGGGCGAGCCATGATCTCGGCACTGAACGCCGTGCTGTAGACCCATACGTCGCGGGTGCTCGGATAAAAGTAGCCATAGTAGTTATTGATAAGCGCCGAGATATAGCACTCGGGGTCCTTTTTGAACATCTGGGCCCACACCTCAAAATAGGCCTTGATGTCCTCCTGCGAGGCGTACTCGTTAAAGCAATTTTTGACGGCGTCCGACTTATCCGGGTTGTAACGACGGCCCAGATTCTCGTACTTGAGCACACGGTCGATCACGGCACGCTCTTCGTCGGTCACCAAGCCGTCGCAAGGAGCCTCCACGATGGCGCCGTCCTCCTTAACCGTGGGGTTGACGCCCGAGTTGAGGCCGTCGTGCTTTTGGACGAAACGAGCCGTCTGCTGGAACGGAATCGAGAGCACCTCGCGCTTGGAGCTGGGCGTAATGTCGTGCGCCGGCATAAAGACCTTGGTGAAGTACATGTTGGAGACAAGACAGAGCGCCAGAACGGCCAGGATGCCAACCCAGCGGAAGCGCGGCACGCGAAGCGAGGACGCAGCACCCGTCTGCTTGGCCGCACGGCGAGCCGCATGCACGTCCCAAGCGCAAAACGCCGCCGCGATCACGCATGCCGCCAGCGGAAACACCAGGCCGCCGTTACGCAAAAACGTCGACCCCATGGCGCCCAGGGCAAGCAACAGCCAGTCGTGACGCGCAAAAAGCACAGGTTCGGACTCGCCCATACGCTCGACATTCGCATCGCGACGAGGCAGGCCACAGGCCACAATCTTGACGGTCTGCACCAGCAAAACCAAAAACGCATCGGCAAAGAGTACGTCTTTGGTGAGCAGCGCCGCATAGTTTGAGAACATCGGCATAAGCGCAAAGAACAGCAGTGTCACGCCGCGAACGGGCATGCCGACGCCAAACTTACGCAGCGACGAGATGGAATATGCCATGCAGGCAGCCGTGATAATAAATTGGGCACAGGTATAGATGATGAGGCCCGCGTTTGCGCTGTTAAAGACCGAAAGGCCCAGCTGCACACACGAGCCGATAATGGCCGTGTGCACAACCGGGTGATGCCCGTTGAGCAGTACGTTGGGGTTGAGCAGGCGCAGGTAGTCGCTCGTACCGTTGGGATAGTTGAACCACTGGCGAATCTGCGCGCCCGTGTCTCCCATAAAAAGGCCGGGCAGCGCGGCGATGAGCGTGGGCGCCCAGGCAACCACGAGCACCAGGAGGGGGCCGGCAAAGGGGTGTTTTGAGAGCACGGCGTGGGCGACGCGCCACAGGCGGCCAAAGTGCGCTTCCGAAAACGGAATGCGCCGGGCGCTCAGCCAGTCCAAGCACTCAAACGCCAGGTAAAACGCCACGATTGCCAGGAGCATCCAGCCTGCGCCACCAATCCAGGCACAGATGATGCGGGCTTTGTCGCCGAGCACGATTTCGGCCGAATCGGTGAGGTCATAGCTACGGCCGAACACCATGCAAATGGCAAAGAACAGCGACGGCAGTATGACCGACGGTCGCCAGGCGTCGCCGCGGCCAAAGAACACGTAGCGAAACGGCAGCGTAAGCAGGCAGGCAAGCGCCAGCAACATGACCGCGTCGGTGTGTCCGGCAAACGAGAGGAGCACCTCGTAGCACACATACAGCATGCCCGAGGCCTGCGGGTCGATCGCTAGGACCGCGTTGCTCGACACCGGGGCGGGGTCGATGGAAAACGCCGTGGTCGCAAACAGGGCAAGCAAAAATGCGATGAACGTCTGCTTGGCGGGATAGCGCTTAAACCAAACGATGCGAGCGGCATCGCGCGCAGCTGTTGTGGAGAGGTCGGATTCCTTCACAGTCCAAAAAGCCTTTCTAGAAACCTGCCAAAAAGGGACAGGTTTATTTTGGCAGGTTTTATCTGGGGAAACGTTACGATTCTGTCATCGTTACCAGCAAAACCACCACAAAGGTGCCTGTCCCCTTTGCGGTGGTCTTGGTTAGGCGTCGAGGTAGATGCGCTGGGGGCGATTGCGGTGTCGGGCGAAGATGATGAGCGCCAGACCGGCGATCACGAGCGGCAAACTCAGCAGCTGACCCATGGTGATGACGCCGCCCAGCAGATAGCCCAGCTGGGCATCGGGCACGCGCACGAACTCAACGAGAAAGCGGACGATGCCGTACCCCATCACGAACACGCCCATAAACGTACCCTGGGGCAGCAGCGGCTTTTTGCGGCTGAGCACCTGCACAATACAGAAGAGCACGACGCCCTCAAGAAACGCCTCGTAGAGCTGGGAGGGATGGCGCGGCATATCGCCCGCGGTGCCGCCAAAGACCACACCCCAGGGCAGATCGGTCGGCTTACCCCACAGCTCACCGTTCACGAAGTTGGCGCAACGTCCCAGGCACAGCGCCAGCGGAGCACCGATCACAGCAAGGTCGGCGATGGTCCAGGCGTCGAGCTTATACATGCGGCACACGATGATGCCGCCCAAGATGCCGCCCACCAGGCCGCCATGGAAGCTCATACCTCCCTCGTTGGTGGCAAAGATCTCGAGCGGGTGGGTCCAATAGTAGCCATCGCCATAAAAGACGACGTAAAACAGGCGCGCGCCGATGATGAGGCCAAAGACCGCGCCGACCACGACACTCGTCAGGTCATCAATCGTAATGTCGAAGCCCCAACGGCGCTGCGTGCGGTACATAACGACTGCCGTGAGCAGAGCGCCGACCACGTAGGCCAGGCCGTACCAGTAGATGGTGATGGGGCCCGCCGAGATCGCGACGGGATCAAGCATATGGTAGAGGTCGTTGAGCATATCGATCCCCTGCTCCCTACATACAAATGCGGCCGCGGGCCTTACGCTCGCAGCCGCATATTTGGACGTAACGTCTACGCGGAGCGTACCGTCCGCAGCTTTCGCATCTTAGAACGGCGCGTACTCGTCGTACAGGTCCTCGGCCTCGCCAGAAGCAATGACCTGCTCAACGCGGGTAACGCCGGGCACATGCTCCTTCAAGATGCGCTCGATACCCATGGAAAGGGTTAGCGAGCTCATGGGGCAGCCGGCGCAGGCGCCCTGCAGCTCCAGCTTGACAACACCCTCGTCGTCGACGCCCACATACTCCATATCGCCGCCATCGGCCTGCAGGTTGGGGCGGATCTCTTCAAGAACCTTCTTGAGCAGCTCTTCGTTAACAGCCACAGGGGCTCCTTTCTCACAATAACGCGGGCACGCCCGCGGACAGAAGCTATGTTACTACAGCCATGTACCCGCTCACGAGCCGTCCATGCGCGCAGACGCGACTTTCACGAGTAGTCAATTTGGGACGGGGCTCTTTTTGCTGTTTTGCCGCCAGCTGGCGTTGGCACGCGCTACTGCTGAGCTTGTCCCCCGGTACCAATCTGAACATCGACGATGACCTGGCGGTAGCTGATGCCGCAGGAGTCGAGAATGCGACGGCTGATACGGCCGTCATCGGTGTCGGCATACTTATTGTCCAGGTAGACGACCTCGCCCACACCCACCTGCGCCAGGATCTTGGCGCAGTCGTGGCACGGGAACAGCGTGACGTAGACCGTGGAACCCTCAAGGTCTTTGAGCGAGCCGCGGTAGTTGAGCACGGCGTTGGCCTCGGCATGCACCACGTAGTTGTGCTTGTCCTGCAACGGATCATCGCTCGTTCCCCACGGGAAAAAGTCATCGTTGAGCGCCGAGGGCGTGCCGTTGTAACCCACCGAAAGGATGCGGTGGTTGGTGTTGGCGATGCACGCGCCCACCTGCGTGTTGGGGTCCTTACTGCGGCGCTGCGCGGCAATGGCCACGCTCATAAAGAACTCGTCCCAGCTAATGACGTCGCGGCGCTTGCCCGACGCGGTTTGATGAAGATCGTCCGACATGGCAGACACCTCCGAAATCGCAATAGTTTGACCCATTGTAGCAGGTGGAAGGTGGAGACGTTTTTGTCCCATCGCCCCCATCGCTACGCGCGACGGGGCTTTTGGTTGATGTGGTAGAGCTCGGCGAGACCCCGCAACGTCAGCGCATCGTCGACCGTCAGGCTATGGCCGACAAGGGCCGCAAGCGCCTCGGCATCGTCGCCGGTAATGACGATGGGCACATCGCCCTCCCCCGCGGCCTTAGTCGCACGCATCTCGGCAAGCACCATGTCGAGCATGCCGTCGATGCGGGCAACCTCGCCCAAAACCACACCCGAGCGCATGGCCTCGCGCGTGTTGCGGCCGATAACGTGCGTTGGCGCCGAGGGCTCAACCTGGGGTAGGCGCGCCGCAGCGGCCGAGAGGGAGCGGGCGCCGAGCGCCAGCCCCGGCGCGATAACGCCGCCGACAAAGGTACCGTGCGCGTCGATGACCTCGATATTGGTCGTGGTGCCCAGGTCGATCACAATGCACGGCGAGCCGTAGACGGCACGGGCTGCCACGGCGTCGGCGATGCGGTCGGGACCGATCTCGGCCGGGTCATCGTAGTGCACGGGTATGCCGGTCTTGAGGCCCGGCCCCACCGTGAGCACGCGCCCCGTGCAGGTACGGGAAAGCGCTGCCTTCCACGGGCGCTCGAGCGCCGGGACCACACAGCTCAGCACAGCCGCGGCGGGTACGAGCGCCCCGGGCACACCCGCATCTGCGGCGAGCGCGCCCATGACCTGTACAAGTCGCATGCGCGCTTCGTCGGCCGTAATACGGGCCGGCGTGGTGATCTCACACGTCGCAAGCGGACATTCCTGCGCCGCGGCCGAATCCTCTGCAAACAGGCCAAAGCGAATGAACGTGTTGCCCACATCGACCGTCAAAATATATGCGCACCCATTAAGCATCGTCGGCGCTCCTTTCGTCTGCCCAGCAGTATATCGCCTACCTAAACCAGTCATCCCAAAATGACTAGCTTGCGGCTATACTGGTGCGCGGTCGTTTGCGAGCTCACGCGGCGGCCCTTGGTAACCCGACTTCCCGCGCCGTATCCGTAACGGCGCTCCCGGGGGAAGCGGATATACGCAAAGGAGTTTTATATGAGCAATCCCTCGAACCGCGCTTCGATGCGCGGGCAACTCACGCTGCGCGGCGTCGTCATCGGCGTCCTTGGCTGCGTGATCATCACGGCAAGCTCGGCCTATACCGCCCTCAAGATGGGTGCGCTCCCCTGGCCGATCATTTTCGCTGCCGTCATTTCGCTGTTCTTCCTTAAGCTCATGGGCAACGCCAGCCTCAACGAGGCAAACGTCACCCACACCATCATGTCCGCAGGCGCCATGGTCGCCGGCGGTCTGGCGTTTACCATCCCGGGCGCCTGGATGCTGGGCTATGCCGACCAGATCAGCTGGCTCGACATGTTTATCGTGGCACTCGCCGGCACCATCTTGGGCCTTCTGGCGACAGCACTCATCCACCGTCACTTTATCGTGGACGCCGCGCTTGAGTTCCCCACCGGCAACGCCGCAGCTCAAACCCTGCGTGCTACCGAGGCCGGCGGCAAGACCGGCAAGCAGCTCTTTGGCTCCATGGCCATCGCCGGCATATACAGCGTGCTGCGCGACGCCCTGGGCGTGGTTCCCAGCATGCTGTGCACGCTCAATATCCCCGGCGTGACCTTTGCCATCTACAACTCGCCCATGTTGCTGTCCATCGGCTTTTTGGTGGGCTTCGCCCCCGTCGCGTTCTGGTTTGCCGGCGCGCTGCTGGGCAACTTTGGCATCATTGTCGGGGGCACCGCTGCCGGTCTGTTTGACGTTATGACCGCACAGGGCATTGTTAAGTCCCTGGGTATGGGCCTCATGATGGGCTTTGGCGTCGCCGTCGTCCTCAAGGACATCCTGCCGCAGGTCGCCGGTATCGTCCGCGGCCTCGCCGCCGACAGCTCCACCGACACCGACGAGCAGTCGCTCATCTCGGGCTCCCTTAAGCTCGACGCCGGTATCATCGGCCTGGGCGCTGCCGCCATCGCCGTGATCGTTGCCATCGTAC
This sequence comes from uncultured Collinsella sp., assembly GCA_958365315.1. Classification (GTDB taxonomy): domain Bacteria; phylum Actinomycetota; class Coriobacteriia; order Coriobacteriales; family Coriobacteriaceae; genus Collinsella. The sequence goes on from CATWXC010000001.1 coordinate 41,815, forward strand.
TCGATCTTGGCCCCGTTCCAGCCGTCATCGTCACGCTGTTCACCTTTGTCACCACCATCATGAGCGCGCAGAGCTGCGGCCAGACGGGTATCGACCCCATGGAGATCTTTGGCCTCATCGTCATGCTCATCGTGGCTGCCTTCGCGCAGCTCGCGCAGGTCAAGCTGTTCTTCATCGCCGGCATCGTGGCCGTGGCGTGCGGCCTTGCGGGCGACGTCATGAACGACTTTAAGGCCGGCGCCGTGCTGGGCACCAACCCGCGTGCGCAGTGGATCGGCCAGGCCATCGGCGGCATCGTGGGCGCCCTGGTCGCTGCCGCCGTCATGGTCGCGCTCGTCACTGCCTATGGTCCGGACGCCTTTGGCCCCGACAAGAGCTTCGTTGCCGCGCAGGCAAGCGTGGTCGCCACCATGGTCTCGGGCATCCCGAGCGTGCCGTGGTTCGCGGGCGGCTTTATCGCCGGCATCGTCATGTACTGGCTCGGCATTCCGGCCATGATGATCGGTCTGGGCGTGTACCTGCCGTTCTATATGTCGCTCACGGCTTTCCTGGGCTCCTGCGTTAAGCTCGCCTACGACAAGTGGGCCGCTCACCGCGACGCTGCCGCCGGTCTTTCGGACGAGGAGAAGGTCGCCAAGGACGCCGCCTTCCAGGAGCAGGGCCTGGTCGTTGCCAGCGGTCTGCTGGGCGGCGAGTCCATCGTCGGTGTTATCCTGGCGTTTGTCTCCGTCGGTTTGAGCCTGCTGGGCTAAGCCGAACAACAACGCACCAACGCAGAGCGCGGGGTCGGAGACCATCCGGCCCCGCGCTTTTTTGTATCTGCCGAAACCCTCGGCAGTACTCGCATGTGGCATGTCTTCCTCTGCCTGCTCGCCTAAGTTCCATGTCAAGATGACCGCCCCGCCCGTCACGGTGTAGAGTACATGATGCGAACGCACCCGCGTTCCTGCGGCAATACGAGGTAGACATGGAACTCGACAAACAACAGCTCAAGCGATTGCGCGAGCGCCATCATCGGCGCCACGGCATCCGTCCCGCCCATAGCGAGGCCATGGAGAATGCCACCCGTTTCCTTAAACAGGCATTCAACATTCGCGAGGGCCGTGCGCCCTACCACGTGATTCGCAAGCGCTTTGTAAACGGGGCGCGCCTGACCGGCTCTCACCTGTGCATCCTCATCATCGCTATGCTCATCGCGAGCATCGGTCTCGATATCGACTCGGATATCGCCATTGTAGGCGCCATGCTCATCTGCCCACTCATGGGCTCGGTCCTTGCCATGGCATACGGCATCGCCACGCTCGACCGCGAGATTACCCTTGAGGCCGTCGCGGGCTTGGCTCTACAGATGGCTTTTTGCCTAGTCACGTCCACGTTGTACTTTAAGCTCTCGCCCCTAGGCACCACCACGGCCGCCATCATCGACAACTCGACACCAACTGTGTGGGACCTTGCCGTCGCGCTCGCGGGCGGCTTTGCGGGTGGCCTGGGCAACTCGCGCGACCAGGAACCCGCCACGCTTATCGCCGGCGTGGCCGTGGCGACCGCGCTCATGCCGCCCCTGTGCGCGGCGGGCTATGGCATCGCCATCGCAAGCGGATCACTGTTTCTCTCGGCGCTTTACGAGTTTGGCATCAACGTGGTCTTTATCGCACTGGCCGCCGAGGCCGTGCTGCTTCTTTTGCGCGTGCCGCTCAAGCGCGACCTGAACGGCGACGGCATTGTAACTGCTGAAGAAAACGCCGAGGTCAACGAGTTATCACGCAAGGTGCGCCGCCGCATCATTGTGGGCACGGTAGTCTTTGCCATCCCCTGCATCGTTATGACGGCGGGGTCTATTGGCTCGGCGCAGGCCGGCGTGCAGGACGGCTACGGCGTCACCGAAACCACGCGCGAGCTTGCGGTGGTGCTGCCAGGCTTTAAGGATTACACCGTCGCCGTCGAGACCTCGGCCACCGAAGGCGACGAGGAGGGCATCGTCGAGCGCGAGATTGTCGCCCATGTGACGACAAGCGAGGCGCTCGGGGCACACGACCGCCACGTCGCTCGCAAGCTCATTGACCTCAACGTACCCGAACTCGATCGCGTGGAGTTTGATGTGAAGTGATGCGGGGCGGGATGAATGCTCGTACGGACGCAAGCTACGACGAGGCGCAGACGCGATACGGACACGAGCAAATAGCGGGGTGCAGTTTACACCCGCACCCCGCTCACTGTTTTATTGCCGTGAATCAACTGTCCGGATCGACATCGCCAGACTCCACTGTAAACGCCGGACCGGTACTCACCAGATAAAAACGGGTCACCCTGGTATCTCTAAATAGATAGAGCTGGCCCTGCTCGCGTCGGCGTGACATATACGCCACGTGGACCGTACCGAATTCTTCGCCGTTTTCCTTCTTTAATATCAGGATGTTGGGGTCATCCGTACGCTTAAACTGCCCATCTGTGCAGATTCCGTCTTGGTCGACCAGCTGCCATCGACAGTTGTCCTCCTCAAGAAAAGCCAGGGTTTCCCGACTCGTTTTGTCATCCCGATAGTAACCGTCAATGGCAAACCCTTCGGAAGCGCATTCCTGCATATAGGACGTTTCTCGGCTTATAGCAAACAGCCCTGTAGCGCCCAGGAGCACAGCCAGGCAGACCACTGCAAGGGCTATCGTAATAGCACTGCGACCCATAGTTAGCCCAACCGATAGTTGTTTAACGGAGCGCGAAACATACCCGGAACCTCCGATATCAGGGGGGGGACGTCGCCAGCAGGCTGGCGACAACTATATGTTTCTAACATTAAACCATATGGCTACGACTCGTTGGAGATAGGTTCCATAAACGGACAGTGATATACGGCGAAAGGCCACACTTATCCATTAACCCAGAGTTATGGAGGCCGTTTTTCATATTGCGAGACCGCGGTTTTCGGAAGTGCGGTGAAAAACTGAGCCCCGCCCACCAGACGGACTTTTTTAGCAACAAAACCGACGCTCCTATAAGTTGTCAAGAGGCAGTTTGCGGGAGCGCTCCCTTCAATTCGCACAGGAGCTCGTAATACCTTCTCTCCAGTTTCGTCGACCGCCGTTTCCCTCGTTCCAAGTGCCCGAGCGTGGCTGCTGAGAGGCCGAGCTCCGCGGCGGCCTGCTTCTGGGTCACCCGCATCGCCCTGCGCATCTTCGCGAGCTCGGGGCCTTCCGGCGCGGCGCCGTCGGGGTTCGGGTCCATGAGCACGCGGTACACCTCCCGCGCTATGTAGCGCTTCAGGCAGCGGATCGCCTCCCTCCGGGACTTCCCCTCGGAGGTTCGCCTCGCCACGTACCTCTTCGTCCTCTCGTCGTACGCCATGCGCTTGATCGCGATCTCGTAGAGCGCCCAGTTCGCCTGCCGGTTGCCGCCGCGGTTGAGCCTGTGCCGGTCCGTCTTCCCGCTCGACGCGGGAATCGGGGAGGTGCCGCACATCATAGAGAACGCCGCCTCGCCCTTCAGCCTGCCGGGGTTGTCGCCGGCGGCCACGACCAGGGCTGCGGCGGTCGTCGTGCCGCAGCCCTCGACGCCGAGCAGCGCGGGCGCGTTCGCCTCCAGCAGCGCGCGGATGCGCGCGTCGAGGGATTCGACCTGGCTGCGGGCCTCCTTCCAGACCCTCGCGACGGACCGCAGCGAGGCCAGCACGCTCTCCTCGAGCGCGCTGGCCGCCTTCCTCCCGCGCGCGAGCAGCGGCATGAGGTCCTTCGGCCGCTCGCAGCCCCTGAACCGCTCCCTCAGGGCGCCCGGGGCCGTCGTGAGCATCGACTTCGCGCAGGCCACGCAGGACGTGGACGTCGCGACGGCCAGCCTGCGCGCGACGTAGAGCTGGCGCACCGCCTCGACCCAGCCGTCCTGCGACTTCGGCACCGAGCAGCCCCTCCCGGACGCCGCCTTGCGCGCCGCGCGCTCGGCGTCCAGCGGGTCGCTCTTCCCCTCGCCGGGCCTCGCCTTGTCCCTCTTGGGCCTGAGCACCTCGACCACGTTGTACCCGAGCCTCCTCGTCAGCCCGGCCCCGTACGATGCCGTGCCCTCGACGCCGACGACCATACAGCTCCCCGGGTCGCCTATCGCCTCCGCCAGCCTGTCGTAGCCCTCGGGGTCGGCCCTGAAGCTCCCGCTCCAGATCTTCCTCCCGAGGCCGTCGAGCAGGCACAGGACATGCACGTCCTTGTGCGTGTCGACGCCCGCGATGACCGTTTCGCCTTCCATTTTCGCTCCCCTCGGTCTGCCGCCTGCCCCGCGCCCGAGCCTCCCAGACATTGCACTGACGGGAGCGCTACAATCAAGTAGGCTTGTCCGATTGTCCGCGCTCATGCTCCTATTAGGTCATGGCAGGACTCCGGGTCGCGGAAGCCGGGGCGAGACAGGTCGGATTTGAGGACGGCCGAAGAGGCGTCAGCAGGTCAGTGGGTCATCGCCCCGGCTTTCAGCATCAGGGTAGCGCTGCGACGCGGAAATCGCGCGCTGTCGCCGCGCCCCGCAGTGCCCGCTTCCCCCGAGAACAATTATCAGTACAGGTCACAAGGGTGCAAAAGAGCAGTGTGCTCGGAGATTCGGAGTTTTCCCCGCACTCCAGAAATCCGAGTCCGCGAAAGGTGCCGGCAAGGCCAATTACGCAACATGTATCCAGTAAAAACGGGTGGCAGCCGGTATGGCTGCCACCCGTTTTTCTCATACCAGCCTAAAGCAGGCATGTTACTTCTTAATGCCGCTCCCAGACGCTCGGCGACCGATGCCACGGCATCCTCGCTAACCGAATCGCAGGCAGGCGAAGGGCTGCGTGCAGATGATGTTGGGCGCACCGTGATCGATTAGGTCGAGTATCTCGGCCGTGAGCAGCCAGCCCTCGCCCATGTTATTGCATACCGAAAGCACCGTGCGGGCTTTATCTGCCATGGTGACAACACCTGAAGATTTTGAAGATTTTGTCCGTAACTCAAAGAGCTAGGATGTTGATAAAATTCAGAGACATCGTGGCTAAAAGAGACGGACACACTGTCCCTGTTTTTCGCACGAGCAGTGCAAAAATAAGGCCCAGACAAAGATAGCCTCCCATCATTGCAATGATGTAATTCGTGGGTGCCCCGATTAAACACTGTTGAGTCACGAGAAGCAATGACCATAGCATCGACTGTATAAATGCCCTTATGCAAAACGGCCGAACTATTCCGACGATTGTGTGTTCAAATAAAAATACGTACCTAAATAACAGCTCATGCAAAACTGAGACCGAACAGACCAATACCCATCTGGATATTGATTTCCCACCTATATCGAGCATAGAGGCCATAATAATAAATACGATGAAAATGAACTGCCATCCCAAAAGAATCCCACGCCGTTTGGGCTTATCACAAGAAACAGCGCCCCGAGTTGCAATAAGATAGACTACCAACGCACAAAAGAGCGCCCCTGTAGAGCACAGCCAAGCGGGGGATCCTTTTGCAATAACCCAAATAGCCCACGGCACGCTAGCAACCATCGTGCCCAGTAGATAACGTGCCCCCAGGCGCATTATTTCAGTCGCTTTTCCCAAGCTCTACCACCTCATCACTAGCATCTATTAGGTCCATATCGTGTGTAATTGCAATGACAATCTTGTGCTTTCGCATTTCCTTCATAGCTTTTATCAGAGCTTCTTTATGAGCAATATCGAGTGATGCTGTTGGCTCATCGAATAAATAGACGTCTGCCTTCTTTTCTAAGACCCGCCTAATTTCCAGTTGTTCCAGTTCCCCGGGAGACATTCCTCCGCACCTCTTCCTTTCGATAGAAGGAAAGTTTCTATCGCAAAGAATATCCTTTACTGATATCGGAGTTTGTTCAGCAAACGAAACTAGCTTCTGCCTAAGGAGCTCACAGTTGATTTCTTCTTGGGCCTTACCGTTGTAGGAAATAGTCCCAACGTAATCCGAATTGAAACAACCCATCAATAAGTACGCAAGGGTCGTTTTGCCCGAGCCATTAATCCCTACAAGAGCATAGAGCTTTCCTTTTTCAAACCTGACATTCAAGTTGCTGTAGAGACACTTTCCATTTAATGTAAAGCCGAAATTATGCAGTTCGATGTAATCGATCTCCAAGAGCTCCTCTCCAGCAGCAGCCGAAGGCAATTTAGAGGCATTTAGACGGGATATCGATGAGAAGCAGTCTTGTGCGCTGCTACCTATACCGTAGATTGACCTCACGGCAGATAGCATTAAAGCCATGTAGCTCGAAACAGCAACAAGTTGGCCTACACTCATGCTTCCATGCATTACATAAAAAGCCGAAATCAAAAGAATGGTCACCTGGGACGCAGCCGCAGCAAAGGAATCAGTTGCCTGAAATTTCGAAACGACACTTTGATAGGCGACTCCGGCGTGCAGCAAAGACGAAAAATAGCTATCTATGGATTTCAATGCTCTTTCGAACAGCGCATTAACATACAAAAATCTCTGATGCGCAAGTATGGACTCCACTTTTCCGAAATACAGGGACTGCTCTTCCTTAAAGGTCAGACCTGAAACAAAAAGCGGTTTTTTAAATGAAGCATATGCAATTGCATACAAGATGCAAAATATCACGGAAACCCAAAAGAGCGCTGTGGAACATCCATAGAGAAAAAATAAACTGATACCTAGCTGGACAATCGCAAGGAGTACCGTCTGGAGCATCGACAATCCGAAGGACGCCACAGTATTGGCATCTGAACAAATCTGTTGAGTTTTTTCAGCAGACTCCTGCTCAAAAAACAACTCAAAAGGCATCCGCACGAGCTCATCGATTTTCCTTCGAGCAATCGAGAATGCAGCCACGGTCGTTATCCGCATTGAAAGAAGGGTGCTTAAATAGCTGACAACAATATCGATTAATGCCGCGAAACCAATTAACGCACTGTCAATCATAATAGCACCATAAGGAGCTTTTTTAGATATATTATCAACCAGAGCGCTCGTGAGCAGCGGGGATACAGAGGCCATCATTCCAGATATTATTAAGCACAACGTAAAGGCTATAACCAGAAGCAATTGGGAAGAAAACCCAAGTCTGAAATATGGCAGATAGTCGAAGATCGCCGTTGAATCCGCATCACTTCTTATGTTTGAGATCATAGGCCGCCCTCATTACTTTTATACAGTTCTTTCTTGCGGATACACAGCTTGTCTTATTTTCATACAGCCTGGTGAAGGGACAGCCACCCATGCACATAGGAAGAAGTGAGCAGTTAAGGCATTCTGAATCTGAACAAAAGTCGTAAGCATTCCATATGGAAACTTCGGATGCGCTACTCGTTACATTTTCAAAGATGCTCCCATAGCTTCTGTCGGAATATCCTATTTCATTCCAGCATTTATATAAGGAACCGTCTGGTCCAATAACTTCTGAATATTTATTGACGGCTCCGCATATGGTCGGATTAAAGCCTGGAAGAAATGGATCCATGTACCCTGTCATTTTGTAGCGAGACAGACAGGATGCTTCAATCGAAGCAAATTCATCCTCTGAATAGCATGGAGAGTTAGCGCACGTCCCATTTATATCATCTACTGCCGCTAAATATAGTTTTACTTTATTACGAAGACCTTTACGATCAAGCGAATCAACCAAACGATCAATCTGATCACCGTTCGACGGATCAACATTGACTCTTAAGATGACATCAAAGTACGCACTAGCCCTTTTTACGTTATCAATAATACGGTTGAACGTATCGCCGCCAGAAGGAAGACATCTTCTTCGATTGTGTATCTCAGGCGGACCATCGACAGTTACCTGAACGTGCGTAACCCCATTTTTTGCAAGCAACTCCGCCGTTTTCCCATCTAAGAAATAGCCATTGGTCACCATGCTGGCGTTAAATAAGATTTCATCACTTCGGATTCCGCGCGTAATCTTCTCCACCGTCTCAATCGCCAATAAAGGCTCGCCGCCATACCAGGCAATCTGCAAACTATCCGCCTGATTGTCTATAACCATGCCATTGATATGCTTTACTACCTGATCGACGCATCGGTCGCTCATTGAGCCATAACGCTTGCCGTTCTCATAACAATACGGACATCTGAAGTTACAATTCAATGTCGGGGCTATCGTAAATGAAAGTGATTTTGATTGCATGCGACAGGCCAACGATATCTCTTTTAAATGTTCGATCTCGTCAAGTCCGTCGGGAACCAACAACCCCGCGTCCGTCAAATTATCGACAATTTCCGAAGGGCAATTAGCTCCATTCTCAAAAAGCCCCTTCTCGTATTCTGCATCCAACGCAACGATTGCACCAGAGTACGAGTTATATGCCAGCGTAGGTTGATTCCCTTTATCGATTACATTAAAGCGAGACTGTTTCATTTCTACTCCGTTGCATATTTCAATATTTCAACCTGCCATTAGGAGTAATTCCAGCCACAAAATTTGGTAATGCAGATCCTCAGGCCACACGGTCCTCCCCCTGAATAACTCCAACAAATATGTGCTGCACAGGACACACAGGTAGAAATATCTCGAGACGAAGCAGGCATCTGAGTATTCACTGGCTTTTGAATATATTCCATCGGAGCTCCTAGCTAACGTGTATACCGCAATATTGAAATGCGCGGCAATTCCCGCCCGTGTACACGGCACACATCCCCCAGGGATTACAGCGCCCTTGACATTTTGCGCCCTGACAAGGACACCAACTTGATAGCAAAGCAATATCGTTAGGTGTTTGAGTTGGCTGTATCCAATCCACAATGGCTCCTTTCTCGTTCTAGGCCTAGTTATACTTTGGTCAAAAAGTCAAAAGCTGTTTGATAACTTTTTGTACTAGATGAAACAATTTGTTTGCCTTGTTTAACATTATTTAATTTACACTTAGACTGATTAAAAATTCAACCTAAGGAAATTCTGGTGAATGTTGTTCAACTGCAGTATTTCATAAAGGTATTTGATTATCAGAATTACTCGGATGCAGCAACTATATTAAGCGTTTCGCCGCAAGCTGTTTCAAAAGGCATTCGAGCATTGGAATCTGAACTTGGTCTGAAGCTGTTCGAAAAAAGAGGCAATATTTTACATCTAACAAACTATGGAGAGGAAATCCTTCCTATAGTATTAGATGTACTAGCTTCAGTTGAGGGAATTCAAGCGTATGCGCAAATCACGCGTGAAAAGATAAAAATAAGCCAGACACGTTTGACACGCGTTGCAGTCGGACTAGCACCAATACTCGCAAGCTGGTTCAACCAGCCCACACTGAACAGGCTTTCGAAAAAGTATAAGGGCGGTGAGTTTACTGTTTCCAGATATGACGACGGCGGAACGTGTTTATCCCTTCTACTTGACAGACAAATCGACATTGCAATTGTCGCTGGACAAGTAGCCACCAATCTTTTTGAATCACATTTTTTATTGAATGCCGAAGTCAACCTCTTAGTTGAAAGCAGTCACCCATTAGCCAGTCGCGCAACGGCAAATCTAAACGCGGTGGCTCGATATCCAATTGCAAACACCTGTGACATTCGATATTGTCGAAAGAGAATAAACTCAGTATTTAACCATCTGGGCCTTTCCCCTTCCTACGAGAATATTAACTTAGCAGACCAGCAAAATTTGTCCGATTTTCTGATTCATAAGCATGGGATTATTCTGACCATGGCCTCACAAGCGTCTCAAATCAGGATAGGCTATCCAGCAAAAATCGTTTGCCTAAGCGAACAAGACAGAATATCAATCCCTTTTTACTGCGTTTCAAATTCAAACGATACCCAAGCGCAGACTCATCACGCGATAAGCTGCATTCAACTTGAGGCACGCCGGCTCTCTCGATGTTTAAAAAGCGCTGAAAGAGGAGACCTTTCCAGCTGAATATGACGGGCATGCTAATTCCATGCAAAGCAGCAACGTATTCCGCCAGAACAGAAACGTGGGTCAGCCCATGTTTTTTGAAGTTTTCCGAGAGAAAACAACAAGGACCTGACAGACTCTTGCCAAATCAGTGACCCACTCACCACCCGCAAGCCTGTGCCCCACTTCCGAAATAAATGGCTCAGCCCCACCTTCTCAGCGGGTTGAGCCGAGCACTGACCGCACCATTCATTGTCTGCAGCGCCCTAGACCAAGCCAGAGAAAGATGGTGCGGAGACAGCCAGATGGCCGCCACCGCACCTCACACGCTATTTCGGCAAGCCGCTGTTAGCGTCGAAATAATTTAGCTACTTCACACCGCGTCCCAGACGCTCGGCGACCGACGCCACGGCCTCCTCGTTCACCGAGCCGCAGCTCACGCAGCCATCGTGGGCACGCATCTGGCCGGTGACCTCGTCCATCGCGAGCGGCGCCACCTTCTCGAGCTTAAAGCCCTTGCCGGCGCGCATGTTTTCCTTGGCCACGCTGATCATGAGCTTAATGCGGTTGAGCTGGTTGACCTCGGACGCGCCGGGGTCGTAGTCCACCGCGACGATGTTGCTCTCGGGATGCTGACGGCGCAGCTCCTTGATCACAGCCTTACCCACTACGTGGTTGGGCAGGCACGCGAAGGGCTGCGTGCAGATGATGTTGGGCGCACCGTGGTCGATCAGGTCGAGCATCTCGGCCGTGAGCAGCCAGCCTTCGCCCATGTTGTTGCACACCGAAAGCACCGTACGAGCCTTGTCCGCCATGGTGCCAATGCGCTCGGGCGCCTCGAAGCGGCGGGACTTTTCGAGCATCTCCTCCACCGGCGTGCGCATCCAGTCCACCAGCTTAATGAGCGCCTGCATGCTAGCGCGCGTAGTGGCAGAGCTTCCCAGCTCGTCCTTCTGCAGCTCGGCGTTGCTCATGGAGTACAGGAAGAAGTCGAGCAGGCCCGGCACCACGGCCTCGCAGCCCTCGCGCTCGATAACGTCGACCACGTGGTTGTTGGCCGTAGGGTGGAACTTGACCAAGATCTCGCCGACCACGCCCACGCGTGGCTTGGTGCCCTCGCCCACGAGCGGCATGGTGTCGAACGCGCGGATGGCTTCGCGGCACAGCTTGGTGTAGTTATGGCGGTTGAACTTAGGCGCCAGCTTGCGGGCGCGCGCCATATACTCCTCGTAGAGCGCGTTGGCGGCACCGGGCGTGGCCTCGTACGGGCGGCAGCGATAGAGCATCTGCATCATCACGTCGCCAAAGAGCACCGCGTACACGGCCTGCTTGAGCAGCGCCGGCGTAATCTTAAAGCCGGGGTTGTCCTCGCCCAGCGCCACGGCCGAAAGCGAGATCACCGGGATCTCGGGGTGGCCGCTCTCGCGCAGGGCCTTGCGGATGAGCGCGATGTAGTTGGTGGCGCGGCAGCCGCCGCCGGTCTGACTGATAACCACGGCCGTCTTGGACAGGTCGTACCGACCGCTCTCGATGGCCTCCATAATCTGGCCCGTTACCAGGATCGACGGATAGCAAATGTCATTGTTCACATAGCGCAAGCCGGCCTCGACAGCATCGTGATCGGTCGAGGGCAGCAGCTCCAAGTTGTAGCCGGCACCGCGGAACACCTCTTTGACCAGGTCAAAGTGGATTGGCGCCATCTGCGGGCACAGGATGGTGTAGCCCTCGTCGCGCATCTGCTCGGTAAAGGGCACCTTGGGCCATGCGGTCGAAGCACTCTCGCGCTGCGCCTCAAACGTGTACTTGCGGCTCGCGAACGCAGGGGCATCCGTGGAGGGCGCCACCGGCGCGGCATCGCCCTGCTCGTAGGGCTCGCCCGCGGCCGTGGCCTCGGCCAAGCGCTCGGCCTCCTGGTCCTTGAGCGCTGCCATGAGCGAGCGAATACGGATACGCGCGGCGCCCAAGTTGGACACCTCGTCAATCTTGAGCACGGTGTAGATCTTGCCGCTGGCCTCAAGGATTTCCTGCACCTGGTCGGTAGTCAGGGCATCGAGACCGCAACCGAAGGAGTTGAGCTGGATCAGGTCCAGGTCGTTGCGCATCGTCACAAAGCGGGCGACGGCGTACAGGCGGCTGTGGTACATCCACTGGTCGACGACGCGAATCGGACGCTCGGGCTTTACCAGGTGCGCGAGCGAATCCTCGGTAAAGACCGCAAAGCCAAAGCTCGAGATAAGCTCGGGCAGGGCATGGTTGATCTCGGGGTCGTTATGGTAGGGACGACCGGCGAGCACGATGCCGTGACCGCCGTGGTCCTCGACCCACTTAAGAGCCTCCTCGCCCATGGTCTGGATGTCCTCGTGGAAACGCGCATCGGCCTCAAAGGCAGCGTTGACGGCGGCATCGACCTCGGAACGCGTGATCTTGGGTCCACGCACGCGACCGCGACCGGCCTCAGCATCGGCCACACGGTCGACGGCGAGCACCTGGTACAGACGGCGCTTGAGCTCGGTCTTGTCGTGATAGGGCACAAACGGGTACAGGAACTCGATGTTCTGCTCGCGAATCTCGTCGATATTGAGTGCCAACGCCGTGGGATAGCTCATGACGATGGGGCAGTTGTAACAGTTGCCGGCGGTCGGATCCTCCTTGCGCTCCCAGCGCACGCACGGCATCCAAATGAAGTCGACGTCACGGTCGATAAGGTTCATCACATGGCCGTGGCTCATCTTTGCCGGGTAGCACACGCTCTCGGACGGCATGGACTCGATGCCCGCCTGGTAGGTCTTCTTGCTCGACTGGTCGGACAGCTGCACGCTAAAGCCCAGGCGCGTAAAGAACGCGTGCCAGAAGGGATAGTTCTCGTACATGTTGAGTGCGCGCGGGATGCCGACGGTGCCGCGCGGGGCCTCGTCGGGACTCAGCACCTCGCGGTTAAAGAGCAGCTCATTTTTCTTTTTGAAGAGGTTGGGGGCCTCGGTCTTCTGCTTTTTGTGGCCGGCGCCCTTCTCGCAGCGGTTGCCGGTAATGAAGCGTCTGCCGCCGCCAAAGTCGTTAACGGTGAGCTGGCAGTTATTGGAGCAACGGCCGCAGCGGACATGCTTTTGCGTCACGGTGAGGTGCGCGATGTCTTCGGCCGACAGGATGGTCGAGGTGCCGTCGGCACCGGCGCGATCGCGGGCGAGCAGTGCCGCACCGTAGGCGCCCATGCAGCCGGCGATGTCGGGGCGCACGGCATGAACGCCGGTGAGCCGCTCAAACGCGCGCAGCGTGGCATCGGACATAAAGGTACCGCCCTGGACGATCACCTGGCTGCCGATCTCCTTGGGATCGCGCAGCTTAATGACCTTGAACAGGGCATTCTTGATAACGGAATAGGACAGGCCGGCGGCGATGTCGCCCACCGTGGCGCCTTCCTTTTGGGCCTGCTTAACGCGCGAGTTCATAAAGACCGTGCAGCGACTTCCCAGGTCGACCGGAGCCTTGGCATGGATGGCGGCGTTGGCGAACGCGCGCACGTCCATGTTCATAGAGACGGCGAAGCTCTCGATAAAGCTGCCGCAGCCCGACGAGCAGGCCTCGTTGAGCATGATGTGCTCGATAACGCCGTCCTTGACGCGCAGGCACTTCATGTCCTGGCCGCCGATGTCCAGGATAAACTCGACGCCGGGCAGGAATGCCTTGGCGCCGCGCAGGTGCGCGACGGTCTCGATCTCGCCGGAATCGGCCTTGAGGGCCTCGATGAGCAGTGCCTCGCCGTAGCCCGTGGTAGTCACGTGGCCGATGGTGCAGCCGGCGGGGATGTGGTTGTAGAAATCGGCCATGATGACCTTGGCCGTGCCCAGGATGTCGCCGTTGTTGTTGCCGTACCAGGTGTGCAGCAGCTGACCGTCCTCGCCCACGAGCGCGGCCTTCATGGTGGTGGAGCCGGCGTCGATGCCGATGAACACGCGGCCGGTGTAGCCGTCGAGCTTTCCCTTGGGGACGACCTCCTGGTCGTGGCGGGTCTTGAACTCGGCAAAGTCCTCGTCGTTGACAAAGAGCGGATCCAGACGCTCGACCTCGGCACCTTGTGTGTCACCCAGGGCATCGATGGCCTCGATAAGCTGCGGGAACGTGCTGAGCTTGTTGGACTCGTGCGCCATGGCAGCGCCGCTCGCCACAAACAGGTGGGCGTTTTGGGGCACGATACGGTGTTCCTCGTCCAGGTTGAGCGTGAGGTAGAAGCGGTGGCGCAGCTCGGAGAGATACTGCAGTGGGCCGCCCAGGAAGGCGACGTTGCCGCGGATGGGACGGCCGCACGCCAGGCCCGAGATGGTCTGGGTCACGACAGCCTGGAAGATGGAGGCAGCCACGTCCTCGGGGCGGGCACCCTCGTTGAGCAGCGGCTGGACGTCGGTCTTGGCAAAAACGCCGCAGCGGCTGGCGATGGGATAGATGGTGGTGGCGTTGGCCGCGAGTTCGTTAAGGCCGCTGGCGTCGGTGTGCAGCAGGGTTGCCATCTGGTCGATGAACGCGCCCGTACCGCCGGCACAGGTGCCGTTCATGCGCTGCTCGATGCCGTTGTCGAAGTAGATGATCTTGGCGTCCTCGCCGCCCAGCTCGATGGCGACATCGGTGGCCGGGATGAGGGTCTCGACAGCGCGCTTGCTGGCGATGACCTCCTGGACAAACTCCAGGTCGAGCCACTGGGACAGCAGCAGGCCGCCCGAGCCGGTAATGGCGCAGGTCATCTGGGCCGTCGGCAGCACGGTCGCAGCGCCCTCGAACAGGTCGCGGGCGCAGGCGCGGACGTCGGTGTGGTGGCGCTGGTACTTGGCGTAGACGATCTGGTTGTCGTCGTTGAGGACGGCAAGCTTAACGGTGGTGGAGCCCACGTCGATGCCCAGGTGCAGGTTGCCGCGGGCGTTCTCGGGGTTGAAGATCGCGCCTTCGGGGGCCTGGCCGGCGGCTACGGGCTCGGTGGCGGTGGCGGGCTCGCTAGCGACGGACGTCTCCCCTGCCGCGTTCTTGGCATCGGCAACTGCCTCGGCAACTTTCTCGGCAGCCGCGGTCGCGGCCTTCTGCGCGGCGTCCACCACGGCGGGCGCGGCCTCGCGTGCAGCAGCGACCATGCGGTCCTTGATGCCCTCGACGAGTTTGCTCATTGTCTCTCCTCTTAGTTGTTGGACTCGACGGTTGCGGCGGTGTCGGCCGCGTCCTCGAGCTGCAGGTTCAATAGCTTCATGCCGTATTCCGGCACGTTGATATCGATGGGTTGGCCATACAGGTCACCAGGGCGCACAAAAGCGAGCACCGTCATAATGCGCGCCATGGCCTCGGGCGATTCGGTGAGCCCACGCTCAAACCAGCGCTGAATCATGCCGACCTCGGCGCTCACGACGTAGGTGACGTAGTAGTCAAAGAACGTGCCCAGCGCCAGGCCCAAAATGCCCGTCTGCGCACGCGGCACCACGGCCTCACGAGCGGTGTCGATGATCCTTTTAATGAAGGCCTGGTCGCCGCCCGGACCCAGCAGCGCACCGATTAAGTCGCGGTTGGCCGCAAGATAACGCAGCAGCTCAACCGAACCGGGCGCCGGCTCGAGCTCATCGATGTTGTGATAGAGGTCGGGCAGCTGAGCTGCGGTGATGAGCTCAATGCGCTCACGGATCTCGGCCAGCAAGCCATCCTCGATTTGATTGATAAAGTCGGGAATATCGCGGTAGTGCGAATAGAACGTGCGGCGCGTAAGGCCGGCGCGCTCGGTGAGCGACGCGACATTAATGCGCGAAAGGTCGCCGCTTTCGGCAAGCTCGCTGGCAAGTGCCTGGCGAAGGGCACGCTGCGAGCGAAGGGACCGGCGATCGCATTTCTCGAGCTGGGACAAGCGTCCTCCTTGTTACTCAACCTGTGCGCTATTGCACAGTGCGAGTATTATTGCACACCGTGTGCATCAACACGTAAAGGCAATATTTTAGATGTGACGAAGGGACAGTCCCTTTGTCACATTCAGCGACCGCCTAGGTTGTGCCGGTTGTGCCTGGCTTTTGGAGCGGCATTATCGATTGTCCAAAATGTCATTCGTGGGTAGAATAGTGTCGACGGCAGCCCAAGTTCTGGAAAGCTGGGCAGCGCCGTTGTTTGCATTAGGGGGTCAACGCCTTAGCGGCGGCGACCCCTTCTGTTGCGCTTCGAACGCTGCTTGAGTGCCTCGGAAAGGCCGACAAGCGCCGTGAAGAACGAGACCAAAGTGGTCAGAAGTCTCACGAAATCAATCAAATCGGTCATGGGCATCACCTCCCATCGGATGGAGGGCGCTGCCCGGCACATGGAACTGCCGTCAACGATACCGATTCTATCAAAACTTAGTTATATATACGAATATATGTTCGCATGCCAAGGGTGCAGGGCCCTCGTAACAAAGGGGCTGTCCCTTTGTCACATTATTCGATGACGGTGCGGGAGTTTTGCTTGCGCATGGTGGCGAGCATGTGTTTGGGGACGGCGTGGACCATGCAACTGCCGATGGTCGCGCTCGCGGCGGCCTTGGCTGCATCGCCTGCGTTTTTGGTCGCGTAGCTGTGGCGGAAACGCTTGAGCATGGCAATGTCGTTGCCGCCGTCGCCGTAGACCGCGACCTCATCCTCGGCAATACCGTAGTAGCCCGCCAGCCAGGCCACGCTCTCGCCCTTGTTGCACGCCACGTCCGTGATCTCGAACATCACCGGATCGAACGGCGCGTTGACCACACGGTCCGAGCGCTCGGCCAAATACGCCTTAAGGTCGCGCTCCAGCTCGAGCGAGGTCACGCGGCAGTTGATCTTGCATACATCGTGACGCAAGATATCGCCGGTCGACTGATCGAAATACTGCTCCTCGTGATACCCGCCACGTGCACGCATGCCGCGCATCACGATGCGCTTGATAGGACTGTCCTTTTTAAAGCCCGCCTGATGCATCTCGAACGAGCCGCTCGAGAACATGCCATCGGGCGTGGAGCAGTCGAAGCAAATATCCGGAAACTCCTTGAGCAGCTCCTCGGTGATCTGTGGGTCGATGGTCCAGGTCTTGAGCACCTCGCCATGGCTGTCGCGCACGATGGATCCGTTGGAGCAGCAGGCGTCAAGCGCCAGCCCCGTAAAGCCATGCTCGCCGATTGGCAACGTCGAGCGTCCGGTCGCGGGAACCACGTGCAAGCCAGCCTCGGTCAGCTCGCGAATGGCACGGCGGATGGTCCCATCCGCCTCGTGCAGGGCATTCAGCAGCGTTCCGTCTAAGTCGCTCGCAAACATCTTGATCATGGGCATGCCTCTCCTTCGTCTGCACGATATTGTAGACGAGAGCGGGCGCATCCCAAGAGAGACGCGCCCGCTAGGCTAAAGATTGTCCTACACCGCGGCGGGGCCGTGTTCGCCGGTACGGATGCGGATAACCTCCTCGACCGGCTCGACCCAAATCTTGCCGTCTCCAACGGCACCGGTGCGAGCGGCGTTGCAGATGATGTCGACAATTCCGTCGACGTGCTCGTCGGCACAAATGAGCGTGAACTGCACCTTAGGGATCGTGTTGACAAGCAACTCGTTGCCGCGCACGTATTCCTTCCAGCCATGCTGCGCGCCGCAACCCTGCACTTGGTTGATAGTCATACCACGAACATCAGCAGCAAACAGCGCGTCTTTGAGAACCTCAAGCTTTTCCTGGCGCACGATAGCCGTGATCTTTTTCATAATGAATTCCTCTCTTTATCAAATAAGTGAATTGCCATTCAATGACGCGGGTTTCCCAGGTGCCGCAAACCAACCTCAGAGATCAAAAAGTTCAACTGACTGGTCTTAGCAGGTTTTCCAAGTACCGCAGATTGCCGTGAAAGAGGAGCGAAGCGTACTTAAGTACGTAAGCGACGATTGAACGGCAAGGTGCGGTGCTTGGGGAAGCTGCTAATCGAGTCCCGAGAAAGAGGGATACGCGCTCTCGCCGTGCTGACTCGCATCCAGGCCCAGCGCCTCGTCGGCCTCGTCCACACGCAGGCTGCCGTGGAACAGCGCCTTGACCACCGCGGCGATCACCAAATCGAGCACCAGCACAATAGCGACCGTAACCACAATGCCCAAAATCTGCGAGACGAGCAGCGACACATTGCCCGTGTAGAACAGGCCGCCTTTACCGGTCCACGAAAGCTCCGGCACACAGAACAGGCCCGTGAGCACGCCGCCCAAGATGCCGCCGATACCGTGGCAACCGAACGCGTCGAGCGCATCGTCGTAACCGAACTTGGTCTTGAGATGGCTGATGGCCAGGTAGCAGACAGGTGAGACGATCAGGCCCATGACCAGCGCCGCCCACGACTCGACAAAGCCCGCACCGGGCGTGACCACCACAAGGCCCGCAACCAGACCGGTGCTGGCACCCACCAGCGTGGGGCGACCGGTGTGCACGCGCTCGACGGCAAGCCACGAGACCATGCCCGCCGCGCTGGCCGTCACGGTGTTGAGGATGGCGAGCGCCGCCACGGCGTCGGCCTTAAACTCGCTACCGCCGTTAAAGCCAAACCAGCCAAACCAAAGCAGGCCGGCGCCCAGCGCCACAAACGGCACGTTATGCGGGCGATAGCTCACCATGCCAAAGCCGCGACGACGGCCGAGCATTAAGCAGAGAATCAGGCCCGTAAGACCGGACGAAATGTGCACTACGTCGCCGCCCGCAAAGTCGAGCGCGCCGATGATGTCGCCGATGAAGGAGCCCTCGCCGCCCCAAACCATGTGGGCGAGCGGCGCATAGACCACAAGCAGCTAAATACCCAGGAAGGCCGCCATGGCACCAAACTTAACGCGGCCGGCCAGGCTGCCCGTGACGATAGCGGCCGTGATCATGGCAAATGCCATCTGGAAGGCGATGTTGATGATCTGAGGGCAGACGGCACCGTCCGACGCGGTGCCCTCAGCCACCTGCAGCACCTGGTTGAGCACCGGCAAGCACAGCAGCTGGTCAAGGCCTCCAATAAACGGGCTGGAACCGTCACCGCCGTAGGCCAGCGACCAGCCGGCAACAATCCACAGCACACCAACCAGGCCAATGGCACCGAAGCACATAAGCATGGTATTGATGACATTTTTGCGCCTGGACAGGCCGCCATAGAAAAACGCCAGACCCGGTGTCATTAAAAACACGAGCATGGTGCAGATGAGCATAAACGTTGTCGATCCCGTATCGTACATTCGCTCCCCCTTGATCGCATGAACGTTGTCGGCGCCCATAATGCGGCCGAGGGGCAACTGGTGTAGACCAGATACGGCGTTGTTAAACGCTGCGTTGTCGAATGGAAACGGTGCCGCAATCTTGGAAACGGCGCAGCAACGGGCGCGAAACGAACGGGAAATACGCGAGCAAGGGAGCCGTGAGCGCGCCCGTCCCGGCTAGCGCCGGAACAGCTCGCGGGCTCGGTCGCGGAGGTCGGTAGCTCGGATGACGCCCTCGTAGCGGTTGATGCGCAGACGCGGGAAGGCGTTAAAGAAGCGTAGGTCGCGGCGGCTGAGTGACACGCTCGGCACCGGACGGCTCATGCGCTTACCGGCAAGGCGACGGCTGAGCGACGGACGCGGCATGCTCGGCGCGGCATCGGCCACGCGGCGGGCAGCGAGCGCCAGGCCGCGAGCACCATCCGCGATAAACGTCGGCATCGAAGCCTTCTCGCGCAGGGCATCGAGCGCGGCGTCGCCAAGCTCGGCCAGCCATGCGTTAACGGCACGGCTACGGATATGCGTCTGTGTCACCGAGTCAATCGTCGAATCGGGAATGCGCTCGAGCATTGAGTCCGAGGCATCGGCAAGCGACTCGTTGATGCGGTCGGCAAGGTCAGCCCGGACGCGCTCCAGCTGATCGGACAGACGCCGCCAGCTCGCCAACGAGCACACCGCGTCGACCATCATCGCGACCGCGACGATAAAGGCGGACAGCCGCACAATCAGCACCGGCAGATGGCCAAGCAGCCCCAGCAATGCCGGCTCCACTAAACGGCAAATGCATAACGCACCCAAGCCAAACGCGCAGGCCCAGTACAAGCAGATGCGCCCGTGCAGGTTAAACGGCAGATGCGAATAGTCCCAAAAGCGAGCGCCCGTTGTTTTTTCCAACAGCACGCCCACGCTGTACTCAATCACGCTGCATACGAGCGCTGCAGCGACAAACTGGCTCGACGCGTCAGGAATTCCGCGCAACAGCAGCCAGCAGGCAATGCCGCCCGCGCCATAGATGGGGCAACACGGTCCCAGCAAAAAGCCGCTGTTGGCAAAGCGTCCGTGGTTGAGCATGGCGCATACTGTCGACTCCCATGCCCAACCGCAAAACCCGTAAAAGGCAAACGAGAGCACCAGTGCCGAGAGCGGGCAGGCGGCAAGCGTCGCGCCGCCAAATGCCATGTCGATCGCGGTCCCCACCGTCTACCCTCTCCTCTTCTCGCTCGATTCGCTGCTCACGCCATCGTCCGCCTCGTCCTTGCGCGGTAGACGGCCGGCGACCGTCTCGCGCAGCGCGCACCATTTATCTGCCAGGCATACAATCCAAGCCTCACGACACGTCGGCGGCACTGGCACCAGCGGAAACATATGCCGCACGATGATATTCCGCTCGCGCGACGTCAGCTCAAAATCTTCCTCCGCACGTGCCAGGGCAAAAAACGGGTGGCGAAAGCCATGCAGCCGATGGCTTGGGTCGGGATCGTGCCAGTCGTAGAGAAAGTAATCGTGCAGCAAGGCCCCGCGCAGCAACGAGGCGCGGTCGACCGAGACACCGACGCGGCCCAGGCGCTCGGCAAAGGACAAACTTGCCCGCGCCACCGAGGTCACATGCGCATACACCGTCACATCGCCATGCTGGATAAACTCGCGCGTCAGATCCAGACGGCCCGCCTGTGCCAGTTGACGGGCAGCATGGTCCACTTCGCACGCGATTTTCTCGGCACGAACGACATCGGACATGCTGCCTCCTTCCAGCGACTCACGGCGACAAGCCACGACCTGCGCACAATCGATAAAAACATCATGGAACACATCAGTATGGCATCGGACAAAACGTTTTGCCCCACCAGTTGGCGAATTACCGCGCCGCCGTCACATATCAAACGCCAAAATGTGCGAGACTGTCTTGTGCAATTGTGCCGGCCGAGGGAGCGCCGGCGCTCGATTCGCATGGAGTAACCCACAACGATGCTGCTTACGCAAACGACAACGCCCGAGGACGTCAAGGCTCTCGACCGCGCCGAGCTTCCGCTGCTCTGCGGCGAGATTCGTCAGGCAATCCTCGAAAGCTCCGCCGCCGTCGGCGGGCACGTTGCCCCCAACTTGGGCGTCGTTGAGCTTACGGTTGCGCTTCATCGCGTGTTTAACTCCCCCATCGACAAGATTGTCTTTGACGTTTCGCACCAGACCTACGCCCACAAGGCGCTGACGGGGCGCGCGTACACTTATATCGATCCGGAGCGTTATGGTGAGGCTTCCGGCTTTGCCAATCCCGACGAGTCCGAGCACGACCTGTTCGCCATGGGCCATACCTCCACGTCGGTGAGCCTGGGCTGCGGCCTTGCCCACGCGCGCGACCTGGCGGGTGACGCGTACAACGTCATCGCCATCATTGGCGACGGCTCGCTTTCGGGCGGCTTGGCGTTTGAGGGCTTCGACAATGCCGCCGAGCTCGATAGCAACCTGATCATCATCGTCAACGATAACGACCAGTCCATTGCCGAGAACCATGGTGGCCTATATCGCAATCTGGCCGAGCTGCGCGCCAGCAACGGCACCTGCGAGCGCAACGTTTTCCGCGCGATGGGGCTCGACTACCGCTATCTGGACGCCGGTAACGATGTGTTAGCCCTCGTCGACGCGCTGCAGGAACTGCGCGATATCGATTATCCCATTGTGCTGCACGTCTCGACCGCCAAGGGCAAGGGCTTTGAGCCGGCCCAGAGCGACCCCGAGCGCTGGCACCACGTTGGTCCGTTTGACATGGCGACTGGGCGCAAGCTCTGCCCGGGCCATCCGAGCGAGCCTGCGCCGCGCACCTATGCCGACATTACGGGCGAGGCGCTCAGCGCCGCCATCGAGCACGATCCGCAGGTCGTGGGCATCACGGCCGCCACGCCCTACATCATGGGCTTTACACCCGAGCTTCGCGCCGCCGCCGGCAAACAGTTCGTCGATGTGGGCATTGCCGAGGAGCACGCCGTGACCTTTGCCACCGCGCTTGCGCGCTCGGGCGCCAAGCCAGTCTTTGGTGTGTACGGCACGTTTTTGCAGCGCGCCTACGACGAGCTCTGGCACGACCTGTGCCTCAACGATGCCCCCGCAACCATCTTGGTGTTTGGCGCGTCGATCTTTGGCACCACGTCCGAGACGCACCTTTCGTTCTTTGATATTTCCATGCTGGGCGGACTTCCCAACATGCACTACTTGGCGCCGGCCTGCATGGAGGAATACCTGTCCATGCTGAGTTGGTCGCTCGACTACCGCGAGCATCCCGTGGCGATCCGCGTACCGGGCATTGGCCTGGTTAGCCGCCCCGATTTGGCGCCCGCCGAGGACACCGACTACAGCGCCGTTCGCTACAACGTGGTACGCCAGGGTCGCAACGTAGCCGTGCTCGCGCTCGGTGATTTCTTTGAGCTGGGCGAGCGCATGGCAAACCGCTTGGCCGCCGAGTACGGCATCGAGGCCACGCTCGTCAACCCGCGCTTTGCAACCGAGCTAGACCGCGAGTTCCTCGACAGCCTTGCCGCCGAGCATCGCGTCGTCGTCACCCTCGAGGACGGCATCTTGGACGGCGGCTGGGGCGAGCGCGTGGCGTGCTACCTGGCCTGCACGCCCATGCGCACGCGTACCTTCGGCATTGCCAAGGGCTTCCCCGACCGCTACGACCCCAACGAGCTGCTCGCTCAGGACGGCATGACGGTCGAGAACATGGCCGCCGAAGCCGTGAGACTACTCAACAAGTAAGAAAACCTCCGCAAGGGAAGCACCCCTGCGGAGGTTTTTATTTTCGCGACGCGATTATCTCAATCTGTAACATCTAGGGCCCGAATTACCGTCTAACTGTTACAGATCTAGATAAGACGTCTTAGTCCCAGACCTTTGTCTCAATCTGTAACAGATAGAGACCTTTTGGCCGTCCAGATGTTACAGATTGAGACATTCGAATTCCCCTGAAGAGAAAATCTCGATCTGTAACAGTAAGAACCCATTTTCCCGTCTACCTGTTACAGATTGAGACAAAGCAGCAAGGCAGGCCGCCACATCTGCCAGAACCACCACGAAGGTGCCTGTCCTTTTTGGTAGGTAGAATTACCCATAAGGTAAGTATGTTTCTGAGTTATTTCGTGTTGACCCATTTGAGCGCGATAGGGTATAACTCTACTCAACCGCTAGGGATTTTATTGAGAAAGGTGTTCTACCATGCGCAAGAACCTCTCCCAGCAGGTCGTTCTCGACCGCCGCGGCTTCGTTGCCGCCACCTTCGCAACCGTCGCCGGCCTTGGTCTTGCCGGCTGCTCCGACACCAGTGCCGAGGCCGACAAGGGTTCCGCCGCCGGCTCCTCCAAGGGCTCCAATGATACCGAGGCTTCCACCACGCTCGATGCCAAGGCATTCGACAAACTCGTCGACAACGGCCCCAAGGCCGATGACGACGCCATCGCCGCCAGCACCTGGGCCACGGCCGTCAAGGACGCCGGCGTCTTTAAGATCGGTGGCGTTCAGACCTCTACGCTCTTCTCCCTCCTCAACGAGAAAGACGGTCAGACCCGCGGCTTCGATGCCGGTATCGCACAGCTCCTGTCCAACTACATTCTGGGCGAGAACAAGGTCGAGATCACCCAGGTAACCTCGGACACGCGTGAGTCCGTCCTGCAGAACGGCCAGGTCGACGCCGTCTTCGCCACCTACACCATTACCGATGAGCGCAAGAAGCTCGTCTCCTTTGCCGGTCCCTACTACTACACGCAGCAGGCCATCCTGGTGCTCGCCGATAACGACGATATTAAGAGCGTCGACGACCTGGCCGACAAGAACGTCGCCGTCCAGTCCGGCTCCAACGGCCCCGCCATCCTGGAGGAGTTCGCTCCCAAGGCCAGCCAGCAGGAGTTCAAGACCGACGAGGAGGCCCGCCAGGCACTCCAGCAGGGCCGCGTTGACGCCTACGTCATCGATAACAACATGCAGCAGAGCGCCCTGGTTCGCGAGCCCGGTAAGTACAAGATCGCCGGCAAGCCCTTCGGCAACAAGGAGCCCTACGGCATCGGCCTGCCGCTCGATTCCGACGGCGTCGCCTTTGTCAACGAC
Organism: uncultured Collinsella sp.; assembly: GCA_958365315.1. Taxonomy (GTDB): domain Bacteria; phylum Actinomycetota; class Coriobacteriia; order Coriobacteriales; family Coriobacteriaceae; genus Collinsella. The sequence goes on from CATWXC010000001.1 coordinate 65,946, forward strand.
TTCCTTAAGAAGATCGAGGACGACGGCACCTGGACCGAGCTGTGGCAGATCTGCATCGGTGACCGTACGGGCGACACCAATGTTCCTGAGCTGCCCGAGATCGGCGCCTAGACAGCGAGCCTAGTAACGGCCGCAACGAAACCATACGGAAACGCACGATGCGCTTTATTGCGATAAACTGTTTCCTTACTGAGTTGTCGGGGCTTCCGTACACACGGGAGCCCCTTTCCTTATCGGCGGGAGGTCCGCATGAGTCTCTCCGAACTCTGGTCACTCTATGGCCAGAACTATATCGACGCGCTGCTAGCAACCTGGGGCATGACGCTTGAGTCGTTTGCCATCGCCATGGTGCTGGCCGTCGCCGTCACCGTGATGCGCGTGTCGCCGCTCAAGCCGCTGCGCGTCTTTGGCGACCTGTATGTCCAGGTCTTCCGTAACATCCCCGGCATCGCACTGCTCATCATCGTCGTCTATGCGCTGCCGCCGCTCAAGGTCGTCCTACCCTACCGCACCTGCGTTATCGTCGCCACGGTTCTTTTGGGCTCGGCCTTTGGCTCCGAGAACTTTATGAGCGGCATCAACACCGTCGGCGTCGGTCAGGTCGAAGCCGCACGTTCGCTCGGCATGAGCTTCAGCCGTATCCTCGCCAAGATCGTGATTCCGCAGGCGCTGCGCTCGAGCGTGTTGCCCATGACCAACCTCTTTATCGCCGTCATGCTCACCACCGCGCTCGGCAGTCAGGTGCCACTTAAACCGCAGGAGCTCACCGGCGTGGTGAGCTACATCAACACGCGCTCGCTCGGCGGCGTCGCCGCGTTCTTTATCTCGGCGCTCGGCTACCTGGGCACGGCCTTTGTGGTGAGCCACATTGGCAACTACATCGATAAGAAGGTGAGGATCCTCCGATGAGCAAGCATTCCTCCCCTGCGCTTACCATGCGCGATGCGCTCTACGAGGCTCCCGGCCCCAAGATGCGCACCAAGATTCGCATCGGCACCGCCATCTCGCTTGTTGCCGTCGCCGCACTCGTCGTCCTGGTACTGCAGCGCTTTTATGTGACCGGCCAGCTTTCGGTCCACTATTGGTATTTCTTCACGCACCTCACCACCTGGAAGTTCTTGCTTGCCGGCTTTGAGGGCACCGTTAAAGTCGCACTCACCGCCGGCGTCATTGCGCTGGTACTGGGCTTAGCCCTTATGCTCGGCCGCACCAGCGACATTAAGCCGCTGCAGCTGGTCTGCCGCGTGCTCACCGATTTCTTCCGCGGCGTGCCGAGCCTTCTGTTCATCTACTTCTTCTTTTTGGTGCTGCCCCAGTACAAGATCGCGCTGCCGTCGTTTTGGATGCTCACGCTCCCCGTCGCGCTCGCTGCAGCCGGCGTACTTGCCGAAATCTTCCGCGCCGGCGTCAATGCCGTGCCGCGCGGCCAGGTCGAGGCGGCCCAGGCGCTCGGTCTCTCCAAAGCTAAAATCACCTTTAAAATCGTGTTGCCGCAGGCGATTCGATTTATCATTCCGTCGTTGATTTCGCAGCTCGTGGTCGTAGTCAAAGACACCACCGTCGCCTATGTGGTGAGCTACCCCGACCTCATGCAAAACGCCCGCGTGCTCATTACCAACTACGATGCCCTCGTGTCGGTCTACCTGGTTATCGCGGTCATCTATATCCTCATCAACGTCGCGATCAACAAGGCCGCTGTCTACGTTTCGCACAAGACCGGCGCGACCATCATCCGCTAACGCTTTACCATTTCGAGTCATAAGGAGCCGAGCACCATGGCACAGAGCACTTCTACTTCTGGCAACCAGCCGCTTATCGAGCTCAAGCACGTCGATAAGCACTATGGCGACCTGCACGTTCTCAACGACATCAACCTGTCGGTCGACCGCGGCGAGGTCGTTGTTGTGATTGGCCCCTCGGGTTCGGGCAAATCGACCATGTGCCGCACCATCAACCGCTTGGAGACCATCGACTCGGGCGAGATCTTCATCGAAGGTCAGCCGCTTCCGCAGGAAGGCAAAGACCTTGCCCGTATGCGCGCCGAGCTGGGCATGGTGTTCCAACAGTTCAACCTGTTTGCACATATGACGGTACTGCAAAACGTCATGCTGGGGCCGGTCGACGTGCTGGGCGTCTCCAAGGACGAGGCTCGCGAGCGCGCCATGGACCTGTTGAGCCGCGTGGGCGTGGCCGAGCAGGCCGACAAGGTGCCCGCCCAGCTCTCGGGCGGCCAGCAGCAGCGCGTGGCCATCGCCCGCTCGCTCGCCATGCAGCCCAAGGCCATGCTCTTTGACGAGCCCACGAGCGCGCTGGATCCTGAGATGATCAACGAGGTGCTCGAGGTCATGGTGCGCTTGGCCCAGCAGGGCATGACGATGATCGTCATTACGCATGAGATGAACTTCGCCCGTCGCGTGGCCGACCACGTCGTGTTTATGGCCGACGGCCAGATCGTGGAAACCGGCACGCCAGACGAGTTCTTCGCCCACCCCCAGACCAAGCGCGCCCAGGACTTCCTCAACTCCATTAAGGGCCACTAGCCCAATTGCCATGTTCGCTCGCCATGACCATCCAAACTCGAAAGTTACACCTATGATCGGAACTCGTACTTCATCGTCATACACCCCGCACGTCGACGTTGCCCCCGCCGACCGTCCGCTCATCCTCGTCGCGCCGCGTTGGGAAGAGGCAAAACCGTTTTTGAGCGAGATGCTCTCCCCCAACGAAGAAATCGCAAGTGTCTTTGTCGATGCCATCCTTGCCGCCGGTGGCCTGCCGCTGCAGATGTCTATTACCGAAGACGTCGATGTTATCCGTCATTACGTGGAAATCGCTGACGGTATCGCTACTCCCGGCGGCCCGGACGTCAACCCCAAACGCTGGGGCGACGAGCGTCCTTACGACCCCACGCTGTGCTGCGAGATTCGCGACCGTTTTGAGTTTAAGCTGGTTAACGAGGTGCTTCGCGCCAAGAAGCCGCTCTTTACCACCTGCCGCGGCACGCAGTTGCTCAATGTCGCCACTGGCGGCACCCTGTGCATGGACGTGCCGAGCCTGGGTGCGCGCGAGGGCCGCACGCAGTGGCGCCATACCCACGTGCTCAACGACCCCGTGCATCCCGTCGAGGTCGTGCCGGGCTCGCTGCTGGAGCGCGCGGTTGGCGGGCACAGGCTGATCCAGACCAACTCTGCACACCACTGCTGCGTCGATCGTCTGGGTAAAAGCACGCGCTTGGTCGCCAAGGCAACCGACGGCGTTCCCGAGTGCATCGAAGTCGAAGGCCAGCCTTTCTGCCTGGGCGTGCAGTGGCACCCCGAGTACACCTGGCAGACGCTCGAGACCGACTTTAACCTGTGGAAGTCGTTTGTCGAGGCAGCAGCCAAGGTTAAGCAGGCCCGCTAGCTCGCGAACTGCACAACAGACAAGGGTGCCCCGCCGGCCACATGGTCCGACGGGGCACCCTTTTGCCTATATGCGGCAGGCACACAGCCCAAGGCTCGCAAGCTCTTATTCAGCCGCCTCGCGCAGGGCCGACATCGTAGCCGCATATTGCTGCTGCAGTGCATGCATTCCCTCGCGAGCGCCGTCAACGGCATCGGCACCGCGCAGCGCTTCGGTTACCACGACCGCCGGCTCGTACAGATTATCGAATCCCAGGTTCTGGCTCACGCCCTTGAGCGTGTACGCTGCCATAAACGCTTCCTCGGCGTCTCCTGCCGCCATGGCAGCCTCCAACTTGTCCATGCTCTCGTCATCTAAAAACTTGAGGGCAAAGCGGGCAAGCATTTCCCCGCCCATCAGCCGAGCACACGCGTCATCATAATTAGCGCCGATCTTCTCATACGCCTCACGCATGGAAATCATGGATTAAAAACTCCTTTGGTCAAACTAAATCGTAGGAAACGCGACGACATCGGCGGGGCGTGCCAACGTCTCGGCAATTTGGTCTTGCACCTCGAGCAGGCAATCGAGCAGCAGCGGGTTAAAGGTGCCGCACTTACCATCCAGGATCATCTGGATCGCCTCCTCGTGCGGAATAGCGTCCTTGTACACGCGCACGCTCGTCAGCGCATCGTACACGTCGGCCACCGAAACCACCTGCGCGGCAATGGGAATTTCGTCGCCCTTAAGGCCATCGGGATAACCCTTGCCGTCCCAGCGCTCGTGATGCCAACGCGCAATCTGGTACGCATATTCCATAAGCGCATTGCCGGCGTGATGGCTACCCAGCTCACGCAGCATGTCGGCGCCGATCGTAGTATGCGTCTTCATAATCTCGAACTCCTCGGGCGTAAGGCGTCCGGGCTTGTTGAGAATCGCATCGTCAATCGACATCTTGCCGATATCGTGCAGCGCCGAAGCCAGGGCGATCGTGGAGCGTTCCTCATTGTCGAGGGAGATCGTGCCGCTACGCTGGACCAGACAGCCAAGCAGCAGCTCGGTCAGCTTCTCGATGTTCGTAACGTGCCTGCCGCTCTCGCCGTTGCGAAGCTCCATGACGCCGGCCATGATATCGATGAGCATGCGACTGTTCTTGACGCGCTCGTTGTACTGCTGGGACAGCAAGTTCGTCAGGCGGCGCTGTTTGGCGTATAGGCGGATGGTGTTGCTCACACGGCGGCGCACGACGCGGGAGTCAAACGGGCGGTTGATATAGTCCGAGGCGCCCAGCTCGTACGCGCGCAGAACCATATCATCGGAATCTTCGCTCGAGATCATGATGACAGGCAGATTGTCGATACCCGATCGGCGCGACAGATCGGCCAGCACCTCAAAGCCGTTCGTGCCCGGCATGACAATGTCCAGCATCAGGAGCGACAACTCATCGCCATAGCGGTCAACCATGTCGAGCGCTGCACGACCGTTGTCGGCCTCGAGGATGCAATACTCGTCCTTGAGCATCTCGTTGAGAATGGCTCGGTTCATCTCGGAGTCATCGACAATAAGCACCAAAGGCTTTTCGCTTTGGAAGGCCTCGATGGAATCGGCATCGGTCACGACCGTACCGGCTTTTGCCTTAGCGCGGCTCAATAACTGGACAGCGCGGCCAACGCCCTCATCGACCGTCTCGCCATGAATGCGAACGCCACCAACACATGCCGTCAAGCTCACGTACTCATGGCCCGGAATAATCGTGGAATGAACGGCATCGGATACCTGACGCAAGCGACGGGCGAAGTCATCGGAGGGAATATCGGGCATGACGGCCACAAACTTGTCGCAGCCATAGCGCACAAGCTCGTCAGTCGAACGAATTCCGCTACGCATGGCTGTCGCCACAGCACCGAGCGCAAGGTCACCGGCATGACGGCCACACGTATCGTTGAAGACCCTAAAATCATCAAGGTCGATCATCGCAACGCCGGCATTCATGCGGGCGCCACGAAGCTTTTCCTCGTAATATCGACGATTGCGCACACTCGTCAGCACGTCGGTGTAGACAAGGTCCTCTTCTGCAGCCTCTTGCCCATCGATCGGACGCACCATCAGCAAGACATGAGGCTCGCCCTCGACCTTTAGAGGGCGCAGACGGGCGCGGTACTCAACACCATCGTTGAGCAGTTGCTCCGACACCTCATCGGAGTCTGCCAAGGCCTCAAGGCTCGACTGACGCAGACAAGGGCAGCGATCGCCGGCAAGCAAGCAGTTAGGCTCGCTCTTAATCTGATCGGCCGACAGCAAACGCACCACGGGGTAGGTCTTCGCGACGCGGGCGACCTCGGCGGCAGCCTCCTCGTCGGTTAGATTGACCTCGTGATTATTGAGCATATGGGGCCCTTTCGATAGGTTCGCATAGTAGCGGTGGGTTCCAAATGTTACAAGGGTAACACCTTGCCGATGCAGGTAAGCACGTGAATGCTGTTACATTTTTATGAGTTGGCAGACGGCGCAATTGGAGCCGCAAACGTAAGGTTTTGAGCACGTTTGTTAACACGGCCGAAACGTTTGCGGGTGAAGCCTGTTTTGGCTATTGCGGGTGTTAGAGCCCCAGAATGCCACGGACAGTCTGAGCAGCCGCTGCCGGGCGATCGCGCAGGCCATTGTGCGCGCCGGGAACCATTACGAGTGGACAGTCCAAAAGCTCAGCCGCTATCCTCGTTCCCGCCTCGCGGGGCGTACCAATCGAGAGCTCGCCCAAAAGCACGGCGGCCACCGTTTTCGACGCGCGAACGCTATCCCAATCGGGAACGCAGGTCATAGTAATCCCGTATTCGTTCGCCATGAAACTGCGGCCGTTGCGCAGGGCGTGCTTGGCTTCCGCCTCGGTTAACTTGGGGGCCTCAGGGTCCGAATCGCCGATGGCGCCCAGGAAGGCCCGTAATGCCCTGGAGACCTTTCCCGCGGCGATCATCTCGAGCAAAACCGGGGCCGCACCCAGGCCGGCGCCCTCATCCGTCACGGCGGGTTCATGCAGAATCGCACGCGAGATTATGGCGGGGTTTGCACGGAGAAGCTCCAGCGCCACCAGCGTACCGGCACTGTGCGCGAGCACGTTTGCCGGAGCGCCAATATGCTCGATAACGGTCTGCAGATCGGCGGCCTGGACGGCGAGGTCGTAGCGTCCGTCTGCAGCGTCGCCGCTCTCGCCGCAACCGCGGCGGTCGTAGGCAATGACGCGACAGTCGCGGGCGAGCTCACGGGCGATGACGTCAAAAAAGACGCCGTCGACGCACGCACCGTGCACGCACACCAAGGCGGGTGTATCGGACGATACATCCGGGCCGGCATACTCACGGCAGGCGATCGTGGTGCCCGCATTCTCGACCGTAAAATCCATACTGTGTTCCCATCGTCAACGCCCATCCAGTTGCACGTCAGTACGGCTAGATGGACCCGCATTGCCTTACGCCTTGTTAACAGATTAACTGTACCCGACCAGAGGCTTTTCATGGTACGGCATAACGAGCGACGTGAAAAAACGAAACTTGTAAAGCAAGAGCCCGCACCTTGCTTTGGAGCCGATGCTATGCTTAGGCACAATTGTCTTGAGGAGCATATGCCTATGTCTACGTTTTTGAATGCCAGCCCCATCTTTGGGCCCGTTCGCAGCCGTCGCCTTGGTCTCTCGCTCGGCGTCAACATGATGCCGGCCAGCGGCAAAATCTGCACGTTCGACTGCATTTACTGCGAAAACGGCCTCAACGCCGAGCGCCCCTGCCACGAGCCGTACAACACAGCTACCGTGGTACTCGACGCACTCGAGGCAAAGCTGCGCGAGATGGCAGCCGAGGGCGAGCTCCCCGATGTGATCACCTTCGCAGGCAACGGCGAGCCCACCGCCGCACCGGAGTTTCCGCAGGCCATCGCCGGCGCCGTCGCGCTGCGCGACGAGCTTGCCCCAAACTCCAAGATCGCCGTGCTCTCCAACGGCACGCGCGCCGACCGTCCCCAGGTACACGATGCGCTCATGATGGTCGACGACAACATCCTCAAGCTCGATACGGTCGACCCGGCATTTATCCAGCTGCTCGACCAGCCCGTTGGCCCCTACGACGTCGAGCACCAGATTGAGACGTTCGCAAGCTTTGACGGTCATGTCATTATCCAGACGATCTTTTTGACCGGCGAGTACCGGGGCAAGCTCATCGACAACACCGGCGAGGAGTACGTTGCCCCCTGGCTCGCGGCGCTCGAGCGCATTCGTCCGCAGGAGGCGACCATCTACACGGTGGCGCGCGAGACACCGGTCGCCGGCCTTGCCAAAGCAGCGCCCGAGGTGCTCGACACGATCGCCGCACGCGTGCGCGCCCTCGACATCCCCTGCCAGGTGAGCTACTAGCAAAACCACGCAGCAGCTAGTGCCCGCCATCCTACTCCATCAGTTGCGGTGATATAGTTCCTATTTATGCTGTTAAACCGCTTAAATCGGAACTATATCACCGCAACTTTTATGGACGCGTGGGTGGGCTATACTAGCTGCGGATGAAAGGAAGTTAGCCATGTATGACAACGGACCCGTACCCGGCCGCAACGACGCCTGCTGGTGCGGCAGCGGCAAAAAATATAAGAAATGTCACAGCGCCTTCGACGAGCGCCTCGAGCGCCTGTGGGAGGAGGGCTGGGAGGTTCTGCCCCGCACGCTCTACAAGACGCCCGCCGACATCGAGGGCATCAAACGCTCGGCCGCCATCAATGTGGGCGTGCTCGACTATGTAGGCGAGCACATCGCCGCGGGCATGACCACCAACCAGATCGACCAGATGATCTACGACTACACCGTCGAGCACGGCGGCACACCGGCCGACCTCCACTACGAGGGCTACCCAAAGAGCGTGTGCACCTCGATCAACGACGTCGTCTGCCACGGCATTCCCTGTGATACGGACGTGCTGCACGAGGGCGACATCATCAACGTGGACTGCTCCACGATCCTAGACGGCTACTTTAGCGACTCGAGCCGCATGTTCTGCATCGGCGAGGTCTCGGCCGAGCGCCAGCGCCTGGTCGACGTCACCCGCGCCAGCGTGGAGGCGGGTCTGGCAGCCGTCAAGCCATGGCTGCCACTGTCCGTGATGGCCGAGGCCGTGCAAAAGACGGTCGAGGACGCCGGCTTTAGCGTGGTGCGCGAGTACGGCGGACACGGCATCGGTAAGGAGTTCCACGAGGACCCGTTTGTGGGCTTTACCACCGAGGCACCCGATGTGGACACCATCATGGCTCCGGGCATGGTCTTTACCATCGAGCCCATGGTCAATGCCGGAGCGCCCGACATCAAGATCAGCAAGGGCGATGGCTGGTGCGTGCGCACCAAGGACGGCAGCGACTCGGCCCAATGCGAGGTACAGCTTGTGGTGACCGAGGACGGTTACGAGCTGCTGAGCTGGTAGCCGTGGATGCGCCGGATGCTGACGGGCACGCTCGTCTTGCATCCGGCGTTTTTATTTGAACGTTTTGCCTGATAAAACCTGCCAAAAATAAACCTGTCCCCTTTTGGCAGGTCGAGCGGAGAGGACTGCTTGTGAACATCCTGGTTTTGTTGCCCGTCAACGACCGCCATCGCGCAATTCTTGAGTCGAGCGCTCCGGGCGAGGACTTTATCTACACGAGCTCCGACGCCGCCACGCGCGAGCAGGTCGCCAATGCCGACGTAATCCTGGGCAACATCGACCCTGACATGCTCACGGCATGCGAGCACCTCCAGCTGTTGCAATTGCAGACCGCCGGCTATGACGACCACCTTGCCGCCGGCACCGTGCCGGCTGACGCCAAGCTGTCTTGCTCGATCGGCGCCTACGGTCAGGCCGTAAGCGAGCACATGTTTGCCATGGTCCTTTCCATGATGAAGCGCCTGCCCGGCTACCAGGACCTGCAGCGCGAGCATCGCTGGGAGGATTTGGGGCCGGTCACCTCGCTCAAAAACGCCAATGTGCTGGTGCTGGGCGCGGGCGATATCGGCGGCCACTTTGCAACGCTCTGCCGCGGCATGGGCGCGCACGTCCGCGGCATCAAGCGCCATCCACTCGTATACCCCATTGTGTTTGAGGACATGGACGGCATGGAGGCCCTGTCTGAGCGCCTGGCCGAGGCCGACATCGTCGCATCCTTTATGCCGAGCACGCCCGAGACCCGCGGCCTGGCGAACGCCGAGTTCTTCGCCGCGATGAAACCAGGCGCCTTCTTTGCCAACGGCGGCCGCGGCGACCTCGTGATTGCCGACGACCTGGTTGCCGCCCTTGAGTCGGGCCACCTTGCCGGCGCCGCGGTCGACGTCACCGATCCCGAGCCGCTGCCCGCGACAAGCCCGCTGTGGGATGCGCCCAATATGCTCATCACGCCGCACGTCTCCGGATGGTTCCACCTGGCCGCCACGCTCAATAACGTGGTCGACATCGCCGCGGAGAACCTGCGTCACCTGCAGGCGGGCGAAATGCTTCGCTGCTGGATCGAACACTAATTGTTCCGGCGTTTTACCAAACGCCGGAACCCCTCGACGCTGCGAGCCCGCCGTTTGGCCAATCTGCAGTTCAATTTCAAAGGCGCGACCAGAAGGTCAGCGCCTTTTCATTTCACGGCACCTTGGCTCAAACGGCGGGCTCTCGCTGACTTTTGCTCAACCTGCGGCGTTTCCTTTTTGGTGCAATGGGGTCAAGTTGGCTTGCGCCATACCGGTAGTTCTGTCTGCGACACTCTCGCCAAAGTGATATCAAACATACATCTAGCGTTTTCGACACTTCGCTTATTAGAGCCAGTCCGTCTCCTCGTCATAGCGGTCCGAATAGGCGTTACGCTTGAGTTCTTCAGCACTCGTTGGTCGCGCCTTGGACACGTCGACCCCTGACTCATGGCAAGCGGCGACGAACAGCTGTAAACCCCGATCAATAAGCTGAGCCCCACGCTCGGCCTTCATTTCTTCGGCTCGCATTTAGAGCTCCACGCTTTCGGCGCCGTTGATGGTTAGGTTTCGCTCGTAGAAGGCGGTGAGGGCGCGGATGGCGTACATCACGTCGCGTACGCCGCCGGTCTCGTAGCTCGAGTGCATGGCAAGCTGCGGCAGGCCCACGTCCACAGCATGCATGCTCGCCTGCATATTGGACAGATTGCCCAGGGTGGAGCCACCCGCCATATCGCTCTTGTTGGCGAAGGCCTGCGTGGGCACGTCGGCGTCATCGCAAATAGCCTGGAACACCGCGCGGCTAAAGGCATCGGTGCAGTAGTGCTGGTTGGCGGCCTCCTTGATGACAATGCCGCCGTTGAGCAGCACCTGGTTGCGGGCATCGCACTTCTCGGCGTGGTTGGGATGTACGGCATGTGCGTTATCGCAGCTCACGAGCATCGAGGCGGCAAGTGCGCGATGGTACGATTCGTCGTCAAAGCCCAGCGACCCGTTAATGCGGCGCAGCGCGTCGGCCAAGAAGGTCGACATGGCGCCCTGCTTGGTCTCGGAACCAACTTCCTCGTTATCGAAACAGCAAAAGACCGAGACGTCGTGCGCGTTCTCGGCGCCCAAAAACGCCTGCAGCGAGGTATAGGCGCAGGCCAGGTCGTCGAGCTTGGGCGTCGAGATAAACTCGTCGGCCCAGCCCCAAATGCGCGCATCCTGGCGGTTGACCAGGAACAGGTCGCGGCCCAAGATCTGCTCGGGCTCCACATCGAGCTCGTCGGCGATCAGGGCATCGAAGTCGCCCTGTTTAAGCTCGCCGGTGCTGATGAGCGGGCACAGGTCGACGGCACGATTGGGCGCAAAGCTCTCGTTGACGCCGCGGTTCATGTGGATGGCAAGGCTCGGGATAATGGCGACCTCGCGCTCGGTAGCAAGCAAGCGGCTCTCGATACGGTCGCCCTCGCGCACCAGTACGCGGCCGGCGAGCGCCAGCGGACGGTCGAACCAGGTGTAGTCGATCATGCCGCCGTAGGCCTCGGTGTTCAGGCGCAGCGTCTCGCCCGCACCATCGAGCTCGGGCACGGCCTTGACCTTAAACGTCGGCGAATCGCTATGCGACGCCGTCAGCTGGAAATGATAGTCGCCGGCAACGCCGTCCTCGCCCCACGTAGCGGCCAGGTCCTCGCCCACCTTAAAGGCGATAACACTCGAGGTGTTGCGCTGCGTGTAGTAGCGACCGCCCGGCTCGATATCCCACGCCGCGTTCTCGGGCAGGTAGGTAAAGCCCGCCTCATCGAGCTCGGCCATAATGGTCGCCGCCGTATGGAACATGCTGGGGCATGCCTCAATAAAGTCGATAAGGTCGTTGGCCGCCTCGATATCGTCGGCCGTCACGTGCGCGCGCTCGGGTGTTTCCTGATCCGTCATGCTCTCCCCTTTCGCTGGGTTGATGGTCCCCTCCAGCATACCCCGCCGTGCCAGCGCCGCGCCTTTCATTCCATGTTTAATCCCGCGCCGCTCACCAAGTTGAGCCATCATGCCCGCGCTCCTTTTGCGACAATTACGCTAACAGGACGAGAGGAGCCGTCATGAAGCCACGTAACATTGCCATCGCCTGCGATGCCGCGGGAGTCGCCGTCGGCCTTGCCGCTGCCGCCGGCATCGTTTACCGCAAGCAAATCAAGTCCGTCGCGTCGCTCAAACGCTTGACCGGCTACGAGGATGGCTATGACCTGTACGCGATCAACATCGCTTACGACTACGACCTCGACCGCATCATCGCCGCTGGCGTGCGCGACGACCAGGCCTATATCGATGCCGTGGTGGCGCAGGTGCTGCCCGGTGTGCCGGCACATGTCCAGGCGCCGCAGTTTGCCTGCAGCGCTTTTGTCGCCGTAGATGCCGAAGGCCGCGTGCGCACCGGTCGCAATTACGACTTTAAGGACGATACTTCGGCGCTGCTGGTGCGCAATCACCCACGCGGCGGTTATGCCTCCATCGGGTTTGCCGCCCTTAACAACCTGGGCGATAACACTCCGCTTGACTCCGTCGCCGGACGTGCCGCCGCACTCATGGGCCCGTTTGCTCAGCTCGACGGCGTTAACGAATGCGGCGTATCCATTGCCGTACTCACCCTGGATTCCAAGCCCTGTGACCAGGACACGCAACGCCCCGTCATCAATACCTCGCTCGCCATCCGTCTGGTGCTCGACCGTGCCGCCACCACGCAAGAAGCTGTCGACCTGCTTTCTGCCTACGACATGCACGCCATGGCCGGACGCGATTACCACTTCTTTATCAACGACGCCTCCGGTGACGCGCGCGTAGTAGAGTGGGATCCGCGCGATCCCGACCGCGCTTTTAAAGCGACTCCTGTACGCCAGGTTACGAACTTCTATGCCTGCTATGGCGACGAAGTGCTGCCCAATCAAAAGAATGGCGAGCTGGGCCATGGTAAAGAGCGCGCCGTCGCAATCGCCGATGTCCTTGACGCCCATGTCGGTGCCCAGGACGAGGCAGTCGCTTGGAAGGCCCTACGCGCCGCAGCGCAAGAGCCCAATCCGGAAGACATCACCAGTAATACGCAGTGGTCGGTCGTCTTTGACAACACCGAGCCCGCTGCCGCCATCACGCTGCGCCGCCACTGGGGCGACGTCGATGCCTTCGCGCTGTAAGGCGCTGGCACCGTCGTCCTTACGCTCGCCTGACGTTGCTTACATTTCCATACGCTTGAGCTAACACGTTTTACCCCCGCATCAACAGTGTGCGGGGGTAAACTTATGCGCATGTTATAACTTGCCCGGAAGGATTCACCATGCTTAGGATCGGTCTTCTTACTAGTGGCGGCGACTGCCAGGCGCTCAACGCCACCATGCGCGGCATTGTCAAAACGCTTATGACCAATAGCAAAGAGCCTATCGAGATTTATGGCTTTGAGGACGGATATCAGGGCCTTATCTACAGCAGGTTCCGTGTCATGACACCCGCCGATTTTAGCGGCATCCTCACCCGCGGCGGCACTATTCTGGGCACGAGCCGCACGCCGTTTAAGCGCCTGAACATTCCCGAGGCCGACGGCGTCGAGAAGGTGCCCGCGATGGTCCACACCTATCACAAGTTGCAGCTCGACTGCCTGTTTATGCTGGGCGGCAACGGCTCCACCAAGACCGCCAACCGCCTGCGCGAAGAGGGCCTCAACGTTATCGCCCTGCCCAAGACCATCGATAACGACACCTGGGGCACCGAGATGACGTTTGGCTTTACGAGCGCCATCGACGTCGCCACCAAGTGCATCGACGACATCCACACTACCGCCTCGAGCCACGGCCGCGTGTTCGTCATCGAGATCATGGGCCATAAGGTTGGCTGGATCCCGCTGTACGCCGGCGTCGCGGGCGGCGCGGATGTCATCTTGATTCCCGAGATCCCCTACGACATGGACAACGTCATCAAGACCATTGAGCATCGCATGGAAACCGGCAGCCGCTTTACCATCGTGGCCGTCGCCGAGGGCGCTATCTCCAAGGAGGACGCGGCGCTGTCCAAGAAGGAGTACAAGAAGAAGCTCGCCGAGCGCACGAGCCCGTCAATCGTGTACGACATCGCCAGGGAGATCGAGGCCAAGACCGGTCGCGAGACCCGCGTCGCCATCCCCGGCCACACGCAGCGCGGCGGCCAACCCGATGCTCAGGACCGCATCTTTGCGACCCAGTGCGGCGTCGAAGCCGCGCTTGGCTGCCTGCGCGGCGAGTTTGGCTACATGATCGCCCTGCGCGACGGCAAGATGTGCCACATGCCGCTCGAGGAGGTCGCCGGCAAGCTCAAGTTTGTCGACCCCCAGAGCGATCTGGTGCGCGAGGCCAAGGCGTTGGGCATCAGCTTCGGCGACGAATAGCCTCGGCTGGAACTGCTCTCATCGGAGGCCCCGGGGCTTTCCTCCCAAATCGTCCTCGGACATGTCAGGACCCCGCCGTGCGCTTCGCGCGGCGGGATCCTTCCGTCCTGCGGAAAGATTTGGGAGGTAAGCCCCGGGGCCTCCTGCGGTAACTAGGGAGGCCGAGGCTATTCGCCTTCTTGCTGCGGGTGCCTGGTCTGAAATTAAGTTGCGGTGAAATAGTTCCCGCTTAGCCCGCAAATGGCTGAATCTAGGAACTATTCCACCGCAACTTACTGAATGGGGGGCTCTTGGCTGCTACTTGCACTGACATTTGTCCTGAAATGGCTGGTCGTTAGGGGTTGCTACCGGTAGTTGCGGTAGGGTTGGAGCAGATTCTAACTAGAAATGGTGGTCGCTACCGGTTGTTCTCAGCATACTCGGCTCATTCGATTCGACCATCAAACGAAAGGAACCACCATGGATCTTGCGATGGCACAGCGGCTCGTTGATCGCCGCAAGGCTGCCGGGCTTTCTCAGGAGGCGCTTGCCGCCCAGCTGGGCGTGAGTCGTCAGGCTGTCAGTAAATGGGAGCGCAGCGAGTCCTCGCCCGATACCGATAACCTTATTGCGCTCGCCGCGCTGTATGGCGTGTCGCTGGATGAGCTGTTGTATGGGGAGACGGTGGATAGCACTGACGACTCGCAAGCTGATGATGAGGCACAGGACAGCGACGCCGGCACCAAAGCTTCAGATGAGGCTGAAGAGGCTGAGGCTTCTACTGAGCACTCTGGTTACAGCGATAAGCCGCTTGTCGATATTTCCCTCACGCGCGGCATCCACGTTATTGATCCCAACAAAGGCGAAGAGGTCCATGTTGGCTGGAATGGCATCCATGTGGCTAACGAGCGCAAGGGCGAAGAGGTCCATGTGGGGCCAGGCGGATTGCATATCGATACGCTTGAGGACGATGGACATAGCGTGCATACCAATGACGACGGCACCGTCACCATCGACGGCGAGACGTTTTCCAGCTGGAAGGAAGCACACGACAAGCTCGACCATCATGGCAAGCATTTCCACACCAAGGTCGGACGTACATGGAACAAATTCCCCTTCCCCGCGCTCGTCACCCTCGCCTACCTGGTGCTCGGCATTGCCTACGGCACATGGGCTACGGGACTCTTCCTCGTCTTTTTGATTCCCGTCTATTACGCGCTTGGCGACTTTATCGGCCAACGCCACTTATCTAAGCTGATCGATGTCGTCTATTCGGTCAGTGCCGAGGCATGGTTCCTCTACATGTGGCTCTGTCTGGGGCAACCCCATCCCGCCTGGGTAATTCTCATCACCATCCCGGTCGTAAAAGCACTCATGCGTTGGTGCCGTAAACGATGGAAGCATCGCGAACGAGCCTAAACCATCCCAGCCCGACGGCAGCACCCAACTAGTACCCCCCCGCCCCTCCCTCCTAAGTTGCGGTGATATAGTTCCGGTTTTAGCCTTGAGTAGTCGAATTTAGGAACCATTCCACCGCAACTTACGAATGATCGGAGCGGCTACAGCACAAGCGTCGGCGTTCGTTTGATGGTCCGCCACGAAAAGGGCCTATCTACTACGTTTAACTCGATGGGGCCAACCATGACCGCCTTTTTCGAAAATCGACAGGCCTTCTACCTGCGGTTTTATTTTTCGTTTTCCCGGCATGGTTGAGGGTATCCAATTAAACGTAGTAGATAGGCCCGTTTTGTGGCATACGACCCATTCAAGCCCAATCTCGAAGGCTAAAGAGAGCCTCTCATCCGCACCTGCGAGCGAAAACCAAATAAAATGAAAGGCAAATGGAAAGCCCGTTTGACGAGCGGAGAACATATGCGCGACGTAACCGAAAGCGACTGGAAGCTGTTTAAGAAAATGCTTCCTCAATGGCAAGAACGTTATATGGAAAAGCTCATCGGCCAGTACGTTGAGATGCTGAACGGCGACAGCGAAGCGTCCAGTAGATTTTGGGCACTAGAAGAGCGCCTCAATAGAGACAAGCTGTCCTCAGGCGTAATTGCAAACGACATTCGCCGCAGCACAATGCACCGCGAGATAGCCAATTTGCTTATCGACAGCGTGATCACCCTTGACGACCTTGACGGTTTTACCGAAGACATTAAGAGCTATGCGCAACACTGGATTGGCCAGTAAGAGCACTGAACGACAGACATCCCCAGCAAAACGGGGCAAACGCTGGGCCACCTAATGGTTGTCCGGCGTTTGCCCAGATAAAACCTGCCAAAATATACCTGTCCCTTTTTGGCAGGTTACTCGGCGCTCTTGAGGGCGCCGACCATGTCGATCTTGTTGAGGGTACGATTGGTGGCGAGGTTGACGATAAACGTAAAGCCAAAGGAAAGCACCACGGCGAGCACGTAGCTCAGCGGCTCGACCTCAACGTCAAAGTACAGCGATGGCATCTGCAGGATGTAGGTAAAGCTCTCGGCCAGCAAGCCGCCTAACGGCACGCCCAGAGCGGCGCCAATCGCCGTGAGAATCAACGTCTCCTTGTTGACGTAGTGGTGCACCTCGCCGCGACGGAAGCCCAACACCTTAATGGTCGCCAGCTCGCGCTCGCGTTCGGAGATATTCGTGTTGGACAGCGTAAACACCACCACAAACGATAGGCACGCCGCCATAAAGGTCACGAGCACCACGACGGAATTGATAATCGCAAAGTTCGCCTCGTAGTTCTGCCAATGTTCGGCCGTGCTCGAAATGGTGAGCCAACCGTCACTCTTAAGATTCTTGCTAAACGCAATCTGGTCGGCCGACGAGCCCTTAAGCAGCACAAAGACGCCGTTGAGGCGTGCGCTTCGACCGAACGCGCGCTCATAGGTACTCTGCGTCATGTAAAGCGTGTTGCCCAGATAGTTGAGCGAGATGTCGCTGACTTTGACCTTGGCAACATTGAGCGACGAATCCTGGACGTGTGCTGTATCGCCCGGCTGAATCCCCAGCACCAGCTGCGAGCTCTTGCTTAAATACACGTCCCCGTCACGCAGGGCGAGCGGTTCTTTGGACTCATCCTCCAGGCGCACGTAATCGCCCAAGTCACCCGTGCGGTCGTCGGGAATCACGATCAGCTGCACGGTCTCGCTCTTGCCGCCAAATGTAAAGGTGACGTTGTCGGTCATAATCGGCAGGGTCGAGGTCACGGTCACGTCGGAATCCTTGGCCGCGCTGCGCTCATCCAATGCCGCGCACGTCTGCGAAAAATCGTCGGGATTGGCGACCGCCAGCAAGTCATAGCGCGTGATATGCCCGTACTGCTTGGGCGACAGCGCGACCGACGTATCACGAATGCCCATGCCGCAAATCACAAGCGCCGTGCAGCCCGCGATGCCAAAGATGGTCATAAAGGCACGCTTTTTGTAGCGGAACAGGTTACGCGCTGCCACCTTGTTCAAAAAGCCCATGCGGTGCCAGATAAAGCCGATACGCTCAAGCAAGATACGCGAGCCGGCGCGCGGGGCCTTGGGACGCATGAGCGAGGCTGGGGTCTCGGCCATCTCGTGACGACAGGCGATAATCGTGGCGCCCACCACGCCCACGGCAAACAGCGCCACCGAGACGATTGAGGACACGATGTCGTACGAAAGCAGCATCTGAGGCAGCGAGTACATGTCGTCGAACACCGTAAACAAGAACAGCGGCAGGCCCACAAAGCCGATGATGTTGCCGAGCACGCCGCCGATCAGACAAGCCCACAGCGCATAGTCCACGTATTTGGACAGGATGCGCCCGCGCGAATAACCGAGCGCCTTATACAGGCCGATGAGCGTGCGCTCCTCCTCAACCATACGCGTGGCGGTGGTGAGGCTGATGAGCACGGCGACGATAAAGAAGATAAACGGGAACACCGTGGCGATGGCCTCAATTGACGAGCTATCGCTCTCGACGCTCGAGTAGCTTGCGATGTTACCGCGGTCCTGGATGTACCAAGTGCATTCGCCAAGATCGGAAAGCTCGGCGCGGGCATCGGCGAATTGCTGATCGGCGGCGGCGCGGCGCTGGTCCAGGTCGGCTTGCGCCTGCACACGCTCCTCGCTGCCCTCTGTCATGCGGTTGATGTTATCCTGCTCGATCCCAAAGAGCATGGCGACCTGGCGCTCGGCCGCATCCAAGCTTGCCGGCGTGTCGACCGTCAGCTCCTGAGCGCGCGCCTTCTCACGCTCCTCGCGGATCTTCTCGATATTGCCCTTGACCTCGTTGATCTTTGTCGTGTAGGCGTCCGAATAGGAGCTGAGGCTCTTGGCTCCCTCGACGATCACGTGGACCGAGGAGTAGGAAGAAGATGTCGCGGCGTCCTCGTTCACATAGAACTTATAGTCCGCAGCCGAAGCAGCGCGAAAGGCGTTGACTGTCGAGTCGGAGCTCACGTCGGTGGGATCGAGGACCTCGGCCGTAATGGTGTAATCGCCCGCGGCAAACTGGTCCTTGGCACTTTGGTTCGACGAGCTCGCGTCATTGGCGGCAAAACTCACCGTATCGCCGAGCTTTTTGCCCGAAGCCTTCAGGAACTTCGAAGTCACCGCGACCTCATCGGCGCTCTCGGGCAAATCACCGCTCACCAGCACCGGTTGATCGATATTCTCCTTGGAAAGACTTTGCACGATCACGCGCTCGCGTGTTGTGCCCACGGCGGTGTAGGCGGTCTCGGTGTAGATACCCTCGGCCGTCTCGACGCCGTCGACCTCTTGGATAGCCGCAAGATCGTCGCGCGTAAGGCCATAGGTCGACTGCACGTTAATGTCATAGACATTCTGCTGGTCAAAATAGGCGTCGACCGAATCGCGCAAATCTTCGCAGCCTGCCTTAAGACCGCACATCACGCTCACGCCAAGCGCGGTGATGACCACGATAGACAAGAAGCGCTTAAGACTGCCGCGGATTGTACGGTAGATGCCACGGCGAAAAACCGTCGGCACCATATCGTTTGAGCTCTGAGCGGTGCGGTAGGTCGCAAACTCCCGGTCGCGACCCGCGCGCTCCGTATCGTGGTTTTGGCTGTTTTGGCGGTCCTGGTCCATGGGCGCTACCACTCGATCGTCTCGATAGGCACGGGATTTTGCTGGACCGTCTCGCTCTCCACGCGACCACTCTTAAAGCGGATCAGGCGATCGGCCATGGGCGCGAGCGCGGAGTTGTGCGTGATGATGATGACCGTAATGCCCTGCTTGCGGCAGGTATCCTGCAGCAGCTGCAAGATCTGCTTGCCGGTTTTATAGTCGAGCGCGCCCGTGGGCTCGTCGCATAAAAGAAGCTTGGGGTTCTTGGCCAGTGCGCGGGCAATGGACACGCGCTGCTGCTCGCCGCCCGAAAGCTGCGCGGGGAAGTTGGCGAGGCGCTCGCCCAGGCCAACCTGGCGAAGCGTCTGTTCGGCATCGAGCGAATCGGGGCAGATCTGAGCTGCAAGCTCAACGTTTTCGAGCGCCGTCAGGTTGGGAACCAGATTGTAGAACTGAAAGACAAAGCCGACGTCGGCGCGGCGGTACTCCACAAGCTGCGCCTCGTTGGCAGAGCTCACGTCGCGCCCGTCCACTGTCACGGAGCCGGAGGTTACCGTATCCATGCCGCCTAGAATGTTGAGCGCCGTAGTCTTGCCGGCGCCCGAAGCGCCCAGGATAATGGCGAGCTCACCGCGCTCAACGGTAAAGCTCGCGCCGTCGAGCGCATGGATGCGGGCATCGCCCTCGCCGTATGCTTTGATGACGTCTTTGAATTCGATATAGGCCATCGATCGGTTCCCATCTGGTCGGATAACTCTTTAGTATTACCCATTTCACGCCGACCAAAAAGGGACAGGTTCATTTTGGCAGGTTTTATATGGGGAAACGACAGCCATAGATGAGGCGCCGGGGAGGCAGAGAAATCATCGACGGGGTCAGGCCGACCGCCAAACACAACGCACGCATCTCTATCTGTCAGCCGAATCATTCGAACAGCTGTTCGTTTTTATGATATGATTCCACTATCTAAGCAGGCCAATACGCAGAAAGGCGGCCAACATGGCGTTCGACTTTAAGAAGGAATGCAAGGAGCTCTACAAACCTGCAAGCAAGCCGAGTATCGTAACTGTCCCGCCTATGAGCTACGTTGCCGTTCGCGGAAAGGGCGACCCAAATACCGAAGGTGGCGAGTATCAAAACGCCCTGCCGCTGCTTTACGGCATCGCCTATACCGTCAAGATGTCGAAGAAAGGCTCAAGGAGTATCGAGGGCTATTTCGACTTTGTGGTACCGCCGCTCGAGGGTTTCTGGTGGCAAGACTCCCCGAGCGGCGACATCGATTATGTACGCAAGGACGATTTCAACTTTATCTCGTGCATTCGCCTGCCCGATTTCGTCACCCGAGATGACTTTGACTGGGCAGTCGCGGAAGCCACGACCAAAAAGAAACTGGACTTTTCCGCCGTCGAGCTGCTTAAAGTTGACGAGGGTCTCTGCGTTCAATGCATGCACACCGGGCCCTACGACAACGAACCGGCGACCGTAGGCGCTATGAATGAATACACGACCGAGCAGGGCTATGTCCCCGACTTCTCAGACACCCGTTTCCATCACGAAATCTATCTCTCCGATCCACGCAAATGTGCACCGGAGAAACTTAAAACTGTGATTCGTCATCCTATCAAGCGCGCTGAATAGCGTGAAGCGTCATTTCACACGCTAGGTTTTAAGCCAGCCAACCAGTCGCCTCCTAGACCGTCCGGTAATTATCTTGACGCGGCCCGTCGCATCTTATAAGTTTGTTTTGCTAAAGCTGGAAAGCCTCTCAACGATGCGCAACTCCAGCTCTTTTTCTATCAAGAGGCTTAAATGAAATACCGGAAGTCGCGGATATCCATCAACGAACAAATAGCACTATTGACAGAATACAGGGGTCTTAAGTGCTCTGATCAAAGCGAACTCGAGCGAGCTTTGGTCGAAGTCGGCCACTACAGACTGTCGGCCTACTGTTTTCCCTACAAAACCAAATGCAAGTCCGGGATTACCATCTTTCGCGAAGGCACAACATTCGAAACCATCATCTACACGTATGAATTTGACCGAGCCCTCCGGCAGTTAATGTTTGATGCGGTCGGCAGAATTGAGATCTACCTCAAAAGCAGAATTGCCTATCTTGCCTCTGAGGAACGCGGGCCTTTCTGTTACCCAGATGTCGCCATAACGAGGCTCAACTCGGCATGTCCATCGCGCTTTGCGCCGCGCTGGGCTACGCAGCCGTCTTTGGCAGCGCCACCAATACGCTGCTCGCGCCGATCCTTATTGGCTGCGAAGTCTTCGGCTTTGGTGACTTGCCGAAGTTCTTTATTGTCTGCGTCGTGGCTTACCTGTTCAACATGGATAAGTCGATCTACGCCCTGCAGAAGCGGGCGTAGATGGATGTCCAAGCAGGTGGTCTCAACCGGAAACGGCGTCTTGGCTATGCAAAGTGCCCTGGCGCTATTCCTCGTACGCGCCCTCAAGCCGAAGCAGCCACTCCTTGCGATCAAGTCCGCCGGCATATCCGTTAAGCGAGCCATCGGCGGCAACCACGCGATGGCACGGCACAATGATCGAAATGGGATTACGCGCGACCGCGGCCCCCACGGCACGGGGAGACACAACGGGTGCTTCGTTTCCCGGTACACGATGTCGAGCCGCAACACGCTGGGCGATCTCACCATACGTAGCGACCTCGCCACGCGGGATAGAAAGCAGCTCAAACCAAACCTCACGCTGAAACGCCGTGCCAATCATATGCAACGGCGGCGTAAACCGAGGCTCCTGCCCCGCAAAATAAGCATTCAGCCAAGCCCAAGAACGCTCAAGCACCGAAGATGCCGCGCCATTTGCCGGACTCACCGAAGACATCCCACCGGTACCAGAAACCGCATCGGCACCTACGACATACTCCGCATCCTCTTTGAGCAGCGTAGAGCCAAAGTGCTCCTGACCCTCAAACCAAAGCCCCGTCAAACCGCGGCCATCAGCGGCAAGCAAGATTTCGCCCAAAGGCGAAGCAAACGTCGTCGTGACCACCAGCGGCTCCTTTCAAAACTCCGCACCATAATACCGCGAATTGTGCAGACAACCTCGCAGATACGTCCGGACAGACTCGATTGTCCAAGAGAGGGCGTTTTCCCTCTCAATATCGGCCGATACCGAGTCGCAACGCCCAAAACGATGTCCGGCAAAAACGAAGGTGAATGGTTTTCCGAGAAGTGAACGAGTAAAACTAGGGCCCCGAAGCATCCGCATTTTTTGACTGCAAAACAGCAGGATTCATGCGATAAAACCGCAGGAAATGGCGGCCAAAATATGCCGATGCTTCAAGGGTCCAAAATAGGTCGTTCACTTCTCGGAAAACCATTCACCTTCGATTCGGCCCCACCCCAAAGTCCCCGCAGGCAGCAGGCGCAACGCGCCGCCGCTGCCGGCCGCGCCCCACAGTCCCCCAAGGCGGCAGGCGCGAAGCGCCGAGGCCGCCGCCGGAACCAGGGCCCGCAACAGCCACGTGCCCCCCATCAGCCCAGCGGCCCCAACCAACAACGGCCCCATCGCAGGCCGCTTGCAGCAACGTCACCGCAGGCGGGGGTCGGGCTTAGTTTTCAGAACACTCCGCAGACCAGTGTGGCGCCTTGTCCGCGGCTCCGAAGGAGCAGGACAAGGCGCCACACATGGTCGAGGACGTTCTGAAAACCAAGCCCGGCCCCCGCCGGACAGGTCCACCACTACTCGCAGAGCAGCTTGGCAATCTGGACGGCGTTGGTTGCCGCGCCCTTACGGATTTGGTCGCCGCAGCACCAGAAGGTGATACCGCGCGCGGCCTCGGGGTTCGAGATGTCGCGGCGCACGCGACCGACCCAAATCAGGTCCTGGTCGGACGTATCCATCGGCATGGGGAAACGGTCGTGTGCATCCTCGGCAGCCATATCGTCAACCAGCTTGACGCCGGGAGCGGCAGCCAGCGCAGCACGAGCCTCCTCGACCGTAATATCGCGCTCAAACTCGAGCGTAATGCTCTCGGAGTGCGAACGCAGCACGGGCACACGCACGCAGGTGCAGTTCACGCGCAACTCGGGCAGGTGCATGATCTTACGGCCCTCGTTTTGCAGCTTCATCTCCTCGGAGGTAAAGCCTTCCTCCTTGACGCCGCCGATCTGCGGAATCAGGTTGCTCGCCAGCTGGGCGGCAAACGCGCGCGGCTCGGGAATCTCCTCGCCGCGGCCCAGGGCGGCCAGCTGAGCCTCGAGCTCGGCCATACCGGGAGCGCCGGCACCCGAAGCCGCCTGATACGTCGAGACGATCATGCGCTTCACACCGGCGAGCTGATGCAGCGGCCACGTGGGAACCAGGCCGATGATGGTCGCGCAGTTGGGGTTGGCGATAAGGCCGTGATGCCACTTGATATCGTCGGCATTGATCTCGGGCACGACCAGCGGCACCTCGGGATCCATACGGAAAGCATGGCTGTTGTCGACCACGACGGCGCCGCGCTTGACGGCCTCGGGCAGTAGCTCCTTCGCGATATCGTCGCCAGCGGCTCCGAGCACAATATCACAGCCCTCAAAGGCCTCGGGGCAAGCCTCCTCGATTACGATCTGCTCGCCGCGGAACTCAACGGTCTTGCCCGCGGAGCGTGCACTCGCCAGCAGCTTGAGCTTACCGACCGGGAACTCCTGCTCGTTGAGGCACTCGAGCATCTGGGTGCCCACGGCTCCCGTCGCGCCCAAAATAGCAACCGTGTACTGTTTCATGCTTCCCCCTTTAAAGGTTTTGGCTTTTGCCCGCACGCCGAGCAGGCTGATTATTGTTGCCAGTGTATACAAGAACGGGGCGGGCACGAAACCCGCCCCGTCGAAACGAAACCGAAACGAAACGCCCCGCCGTAGATTTTTGCGACATGACCCAAAAATCTAGCGAGATAGCAGCTACTTGTGGAGCGCGGCCAGGGCAGGATCGACCGGCGCGGGAGCCTCCAGGTCGGAGACCTTCACAATGCCGTTCTCATCGGAGAAGGCACGGTAAATGGTCCGAATCGCCAGATCGAAGTCCTTCTCCTCCACGCCAATGATGATGTTGATCTCGTCACAGCTCTGTGAAATCATACGCACGCTCACGCCAGCCTGGCCGAGCATGCCAAACAGATGGCCCGAGATGCCCGCGCGACCGCGCAGGTTACGGCCAACGGTCGCAATGAGCGCCAAGCCCTCGACAACCTCGATCTCGAGCGGCTCGACCTCCTGCTGAATGTCGCCCACGAGCGAGTACAGCGAATCGTGAACGTCCCGCTCCTGCACCACGGCGCCAAAGCGGTCGACACCGGTGGGCATGTGCTCGACGGAAACGTCATAACGCTCGAACACCGAAAGCGCACGGCGCATAAAGCCGACGCGGGGCTTGGTGCGGTCGCGGGCGACGTTGATGGCGACAAAACCGCGCTTGCCGGTCACGCCGGTAATGATGGGCTCTGCCTCGCCCTCGTCAGCCGTCTCGCTAATGATGGTGCCGGGGTCCTGCGGTGCATTGGTGTTCTTGATGACCAGCGGAATCCCCGCCTCGCGCACGGGGAACACGGCCTCCTCGTGCAGGACGCTCGCACCCATGTACGAAAGCTCGCGCAGCTCCTCGTAGGTAACGCGCGCAATGGGCTGAGCCTCGGGAACAATACGCGGATCGGCTGAATAGAAGCCCGAGACGTCGGTCCAGTTCTCGTACAGGTCGGCACCCAGGCACTTAGCCAAGATCGAGCCCGAGATATCGCCGCCGCCACGGTCGAGCAGCTTGATCTGGCCCTCACGCGTCGCGCCGTAGAAACCGGGCATAACAAAGCCGCCCTGCTGACCATACTCCTGCACCAGCTCGGAGGTGCGATTCATGCTGAGCGTACCGTCGTGATGGAACGCAACAACCGTCGCGGCGTCCAGGAACGGCAGGCCCAGGTACTCGGCCATCAGGCGAGCGGTGAAATACTCGCCGCGGCTCACGAGCTCCTCGGTAGAGTAACCGCCCGAGCGGGCGCGCTCGGCAAAGGCCGCAAACTCCTCGCGGATGGGATAGGTGAGCTCCAGCTCGTCAGCGATATCAAAATAGCGCTGACCAATGTCCTCGAGTAGCTCCTCGCACGACACGTGATACTTAACGTGCGCGTTAACCAGGTAGAGCAGGTCGGTCACCTTGGTGTCGCCCTTAAAGCGGCGGCCGCAGGCGGAAACCACCACAAAACGGCGGGCAGGGTCGGCATCGACGATGGCCTTGATCTTCTTGAAGTGTTCGGCGTCGGCGACCGACGAGCCGCCAAACTTGGCAATCTTAATCATGGGCTTGAGGTTACCTTTCTAAAAGCCTCTGCAAACCTGTTTTGCGCGCTCTGATACCATGGTTTCACCGATTGGGACCAAGGCATCCGAGGAGCAGTGTTATATGGGAACTTATCATAGTACACGAGGACGCACTTTATCGTGCTCAAGTAAGGTGGCAATCCGCACCGGCATCGCTCCCGACGGGGGTTTGTTTGTCTCGGACGAGCTCGGCACCCAGCAGGTCGATATCAGCTCGCTTGCAGATAAATCGTACTTTGAAATCGCTCAAGATGTGTTGGGAATGTTACTGAATGATTACACGGCCGAAGAAATTTCGGCGTGTGTCGACGAGGCATACCGCGGCACGTTCGCGAGTGAAGAGGTTACGCCGCTCGTCAAACTCGACGCTGCGCCGGGCGCCGACGCCCCTCAGACCTATGTGATGGAGCTCTTTGGCGGCCCCACAAGCGCCTTCAAGGACGTCGCCCTGCAGATGCTCCCCCGTCTGATGGCCCGCACTTCCGCCAAGGACGGCGGCGCCGAGCGCATCATGATCGTCACCGCCACGTCGGGCGACACGGGCAAGGCCGCGCTCGCCGGTTTTGCCGACGCTCCGGGCACGGGCATCACCGTTTTTTATCCCGAGGGCAAGGTCAGCCGCGTTCAGAACCTGCAGATGTCCACGCAGGAGGGCGATAACGTCGCCGTCTGCGGCATCCGCGGCAACTTTGACGACGCCCAGAGCGCCGTCAAGCGCATCTTTGCCGATAAGGAGCTTGCCGAGCGCCTGGAGGCCGCTGGCACTGTGCTTTCGAGCGCCAACTCCATCAATGTCGGCCGTCTGGTACCGCAGGTCGTCTACTACTTTGCCGCCTATGCGCAGCTGCTGCGCGCCGGCGCCATCGAGGCCGGCGACACCGTGGAGTTCTGCGTACCGACCGGCAACTTTGGCGATATCCTGGCAGGCTACTACGCCAAGCGCATGGGTCTGCCCGTCGCCAAGCTCGTCGTGGCGAGCGACAAGAACAACGTGCTTGCCGACTTCCTGACTACCGGCGTCTACGACCGTAACCGTCCGTTCTTCACGACCATCTCGCCGTCGATGGACATCCTTATTAGCTCCAACCTGGAGCGCATGCTCTACTTCCTGTCCGACGGCGACTGCGAGCTCGTTGCCGGCCTTATGAAGCAGCTTGCCCAGACGGGTCGCTACGAGGTGCCCGCCGAGCTGCTGGCCAAGATCCAGAGCGTGTTTGGCTGCGGTTGGGCCAGCGAGGACGAAGTCCGCGCTGCCATCAAGAGCTGCTGGGACGCCAACGACTACGTGATCGACCCGCACACCGCTTGCGGCTATCACGTCTTCGAGCAGGTCGCTCCCGCCGAGGGCGCCAAGGCCCGCGTGCTGCTTTCGACCGCCAGCCCCTACAAGTTCCCGCGCGCCTGCTGCGAAGCTCTGGGGCTTAACGTTCCCGAGGACGACTTTGAGGCTATGCGTGTGCTCGAGCAGGCCACCAACACGGTCGCCCCGACCCAGCTCGCCGAGCTCGAGTCCAAGCCCGTCCGCTTCGAAGACGTCTGCGACGTCAATGAGATGGCCAACTACGTAGAGCAGGCTGCAAAAAAGATGGCTACCAACTAAACCCCTAATTAAGCGCCGGCGAAAGCCGGCGCACCTTCTTTCATCAGATAACCCCCGGGATGGTGACGAACGCGCACAGCGTGCCTGGCTGTTTAGTTCGTCGCGAGTTCCGCACGCAAAGGAAAGCACTTAATGTGCTTTCCGTCTTGCGTAGGACTGCCCGAGCAGCGAACTAAATAGCCAGGCACGCCAGGAGGACCCACATGATCAAAATCACCGTCCCAGCAACCAGCGCCAACCTAGGCATCGGCTACGACACCCTCGGCATGGCCGTCAGCCTCTACTCGCACTTCACCTTCGAGCGCGCCGACAAGCTCACCATCACGGGCTGCCCCGAGGAGTTCCAAAACGAGAATAACCTGGTCTATGTGAGCTTTGTCGATGCTCTGGCCGCCTGGGGCGAGCCGGCCTTCCCCGTCGCCATCGACATTCAGACCGACTTGCCCGTCGCCCGCGGCCTGGGTTCCAGCTCAACCTGCGTCGTCGCTGGCATCATGGCGGCCGCCGCGCTGACGGGCCACACCGTCGACCGCGCCGAGCTCGTCCGCATTGCCACCGAGGTCGAAGGGCATCCCGATAACGTCGCCCCCGCTATCCTGGGCGGCGCCGTCTGCTCCTTTACGCCGACCGACTCGCTGCCCCAGTGCCTGCGATACGAGGTAAGCGATCGCTTGCGTTTTATTACCGTGATTCCGCCCTACGAGGTGCATACGAGCGAGGCGCGCAAGGTTGTGCCGCAGGAGATTCCACTCTCCACCGCCGTATGGCAAATGGGCCGCATCGCCGGCATGACGCGCGGCCTGGAGACCGGCGACCTTGACCTGATTGCCGCTGCCAACGACGACCGCATCCAGGAGCCCTATCGCCGCCGCCTCATCCCCGACTACAACGCCGTGCGCGACACCTGCCTTAACGGAGGCGCCAAGACCATCTGGATCAGCGGTTCGGGCTCGACCCTCATGGCCGTGACTGACGACACCATCGTGGCAAAGTTCCTGCAGGTCAAGCTGCGTGAGCAGTTCCCCAAGTGTGACACGCACATTCTGACGTGCGACACCGAGGGCGCTCAAATCGAGTACCTGTAGACATCCTCCCCATATACCTGTCCGGGACGGTCGGGATGTTCCCTCAAAATCGTCCTCGCGCATGAAGGCCCCTTGTCCTGCTCCTACGGAGCGACGGACAAGGGGCCTTCGCGCTGCGGAATGATTTTGAGGGAACATCCCGACCGTCCCTGCGCTTACCTTGCTGAGGATGTCTACAGGGACCCACGCTTTGAAGGGGCGCCGGGCTGATAGCCTGCCTTTTATTGATAGGGGCGCTTATTAGAGGCAGGCCTCGGCGATGCGCTTTTTGAGTTCGTCGATGCCGGTGCCGGTTTGGGAGCTTGTGATGATTACGTTCTCGGCCGGGACGTTGAGTTGCTTTTTGATGGCTGCTGCCTGGCGGGCCTGCTGGGTGCGGCTGAGCTTGTCGGCCTTGGTGAGGCAGACGATAAAGTTGAACTCGTTGCCCTGCAGGTAGTCGATCATGTCATGGTCGAGCTTACTGGGATCGTGGCGAATGTCCACCAGCGACACGACCAGGTTAAAGCTGCGCTCCGAGTCGAAGAAGTCGCCGATAAGTTCTGCCCAACGGTCACGCTCGGCCTTGGAACGACGGGCAAAACCATAGCCCGGCAGGTCGACAAAGTGCACGTCGTCGGCCTCGAAGAAGTTGATGTTGCTCGTCTTACCCGGCGTGCTCGAAACCTTGACGAGGTTCTTGCGGCCAAAAAGCTTGTTCATGATCGACGACTTGCCCACGTTGGAGCGGCCGACGAAGCTCACCTCGGGGCAGGTGGACTCGGGAATCTGCGAAACCTTGCCATAGCTGGCAACGAACTTGGCAAGCTGGTAGTTAATAGAATCGGCCATGGACACTCCTTGGTCGTAGGTTCTTACAAAAAAGCGCGCTAATAGATAGCAGCGATACGGCGAACGATATCGAGCGTAATGCCACTCGCGGTACGGGCATACTCGAACAGGTCGAACTCGCGGTCGCAAATCGCATCGTACGCCTCGTCACAATTATCGCTGATAGCGCGCAGCACCAGGCAATCGACACCATTTTTGGTTGCGATATGGGCAATTGCCGCGCCCTCCATGCCGACGCAATCGGCATGCGTCGCCTCGATAGCGTCATTGCGCATGGCGGCGCCCGTCACAAAGCGGTTACCCGTGGCAATCGTGCCGACCAGGAATTGTTTGGCTCCCTCGTTCGAAGCGGCTGCATTTGTCGAAGCATCAACAAACCCACGCTCAGCAAGCACATCGGCAGCAATATCGACCAGCGCAGGCGTCGAGCCAAACTCCTCGAGCCCCGGTGCAGACTCGGCGATAAGCGCGGTATCGGTATCCAGATAGCGCAGGCATTTGCCGATGACCACGTCGTCGATATGGAGCTTGGGGTTCAAACCGCCCGCGATACCCGAAAGCACAACTGCCTGTGGAGCATACTTGCTAATGAGGTGCTGTGTTGCGGCGGCAGCGTTTACCGTGCCCATACCCGCCGTCGTGGCGACAATCGACAGGCCGTCGAGCTTACCGCTCACAACGGTCAAGCCTGCCTCCTGTGCCTCGCAAACGTTACTCAGCTCTTCCTTAATCTGCATGATCTCTTTTTCGAGTGCACCGATAATCGCGATGGTAGCCATGCCATTCCCCAAACCTATACGAAATTCTCAACCACGGTATGGTACCAGCATTTTGTTTGCCAACGCCAAACGAACACGCTAGGCCAGCGTAGCTCGTGTATCAAAGAACACCTTAGCAATCGCAGCCACCAGCTCACTCGAGCGATCGCTCCATGGCATCGATGTCATGATGCTCATGACATAGGTACGGCCATCGATGTCGATAAGGCCCGCATCGCATGTCGAATAGCAACCATCCTCGCTAATCCAGCCCGCCTTGTTGCGCACCAAAACCTGCTCATCGGCAATCCCATCACGGATAAATGAGCACGATGTTGATGACAGCAGTTCAGATAACCACTGGGAGGCCTCACTGCCACAGCTCAAATACTCGCTCATCTCGCGCCACAACTTGGCCGAGGTGCGCGGGCAATAAGTGGGAAAATCACTCATCGGATCGAGCGCGGTATCGTAATCGATGCCAAGACTGACAATCCAATCCTCGTAACCGGCATGGTCAAACGCCGCGCGTAACGCGATAAACGAGTCGTTATCCGAATTAACGACCGCGGCCTCGATTAGGTCGCGCACCGTCTGCCAGCCCATGCTATAGCCACCATAGGTGCCCAGGGTATCATCGAGTGAGACCTGGCCCGTCTCGACCAGAGATTCGCAGATGTACAACGCATAGAGTGCCTTGTAGCTACTCGCGCCGTAAACCTCGATATCGGCGTTATACGTCACGCCCTTGCCGCTCGACAAATCGTAAAACACCACGCCCACATCGCCCAATTCCTGGGCCTGATCAAGGGCATCTTGGAGCGCGGCGAGGCTCCCACCCTCCAGGGCGGGGATCTGGTCATCAACCAATGAGAAGGTCTGCACGGTATCGCCTGAGGGAATATCGTTAAAGTCCGCCTTCGAAAGCCTCGTCTTAAGGCTCGCTGTCGACAGGGTTTGACTTGCGGTAGCTTTAGATTCAGAGACCTTTTTGTTTTGCGTCTGTACCGTTGACGCATCTGAGTGTGCCATTCGCTCCGACGCGTAGGTTTTGGCGGTAATTCCGAGGATAATAACCGCCAACGTTAGCATCCCAATGGCGGCAATCTTCGTCACGCGGACGCGAGCGTCGGCAAGGCCACGCGAAGATGTGCCCTTCGTCTCATATCTGCTGCTATGCTGCGGCATATACTCGTCCCGCGATGCGTTATTTCGCACGTGGTCTCCTGACTGCTACCGTTCATATACGAGCAGCATAATACCGAGCAGGCATTTCTTTCCAAAGATATTCAGCGGCGTTTAAGGCGTCTTTAAAGAAACCACAAGCGTATTTATCCAAATGGCGCGATTCTGTTGCGCATCTCCGCCCAAAACGCAGTTGCGGTGGAATAGTTCCTATTTGGGCGGCATAAGCCGAAAAACAAGAACTATTCCACCGCAACTTGACGGAGCTCTTTGGCAATCAACTTGGTGCCCAGGGGCACTCATTTAAGTCTGTCCCCAATGAGTGCCTTTGGGGAGCGAAAATGGCTCGCTAGCCGATAGCGTTTTTGAGTTCCGCGCGACGCTTTTTCATGCCCGTCATGACGGCGTTGCGCAGCTCGGGCATGCGCGCGGTATCCATCTGTGGAACGCCCTCGAGCTTATAGGGAATGCCCAATTGCTCGTACTTGACGACACCCATCGTGTGATACGGCAGCATTTCCAGGCCCACCACGTTGTGCCATGGAGCGATGAGGCGGCCGAGCGCCTCGCACTCCTCAACCGTATCGGTAATGCCGGGCACCACCACGTGGCGGATAACGACCTTAATCTTGCGACGGGCAAGCTCATCACCAAACGCCAGAATGCGTGCGGGATCGCAACCGGTCAGCTTTTTATGCTCAACGGGATCGGCATGCTTGATGTCGAGCAGCACCATGTCGGTCTCGTTGAGAACAGTATCGAACTTCTCGGGATGGTTGGGGTCAAACGCATAGCCGCAGCTGTCGAGGCAGGTATGCACGCGGCCATCGGGGTTGTTGTGCATTGCACGGAACAGGTCGGCTAAAAACGCGGGCTGCAAGAGCGGCTCGCCGCCGGACACCGTAATACCGCCGCTGCGGTAAAACTCATGGTTGCTCTGGAACTCGTCCATCAGGTGCTCGACGGTCACCATGGTGCCGCCGCTAACCGACCAGGTATCGGGGTTGTGGCAATACGCACAGCGCATGGGGCAGCCCTGAACAAACACCACAAAGCGGATGCCGGGTCCATCGACCGTTCCCATCGTCTCAATCGAATGTACGCGGCCCAGGGCAAACGCAGAGTCCTCGGGACGAGCGTCCACACCCTCGAGCGTCATCTCAGCCATTCCCGCTACCTTGCCTCTCATTGGTTTTAGCTACATAAATGCCAGAATCATTCTAGCCCATACGCATGATGGCGAAACGGTTTAGCGGTCAATTGGGTTGTCCTATTTGGCCCTACGCAAGAGCGGCGGGAAGGTTATCGCAACCCGCCCGCCGCTGAGGCAATAGAAATCGATAGACGCCAGACCTTACGCCTTAAGCGTGAGCACCGCACCGAAGGCGGTCGGGCCGCAATGGCTCGAGATGACACCGCCGACCTGAGTCCAGGTAACGTCCTTAAAGCCCAGGTCGTGCGCATAGACTTCCATGTCGTCGCGCAGCTCCTGGGAAAGGCCTACCGAATACGCCAGGCCAATATGCGAGTAGTCAATCTCGCCCTTCGCAACCATGTGGTCAATAAAGGCGCGGGCGCACTTGAGCATAGAGCCGCGGAACTTCTTGGTTGCCACGAACTTGCCGCCCGTTACCTCAATGCAGGGCTTAATCTTGAGCAGATGGGCACCGAGGAATGCCACGTTGGATAGACGACCGCCCGCCTTAAGGAAGGCTAGGTCGGTAGGAACAAAGCCCAGCAGCACACGGTCCATGACGGAATTCGTAAATGCAAAGATTTCGTCGACGGTGGCATCGGGGTGAGCCTCGATGTATTTGGCGGTCTCGACGGCAACAAGCGACTGGCCCACCGAGACAAAACGCGTGTCCATGGAGTAGACGTAGTCGCGACCCTTGGCGGCAATCTTAGAAGACTGGTGTGAGCAGGTCGTGGCCTCGGAATACGCAAGGTGCAGAATAGTCGCATCGGGCTGCTCGGCATGGATGCGATCGTACACGTGCGCAAAATCTGCCGGCGCGCAGCCGCTGGTCTTGGGCATCACGCCAAACTCGTTGCAGCGCGAATAAATCTCGAGCGGATCGATCGAGCCGTCCTCGACGGTCTCGTCACCAATCGTGACATGCATAGGTACGCGCACGATACCGTAGCGTTCGCAGAGCTCCGGCGTCACATCCGAACCAGACTCAACCACGATTACGTACTTGCCCATTATCATCACGACCCATCTCAACATTGGCTTTTCAACACATGGCACGCGCCGCCGCACTGTTGCACAACGGCGGCAGAGCGCCAAAGAGACGCCGCCCCTTGCACACAACAAAGGACAGCGTCTCCCTGGAAAAACTCCGTGCTAATCTGAGATTCTACACGGTTTATTACTAAGTGTTACTTATTCCGCAAACGGTCGCTATACGCGATAAACGGTAGTTGGCCGCGGCAACTGCGACACATTCCGCCCAACAAGTCCAATCGTGCCCCATGCACGGTTAATGAGCGAGGCGGTAGAAATCCATCGACGCCGCACCCTCGGCGTGCAGCGCCATCGCCGGAACCGCCGACGAATAGGTACGGCTCGTAAGTGCTGCCTCGCCGCCGTTGGCAAAAATCTCGACCATCGTAGTGTCCGAAAGCACGCGCAGGTCGCGAAGCTCGCTGAGCTCGATCGACCTTTGGTCGCGCCCATAGCCTTCGTCACCCATATCGAGGGTAAGCATCCCGTCCGCATAACGCACAAAGACACCCTTGCGGATTTCGAGCTCGATCATCTTGGCTCCCTCACAGGAAACCACGACATCAAACAGGCGTCCCGGCTCCTCGACGGTCTCTCCGCCTACAGCACGAACGCAGGCGCCGCGCATTCTCTCAATCTCGTGCGCCGGTTGCTGGCAGAGCTTGCCGCCGCGCATGCTCAACTCTCTCGGCACCGTCAACGCGCACTGCCACCCGCGCGCCATCGTCGGGCTTTCCGCCTTCGCATCGGGGCAACCCGACCATCCGATCATCAAACGCCGACCTGCAGCGTCCACAAAGGACTGCGGGGCATAGAAATCAAAACCGGCATCGACCATCGGAGGCATGCCCTGGCCGACGATCTTAAAGCTCGGCGCCTCCCAATCGGCCTCGATGGAGAACCACACGCACTGATGCGGATTGCGGTAACGCCAGCCATCGGCGGGCACGCCCTGCGGACAGCAAACGAGAATAAGCTCGCCATCGAGCTCAAACAGATCGGGGCACTCCCACATAAAGCCAAACTTCTCGCCCAACTCAATGCGCGTCGCATAGCTCCAGTCCTCAAGATTGCGCGAGGTATAGACAAGCACGCAGCCACGGTCGTCTTTCGTACGAGCGCCGAGAACCATGTAGTAGATACCGTCGTGTTCAAGGATCTTGGGGTCGCGCACGTGCGTACCGATATCGTCGGGGTAATCGACCGGCCCAACAGCTATGCGCTTCTCGCCCAATTCGTCGGGATTCTCGGCAACCATATGAATCTGGTTTTGCTCACGGCCCGTCAACACGTAGTCGTAATCATCGCGGTCAAAATGCTTAACGTTGCCGGTATAGAAGTAGTGAATCTTGCCATCACGTACAAAGGCAGAACCAGAATACGCTCCACTCGAATCCAAATCGGAATCGGGGAACAGCACGGGGCCGTGATTCTCGTACGTCACAAAATCCTTTGTCGTCAGATGGTTCCAAAGCACTGGACCACCATGCGCAGCATCGAACGGATCGTATTGATGATAGATGTGATACGTATCACCGATCTGCACCAATCCGTTGGGGTCGTTGAGCCAGCCAAGCTCAGGCTCCACATGGAACAAAAGCCTATCGGGGTCGGACGCGATGCGAGCCGCCGTCTCATCCTGTCCGGCACGCCACTGCTCATAGTCCGCACGCATCACCTTGTTTTTTTGATTAAACATCGCCATTGACCTTCTCGTCTATAGGAAAGGACGCTCGACTCACACGAGCCGAACGCCCTTCCCCAAATGGACTTATCCGCACATTACGCTGAACGGCTCAACTAGAAGCTAACGTCGAAGCCAGCGCCGGCGCCCTCTTCATCGGTGGTCGGCACGCCCTTTGCCTTGTTGTAGGCAAAGATCAAGACGATCGGCACGATGAAGGCGATGAGATTGCCAGCCACATACCACACGAGAGTCTCGGGTGTGACGATGAGCAGGCCAAGCACACCGGTCAGACCCTGACCGATGGCGCGCACCTCAAAGAGCTTGACGAAGGCACCGCCGCAGCCTGCACCGATGCAAGCGCAGATGAACGGGATGATCGAGTAGCGCATGTTTGCAGCAAAGATTGCGGGCTCGGAGATACCGACCAGCGTCGGGATAAAGGACGACATGCAGATGTTGCGCTCTTTGGAATGCTTCTTGTGAATGAGGTACATGCCGATGGCGCCGCCGCCCTGGGCGATGATGGAAACCGACCAGATTGCCTGGATGTAGTTGAAGCCAGTCGTGGCAACGAGGTTTGCCTCGATACCCTGGATGAACTGATGCGTACCGGTAACGACGAGCGGCTGCAGGAATGCGGCAAAGACAAAGGCACCAAAGACGCCCATCCTGTTGTACAGGATATCGATTACGCCGGCGAGGACGTCGCCGATTAGGTTGCCGAGCGGGCCGAACACGGTGAACAGGGCGACGTTAGCAAGAATCAGGGTAACGGTCGGGACAAAGACGAACGAAACGACCTCGGGGATGTACTTCTGGGCAATCTTTTCGACCTTGGCCATAAACCAGGCAGTCAGGATTGCAGGGAACACGCCGCCCTGGAAAGCAACCATGGGAATGGATAGCGGACCAAAGTTCCAGTACTCAGCACCCGTCGGGTCCATAACGAACGTGTTGCGGTTCATAAGGCTCGGGTGAACCATGACGATACCGACGAGGATGCCCAGGATCGGGTTACCGCCAAAACGCTTGACCGCGCTGTACATAACCAGGACAGGCAGGTAGTCGAACGTGGTGGCGATAATGGCAAAGAAGCTTGCGAGGTTCTTGAGGAACTCGCTGTGATCGGCGAGGCTGCCTTCCATGCCAAAGAGGCCGTTGGCAACGATCAGCGACTTAAGGCCGATGATGATTGCAGCGCCGACGAAGGCAGGAATGATGGGGATAAAGATATCCGAGAATACCTTGAGGACCGAGAAGAACTTGCCCTTCTTGTCCGCCTCGGCGCCCTTGACCTCGGAAGCACTGATCTCCTTAACGCCCGTCAGAGCCATAAACTCATCGTAAACCTTGTTGACGGTACCGGTACCGAAGATGATCATGAGCTGGCCGCTGTTGTACAGCACGCCCTTGACGCCATCGATGTTCTCGAGCTCGGCCTTGTTGTATTTGCTCGTATCCTTGAGCACCAGACGCAGACGGGTCACGCAATGCGTGGCGCCCTCGATGTTCTCCAGTCCGCCGACGTTGTCGACGACTTGCTGGGACACTGCCTTGTAGTCCATGTTCCTCTCCATTCCTTTTCTAAATCATAAAACGGTTCGTTGCCGCTACAGAGACGCGATCGTTGCGTTTGCGCACTTGAGCGCACCGTCGGTGACGGTAAGCGCCACACCCTGGCCCTGCTTGTTGCAGAAGCGAGCGTTGAGCGCAACATCATCGACAAAGATGGTCGCGATGTCGTCGTCGACGACCAGACGCACATGGTGAGTGCCCTCGCCCTTAAAGAACAACGGACGCTCGAGGCCCATGTTGTTGACCTGGAACCACGGATACTGGGGGGCCGCCGTAAACTCGAGTTTGCCCTCACGCAGGTTGGCGCGGAACTCATAGGCAAGACCGGACTCGGCGTCCTCGGCAAGCTTCACCGAGAAGCCGGCAGCGTCACCGGCGAGCTCGATGTCGGCGTCGAGCATATAGGTAGAACCGGCATCCGCGGCGAGCACCTGCTCGACCTTGCCCGACTCGCACGAAAGCTCAAAGGCCTCGACTGCCTTAGCCTCGCCAAAGGCGCCAAGCATGCTGTCGGGAAGCTTGGTGCCGAGCGTTCCGTCGGCACGCTGAACGATCTCGAGAGGCATAAAAGTGCCACCCCACAGGTAAGAGCTGGGGTCGCCGCCCTCGTCGCGCGTAGGAACCCAACCAAAGAGAACGCGGCGCTCGCCGTCAAATGCGGTACGTGCAGCATAGTACGCGCGGCCATCGAAGGAATCGTCCGCAGGAGTGATCCAAGGACCGTTGATAGAGCGAGACATGCGGTAACGGGTCTTGTTGCCATCACTGTACTCAGAGAACACCAGATACCACCAGTCGCCCATCTTAAAGAGATCAGGCATCTCGAACATGGTGTACAGGCCCGGATTCCACCAGTCGCCCTGGAACTCCCAGGTATCCAGGTCCTTGGAGGTGAACTTGACCAGACGACCGGTCATCAGACGCTTGTCCTCGCCCACACGCGTGCCGAGGATGAGCATGTACTCTTCGTTCTCCTCATCCCAAAGAACAAAGGGATCGCGCCAGTTGCGGTCATCGTAACCCTCCTGGGGCGGAAGCAGCGTCTCGGCGATGTTCTTCTCCCACTTGACGGCGTCGTCACTCGTTGCGTGAAGAAGAACCTGCTTCATCAAGCGTGCGCGGACCTTATCGCGATTGCAACCAGTGTAGAGCGCATGGTACTTGTCGCCCACCTTAAACACCGTGCCGGCATAAACGTACTGGTCGACTTCCTCGTCGCCGCCACGCTCAAGGCTCTCACCAAAGTCCTTGTAGTTGACGAAATCCTTGGTCGTCGCGAGTGCCCAGCCAAACGGCTCTCCGAAAGGTCCGGGGTTACGCGTGTCACGCTGATGATAGAGATAGAACGTGCCGTCCTCGCCGTACGGCATGATGTCGCCTACCCAAATTCCCTCAGGCTGGTAATAAACCTTGTGCATCCGAGACTTCCTTTCCCACGAGATACTAACTCGGTACAACTGCAAGATATGTCAATCGTTTTCATATGTCAAACGTTTTCACATCAATACGTTTTTTCGCAGTTCCAGTCGTCGGCAAACGGTTGACATATGCCGGCGAACGGTCATCAGAAGCGTTCGAGGGATTCTTTTGGCTCGGAATGAACTAGGCGGTTTTGCCCTCGATAAGTTCGACGGGAAGCTTGATATTCGATTCGGGCTTTTCACCGTTAACAAGAGCGATGATGGATTGCGCCGCGAGCTCTCCGATGCGATCGATATCTTGACGTACGGTTGTTAAGTCAGGCATAAACGTCATAGTGCGGCGGGCGCCATCCGCGCCCACGACCTTAATATCATCCGGAGCGCTCAAGCCGCGCTGCTTCATAACGTTGAGGCAGATGGCCGCCATCGTGTCGTCTCCCGCAAAGATGCCGTCAATATCGGGGTTCTCATCGAGGATCTTCGCAACGACCGCACTCTTTTCGTCGTCGGACTTAACGAACTCGACCTCACGGACAAGCGCGGGCAAACCGGCCTGCTCCACAACATCGTAGTAGGCATCGGTACGCTTATTGGCAGGCATACGCATGCGGCTATTGTTGCGCAGGCACAAGATACGCGAACACCCGTCATCGATCAGGCGACGCGTGGCAAGTTCGCCGATGCTATAGCTGTCGCTCGCAATCTGGACAGAGGCCTCGCCAAGGTCGCAGTCGATACCAACCAGGCTCAAGCCCATCTCGGCATACGCCTCGGCACCGATATTGAGGGAGTTGACGATGACGCCGTCGACCATATTGCGGCGGAGCATGTCAATATAGGAACGCTCAAGATCAGGTCGATTGGCGCTGTTGCACAGCAACATCTTAAAGCCGTTTTCCGCCAACGTGCGCTCGACCGCCTGCACAACCTGAGCATGGAACGGGCTGCTCACAAAGGGAACGATCATGCCGATAAGGTTCAGGCGACCGTTGAGCATGGCACGGGCGATATCGTTGGGCGTATAGTTGATGCGCTCCATCGCGGCATGGACCTTATCGCGGGTTTCTTGGCTAATATAGCCGCGATTATTAAGCACGCGAGATACCGTAGTGGGCGAAACCCCCGCCACCGCTGCAACTTCCTTGATGCCAGGCTTAGCAGAATCCTTAGAACGAGCGCCCTCGCGAGCCATAGCACCCTCCCCCATCAACATGTCATACGTTTACATACGAACAAAGCATACCCCAACAACAGCGGGAAGACGGTAACAGTACAAGTAAGTAAACGACTCATCCAAATAATTAGGAGAGTTTCGCCTAAAGGGTGACTACACAGGACCCCGCCGGGGCTGCTTGGGCTATCTCCCAAAATATTCCGCAGGACGCAAGAAGCCCTCGCCGCACGAAGTGCGCAGCGAGGGTTTCTTGCATGTCCGAGGACGTTTTGGGAGGTAGCCCAAACAGCCCCGGCGATCCTGCGGGAGTTAAATCCCTTTAGAACTTGTCGTGGAAGGTACGCGCAATGACCTCGTCCTGCTGCTCCTTGGTGAGCGTGTGGAAGTTCACGGCATAGCCGGAAACGCGGATGGTCAGCTGCGGGTACTTCTCGGGGTGAGCCTGAGCGTCGAGCAGCGTCTCACGGTTGAAGACGTTGATGTTCAGGTGGTGGCCACCCTTCTCGGCGTAAGCGTCGAGCATGTGGACCAGGTTATCGGCCTGAGTCTCGGAAACTTCAGAAACCTTCATAATGTGTCTCCTTCGATTAATAGGCGCCGGCCGAAACCGGCGCACTAATCAGTAATCGTTATTGTTAGTATAGCACTAACAATAGTTACTCGCCCAGCTGATCAAGGTCGATATCGCCAAAGAACACCTGGTCCTCCTTGCCGAGCGCACTCGGGATGATGGAGAAGGTGTTGGAGATGCCGTCCTGAGCATCGCGGAACGGGAGCTTGGAAACCGAAGACAGCGAAGCGATGGCGCCGTGGCTATCGCGCTTGTGCATGGGGTTAGCACCCGGGGCGAACGGCTGGCCAGCCTTGCGGCCGTCGGGCGTGGAGCCGGTCTTCTTACCGTACACGACGTTGGAGGTAATGGTCAGAACCGAGGTCGTGGGCACGGAGTTGCGGTAGGTGTCGTTCATGCGGATGTACTCCATGAACTGGTGCACAACGTCGTGAGCAATCTGGTCGACGCGGTCGTCGTCGTTACCGTACTTGGGGAACTCGCCCTCGGTCTCGAAGTCGACGATGATGCCGTTCTCGTCACGGACGGGGTGAACCTTGGCGTACTTGATGGCGGACAGGGAGTCAGCCACGACGGAAAGGCCAGCGATGCCCGTAGCGAACCAGCGGTGCACGTGCTTGTCGTGCAGAGCCATCTGGATGCGCTCGTAGCAATACTTGTCGTGCATGTAGTGAATGATGTTCAGCGAGTTGACGTACACGCCAGCGAGCCACTTCATCATGTCGTTGTACTTGGCCACAACGTCGTCGTAATCGAGCGTATCGCCCTCGACGGCGCGATACTTGGGGCCGACCTGCTTCTTGGAGACCTCGTCAACACCGCCGTTGAGTGCGTAGAGCAGGCACTTGGCAAGGTTGGCGCGGGCGCCGAAGAACTGCATCTCCTTGCCGATGCGCATGGAGGACACGCAGCAGGCAATGCCGTAGTCGTCGCCGTGATAGACGCGCATGAGGTCGTCGTTCTCGTACTGGATCGAGGAGCTGGCGACGGAAGTCTTGGCGCAGAACTTCTTGAAGTTCTCGGGCAGACGGGTCGACCACAGAACGGTCATGTTGGGCTCGGGGCTGGTACCCATGTTCTCGAGCGTGTGCAGGTAGCGGTAGCTCATCTTGGTAACGAGCGTACGGCCGTCAACACCCATGCCGCCGATGGACTCGGTGACCCACTGCGGGTCGCCGGTGAACAGGGCCTGGTACTCGGGGGTACGGGCAAACTTGACCATGCGGAGCTTCATGATGAAGTGATCCACGAACTCCTGGATTTGCTCCTCGGTGAAGGTACCGTTGGCAAGGTCGCGCTCAGCATAGATGTCGATGAACGTAGAGGTACGGCCGATGGACATAGCGGCGCCGTTCTGCTCCTTGACGGCAGCAAGGTAGGCGAAGTACATCCACTGGATGGCCTCCTGCGTGTTGGTAGCAGGGTTGGAAATATCGAAACCATAGGTCTCGGCCATCATCTTGAGCTCGCCGAGGGCGCGGATCTGCTCCTGCAGCTCCTCACGATCGCGGATGTTGTCGGCGGTCATGACCGTCGGGGTGGAAGCCTTCTGGGCCTCCTTGTCCTTAATCAGGTAGTCGACACCGTACAGGGCGACACGACGGTAGTCACCGATGATGCGGCCGCGGCCATAGCCATCGGGCAGACCGGTGATGATGTGAGCCGAGCGGCAAGCACGCATCTCGGGGGTGTAAACATCGAAGACGCCGGCGTTGTGGGTCTTGCGCTCGAAGGTGTAGCGCTCGACAACGTTCTCGTCGACCTTGTAGCCGTGCTGGCTGGCGGCCTGGCAAGCGATGCGGATACCGCCGTTGACGTGCAGAGCGCGCTTGAGCGGCTTGTCGGTCTGGAGGCCGACGATGGTCTCCTTCTCGCGGTGGGCGTTATCGATGTAGCCAGCGGGGTGGCTCACGATACCCGTGACGGTCTTGGTGTCCATATCGAGGACACCACCCTGCTCGCGCTCCTTAAGCAGCAGGTCGAGAACCTCGCCCCACAGCTCCTTGGTACGCTCGGTCGGACCTACGAGGAACGACTCGTCGCCCTCGTAAGGGGTGTAGTTCTTCTGGATGAAGTCTCGGACGTCAACCTCTCCCGTCCAAATGCCTTCCTTGAAGCCTTCCCATGCCTCCTGCATTGTGTAACCACGCTCCTAGTTACGTGTAATGCGGCGCTCTCTCACACCGCTGCTTATTGAATTCTTGAATTTTCGGCTTGCACTACCGGCTTCTTCCGTTCTTCACCACACGTTGGTGCAGGGAAAAACGTTTGTCCACCTTGGAACTGCAACCCAAAACCCAAGATTTCACCCGTTTGAGAAGGATAACATAGCGACCCTCTCCATCTGGGCTGTTATATGTTTCTTTTTTTATATCATAAGGGCGTTTTTTACAAACCCGCAGGAAATGCGAGCGTGAACAACTACCGTTCACCGATTTGTTTAGTTTTTTCCTTGCCTTTGTACGACGTTCGCTCTAGCTGTTATGCCAGCTTTAGCAGGGTAAAGTGTCCCAGAGACCCTACAGAAACTGCAGGGCAGCCACGGAATCCCCCGTGGCCGCCCTGTGGCATGGCTAGTTTTTAGCTTTGATTGCCGCTTGGCATTAGGCGGCTGCGGCGGCCTTGTCGGCCGTTGCCTTGCTATCGCCGTTGCCCTGGCCCTCAAAATGCTTGTAGCACCAGCTGGTGACCAGCGGGGTCAAAATAGCCGTAACGATTGCGCAGGCAGCAACCTGTGCCGTAGCCGTCGCGAGCACCGCACCGCCGTACATGGCCCCGTTGACGCTTGCCATGGCAGCAGGCGTGGCCACATTGGCTCCGGCGCAGCTCGAAATGGCCGCACCTGCGACACCCGTACCACCCGTGAGCTTATCGACCGCGATGACGGGAATTGCAAAGATCACCGAGCAGATCACGCCGAGCAGGATGCCGGGAAGACCGCCGTTGATAAGCTGGCCAAAAGTCATGGTCGAGCCCATGGCAAAGAAGACGAGCACGATGATGGCGGAAAGTGCCGGTGCCATCATCTTCTTAAAGCTGGGGAACAGGTTACCCAGAATAATGCCGACGACGATCGGCAGAATGGCGCCCACGAGCGACCAGCCGATCGGGGCCTGGCCGGCAGCGCCGAGCACGATCATCGTGACCGGAGGGCCGACAACCAGCGTGGTGATGGCGACAGCGCCACGCTCAGCCTCGTTGCCCATGGTACCCATCAGCCCAGCGTACATAGCGTTGTTGGCGCCGGTGCAAGCCGCCAGCATCACCATGGCAGAGATGCCAAACAGGTTGTCGTTGAACACATAAAGGATGAGCAGCGACATGGCAACGACCACGATCTGCTTGACGGCGATGATGATGGCGCCGCGGGCAGCGGCGGCAGGAGCGCTCTTAAACGAAATCGTCGTACCGACGATGAGCAAAAAAGCGCCCACGAGCGGGCCAGCGCCCTGCTGGGTCATGCCAAGCGTAAAGCTGCCGAGCGTTTTGAACAGGTCGGGGAATAGCGTGTTGAGCAGACAGCCCAACAGAAGCGGCACCAAGATATTGGCGCCCGGGATGGAGGACATCTTAAAGAACGGCTCCTTTGCCGCCGGCGCCTCCACCGCAGTCGATTCACTCATATATATCTCCTTTGGATGCATGCGAATCGTAGCCGCATGCGCCTATATCAGAAAGAAGGCGACGGTCCCGAGTCGCAGGAGCCGTCGCCGAATAATCGTCGCGGAGTATTACCCGTCCAGAACGATGCCACCGTCGCAGTCACCGATCTCGCCGTTCACGAAGCTGGCGAGGTCGGAAGCGAAGAACAGCACCATCTGCGCAGGCTCGCTGGCCTGGGCGGCGCGGCCCAGAGGAATACCGTTGATGATACGCTGAGAGTTCTCGTCAGAGAGAATCGAGGTCATATCGGTCAACGTGAGCGACGGGCACACGGCGTTACAGCGGACGCCAAACTTGCCGCCTTCCTTGGCGACTGCCTTGGTCAGGCCGTTGACACCGGCCTTAGAGCTCGCGTAGGCCGCGGTGCCGAGCAGGCCGCCACCGATCTTGCCAGCGACAGAGCTCACGTTGACGATAGTGCCGGCATGGGCCGCCTTAAAGTGCGGGTACACGGCGTTCATCATAGTGAAGGTACCGTTGAGGTTGATGTCGATGGTGCGACGCCACTCGGTGTCATCGATCTCGTCGAACTTCTTGGTGCTGATGACGCCAGCGCAGTTGATCAGGATGTTGGTTTGCGGCAGGTCCGTAAAAATCTGCTCGACGGTCTCGCGCGCCTTGGGTGCATCGGCGACATCGAGCTGATAGAACTTGTTGCCCTCGCCAAGCTCGGCCACCGCGGCCTCGCCCTTAGCAGCGTTCCTTGCGATGAGCGCGACGTGTCCGCCGCCCGCAACGATGCCCTTGGCAATCTCGAGGCCAATGCCCTGAGTGCCGCCGGTAACGATCGCGGTTTTGCCCG
The DNA here is from genome assembly GCA_958365315.1 of uncultured Collinsella sp. GTDB lineage: Bacteria > Actinomycetota > Coriobacteriia > Coriobacteriales > Coriobacteriaceae > Collinsella. The sequence goes on from CATWXC010000001.1 coordinate 110,094, forward strand.
TGAAGTCAAATGCCATGACTCCAACCCCCTTGATTCAGGTGTCTCCTTGCGGGAAGTTGGAGCATCGCACGTGGCGATAAATGAGTCCCAGTCGTCATGGTGGTGACAACCCCTCGCCTAACCGCGGGCATAATAGTTCTTTGAAACGCTTCAGCGATTGAATTTTTTACTCTTTATGCGCTCTTTATATTGCCCACTGCATGAGACCCGAATACGCGGGTATCATCTTTCACCGAAAATAGTTTCTAGTGTTAGGGGTTTTCGGTGGAAGATACCGATTTCCATGAGCTTGGGCGTCAGCTCTTTACCGAGTTTGGCAGCATGCACCAGCGCGTTTCGCGCTTTGCCGACCAGGCTCTGGGTGGCGAGATGGCCGTCATGCGCGCCCTCATGCGCGCCGGCGGCTCGCTCACGCCGAGCGAACTCGCCGATCGTGCCTGGGTCTCGAGCGCCCGTATCGCCAATATCCTGCGCGCCCTCGAGGCCAAGGGTTGGGTCGAGCGCGAGCACTCAAAGACCGACCGTCGTCGCGTACACGTCACGGTGACCGACAAGGGATTCCAGGTCATCGAAATCAAACGCCGGGAATTCGAGGACCGCACCGCGGCCTTCCTCGAGCAGCTCGGCGAAACAGATACCCAGGAGATGGTGCGCCTTCTAAGACGTGCCAACGAAATTATCGACCGCAATCAAGAAAGGAGAGATGCCGAGTGAGGATTCTCAAGCTCTTTAAAAAACATATCCTGGCACTGTTCGCAGCTATCGTACTTATCGTAATCAGCTGCAACGCCGATCTGGCGCTGCCTACCTATATGAGCGACATCGTCGACGTGGGTGTGCAGCAAGGCGGCATCGCGTCGCCCGTGCCCGACACCATCCGTGCCGAATCGCTCGACGACCTCGAACTCTTTATGAGCACCAAAGACGCCAAGTCTGTGGAGGCCGTGTTTAGCAAGGCGGACAATAACGGCATTCGAACGTACAAGGGCACCGAGGAGGAGCGCGCCGACGGCGGCAAGATTGCCGACATCATGAGTCTGCCCGAGACTGTCGTCCTTTCGTTCAACCAGGGTATTGACGCCAACTCCATGGGCGACATGATGGGCACGTCCGGTGAAAAAGACAACAGCGGCGCCCAGGCCATGCCCACGCCCGAGCAGACGGCGGCGATGACGCCCGAGCAACTCGCCGAGATGCAGCAGAAGGCCGCAGCGGCGCAGAGCATGCAAAAGCAGATTGATGCCGACGGCGGCAAGATCACCATGAAGAGTATGCGCCTAGGTGTCAAGGGCGGTCTGGTAGACCAAAGCAAGCTCGTCGAGGGCGCCAACGATATGGCGGACAAAATGGGCTCCATGTCGGGCTCCATCGTGACCCAACGCGCCGTGAGCTATGTGCAAGACGAGTACAAGGCGCAGGGCATCGACCCCGCCGACGTGCAGAACGCCTACCTGGGCCGCATGGCGACCACGATGTTTGGTCTGTGCCTGATCTCGCTCGTCGCCACCATCCTGACCGGTGCCGTGGCCTCGCGCACCGCCTGCTCCATCGCCCGCGACCTGCGCCGCGAGACCTTCAACAAGGTTATGCACTTCTCGCCGGCCGAGGTGGGCAAGTTTAGCCAGGCCTCGCTCATCACCCGCTGCACCAACGACATTCAGCAGATCCAGATGGCCGCAACCCTGTTTATCCGCATGTGTCTGATGGCCCCCGTCATGGGCATCGTCGCCGTCATGCGCGTCCTGGCCAACCATACCGGCCTAGAGTGGACCATCGCCGTGGCCATCATCGCGGTCTCGGCCGTCGTCGGCGTGCTTATGGGCCTCACCATGCCCAAGTTCAAAAAGATGCAGAGCTTTGTGGACCGTGTGAACCTTACCGCCCGCGAGCTGCTCGACGGCCTTATGCCTATCCGTTCGTTCAACCGCGAAGAGCATGAGCTCGAGCGTTTTGACAAGGCTTCGCTCGACCTGATGACCACACAGCTCTACACCAACCGCGCCATGAGCTTTATGATGCCGCTCATGATGCTCGTCATGAACTGCATCACCGTGCTTATCGTCTGGTTTGGCGCGCAGGGCGTGTCCGACGGCGTGATGCAGGTCGGCAACATGATGGCGTTTATCTCCTACACCATGCAGATCGTCATGGCGTTTATGATCCTCACCATGGTTTCGGTCATCCTGCCCCGTGCCGAGGTCGCAGCCGAGCGCGTGGAAGAGGTCATCACCTGCCCCACGAGCATCAACGACCCTGTCTCGCCCAAACTGCCTGCTGCCAGCGCGCCGCGCGGTGAGCTCACCTTCCGTGACGTGAGCTTCCAGTATCCCGATGCCCGCGCCGACGTCATTAGCGGCGTAAACTTCACCACGCACGCCGGCCAGATGCTCGGCATTATTGGCTCAACGGGTTCGGGCAAGTCCACGCTTGTACAGTTGATTCCGCGCCTGTACGACGTCACGGGCGGCAGCATTTCGCTCGACGGCATCGACGTGCGCGACATGACCCTCTCTGAGCTGCGCCGCCGCATCGGTTATATTCCGCAGCAGGGTCGTCTGTTCTCGGGTACCGTCGAGAGCAACCTCAAGTTTGCCGGCGACATGGTGAGTGACGAGGATATGCGCCAGGCAGCACGCGTCGCCCAGGCGGAGGACTTTATCGCCGAGCGCGAGGGCGGCTACGACTCCCCCATCAGCCAGGGCGGCTCCAATGTTTCGGGTGGTCAGCGCCAGCGTCTGGCCATCGCCCGCGCGTTGGCCAAAAAGCCCGAGGTCGTGGTGTTCGATGACTCGTTTAGTGCCCTCGACTACAAGACCGACGCGCGCCTACGCGAGGAGCTGGCCAAAAACGTTACCGACGCCGCGCTCGTGGTCGTGGCCCAGCGCATCGCGACCATCATGCACGCCGACCAGATCATCGTGCTCGACGACGGCCACGTAGTGGGCACCGGCACGCACAAGGAGCTGCTGCGCAGCTGCCCGGCGTACCTGGAGATCGCACAGTCGCAGCTTTCCGCCGAGGAGCTGGGGCTTACCCAAGAAGAAATTGCAGCCGTCATGGAAGGAGGCGAGCGCTAATGGCAGACGAGACCAAGACTCAGATTCCCAAGCCCACCCGCCAGCGTGGTCCCATGGGCCGCATGGGCGGCATGCGTCGCGGCGAAAAGGCCAAGGACTTTAAGGGCACCATGAGGCAGCTGCTCGGCTATATCGGCCAGCACAAGATTGCCGTGTTTGCCGCCGTCGCCTTTGCCGTGTGCTCGGTCATCTTTAACATTGTGGGACCCAAGGTGCTCGGCCAGGTTACGACCAAGCTGTTCGAAGGCCTGGTCGCCAAGGTCAACGGCACCGGCGACGTTGACTTTGACTGGATCGCCAAGACGCTCGGCTTTTTGCTCTGCCTGTATCTGGCGAGCTCTGTCTGCAGCCTGGTCCAGGGCTGGCTCATGACCGGCGTCACGCAAAAGATCTGCTACCGCATGCGCAAGGAAATCGCCGCCAAGATTGCCGTCGTGCCGATGAGTTACTTCAACGGCCACAGCAAGGGAGACGTGCTCAGCCGCATCACCAACGACGTCGATACGCTGGGTCAGTCGCTCAACCAGAGCGTGACACAGCTCATCACGTCGGTGACGCAGATTATCGGCGTGCTCGTCATGATGCTTTCGATCAGCCTGCCGCTTACCGGCGTCACCGTGCTCACGCTGCCGGCCGCCGCGATTATCCTGACCGTGATGATTCACTTCTCGCAGCCGTACTTCCGCGAGCAACAGCAGGTTCTGGGCGCCGTCAACGGCATTATCGAGGAGGACTTTGCCGGCCAGAACGTCATTCAGGTGTTCGACCGCGCCGAGGCCTCGATTGAAGAGTTCGACCGTCAAAACGACCGTCTCTTTATTAGTGGCTGGCGCTCGCAGTTCCTGTCGGGCCTGATGATGCCGCTTATGAGCTTGGTGGGCAACATGGGCTACGTGGGCGTCGTCGTGGTGGGCGCGCAGCTCGCGCTGACCGGCAATGCCACGCCCGGCGACATCCAGAGCTTTATCCAGTACGTTCGAAACTTTACGCAACCCGTGCAGCAGCTGGGCAACGTGAGCAACACGATGCAGTCGATGGCCGCCGCCACCGAGCGCGTGTTTGAGTTCCTGGCCGCGCCCGAGGAGGAGCAGAAGGCCGACGCGCAGATTCCCGAGAAGCGCCCCGGCCACGTGGTGTTTGACCATGTCAAGTTTGGCTACACGCCCGACAAGATCATCATCCACGACTTTAGCTGCGAGGCGCAGCCCGGCCAGACCATCGCCATCGTCGGCCCCACCGGCGCCGGCAAGACCACGCTCATTAAGCTGCTGCAGCGCTTTTACGACGTGGACGGCGGTTCGCTGCGCGTCGAGGGCGTCGACGTGCGCGACTGGGACCGCGCGGCGCTGCGCGGCGAGTTTGCCATGGTGCTGCAGGACACCTGGCTGTTTAACGGTACCATCCGCGAGAACATCCGCTACGGACGCCCCGATGCGACCGACGCCGAGGTTGAGGCCGCTGCGCGCGCCGCACGATGCGACCACTTTATCCATACGCTCGCCGGCGGCTACGACTTTATGATCAACGAGGAGGGCACTAACCTGTCGCAGGGTCAGCGCCAGCTCGTGACCATCGCCCGTGCCATTTTGGCCGACCGCCCGGCGCTGATTTTGGACGAGGCGACCTCCAACGTCGATACCCGTACCGAGGAGCTTATTCAGCGCGCCATGGATGCACTGATGCAGGGCCGTACGAGCTTTGTCATCGCGCACCGCCTGTCCACGATCCGCAACGCCGACGTGATCCTAGTAATCCGCGACGGCGATATCGTCGAGAAGGGCACGCACGACGAGTTGCTCGCCCAGGGCGGCTTCTACGCCGACCTGTACAACTCGCAGTTCGACGAAGCGGCGTAAATTCTGCCGCAGGGAACGAATAACGCCCGAGAACGGGGGCGCAGGAAAACCTGCGCCCCCGTTTTTGTTCTACGGCCCCTGAGCCGCCTCCCCTGGGACCTGATTGACAGCCCCTTCGAGGCCCCGTGGGCAAAAAAGGGCAAATATGAGTACTGTTACCTTTTTAGTAACAGCCAAAACCGCCTCAAGCGACCTCTTTGCGGGCTCTATACGCCTTCAAATTAATCAAAACGCCCGTTAGCAGGCTTCTGCGTGCCAACGTTAATGAACATATTTATCACTTTGTCTATTATCTCGCTAGACGGATATGTTACTAGGTTAGCAACAGTACTCATATTTGGCATTTTTTGCCCGCAGGGTGTTTCCTGGGGAACCGACAATAGCCTTAGGGTCCCGCGCGACGCCACTCCCTCCCGGTATCCGCCGACGTTCCCCCATATAAAACCTGCCAAAATAAACCTGTCCCTTTTGGCAGGTTTCGGGGTGGCAAGGGCTTGCACTTTAGCGTGCGACAGCGGATAATGCCGAACACTCGACAATACGCTTATTGCTCTTTCTATAGATTGAGGAGGCCCCTATGGCCATGGAATTCAAACGCAGGCTGCCGATCCCCATGGAGATCCGCGAGGAAATGCCGCTTTCTGCCGAGCTTACCGCCAAAAAGCAGGCATTTGACGCCGAGGTCGCCAAAGTCTTTACCGGCGAGGACGCACGCAAGGTGCTCATCATCGGCCCGTGCTCTGCCGACCGCGAGGATTCGGTCCTCGAGTACATGAACCGACTGGCCAAGACCGCCGAGGAGGTCAAGGACAAGCTCATCATCATTCCGCGCGTCTACACCAATAAGCCGCGCACCAAGGGCACCGGCTACAAGGGCCTGCTGCACAACCCCAACCCCGAGGCTCCCGACGACCTGCTCGAGGGCGTCAAGGCCATCCGCCATATGCACCTGCGCGTTATTAAGGAAACAGGCTTCTTCACCGCCGACGAGATGCTCTATCCGTCCAACTACCAGTACCTCGTTGACCTGCTGAGCTATGTGGCCGTGGGCGCACGCTCGGTCGAAAACCAGGAGCATCGCCTGGTGTCGAGCGGCATTTCGGTACCCGTCGGCATGAAGAATCCCACTGCCGGTTCCACCACCGTTATGCTCAACTCCATTTATGCCGCGCAGGCGCACCAGAGCTTCATCTTCCGCAACTGGGAGGTCGAGTGCGACGGCAATCCGCTCGCGCACGCCGTTATGCGTGGCTACATCGGTCTCGACGGTCGCACCTACCCCAACTACCACTACGAGCACCTGGAGCGCCTGGCCGAACGCTACACCGAGCACGCCGGCTATGCCAATCCGGCAGCGGTCATCGACTGCAACCACGACAACTCGGGTAAGCGCCCGCTTGAGCAGTATCGCATTTGCAAGGAGGTGCTCGACAGCTGCCGCCGCAACGAGTCCATCTCCAAGCTGGTCAAGGGCTTTATGATCGAGTCCTACCTGGAGGACGGCAACCAGCCGGTCGACGGCGGCGTCTTTGGCAAGTCGATCACCGATCCGTGCCTGGGCTGGGAAAAGACCGACTACCTCATCCACGAGATCGCGGAGCGGATTTAGAGTTACGGCGTTTTACCAAACGCCGTAACGGCTCGACGCTGCAAGCCCGCCAGAGCGGCAATCTACCTTTCAGCTTCGGCGGCATGACCAGAAGGTCAATGCCGCCTCGCTTCAAGGCACCTTGCTCGCTCTGGCGGGCTTTCGCTGACTTTTGCTCTACCTGCGGTGTTGGCGGGGTAGCTAATTTAGGATGGGGCTCTTTTAGCTGCCCGCAAAGTAGTCATTGGGGACGTTCTTGTTTGACTAGTCGTTTAAGAACGTCCCCAACGACTACCTGGGGGAGTTGCCTTCCCTCGTGGCGGTCTTCTAGCAGAAAAACCAAGTGAGTAGGCTTTTTGCAGGAGGCCAAGCACGCCCCAAAACGCCACAGCTCTGACCTGCAGTTTTATAGATCATTTGTCGCGATGTGCTCGGCAAGTTCAAAAAAGTCTACTCACTTGCATCCGAAACGCACCAGATAGGCAAAAATAACCGCCGCAAGAGGTCCCCAGCCCCTTCGCGGCGGTTATACGCCTCTGGTTTTGCGACCGTTTTGCCCGCTTGTTATTCGCTGTAGCGGGTAGCGATGGCAGCTTGTACCATGCCGGCGCTCATGAGGTAGGTCACCAGGAAGTAGCCACCGTATGCTGCCAGGAAGATTGCACAGGTGAGGCCCACGGTGCCGCCGATGCTCATATTTCCGAAAATGCTCACCAGCTCGATGATCACTTTAAGTGCCACAAAGGAGTGCGCCAGGCCCACTGCCAGCGGGAACAGGAAGAATACCGCTTGCTGCGCCATCACCGAATGGCGAATCTGGCGGTCCTCACAGCCGATCTGTGCCAGCACACGATAGCTGCGGCTGCCGTCGGCCACGTTGGAGAGTTGCTGGATCGACAGAATCGCCGCGCATGCAACGACCAATACAAAGCCGATGTAGATGGCTAGGTAGCTAATAAGACCGTTCATTTGCGCTGCTTGCGCGTACATCTCGGAGCGTGTGATGAAGGTTCCCCACGACCCCGGCTCCTTGCCGTCAACGAGCAGATTGTCGAGCACAGTGTATTTAATACTCTCGTCTGCCTCGGTCGTATCCATCCCCTGTTTGTAGTTAACGAGCAGGCTACTGGAATACGGCTGCAGATTAAGTTGGGACAACAGCTCGTCGGCAACGACGACGGTACCCGGATTACTGCCCATCGCCGAGTTGGCGATGGCCGCCGCATCTTCGTCCGACTTATCGGTTGCGGGCTTGAGCGTATGCCCGCCCAAGGTAAGGGCATGGCCGCCAGCCATATACTTGGTGTACAGGTCGACCAGCTCGCCGCCCATATCACACGTGAGCAGATACTGGTCGTGACCGATGTGCACCGGCTCCTCGCCCATCATCTGACGCAGTTTGTTGTACTGGCTCGCCGGCGTCACAAACAGACCCATCGTATCGGCATTGCTACCCCCGAACGCCTTGGGAAGCTTTTCGCCCATGGCCTTGCACATTTCACTTGGAGTCACCGAAGGATCCGAACCGCCAAGCGGGTAACTCAGATACGAATCGATCTGCACATGCTCACCGGCAACATCGGCAATATTGACCTTCTTGCCGGTCTCGTCGTTGTTGTCCGCCGACTTGCCCTTACGATCGCCGTGCCATGGATCGCCGTGCCATGCGGAGTACAAATCGACCGTACTATCGGCCAGCACCATGCGATCGGCTTCAGACGGATTGATGTACTCTTTGTAGTAGTCGAGCGTATCGGGCGTGTAATAGACATACGTCTGTGACACGTCAACAGGGTTATAGCGCTCCAGGTTTTCGTTCATCACATTGGCAATCGACATACCGCACGTCACCGAGGTGATGGCCAAAAACAGGAGCATCGCGATGACGCCCATCGAAAAGCACACCGTGTTGACCTTGGCCGCAAGCTGGCGCACGGTAAACATGTTGAGGCCGCGCCAATACACGCCGCGCAGGCTCTGCAGCAGCTTGATGAGCATGCCCGAGAGTCCCCAGAACAGGGCAAAGGTGCCCACGGTAACCATAGCGGTCGTAATGCCAAACTGGTTCATGGCCTCTTGCAGCTTGCTGTCCGTCGCGGTTAGCGGGAACCCATCACGTAGCAGACGGTAATAGGCCACGCCCACAAGCACCACGCCCACGGCAAAGATGGCAATCGCAATCCAGGGGTTGCGCGTCTTGATGCTCTCGTTGCGACGCTCGGCACCCATAAGCTCGATGAGTTTGGTACGACGCACGGCGCGAAGGTTCAGCAGTAGCGTGAGCACAAACATTACGAGCATGCAGGCAAGAGTCAGATTGAACGCATGCACCGAGAAAAAGAAGTGGAAATTGGCAATCTGTGTCTTAAAAAGCGAGGCCGTAAAGAACGTCATGAGCTGGGAGAGTCCCACACCCAGCACAATGCCGGCGACAAAGGCCACGACCGAGACAATCACCGTCTCGAGCGCCATGATCGTGGCGACGCGTCCGCGCCCCATGCCGAGCACCTGATACAGGCCAAACTCCTTCTTGCGGCGTTTCATGATGAAGTTATTGGCATACACCATCAAAAAGGCCATGACACCGGCCAAAAAGTACGTCAGGTCGCCGAGCATGCTGCCCATAACCTGCGCCAAGCCCTCTTCATCGATTCCGGCGATGTCGACCTGCATCGAGATGGTGTTAAAGGCATAGAAGACCGTGACGCCCAGGGTGAGCGTCAAAAGGTAGACGAGGTAGTCGCGGCCGGCGCGGCGGACGTTGCCCCAAGCGAGTTTACAGAGCATCGGAGCCCTCACCGCCCATCATGGCAACGACCTCCATAATGCGGTCGAAGAACTCGCGACGGTCGGTGTCGCCGCGGCGCAGCTCGGTGAAGATCTTGCCGTCGCGGATAAACAACACGCGGCTCGTGTAGCTGGCGGCAAAGCTGTCATGCGTGACCATGAGCACCGTGGCGCGCAGGCGGCGATTGAGGGCCTCCAGGCTCTCGAGCAGCAGGCGGGCGCTCTTGGAATCGAGGGCGCCGGTGGGCTCGTCGGCCATGATCATGGTGGGGTCGGTGACGAGCGCGCGAGCCGCGGCAACGCGCTGCTGCTGACCGCCGGACATCTGGTAGGGATACTTGTCGAGCACCTGACTGATAGACAGGCGCGCTGCCACATCCTGCACGCGGGTCGAGATCTCTGCCGAATTTGTGCGGGCGATGGTGAGCGGCAGGGCGATGTTCTCGCGTGCCGTGAGCGTATCGAGCAGGTTGGAGTCCTGGAAGATAAAGCCCAGCTCCTCGCGGCGGAACTGCGAAAGCTTAGTCTGCTTCATGCGTGTTACATCCTGCCCGTTGATGCGGATCGTGCCGCTCGTGGCGCTATCGATGGTCGACACGCAGTTGAGCAACGTCGACTTGCCCGAGCCCGAAGCGCCCATGATGCCGACGAATTCGCCGCGGTTGACGGTAAAGCTGACGTCGTTGAGCGCGCGGGTCACGTTGCCCAGCGCTCCGTATACCTTTTCGAGATGAGCGACCTCCAGTACCGGGGTCGCCATGTGCGTGGTTTGCATACCGAGTCCTTTCTTGCAATTAGTCTACGGCATCTATAGTCGCAAGAAGACGAGTCGGCTACCATCGATATGGCTTACGCTTGCCTTACCGTTGTGTAAGGTAACGCAGGGTAGCTAATTTGGGACGGGGGTAAAAAGACTACTTTTTGACGCCATGTGAGCCACGCGCTTTTGTACGAGCAAAAGTAGTCTTTTTACCCCCGTCCCAAATTAGCTACCCTGTCACGTGTTGATGTTGAGAGAGGACTCCTGTTGAAGACTGTTCATGTTGCCGCTGGGATCATTCGCAAGGAAGGATCCGATGAGCTGCTTGCCGTGCAGCGCGGCTATGGCGACATGCAGGGACTTTGGGAGTTCCCCGGTGGCAAGCTCATGCGCGGCGAGACGCCCGAGGACGCTGTACGCCGCGAGCTCATGGAAGAGCTACGGGTCAAAGTCACCAACCTGCGCGATTTTTACACCGTTGAGTACGACTACCCCGATTTCCATCTCTCCATGGAGTGCTACTACTGCTCGCTCGCCGATGAATCCGATGAGCCGCAGAAGCACGACCGCCAACTCGATATCCGCTGGATTCCGCGCACCTCGCTTGCCACGGTGGAATGGATGCCCGCCGACAAGGGGCTCATTGATGCCCTGATTGAGCTGAAGGAGGACCGGCTTGAGGCCAACGCCGCCAACCGCACCGAGTCCACCACAGCCGACGAGCCCGTTACCAAACCCAAGCGCAAAGCCAAGCGCCACAGCAAAAAGCGTCCCAAGCCCGGTCTGCTCGACGGCATCGATACCTCGGACCTCTCCGCTGACGAGCGCGAACTGGTACGCCGTCGCGCCGCCATCAAAAAGTCCATGAAGGGCAACAAACGCGCCAACACCAAGCCCGAGCTGCTCGTTCGCCAGCGCCTACGGGCCGCGGGCCTTACGGGCTATCGTTTGGAATGGAAGGTTCCCGGCAAGCCCGACATCGCCTTCCCCGGCCGCAAGATCGCCATCTTTGTCAACGGTTGCTTTTGGCATCGCTGCCCTAAGTGCAATCCGAGCCAGCCAAAGCGCAATGTTGAGTTTTGGGAGGCAAAGTTCCGTCGCAACGTCGAGCGCGACCGCGCTGCCGTGGCGGCACTCACTCAAATGGGCTGGACGCCCATAACCATCTGGGAATGCGAACTCAAAAAAGACCGCATCGACGCCACGATGGAAAAGGTCATCGAGCAGGTGCGCGCCGCAGAACCGCAGCGCTAACAGCGAGCATTCACACGCTCCGCACGTCCGCGCCACATCCACGTCACAAACCTTAGAAAGCCCTTAAGCTCAAAACCTTTCAAGAGTGTTACTCGATGGCTTTGACCTGCAGTTTCATCGTAACATCAAACCAGGTTAAGCCTTTCTTTAGCGCTTCTTTGCAGCAGCCGCGGCATAATACTGCCAACGCACGGGACCTAGCAGCATACCCCGAGCGCAATCTATTGGTGGACATCGAGGAGGCCGCATAAGCATGCATTCTTCCAATGACGCAGCACAGCAGCCATCCCTAAAATATGCAAACCTTTTCTCCTTCCCCCCGACACAGAGAAACGGTCTCCTCGACTCCCCCACCACAAAAACCAAGCGCTCAGCCGATCAGAGCCTCAACTTACGAGCATCCTTCGAAAAGCTCCAAGCATCCCTAGACAAAACCTTCCCCAACCAAGCCCGGGCATACTGATCCCTCATCAACAAAGTAGCCCTCACGCTCCAATTTTTCCGCCCAACGCCACAAGGGCGACGACCTCGAGTAGGTCAACCTGGGAGGGACGAGGGCTTAGTTCCCCAATCTTTCCGCAGGGGGCAAAAAGCCTCGCCGCACGAAGTGCGCAGCGAGGCTTTTTGCATGCCCGAGGACGATTGGGGAACTAAGCCCTCGTCCCTCCCCGGGATATGTAGCGAGTCGGAGTACCCTTGCTGTTACTCTGCTTTGCCCACAGAGTTGAGGTTGGTCATGCGGATCTTAACCAGCTCGGTGATCTCACGCATGCCCTCCTTAGCCGGCTTCTTGGGGTCGAAGCAGGCGGGGTTCTCGGCCATGTAGGCCATGAAGCCCTTGGTGTAGGCCTGACGCAGCTCGGTGGCGTAGTTAACCTTGCAGATGCCGTTCTTCACAGCCTCGGCAACCTGCTCATCGGGCACACCGGAGGTGCCGTGCAGAACCAGCGGCACGTCGACGGCGTCGCGGATAGCCTTGACCACGGACTGCTCGATGTGCGGATCGCTCGTGTACACGCCGTGGCTGGTGCCAACGCCAATAGCGAGGGAGGTGCAGCCGGTACGCTCGACGAACTCCTTGGCCTCGGCAGGATCGGTGTAGGGGCTCTCGCCCTCAACCGCGGGACCGTCGTCCTCCTTGCCACCAACCTTACCGAGCTCGGCCTCGACGGGCACGCCCATGGCGCGGCCAGCGTCGGCGACGGACTTGGTCAGGGCGATGTTGTCCTCGAAGGACTCGTGCGAACCGTCAATCATGACAGAGGTGTAGCCCGTGCGGAAAGCCTGCATGCAGCGGTCATAGCCATCGCCGTGATCGAGGTGCAGAGCGACGGGCACGGAAGCGCGCTCGGCGGCAGCCTTGACCATGCCGTAGAAGTAGTCCAGACCAGCGGTCTTGATGGTGCCCGGGGTGGTCTGCATGATGACGGGGGACTTGGTCTCCTCGGCAGCGGCCAGAACGGCCATAACAAACTCGAGGTTCTCGACGTTGAAAGCACCAACAGCGTAGTGGCCGGCCTGAGCGTCCTTGAGCATCTTTTCGGTGGTAACAAGTGCCATGAGCGTTTGCTCCTCTCCCTCGCCCGCATCTGGACATCGGGCGTAGTTGTTCACAAGGCGTTTTACCTTGCGTTTTGCTGCGCTCATTGTATGAAATTCAGCAGCTTTGCACGTGCGAGATATTGAGCCCATGCAGGTCAATACAGTCATTTTTGAAAAGCAAACGGAAGAAATTTGAGCCGAGTGAACATGTTCGATATTGAATTTTGGGCGTTCAGCGTCTTTCTTTTATAGAAAAGATAAGTAATCGAAAGGTATTTTCTTACTCAAAAAGAAAATGAACGAAAATAGAGTCAACACAATTCCTGCAAATTTCAGACGATGATGGAGCAGATATGGCCCACGCAACAACCCGAGCTTTCGCCGACGAGCGTCGTTCCGCCATCATGGAGATGCTCGATCATAATGCCTCGGTGCAGGTAGCAGAAATCGCCCAGACCTTTGGCGTGTCCTCCGTCACCGCCCGCGCCGACCTGGACGCGCTCGCCGAAGCAGGCAAGCTGCGCCGCACGCATGGCGGTGCCGTATCGCTCCACAAACGCCTGACCGTCTCCACGCAGGATCGCCGCATCAACGTCAACGTCGCCGCCAAGCAGGCCATCGCGCAAAGCGCCATCGAGCTCGTCAATGACGGCGACACGTTGCTCGTCGACTCGGGCACCACGGCGCTCGAGTTTGTCCGGCTCCTCGACCAGCGCGATGGCATCACCGTCATCACGGCGGACATTACCATTGCCGATTACATCGACGAGAGCATGCCCTCGGTCGATGTCGTCATGCTGGGCGGGGCGCTGCGCAAAGGCCATCGTTATTTGTACGGACCGCTCACTATGCAGGCGCTCCAAATGGTCCATGCCGATCTGGCCGTCATGTGCCCCGGTGCCTTTGTCTCCAGCTGCGGCTTTACGACTGACTTTCCCCAGATGGCCGAGACCAAAACGGCCATGATCGCCGAGGCCCATCAAAGCGTCGCCCTCATGGACGCCAGCAAGGTTAACGGACGCGGCATGTACCGTTTTGCCGAGCTGACCGATGTCGACACCATCGTAATGGACCGTGACCCCGACCATGCCGTCGCCACCTCAATCGCCGAAATCGTCGACGACGCCCACCCAAATCTCCTCATCGCCGGCGCTTAAACAAAAACCACCACAAAGGGGACAGGTACCTTTGTGGTGGTTGTGATGGTTGAGCGTCAAAAGTGAACGTGTCGCTACTTGGAAAGCTCGTCGGCGAGGGCCTCAATCTGAGCGCGCGAGGCGTCGTTGAGCGAGCCCAGCACAGTCACCTTGTTCTGCGTCAGGGTGATGTCTTTCATACCCTCGAGCTGCTTGGTCATAACCTTGGCGGCAGCGGGCGCCCAGGAGCCAGCCTCGACGAGCGCCACCGTACGGTTCTGATAGGCGTGCTCGGCAAGCGTGTGGATAAAGGTGCTCATGAACGGGAAGATCTCGCCCTGATAGGTGATGGAGGCGAGCACCAGACGGTCATAGCGGAACGCATCCTCAACGGCCTCGGCCATGTCGTCGCGAGCCAGGTCAAAGACGGAGACCTTCTGGCCGCGAGCCTCGAGCGCTGCGGCGAGTTCCTCGACGGCAGCCTTCAGATGGCCATACACGCTCGCATAGGCGATCGTGATGCCCTCGTCCTCGGGCTGGTAGCTCGACCAGGTGTTGTAGGTATCGAGGTAATAGCCCAGATTCTCGGTAAGGACAGGACCGTGGAGCGGGCAGATGATCTGAATATCTAGATCGGCGGCCTTCTTGAGGACGGCCTGAACAAACTTGCCGAACTTACCGACGATGCCAAAGTAGTAGCGGCGAGCTTCGCAAGCCCAGCCCTCGGGATCCTCGATGTCGTTGGCGCCAAACTTGCCAAAGCCGTCGGCACTAAAGAGCACCTTGTCGGTGGACTCGTAGGAGAAGATCACCTCGGGCCAGTGCACGTTGGGGGCGCCGACAAACGTTAGGCTGTGGCCACCCAGGTCGAGCACGTCGCCCTCTTTGACGACCATCTTACGCTCGGGGTAGTCGGTGCCAAAGTAGTTGACCATCATGCGGAAGGCGCCCATGCTGGCTACAATCTGTGCCTGGGGGTACCGCTCCATAAAGGCGGCGATGCCAGCAGAGTGATCGGGCTCCATGTGATGGATAACCAGGTAGTCGGGCGTACGTCCATCGAGCGCGGCCTCGAGGTTGCCAAGCCACTCGTCAACAAAACCACCGTCGACCGAATCGGCAACAGCGATCTTTTCGCCCAAGATAACGTAGCTGTTGTATGCCATACCGTTCTCAGACACATCGTACTGGCCCTCGAACAGGTCAATGTCGTGATCGTCGACGCCAACGTAGCGGATATCCTTGGTGATCTCCATCAGGCAAAGCCTCCTAGATAGACAAAATAACCCGTCTATCATAGCACTCGGCAGCATTCCAACTGTTATCTGCCGGCATCCTTACCGATTGTTATTGAAATACGATAAATCGCCGTTTACCTGCGCAAACTATGAGCGTGGCATCGCCGTGCTATGTCGAATAATGAGCTGGCCGGGAATACGAATGGCAACGGTTTTGCCCGCCGTACCCACCTCGGGAACCGCATGCTCGAATACCTCGCGCCCACGTTGATGCAAGTCGAATCGAACGGTCGTAAGCTCGTTATGCGCGACAAAATCATCGAGCGAATCGTCGACACCCACCACGCTCACGTCCTCGGGCACGCGCAGGCCGCTATCGCGCAGCGCTGCAATCGCGCCATTTGCCATCTGGTCGTTTGCCGCGTAAATCGCCGTCATGGTGCGATCGTGCTCGGCCAGGTACCTGCCGGCCTCGTAGCCGCTGTTGGCAGACCAGTCGCCCTCGAGCGGCTCTGCCGGCTCGATGTGTTTACGCTCGAGCGCATCCTGCCAACCGGCTCGACGAAATTGCTCGTCGACCGAGAACGACGGGCCGCCAATATAGCGAATCTGCCCGTGCCCCAGCTTAAACAGGTGATCCATAAGCAAGAGCGAGCAGCCGTAATGGTCGGAATCGACCGTAGTCACGCGCGGATGCGCGTACATGGTAACGATGACCGTTCCAATGCCCGGCAGTGGATCAAACGTCTCAAAATCGGGCGCCATGCGGCTCATGCCGATGATGATGCCATCCACCGGCAATGCGGCCATACGACGCGTGGCCTCGGCAAGCGAGAATTCCTCAGTCTTGGACATCTCGACCAGCGTGATGGCGCAATTATGCTCGCGAGCAGCGCTGGCGATGCCGTCGATCATTGAGAGGTTGCCAAACTTGGTGACATCGTTGATGCATAGGCCGACCGAATGGTAACGGCCGTCGCGCAGCGAGCGACCGGCATAACTCGGACGAAAGCCGAGCTCTTGCATAGCAGCCTGCACGCGCTGGCGCGTCTGCTCGTTAACGTTGGGCAAGCCGTTGGCGACGCGCGAAACCGTCTGCTGCGAAACGCCGGCAGCGCGGGCGACGTCAGCCATGGAGACCGGACGCGAACTGGTATCGTTGGACGGGCGCCTTGCCACAGGATCACCTTCACCCTTGCGAGATCTGAATAGCGTGAATGCCGGCCCGGGCAGAAATACATCCCGCGCCGAGGCCCGCTATCGTCGGACGCATGTTAACGTACTCTACTTTTTCTATCTGCATCTCTTCTGCTTTATAAGTCCATACGGCAGTACCGTTCACGGCTGAATTTCTACCGATTACCAGATTCTCAAAAAGTGGCAAGCGATGTGTTATGAGTACGTTAACATAGCCCGTAACGTGCGGTATCGTGAACACTTGGTTCATGCCGCTACAAGTTGTTAACGTACTCATAACGACGCAAAACCCACCCGGGCACGCCAAGGAAAGGACTCCCATGACCACCCCCGACGAAAAGACATTCGCCACGCTCACCAAGCTGTTCGAGGAGGAGTTTGGCCCCATCGGCGACCGCCAGGTGCTCTACGTGCACGCGCCCGGCCGTTCCGAGATCAGCGGCAACCACACCGACCACGAGGGCGGCCACGTTATCGCCGGCTCGCTCGATGTCGCCGTCGACGGCATCGCCGTGGCAACCGATTCCAACAAGGTTCGCGTAGCCGACGAGGGCTACCCCACCTTTGAGATCACACTCGATACGCTAGATGTTCAGGAGTCCGAGAAGGGCACGTCCGCAAGCCTCGTCCGCGGTATGGCCCACGAGATTGCAGCGCTTGGTGTTGAGCCTCACGGCTTCGATTTTGCTTTCACCTGCTCCGTCCCCTCGGGCGGCGGCCTTTCCAGCTCCGCTGCCGTCGAGGCCGCATACGGCCGCGCCATGGAGACGCTCTGGGGCGCGCCCGCCATTGAGCCCGTCGCGCTCGCGCAGATGAGCCAGCGCACCGAGAACAACTACTACGGCAAGCCCTGCGGTCTGATGGACCAGGCCGCCGTGTGCCTGGGTGGCCTCGCCTACATGGACTTTGAGGACCAGGCTCAGCCTAAGACCCAGAAGCTCGAGCTCAACTTTGAGGATCACGGCTATGCGCTCGTGCTCGTTAAGGTTGGCGCCGACCATGTGGCAGCTACCGATGACTACGCCGCCGTTCCGCGCGAGATGCAGGATGTTGCCGCCGAGTTTGGCAAGGCACGCCTGTGCGAGGTCGATGTTGCCGACTTTGACGCCAAGCTCCCCGAGCTGCGCGCCAAGCTGGGCGACCGCGCCTGCCTGCGCGCCGTTCACTACTGGTACGAGAACGGCCTGGTCGACAAGCGCTGGGCAGCCCTGAACGCCGGCGACATCGACCAGTTCCTGACCCTGACGCGCGAGTCCGGCGCCAGCTCTGCCATGTACTTGCAGAATGTCGTTGCCAAGCTGGGGTCCGAGCAGCCTTCCATGTATGCCCTGGCACTGGCCGAGCACGTGCTCGACGGTCGCGGCGCCGTCCGCATCCACGGCGGCGGCTTTGGCGGCACCATTCAGGCCTTCGTGCCGCTCGATTTGGTTGACACTTTCATTGCCAAGATGAATGGCTGGCTGGGCGAGGGCTCTGCCCGTCACTACGCCATCTCTGATAAGGGGGCCTACGCAGCATGGCTGTAATGACCGACGTGCGCGAGGCTGCGCAGAACCTGATTGAGTATGCCATCCATCGATCCATGATCGGTCAGGACGATCGCATCTGGGCATACAACACCATTTTGGAGTGCATCGGCGCCACGGGCCCCGCGCTCGACATGGATTGGGCACTGCAGACCGAAAAGCTCTCGCTCTTGCACCCCGATACCCTGCCCGACTTTGACCTGGAGGGCACGCTCGCCGCGCTTGCTGAGGCCGCCGTTGCCAACGGCGCCGCCGAGGACACGGCGTCGGGCCGCGACCGCATCGCCATGCGCATCATGGGCGCGCTGATGCCGAGGCCTTCGGTTGTAAACGAGGAGTTCGACGGCCGCATGGGCGTCAACGAGCCCCGCGCCGCGACCGACTGGTTCTACGGTCTGTGCTGCGACGCCGGCTACGTGCGCCGCGCCGCCATCGCGCGCAATATCAAATGGAACACCCCCACCAACTGGGGTGACCTGGAGATCACTATCAACCTGTCAAAGCCCGAAAAGGACCCGCGCGATATTGCCGCAGCCGGTGCCGCCAAAAACACAGGCGAGAAGTATCCCGCCTGTCAGCTCTGCATCGAGAACGAGGGCTACCCCGGACGCTCCGCCGCAGCCGACGGCGGCGCTCATCCCGCCCGTCAGAACCTGCGCGTTATTCCCATCCAGCTCGACGGCGAGCGCTGGGGCTTCCAGTACAGCCCGTACGCGTACTTTAACGAGCACTGCATTGCCATGAGCTCCGAGCATCGCCCGATGCACGTGGACCGCAAGGGTCTGACCTGCCTGCTCGACTTTGTCGACCTGTTCCCGCACTACTTTATTGGCTCCAACGCCGACCTGCCCATCGTGGGCGGCTCGATTCTGTCGCACGACCACTTCCAGGGCGGCGCGCACGAGTTCCCCATGATGCATGCCGCCGAGGTCTCGCAGTTTAGCGTGCCCGGTTTTGACCAGGTCAGCGGTACCGTGCTGCAGTGGCCGCTCTCGGTGCTGCGCCTGCGCTCGCATGACCGCGCTCAGCTGCTCGACGCTACCGAGAAGATTATCCTCGCCTGGCGCGAGTGGACCGATGAGTCTGTGGGCGTCATCGCGTACACAGCCGATGGCGTGGCACACAACACCGTGACGCCCGTCATCCGCCGCGTCGACTCTCGCGGAAATGCCGGCGGCGAAATCTACGAGGCCTACCTGGCGCTTCGCTGCAACATCACGACCGACGAGCATCCGCTGGGCGTGTTCCACCCGCATGCCGAGTACCACCACATTAAGAAGGAGAACATCGGCCTGATCGAGGTCATGGGCCTGGCCATTCTGCCGCCGCGCCTGGTTCCCGAGCTTGGCGCTGTCCGTGAGCATCTGCTGGCAGCCAAGGTCGATGCCAGCTACGATCTTGCCGGTGCGCTCGAGGGCGATGATCTTTGTCGCAGCCATGCCGCGTGGGCCGAGGACGTCTTTGCTCGCCGCGCCGACGAGCTTACGGCCGACAACGCCATCGATATCCTGCACGAGGAGGTCGGCGTGGTGTTTGGCCACGTGCTCGACAACGCCGGCGTCTTTAAGTGGGACGAGGCAGGACGTGCCGCCCAGCAGCGCTTTATCGACTCGCTGTAGAGCACAGACCCGGACGCTCAACGGCAGCCCCCACGACATAGCCACCTACACGACAACGGCGCCCGCCGGCAACATCGCCGGCGGGCGCCGTTTTCTGATGCAAGGGTAGCTAATTTGCACCAAAACAAGGAGTGTTCCAAACTGCCGGCAGAGAAGGAGCGCCCCAGGTGCCGACCTAAACCCCACATTATTCGATGGAAAAACGTGGTTACCTCCCACATTATTCGATGGAAAAACGTGGTTCACTCCCACATTATTCGATGGAAAGACCAAGACGGTCTTATACTAACCATGATCGTTAGGGGGCAGTATGCAGCGACAGCTAATGGACGAACTCATCGCTTGGAAATCTAGGGCAAACCGCAAGCCCCTCCTGCTTAAGGGGGCCCGCCAGACGGGAAAAACCTGGCTTCTCAACGAATTCGCAGGCCAGCAGTATCAAAACGTCATCCGTTTTGACTTTATGCTCGAACCGGGCGCACGTTCGCTGTTCGACGGAAGCCTTGACCCCAAACGCATCATCTCCCAGATAGAGCTCCTGCGCGGCCAGACCATAACGCCGACAGACACGCTCATCATCTTCGACGAAATCCAAGAGGCACCGCGTGGCATCACCTCGCTCAAATACTTCAACGAGCTGGCGCCGGAATACCATATCATGGCAGCCGGCTCCTATATGGGGCTCGCGCTCCGACGCGAAAACGAGTCGTTCCCCGTCGGCAAGATCGACCAGCTTACCATGCGCCCCATGGGGTTTGTCGAGTTCGTTCGTGCCGTCGATGGCGATCCGCTCGCAGATGCCATCCTTGCCGCAGACATGGACCTGCTGGCGAATGTTTCCGAAAAGCTCGAGCGCCTGCTCAAGGAATACCTCGTTGTCGGTGGCATGCCAGAAGTTGTCTCCGCTTTCGCCGCCTCCCACGATTTCATCGAGGCCCGCAGGCTTCAGCAGCAAATCATCGAAGCTTATGAATCCGATTTTGGCAAGCATGCGCCAGCCCGCATCGTCGAGCGCATGAGGCTGGTTTGGAAATCCCTTCCCGGCCAGCTCGCAAAGGAAAACAAGAAGTTCGTCTACGGCGCGCTTCGTCCCGGGGCGCGCGCACGCGATTTTGAGGAAAGCCTCCAGTGGCTCATGGACTATGGAATCGTTCATAAGGTACCGCGTGTTTCCGCCCTAAGAGCACCGCTCACAAGCTACGAGGATCTCTCGGGCTTCAAGCTGTTCTGCATCGACACCGGCATCCTCGGAGCACTCTCCGGCCTCACGCCAGCCATTGTTCTGAACGGGCCCGCTGTTTTTACGGAGTTCAAAGGCTCGCTGACCGAGCAATACGTCGCACAGGAGCTTTTGCTCCAAGGCAATACTCCCGCGTATTGGTCATCCTCCTCCGGCAATGCAGAGACTGACTTTGCCGTCGACCATGCGGGGACCGTGCTTCCGCTCGAGGTCAAGGCGGCAGAGAATCTCAAAGCAAAGAGCCTGAGGATTGCCTGCGAGAAGTTCAAGCTCGAGCGCTGCGTGAGAACATCGTTAGCGGCATATAGAGACGAAGGCACGCTCGTCAATATTCCGCTCTGGGAGATTGGGCAAATCGACAAGCTGGCATAGGCGCTGTGGAGGGGGTGCCCCGTAAGGAGTGTCCCAAACTGCCGGCAAAAAAGGAACGTCTCTATCTGCCGCATTCCCGAAGCAAGGCAACGCCGATGTTTTGGCAACGGCAGCGAGCGGGCCGCATTTGAGACAAGGTGACGTGAAACGAAAGGGCGCTGACCTTCTGGTCGCGCCCTTGAAGTTGAACGTCAGATTGTCCAAATGCGGCCCGCGCAGCGTCGAGCCGTTACGCGGTTTGGTAAAACCGCGTAACCCTAAAGCTCCGTTACTTCAACGTTGTTGTAGATCTCGTCCCAGCGGTCCATGACCAGGTGACCGGTCTTGGGATCCATAGCGTTGAGTTTGCCGCAGGTATTGGCGGTCTTGAGCACCGTGACGTCGTCGGCGCCAGCAGCAATGGCATGTGCAAAGCCGGCGATGGTCGAGTCGCCGGAACCCGTTGCGTTCACAGCCGCAATCGCGGGCGTCTTGGCGCGGAACGCGCGACCCTCATGGAAGCCAACCGAACCGGCAGCGCCCATCGAAACGACAACCCAGGGGATACCGGCAAAACGGTCATCGGCGGCGAGCGCCTCGCGCAGGGCATCGACATCATCGGTCGTAAAGGACGTACCCAGCAGGCCGTTAGTCTCGGTCAGGTTGGGCTTTACGAGCTCAGGCTTAGCGTCGGACTCCAGCGCGGCCTCCAGCGATGCACCCGAGGTGTCGAGCAGCACCTTGGCGCCCGCCTCCTCGGCGATCTTGACGAGGTCGGCATAGTAGCCGGCATCGACGCCACGCGGCAGCGAGCCCGAAAGCGTCACGACGTCCGCCTTCGCTGCAAGCTCGGCAAACTTGGCCGTAAAGGCCTCGAGCTCGGCCGGGGCGATCTGCGGGCCGCTCTCCAGCAGCTCGGTCTGATTGCCCTCATGCAGGATATTCAGGCAGATGCGCGTCTCACCGGCAATGGGCACAAAGTCGTTCTTGACGCCATCGGCATCCATGAGCTCGGCCATATAGGCACCCATGTGGCCGCCGAGCAGACCGGTCGCGAGCACGTCGTCGCCCAGCTGCAGCAGCACGCGGCTCACGTTGAGGCCCTTGCCGCCAGCGGTCTTTTCGGGCGTCACACGGTTAACATCGTCGATGATCAACTTGTCGAGCTGATAGCGCGTATCAATCGACGGGTTCATGGTAACGGTCAGAATCATGTTGAACTCCTGTTCCGGGGCGGCATGACCCGCCCCAAACATACGATAACTCGTTAAAGGATCTCGATCTCAAAGCCGCGGGTAACGGTCTCCCCCGGCTTGGCCACCAGGCAGCCACGCTTGTGCTCCAGAACATCGTCCTCATCGGAGCAGGTGGACAGACCACCCCACGGCTCAACTGCCACAAAGTCGCCCTCGGGCTTGCTCCATACAATCAGGTACGGCATATCGGGGAACGTCAGGCGCACGCCCTTGTCCTCGGTTTTCTTGGTCAGCGTAACCACGCGGCTCTCGAGCACGTCAAAGATGGTCTCCGCGAAGTCAAAGAGTTCGTGGGTCAGCGGCAGGTTCTGGCCGATCATGGGATTCTTGCTGCGATGCTCAACATCAATCAGGCCCGTCGAGGGAACGGCAGTACAGAGCTCGGCGGCCTCACGCTGCTCAAAACGGAGCTCGTAGTCGTCATAGGACTCGCCCTCGTCGAGCGGGCACTTAAAGCCGGGATGACCGCCCACAAAGAACGGCATGTCCTCGGTGCCCTCATTGGTCACCTCGTACGACACGACCACCTTTTCCGAATCAATCGTGTAGCGAGCAACGATCTTAAACGGATACGGGTACTGCTCGAGCAACTCGGCATGGTCGGCAGAGCTTAGGCTCAGCGCAACCATGTTGTCGCCCTGCTCCTCGAGCTTCCACTCCTGTTTGCGCGCAAAGCCGTGACGGGCGAGCTTTACCTCGCGGCCGCCCATGGCCATTGCGCGACCATCACGAAGGCCGCCGCAGATCGGGAAGCAAATGGGTGCCTGGCCCGACCAGACCGAAGGATCGCCCTGCCACAGATACTCGCGACCGTCGGCCACAATTGAGGTGAACGAGCCGCCCGCCGTGCTCAGTGCTACGCGGATAGAACCGTTATCAAGAACAAACTCCATAGGAGCCTTCCCTTTCTTATGACAGCCCGCCAAGTCAATAGGGCTGATAGAAAACCGGCCCGCGCCCCCTCACAGAAACGCGAGCCGTCAATTGAAAAGCTGCAGAATACTGGGTCCCGCCAAAACGAAGCCCACAAGCTCAGCAAGCAAACGTGTTATCGGAGCAGCTTACTGAACCAGAAAGCTTCGCAACAACAGCGGTAACCCCACAGGTACCCCCAACGTCAGCGAGAAGTCAGCTGGCGAGGCAAGGTGCCGTGAAGCGAGGCGGCATTGACCTTCTGGTCATGCCGCCGAAGCTGAACGGCAGATTGCCCGCCAGATGGCTTCGCAGCGTCGGCCGGTCCGGCGTTCGGCAGAACGCCGGAACCTAATTAGTCGTGGTACTCGCCGCGGTCCCACTTCTCGAGGAACTCGTCAAAGAAGTGCGGGTCAGCCTGAGCCTCGGCGTCGGCCTTATTGCAGGCATCGATCTTGGCGATCAGGGCATCGTGCTCGGGGGTCTTCTCGTAGGGCTCCTCCAGGAAGGCAAGCATGATATCGGCCATCAGGAACTCGCCGGTAATCTTGCCGCCAAAGCCCACGATGTTGGCGTTGAGCTCGCGACGGGCATACAGGGCAGAGGTCATGTCGCGGACCAGGGCGCAGCGGGCGCCGGGAACCTTGTTGACGGCGTTGGTGATGCCGATGCCGGTGCCGCACAGGGCCACGCCAAAGTCGGCCTTGCCGCTGGCAACAGCCTCGCCCACGGCCTTACCGTAGATGGGATAGTGCGTACGGGTGTGGCTGTAGGTGCCGCAGTCGAGCACCTTGTAACCAGCCTGCTCCAGGCGGTCGGCCAGATAGATCTTCTCGTCCGTAACGATATGGTCGCAACCGATTGCGATGGTCTTCTTCATCAGAACGTCCTTTCGTCTGAATTCACAAGTTGAGGTAGAAGTTCGAGTTCTCGGTGGCTCTCGTTAGGCCATCTTGTTGAGCATGTCGACACGGATCTGGTGACGGCCGCCGGCGTACTGTGCACGCAGGAACTCGCGGGCGATCTTCTTGGCGACCTCGGTGCCCACAACGCCCGGGCCCATGGTGACCATGCGCGAGCCGTTGTGCTCGCGGGTCATGTAAGCGGAACGCTCGTCGGAAATGTTGGCGACGACCATGCCCTTGATCTTGACGGCGGCCATATAGGAGCCGACGCCGTACTTATCGAATGCGAAGCCCTGGGAATCCTTGTGCTCCAGCAGGTCCTTGGCAACGGCGGTCGCGGAATCGACAAAGTCCGCGGCAGGGGTCTCGGAATAGTCGACGACCTCGTGACCGTCGGCGATGAGCATCTCCTTGATAGACTCCTTCATCGACATACCGTCGGCATCGGAAGCGATTACAACCCTCATGACATCCTCCTTGAGAGATACGCAGGTGCGTAGTTTCTGTTTGGAAGTGTTGAATCGCGTTCAGGTCCGGGCATCTGAATGTGCGGTTCTTCACTGTTCATGTTTATTTGAACACATTCGAACAGTAACTGCAACAACTATTTGTTTATCTTTGTTCTTTTTTGAACAAATATCGTTCACGGATGATTGCTGACCGTTTGAGCCGGGCGCGGACGTAGCGACCACGTGTTCAACAAACAAAAGAGCGGCCAAGAACGTGTCTCGGCCGCCCTTCGGCGGTATTCCCCGGTATATACAGCTGTTTTAGCTACTCGGACTGCCCACCCTATTTGGCGTGCTTGGACGGAGCACTCAGAAAGCGGCCCGTCAAATAGTTCGCCGGGCCGGAAATATCGATCCCTAGCAGTACGTGTCCCAGCCACAGGAACGCCACGAGCACCAGCAGCGGGATAACGCACGAAGTCACGATCATCACGATGACGCCTTCGATGAGGTCGGTCACCTGCTGCACGATCTCGTCGGTCATCTGCTTGGCACCGCTGGTCACCGACGTAACAAGGCTCGAGGCCCCATCAGTCAACTGCTCGAGCACGTTTTTGGACTCTGTGGCCTCGGATTTTTTCTTATTCGATTTTGAGCTGGTCTCGGCTGACTTGTCCGTGGTGTCGGCCGCGTCCGCAGCGTCCGCAGCCTTTTGCTCAGCTTGCTCAATACTTACGCGATACGTTTCATCGACCTTCTGCGACACCCAAACGCTTGCAGGCACCAACGCCATGCCGATCACGGCAACTACCAGCACGCGTGTCGCCACACGGCGCAGGACAGCGCTCGTGCTCCAGCGCCCGTGAATGCCGAGCGACACCGCAAAGAGCACCAACGCAAACGGGATTAAGATGCCCAAGCCAACCGACCACAAAATGGTTAGCAGGTATTTCTCGAGGTAGAGCACGGCAAGCACGATACCAAGGTTGCCTGAAAGCTGCGCGAGCTGCTCGGCAACCGGCGTTCCCGTATCACCCGGCAGCGCGGTAATGCCCGCAGACAGCGCCACGCACGAGGTCGTGAGCGCCAGTACGTTACCCTTCTTTTGGTCGATGACCTCGATGGTGGAGTCCCAAGTCTTGGTATCGGCGAAATGCGGACGAGCTACAAAGCCCGACAGCAGCGCCAGTACCACGAGCGCAACGATAAAGCCAATCTGCAGCTTTTTGTTTGCGCACACGACATCGGACAGACTGGGCTGCAGCTCGGTTACCGTCGTGTGCTCGGTTATCTGGACAGGACGCCCATGAGCCATCTCGTGCGCGTCTCTTTTTTGTATTGACCCGTTATCCGGCATTTGGATACCTCCTCAGTCCGGGGCTTAATGCGAAAGGAAGTATACCCACCGAGCAAAAAACGAACGGGAAGACGAACAGAGCGCACCAAGACTGTCCCCAATGACTATCTCCGGATGAGTTGCGGTGGAATAGGGATTGTTTTGCGCCCGTCGGCCCCTATTCAGTCCCTATTTCACCGCAACTTGGAGGAGGACAGAAAAAGCCCTGCCGCGGGTAGCGGCAGAGCTTTTGGAAGGGGACTTGGTTGTGAGGGCTCGTTAGGCGAGCTTGGCCTCGAGCTCGGCGATGCGCTTGTAGGCATCGATGGTAAAGCGGGCCTGCTTCTCCAGGATCATAGTGGTCATGAGAGTGTCCTGAGCGTGAGCCATGATGAAGGTCATCTCCATCTCGCCACCGCCGGCCTCCTGCGAAAGCAGCTTGGTCTGCGTGTCGTGGGCGCCGATAAGTGCATCGCTGGCATCCTTGTGCAGCTGTTCGGCCTTCTCAAAATCGCCCTCGCGAGCAGCATCGAGCGCTGCAAGCAGATCGGTCTGGGCGTCACCTGCGTATGCGACAATCTCGAATCCAACCATCGAGATTTCTTCTTTGGTTGCCATATTGCGTTCCTTTCACATATGAACCAATGGAGAGCATCGCGTCCGGGCATACGCGCTGCGTTCTGTATGACAGAAACATTAACATTCAAACAAAAAAGAACAGCGCAAAACGCAATTTCAAGCTATGAACGGTCACTTTTCGCCCGTGAACGGTTTTTAAACCAATCTGAACAATATCGAACACAGTTAGTGACAACCCAAACAGGACCGCACCCTAACGCAAATCGCGCACCGTATCGCCCTCTACGAGCACACCGGGGATCAGCATGTGCTCCACGCCAGACGCACCCCCATCGGCGCCGGCAATCTTGTCGACCGCCCACATGCCGACGCGCTTGTTGTCAAAGCGCACCGTGGTCAGGCGACGGTCGGGCACGATATCGCCCAGACTATCGTCAACACCCGCCACGCTCACGTCCTGGGGCACGCACTTCCCGCGCGACTCGAGCCCACGGATACAGCCATATGCCATGGCATCGTTGGAGGCATAAATGGCCGTGCAGGTCGGATCATCCGCCAGAGCCTGGCCTGCGGCATACCCGCTCTGTGCCGTCCAGTCGCCGCGCACGAGCTGCGGGGGCTCAATGCCATGCGCGCGCAATGTCTCGCGCCAGCCTTCCTCGCGCCGCATGCCCGAAAGCGAGCGCTCGGGGCATGAGATAAAGTGCACAGTCTTGTGCCCCCTCCCCAGCAAATACTCGACCACCTGGCGCGAGCAATCGAACTGGTCGTTATCGACCGTTGAACAGAGCGGGTGCTCCAGCATGGTAACGAGCACCGTCTGCATGCCAGGTAGCGGCTCGAAGGTGCCAAAGTCCGCCGGCATGCGATTCATGATCACGACCATGCCGTCTACCGGCAGCGCGCTCATGCGCGACGATGCGCTCTCGAGGGTATAGGGATGTCCATCTACTTTAGTGAGGGTGATGGCGTAGCCGTGCTTATCGGCGGCGGCGGCAAAGCCCTCCATACGGTCGAGGTTGCCGGTACCGGTAATGTTGAACATGGCGACGCCGACGGTCTTAAACTTACCGCGGCGCAGCGATCGACCGGCAAAATTGGGGCGATACCCCAGCTCGCGCATGGCGGCACGCACGCGTTCCTTGGTCTCGGGGCGCACGCTGGGCGAATCGTGCACGGTGCGCGAGACCGTCTGCTCCGAGACGCCCGCGAGGCGCGCTACGTCTTTGACGGATACCGATTTTTTAACAGCGGCCATAGGTCGATCTTTCTATGTCAACGATGCCATTGGTGGCACCTTGCGCAGTCATTTTTAACGCCTTCAAGTATATCCAACGCCTCCCCCACCATACGCTCACCACCCAAAACCTACCGTTCACCGACATTTTTGCTTCCCCGAACGGCTTTTGTCGCCCAAATGTTAACGTTGCCATTGTGCAAACACAGAGCCACCGGGCGGCTCAAACGTTTACGCGCAAGGAATCGACGGTCCACAGGCACAGGGGCCATCGGTTCGCGTCTTATTTTGTGTCGCAAAATGGCAACGTCAACATTTTGGCAACCAAACGTCAAAAGCTACCATCGTTGCCAACCCACCGACTCTTAGGAGCTTTGCATGGAGCAACTCATCGCCATCATCGAAAAGGGGCAGCCCTTTTTCAACGCGATCGCCCGCAACAAGTACCTCAAGGCGATCCGCGACGGTTTTATCTCCGTCATCCCCATCATCATCTTCTCGTCCATCTTCTGCCTGGTAGCCTCGGTTCCCAATATCTGGGGTTTCTACTGGCCCGATGACATCAACAACGCCCTGTGGAAGTGCTACAACTACTCCATGGGCATCCTGGCCATCGCCTGTGCCGCCACCACGGCCAAGCACTTCGCCGACGCTCAGAACCGCGATCTGCCCAAGAACAACCAGATCAACTTCATCTCGTGCACGTGCGCGGCCATCATCGGCTTCTTGCTCCTTTCGAGCGACACGATCGCCACGGACGCTGCCAGCGGCTTCAACACCACCTACCTTGGTTCCAAAGGCCTGCTGACTGCCTTTATCGCTGCGTTTGTGACCGGCATCATCTACAAGTTCTTCATTAAGCGCAACATCACCGTCAAGATGCCCGAGCAGGTTCCGCCCAACATCTCGCAGACCTTTAAGGACATCATCCCCTTCTCCGTCTGCATCACCGTCTTTTGGGTCTTTGACATCGCCTTCCGCGCTGCTTTTGGCTTCTGCTTTGCCCAGGGCGTCATCCAGGTGTTCCAGCCCCTGTTCACCGCTGCCGACGGCTACATCGGCCTCGCTGTGATCTACGGCGCTATGAGCCTGTTCTGGTTCGTCGGCGTCCACGGCCCCTCGATCGTCGAGCCCGCCATCGCCGCCGCCCTCGTTGCCAACATGACCGACAACCTGGCTGCGTTCCAGGCCGGCCAGCACGCTTCCGCTGTCCTGACCCAGGGTGCCCAGTACTTCGTCGTCTGCATGGGCGGCACCGGCGCCACGCTCGTCCTGGTCTTTATGTTCTGCTTCCTGGCCAAGTCTCAGGAGATGCGCGCCGTCGGTAAGGCCGCCATCGTCCCCGTCTGCTTTGCCGTCAACGAGCCGCTGCTGTTCGCCGCGCCCATCGTGCTCAACCCCGTCTTCTTTGTCCCGTTTGTCTTTGCCCCGATCGCCAACATCTGGATCCTCAAGATCTTTATCGACTTCTTGGGCATGAACGGCTTTATGTACACCCTGCCTTGGACCGTCCCCGGTCCCATCGGCACCATCATGGGCCTGGGCTTCCAGCCGCTCGCTTTTGTGATGCTCGCCCTTATCCTGGTCGTCGACTTCGTTCTGTACTACCCGTTCTTCCGTGCCTATGACGCCCAGAAGTGCGCCGAGGAGGCCGAGATCTCCCAGGAGGAGCTCGCCGCCAAGAACGCCGAGAAGGCCGCCAAGCTCAACGATGCCTTCCAGGGCAAGGCTGACGCCAAGAGCGTTGCCGCCGGCGCTGCTGCCGAGGCCGTGAAGTCCGACGCCCCCGCCGCTTCCGCCGCTGTCGCCACTGAGGCAACGGCCGTCAGCGACCTCAACGGCAAGCGCGTGCTCGTGCTCTGCCAGGGCGGCGGAACCTCGGGCCTGCTCGCCAACGCGCTGGCCAAGGCTGCCAAGGAGCGCGGCATTAACCTCGAAACCGCCGCCGAGGCCTATGGCAACCACGTCGACATGCTCCCCGACTTTGACCTGGTCGTCCTAGCCCCGCAGGCCGCAAGCTACCTGGCCGACCTGCAGAAGGACTGCGAGCGCGTGGGCAACAAGTGCGTCGCCTGCCGTGGCAAGCAGTACATCGAGCTCTCCCAGAACGGCGACAAGTCTCTCGCCTTCGTAAGCGAACAGCTTTCGAAGTAAGTAACGCTTAGGGCCAGCCGACCATCCACAGCCGGCTGGCCCTTCGATTTAGACGATTGGATCATCATGTCCGTTAACCCTGCTAGCGTCACCAACCCGCCTGCGCAGTTTCCCGAGGACTTTGTCTTTGGCGGCGCCACTGCTGCCTACCAAGTAGAGGGCGAGACCCGCACTCACGGTAAGGGCAAGGTTGCCTGGGACGACTTCTTGGAGGCCCAGGGCCGTTTCTCCCCCGATCCCGCTTCGGACTTCTACAACCAGTACCCCGTCGATCTGGAACTGTGCGAGGAGTTTGGCATCAACGGCATTCGCCTCTCTATCGCCTGGAGCCGCATCTTCCCCAACGGTATCGGTGAGATTAACCCCGAGGGTGTCCAGTTCTATCACGATCTCTTCGCCGAATGCCACAAGCACCACGTTGAGCCGTTTGTCACGCTGCATCACTTCGATACGCCGCTTCCCCTCTTTGAGAAGGGCGACTTCCTCAACCGCGAGACCATCGACGCCTTTGTGGACTTTGCCACCTTCTGCTTTAAGGAGTACGCCGACCAGGTGACCTACTGGTTCACCTTTAACGAGATCTGGGCCGACGCCTCCAACACCTACATCGAGGGCACCTTCCCCGGTGGCGTCAAGGCGCATCTGGCCGAGGCTTTCCAGTGCGAGCACAACATGATGCTCGCCCACGCCAAGGCAGTACTGGCCTTCCACAACGGCGGTTTTAAGGGCAAGATCGGCGTCATTCAGTCGTTGGAGTTTAAGTATCCGCTCAACGAGAACGACCCCGCCGACATCAAAGCCGCCAACAACGAGCACGTGCTGCAGAACCAGTTTCTGCTCGACGCCACCTTCCGCGGCGACTATGCCCCCGACACCCTCGAGTGCGCCAACCGCCTGGCTGCCGTCTCGGGCGGCACCATCGAGATCCTGGACGAGGACCTCGAGATTATGCGCGAGGCCGCGCTCTACAACGACTACCTGGGCGTTAACAACTACCAGTGCCGCTTCTTGAAGGCTTACGATGGCGAGAACGACCTGCACCACAACGGTACGGGCGAGAAGGGCACCGGCCGCTGGCGCGTTAAGGGTATTGGCGAGCATGTGAACAAGCCTGGCATCCCCACCACCGACTGGGACTGGATCATCTATCCCGAGGGCCTGTTCGATCTGCTCGTCTACATTAAGCAGCGCTACCCCAACTACAAGCAGATTTTCATCACCGAGAACGGCATGGGCTACAAGGACCCCTACAAGGACGGTTTTGTGGACGATCAGCCGCGCATCGACTACATCGAGCAGCACCTGCGCTGGTTGCTCAAGGCCATGGAGGTGGGCGTCAACGTAGGTGGCTACTTCCTGTGGAGCCTGCAGGATCAGTTCTCCTGGACCAATGGCTACAACAAGCGTTACGGCTTCTTCTACGTTGACTTTGAAACCCAGAAGCGAACGCCCAAGGCAAGCGCATACTGGTACAAGCACGTAGCGCAGACCCGTCGTCTGGACTAGCGGCTTGCGACAAGCGGTTGGCGGAATTGCACCGCCCACATAACCTGTCCCCATTTCTCAGCCGGGGGCGGCACGTCACACGGCGCGCCGCCCCCGGCCTTTTTGGGCGGTTCGGGGTCTGTTTGTCTCAATCTGTAACATCTAGCCGAGTTTTTGGGTCCTAGCTGTTGCAGATTGAGACGAACAGGATTGCTCTTTCCGAAGAATCTAAATCTGTAACACGTAGCCCGCTTTTGACCGTCTACCTGTTACAAATCGAGACAAACGGAGTAGGACCTAACCCCGTATGTCCCTAACAGTCGAGCGTTCGACCAGCGTGCTCGGCACATGAATCGCCTCGATAGACGAGCTCTCTCCAATCGCCGCCTCAAACGCAAGCTTACCGACACCGCGCAAATCAAATCGCAGCGTCGTCAGCCGATTGTGAGGAACAAGTCCCTCGAGTGCGTCGTCGATACCAACCACGCTCACGTCGTCGGGCACGGACAGGCCCGCGTTCTCGAGCGCGGCGATAACGCCCAGCGCCATCTGGTCATTTGCCGCAAGCACGGCAGTCGGCGCCTGCGACCCGCCGGCAAGCACCTCGGCCGCAATCCGCTCGCCCATGGCGTACCCACTGTCCGCACTCCAATCGCCACGCAGCATCGGAGCGGCATCGACATGAGCACGACCCAGCGTATCGCGCCAACCGGCCTCACGAAAACGCGAGGAAATCGAGTTTTCCGGACCCGCCACAAACCGCATATTCGAGTGACCATGTTCCAGCAGATAATTGGTCAACAGCTCGCACGAACCATACTGGTCGGAGTCGATCGTCGTGCAGCGCGGATGCGCATACATGGACAGGATGACCGTTCGCACTCCCGGCTGGGGAACAAACTCCTCAAAATCGGGAGCCATGCGGTTCATGTTGAGAATCATGCCGTCGACGGGTCGCTCGACCATGCGGCGCGAGGCATCGGCAAGTGTATAGGGCTTGTCGCCGCCCATCTCGATCATAGTGACGGCAAAATCGTGCTCGCGCGCCGCTTGCATGATACCCTCGAGCGTCGCCAGGTTACCGACACGTGTGATGTTGTACATGCACAGGCCAATAGAACGATACGACCCGCCGCGCAACGCCGCTCCAGCAAAATTGGGACGAAAGCCCAGCTCTTCCATGGCGGCCAGCACACGCTTGCGCGTCTTTTCCGTCACGTTGGGCATACCGTTGACCACGCGAGACACAGTCTGGCGGCTCACGCCAGCGAGCGCCGCAACCTCTGCCGCGCTCGCCGAATGACCATTCCTTGTCTGCTGAGCCATGCCTTCCACGCTAACCTGCTTCCCAACTATTCCCCGCGCCCATGGCGCATCGTACATACATCGATAACGTGCTCATGATACCCGAGCCATATACCACAACATGAAAACTTCTGTCAATCAAAACCGCTTACCGAACAAATACAACCGTTCGCGGCTGTTTGAAGTTGTTTTGTTTCTATACATCCCAGCCGGATGTTAACGTGCTCATTGTCAAATGTTCACGTGCTCATTTTGGTTCTAATCATTTTAAGATAGTGTTTATCGGGCTTTTTCACCGCTGAACGCTAACCAAGGAGCCTCCTGAGCGCAAACGCACAATATCGAACAGCGAGACGAGAGGGTGTATGCATATGTCTTTGCTAAACCGCGTACAGCAGCTGCCGAAGGGCTTTGTTTGGGGCGCCGCAACCGCCGCGTACCAAACGGAAGGTTCCACGAAGGTGGCAGGCAAGGGTAAGACCATGTGGGACGATTACCTTGTCGCCCAGGGTCGCTTTTTGCCCGACCCGGCCAGTGATTTCTACAAC
This sequence comes from uncultured Collinsella sp., assembly GCA_958365315.1. Classification (GTDB taxonomy): domain Bacteria; phylum Actinomycetota; class Coriobacteriia; order Coriobacteriales; family Coriobacteriaceae; genus Collinsella. Next base: position 143,431 of record CATWXC010000001.1, read on the forward strand.
CGCTACGAGGAGGATATCCGCCTTTCTGCCGAGCATGGACTCAACGCCATCCGTGTGTCCATCGCCTGGACCCGCATCTTCCCCAACGGCGACGATGCCGAGCCCCTCGCCGAGGGCGTTAAGCACTACCACGAGCTGTTCGCCTGCTGCAAAAAGTATGGCGTCGAGCCCTATGTGTCCCTGCATCACTTTGACTCCCCCGCCGCCCTGTTCAACCAGGGCGACTGGCTCAACCGCAAGACCGTCGACGCCTATGTGCGCTATGCCGAGTTCTGCTTCCGCGAGTTCCGCGAGGTCAAGAATTGGTTCACCATCAACGAGCTCATCAGCCTCTCGCACTCCCAATACATCCAAGGCAACTTCCCGCCCAACCATCACTTTGATGTGACGAGCGGCATCCAGAGCCAGCACAACGAGCTCGTTGCCCACGCCCGCGCCGTCAACCTGTATAAGGATCTTGACGAGACCGAGCACCTGGGCGGACGCATTGGCATGGTCAACGTCCTGACGCCGGCATATCCTGCCACAGACTCGCCCGCCGACCAGCACGCCGCCGACCTGTACAACGCCTTCTACACCGACTTCATCATGGACGGCGCCTTCCTGGGTCACTACTCCGCGCGCACCCTCTCACTCATCAACGAGATTCTGCGTGCCAACAACGCCACGCTTACGGTTGAGGACAGCGACATGGAGGAGCTCGCCAAGGCGGCGCCCCGCAACGATATGTTCGGCCTCAACTACTATCAGTCGGCGTTTATCGCCGCCTACGATGGCGAGTCCACCAACAGCTTTAACGGCACCGGAGACAAGGGCACCTCGTGCTTTAAGTTTAAGGGCGTCGGGCAGCAGGTCGATATGCCGGGTATCCCCACCACCGACTGGGATTGGCTCATCTACCCGCAAGGCCTCTACGACACGCTCAAGCACATCAGCGCCACCTATCCCAACCTCCCCGTCATCTATATCACCGAAAACGGCCTGGGCCACAAGGACCCCGAGCCCGACGCAAACGGCATCGTCGCCGATCCCGAGCGCATCGACTTTGTCGACCAGCACATGGAGAAGGTGCTCCGGGCGCGCGCCGAGGGCGTCGACGTCCAGGGCTACTTTATCTGGAGCCTGCAGGACCAGTTCTCGTGGGCCAACGGCTATAACAAGCGCTACGGCCTGTTCTACATCGACTTCGACACGCAAAAACGCTACATCAAGCAGTCGGCACTCTGGTACAAGGAGCTCGCCGACACTATGGCGGACGCGCAGTAGCGCATCGCCTCGCTTTCCCCCGAGAGGGGAGCGGCCCTATGCGATACAAACCCAGCCGCTCCCCTCTCTCCCCCTGGGACCGACCCCGCCTGCACCCGGGCTTTTAGCAAGCGGGAGACCATATAGGTTTTCAACGTCCATGCCATTAAGATTTCATGCAAAGAGGAGCGTGAACTATGGAATCGATCGTTAAGTTCTTGGAGAAAGGTCAGCCGTACTTCGACAAGGTCTCTAAGAACATCTACCTTCAGGCCATTAAAGACGGCTTTTTGGCAGCAATGCCCATCATCCTGTCTTCTTCTGTCTTCCTGCTTATTTCGACCCTGCCGGGCGTTGTCGCCACGGTCGGCGGCTTTACGCTGCCCGACTGGTGGAACGTCGACGTCGTGAACTTCTGCAACAAGGTTTACAACTTCACGATGGGCGTCGTGGGCATCATGGTCGCCGGCACCACCGCAAGCGCGCTGACCGGCTCCAAGAACCGCCGCATGCCTGCCGGCAAGGCCATCAACGCCACGAGCACCATGGTCGCCGCCATGTGCGCTATGCTCATCTTGGCCGTTACCCAGACGAGTGCCAAGATCGACGGCGCCGATGTCTCGGTGTTCTTTACCGACAACATGGGCACCAAGGGCCTACTGAGCTCCTTTGTCGCCGCATTTGCCACGGTCAACATCTATGCCTTCTGCATTAAGCGAGACATCACCATCAAGCTGCCCAAAGAAGTCCCCGGCGCCATCGCCCAGAACTTCCGCGACATCTTCGCCTTCAGCTTCTCCATCCTGTTTGTCGCCGTCATCGACGTTATCTGCCGCACCTGCTTGGCCGTCCCGTTTGCCAACGTCATCTCCACGCTGGTGAGCCCGCTGTTCGCCGCTGCCGATTCCTACGCCGGCCTCGCCCTCATCTGGTTCATGATCCCGCTGTTCTGGTTCATGGGCATCCACGGCCCCTCGGTCGTTAAGCCTGCCCTCAACGCCGCGCTGTTTGGCAACATCACCACCAACCTCGCCACGCTGCAGGCCGGCGGTCACCCCGCCCTCGCCCTGACCGAGAACTTCGGTAACTACATCGGCGAACTCGGCGGCACCGGCGCCACGTTCATTGTCCCGATCATCTTCCTGCTCTTTATGCGCTCCAAGCAGCTCAAGGCCGTCGGCAAAGCCTCTGTCGTACCCGTGATGTTCGCCGTCAACGAACCGCTGCTGTTCGCCGCGCCCATCATCCTCAACCCGTACTTCCTGATCCCGTTCCTGTTTGCCCCCGTGGCCAACGTCCTCATTGGTAAGTTCTTCATCGACTTTTTGGGCATGAACGGCTTTATCTATGCCATGCCGTGGGCACTCCCCGGACCGATCGGCACCTTCATCGACACCAACTTCCAGCCGATCTCTCTGGTCCTGGTTGTCGTCCTGCTGGTCGTTGACTTCTTAATCTACTACCCGTTCTGCAAGGCCTACGACAACGTCCTGTGCAAGCAGGAGGCCGAGACCCTGGCCGAAGAAGAGGCCGAGGAGACCAAGGCCGTCAAGACCGCTGCCGCCCCCGCCGTTGAGGCTCCTGTTGTCGAGACCGCTTCTGCCACTGAGGCCTCCGCAGCTCCGTCCGCCCTTAAGGGCAAGGATCTGAGGGTTCTGGTTCTGTGCGCTGGCGCCGGCACCTCTGCACTGCTCGCCAACGCGCTTAAGGAAGGCGCCGACGAGCTTGGCATCGACATTACCGCCAACGCCGGTGCCTACGGCAGCCACTACGCCATCATGGACCAGTACAACGTCATCGTCCTGGCTCCGCAGGTTCGCACCTATTACAACGAGATGAAGGCCGACACCGACCGCCTGGGCATCACGCTGCTGTCGCCCAAGGGCAAACAGTACATCGACCTCACTAAGGATCCCAAGGGTGCCGTCGCCTGGATCGAGGAAAACCTCGAGGCATAAGACGCTGACGCCACCTGCCGCTCGCAGAAAAAAAAAATGGCCCGTGCATCGATGCGTGATGCGCGGGCCATTTTGTTTAGACCGCACCCGTCCTCCTGTTCATCTTAATCTGTAACATCTAGCCGAGTTTTTGGGTCCCAGCTGTTACAGATCGAGGTGAACGCACAGGCCAAGCCAAAAATCTCAATCTGTAACATGTAGACCGCTTTTGACCGCTTAGATGTTACAGATCGAGACAAACAGATGGGTCAATCCAATCAATCTAGATCTGTAACACCTGGCTGGTCATTTCACTCCTAACTGTTACAGATCGAGACAAAGATGATGGCTGGGTAGACAAAATCTCAATCTATAACACCTAGTCGAGTTTTCGGGTCCCACCTGTTACAGATTTAGACGAGCAGGCCGAGCACGTCTACGCCCGCAGATCCCTCACGCTGGAACGCTCGACCAACACGCCCGAGACGAGCGTACGGCTTCTGGAGCTCGGGGCTTCCAGACCTGCGACGACCTCGTTAAGCGCACGGACGCCCAGCTCGCGGTGACGGAACTTCACCGACGTCAGAATCGAGTTGGGAATCGTCTTGTAAAGCTCGTCATCAAAGCCGATCACGGACACGTCGTCGGGCACACTGAGCCCTTTGTCACGTAGAGCCATCATCACGCCGTTTGCCATGCAGTCGTTAGCAGCGAGGACCGCCGTGCAATCGGCTTTATCGGCAAGCACAAGGCCCGCGGCATAGCCACTATCCGCATTCCAATCGCCTTGCAGAGGCTCGGGCGGCTCAATGCCATGCGCCTCGAGTGCCGCTCGCCAACCTTTCATACGGCACTGGCTCGACAGCGCTTCTTTCTTACCAGAGACGAAGTACACGTTCTTGTGCCCGTGATTCAAGAAGTACTCGCACGCCATGCGCGCGCCGCCCTCTTGATCGTCACTGACGGTGGAGCAGGTAGGATGTTCCATCGGTGTGATAATCACCGTCTTGAGGTCTTTCGGTGCCTCAAAAGTATCAAAGTCATCGACCATCTGACGCAGGTTGAAGATCATGCCATCAACAGGCAGCTGCGACATCCTACGCGCCGCTTCGGCAAGGGTCATCTTCTCCCCCGCCCGCTTTTTGATCATCGTGAGCGCAAAGCCGCGTTCTTCGGCGGCATCTGCGATACCGTCAATCATGTCCACGGCACCGCCCGACAAGTGGAACAGCACCACGCCGATGCACCCGTAACGGCCCAACTTGAGCGAACGCGCGGCAAAGTTCGCCCGGAACCCGAGCGCTTCCATTGCGGAATGGACCTTATCGCGTGTCGACTCTCGCACGCTATCGGGCTCGTTGATCGCGCGCGACACCGTCTTGAGAGAAACACCCGCGGCAATCGCCACGTCGTTCATTGAGACATTTTTCTTGTCCATCGTTGCCACTACTTCTCCACTCGGTTCTCTATCGCTTGTTTTTTGCGTTCTAGCATACACCACCTGCCTGACTGATAAATCAACCGTTTACCGGACAATATCGACCGCTCACCCGTATATCCTTGTTGCTCTTCCAAAAATGTCTTACGTTGTCATTAACGAAATGACAACGTTGTCATTTCGCAATGCCTTCCTTGAGCAGGAAGGTTTCCGGGCAGTCCTGACCATCCATCGACGACCAGTTCCATCCACATGCATCGCGCATCAAGTAGCAAAGGAGCTCTATGGACGCCATCGTAAAGATGCTCGAAAAGCATCAGCCGTTCTTTGAGAAGATCTCGAGGAACATCTACCTCCAGGCTATTAAGGACGGATTCCTTGGGTGCATGCCCATCGTCCTCACCTCTTCGATCTTTCTGCTCATTGCCACCCTTCCCGGCGTAGTCGGTATCACGCTGCCCCAGCCGCTCATCGACTGGTGCAACAAGCTGTACAACTTCACCATGGGCGTCATGGGCATCATGGTTGCCGGCACCACTGCCAAGAACTTTACGGCTTCCATGAACCGTCGCATGCCCGCCGGCAAGGTGCTCAACGACGGCTCCACCATGGTGGCCGCCCAGTGCAGTATGCTTTTGCTCGCCGTTACGCAGTTCACCACCAAGTTCAACGGCTCCGAGCTTTCGGTCTTCGACTGCACCAGCATGGGTACGCGCGGTCTGTTCTCGGCCTATATCGCCGCGTTCATCACCGTGTGGGTCTACAAATTCTGCGTCTCGCGCGATCTGACCATTAAGCTGCCCAAGGAGGTCCCGGGCGCCATCGCTCAGAACTTCCGCGACATTATCCCCTTTGGCGGCGCTGTCATTATCTGCGGCATCATCGATGTCGTCGTGCGCAACCTCATGGGCGTTCCGTTCTCCGAGCTGCTCATCAAGCTGCTCTCCCCGCTCTTCACCGCTGCAGAAACCTATCCTGGCCTTATCCTTATCCAGGCAGCCACCGCGTTCTTCTGGTTCATCGGCGTCCACGGCCCCTCGATCGTCCAGCCGGGCATCGACCCCATCCGTCTTGCCAACCAGGCCGAGAACCTGCAGGTTCTGCTGGCCGGTGGTCACCCCGCCCACTCCCTCACCTTTAACATGTCGCTCGTGGGTGAGTTCGGCGGCACCGGCGCCACGTTCATCGTGCCGCTTCTGCTGATTCTCTTTATGAAGTCCAAGCAGCTCAAAGCCGTCGGTAAGGCCTCGATTGTTCCTGTTGCCTTCGCCGTCAACGAACCGCTGCTCTTTGGCGCGCCGATGATCCTTAACCCCTACATGCTCGTCCCCTTTGTTGCCGCCGGCTGCGTCAACGTAAGTGTTGCCAAGTTCTTTATCGATAACGTGGGCATGAACGGCTTCTCCTTCGTGGTGCCTTGGGCCACCCCCGCCCCCATCGGCATCTTCATCACCACGAACTTCCAGCTTATCGCCCTGGTATTTGTCGCGATCATCATCTTGCTGGACGCCATCATCTACCTGCCGTTCTTGAAGGCATACGATAAGCTGCTCTGCGACCAGGAGGCCGAGCGCGCCGCCGAGCTGGGTCTCGAGTCCGATGGTGCTGCCACCATCGCCGCCAGCACCTCTGCGCCCGCTATCGAGCCGACCGCCGCTGCCGTCGACACCAAGCCTGTCGCCGATCAGCCCGAGCCTGCCGCCGATGCATCCGCCAAGAAGGATGTCGATGGCCTGAAGGTCCTCGTCCTGTGCGCCGGCGCCGGCACCTCTGCCATGCTTGCCAACGCCATCAAGGAAGGTGCCGCACAGACCGGAGAGAACATCGCTTCCTCCGCAGGCGCCTATGGTCAGCACACTGCCATCATGGATCAGTACGACGTCATCGTGCTCGCCCCGCAGGTTCGTAGCTACTACAACGACATGAAGGCCGACACCGATCGTCTGGGCATTAAGCTGCTCGCCCCGCGCGGTAAGGAATATATCGACCTCACCCGCGACCCCGCTGGCGCCATCAAGTGGCTCCGCGAGAACCTCGACTAGCTCCTCCCTCTGTTGGTGCCCGGATCCCCAATTCGGGCACCTCTCCCTATTCGTATCCCACAGAAAGGATGCCTCATGAACAACCCCATGCAGTTCCCCGACGGCTTTGTGTTTGGCGGCGCCACCGCCGCTTACCAGGTTGAGGGCGAGACCCGCACGCACGGCAAGGGCAAAGTGCCCTGGGACGATTTCCTGGCAGCTCAGGGTCGCTTCTCCCCCGACCCCGCAAGCGATTTCTACAACAAATATCCGGTCGATATTGACCTGTGCCAGCGGTTCGGCATCAACGGCATTCGTGTCTCCATCGCCTGGAGCCGTATCTTCCCCAACGGCACCGGCGAGATTAACCCCGAGGGCGTCGCTTTCTATCACGAGCTCTTTGCCACCTGCAACAAAGCCGGCGTTATCCCCTATGTCACACTCGATCACTTCGATACGCCCGAAGCCTTTTACCAGGACGGCGGCGAGGGCTTCCTGACACGCACGACGATCGACGCCTTTGTCGAGTACGCCAAGTTCTGCTTTGCCGAGTTCACCGAGGTCAAGCACTGGTTCACCTTTAACGAGATTCCCGCGACCGCCGAGGGCAGCTTTATCGTCGGCAACTGGCCGCACGGCGAGAAGTATCGCCTGGACAAGGCCTTCCAGCTCATGCACAACATGATGGTGGCCCATGCCAAGGCCGTCGTCGCCTTCCACGAGGGCGGCTTTGAGGGCGAGATCGGCATTGTCCAGAACCTGGAGCCCAAGTATCCCCTCGATCCCAACAGCGCTGCCGACTGCGAGGCAGCTCGCATGGCCGATGTCATCAACAACCGCTGGGTACTCGACGCCACCTTCCGCGGCCACTATGCAGCCGACACCATGGAAGCCGCGACCAAGCTGGCCCATATCGCCGGCGGCGAGCTCGACGTCCGTGACGAGGACATCGCCGCGCTGACCGCCGCGCTCCCCTACAACGATTGCCTGGGCGTCAACACCTACAAGTGCCAGTTCCTGCGTGCCGCCGAGGGCGAAAACGACATCAACCACAATGGCACCGGCGACAAGGGCTCTTCGCGCTGGTTCCTCAAGGGCGTGGGCGAGTCATGCGTGCGCGAAGGCGTACCCACCACCGATTGGGACTGGATTATCTATCCCGAGGGCCTGTACGATCTGCTGCTGCGCATTAAGAACGATTACCCCAACTACAAGAAGATCTACATCACCGAGAACGGCATGGGCTACAAGGACGACTTTGAGGACGGCTTTATCGATGACGCCCCTCGTATCGACTACATGCGCCAGCATCTCGCATGGATCCTCAAGGCAATCGACGGCGGCGTAAACGTCGACGGCTACTTTGTGTGGTCGCTGCAGGACCAGTTCTCCTGGACCAACGGCTACAACAAGCGCTACGGCCTGTTCTACATCGACTTTGAGACCCAGACGCGCTATCCCAAGGCAAGCGCGTACTGGTACAAGAACGTCGCGGAGACCGGCCTGCTCATGGCCTAGTTTCCGCCGCATACCCCCTGTCGGCCGCATGCGAATCCCTCCGCGGGTTCGCATGCGGCCTTTTTTATTTTGGCTCGGTCCGTGCAGGCCGTTTGTCTCAATCTGTAACATCTAGCCGAGTATTTCGGCCCCAGCTGTTACGGATCGAGACAAACAGAACGCCCGAGCAGAAATGTCTAAATCTGTAACACGTAGCCCACTTTCGACCGTCTACCTGTTACAGATCAAGACAATAAGATAGTCAAATCCAAACTTTCCAAGCAGTTATGAAGCATGGTTTCTAGTTTTCAGTATCACGAACATATTTTCGGCATCATTTCATGGTATTATGATACCGAAAGTATGTTCGTGATACCGAAAGGAGCCACATGCGCCAGTTCGATTACGCCACAGTCCCAGCGGAACTCGAAGCAACTCCAATCACCAACCTCCTCCTCTCGATACGCGAGCATAAAGGCCGACAGCTTGTTCTGAGTCAAGTCAAACCCGAGCTTCTATCGTCCCTTATGGAGGAAGCTAAGATCCAAAGCACCCAATCCTCCAACGGACTTGAAGGAATTGTTACCACCCAAAAAAGACTCAAAGCAATCATGGCGTATTCCGCCAAGCCAAGCTCCCGCGCAGAGGAAGAAATCGCTGGATACCGAGATGTGCTGTCGCTTATTCACGAGCAACACGATTCCATTCCCGTAACGCCATCGGTCATTCTGCAGTTGCATCGTGACCTCATGGCGCACACGGCAATCTCGTATGGAGGCCATTGGAAGGATAGCGATAACGAAATCGTCTCCATTGACGATCAAGGTAATCGATTTGTGCGCTTTAGGCCCCCTTCGGCTCTAGCAACCCCGGGACTTATTAAAGAAGCCTGCCAGTCCCTCAACGATGCTTTATCTCGCCAAGTTTGCGATCCCCTCCTTATATCGCTCCGCTTTATCTTCGATTTTGTCAGTATTCATCCCTTCAACGATGGCAATGGCAGGATGAGCCGGCTCCTTACAACGCTGCTGTTCGAAAAGACTGGATACGACGTCGCGCGTTACATCAGCATCGAACGACTTATTGAAGACAACAAAGCGCTTTACTACAACGCCCTCGCTGCAAGCTCCACTGGATGGAATGAAAATCAAAACACCGAAGCACCCTTTATCCGTTTCATGCTCGGAACAACCCTGGCCGCCTACCGACAGCTCGAACAGCGTACCTTAATTGAATCAAGCACTCGTCCCATGTCGAAGCAAGCGCGCATCGCCGTTCTATTTCAACAGAGACCCGGCGTCATTAAGAAATCAGACATCCGATCCAACTGCCCCGATATCAGCGAGGTTACCGTTAAACGAACCCTCAGTCAGCTTGTTAGTTGCAGCGCAATCGAAAAAACAGGGGCGGGTCGTTCGACGGGCTACATACTCAAAGACTTCCATGCTCTAGAACTATTCTTGCAATCCACAATACCCGATAGCGAGGCCGCAATAACAAAAGAGGCTCCAAAGGATAAGCTCCTTGAACGTGTAAGCCACGCCGAGGATGAAAGCAGAGAGGGGCTCTATGAAGACTACGATTCATTCTCAAGGGACATAAAGACGAAATACGGAGTCTAGTCATATCCCAGAATAGCCTCATCCTTGTTGCCCAAAATTATTTGCGCGTCATTGTGAAGCGATAATCCCCGCGCCGGCAGGGGGCAGAAGTATCGCCTGCAGCGTTAGCTAGCAGATGACCTGCGTGTGCTCCTCGATGGCGACACGATCCTCGGCGGCGATACCCGGCTCGCACACCACAGCGTCCAAATTGTCCAGACGACAGAAGGTGTAGAAGTCGCGCTTGCCGATCTTGCTGGAGTCGGCGATCAGATAGCGCGAGTCGGCCTTGCTAAAGGCGAGCTGCTGGATGCGGCCCTCTTCCATGTTAGACGTGGACACGTCGCCGTCCAAAATGCCGTTGGCGCCGATATAGGCTGCGTCGATTCCCAGCGCGCGCAGGGTATCCTCGGCCATGGGCCCCACAAAGGCGGCGGTGCGGCGGCGATACATGCCGCCCACGAGGCACAGGTCGCAGTCTTCGCGCGCCTCGAGCAGGTTAAACACCGAAAGCGAATTGGTCACAATGCGCAGGCGAAACGCCGGCAGCATCGAGGCCATCTGCTCAGCCGTGGTGCCCGTACCCAAAAAGATGGTCGAGCCCTCCTCGATAAGCTCCACAGCACGGCGCGCGATCTGCAGCTTTTCCTCGGCATGCTTGGTGCGCTTTTCGCTGTGCGAGTACTCGTGGCGCAGCATAGCGTGGGGACGGCCCTGTGCACTGCGGGCTCCGCCGTGCACACGCTCGATCTCGCCTAGGCTCGCAAGCTCCTCAAGATCGCGGCGGATCGTCATGTCCGAGACGCCCAGGGCGTCCGAGATCTCTTTAACCGAGACCGTTCCCTGCTCCTCGAGCAGCTGGCGAACCTTATCCTGTCGCTCTGCCTTAATCACGATGAGTCCTCGCTGTTCCGCGCATACGTCAATTCAAACAATAATGAACAAATTGTATCAGACTTGCGCGGACCAAAAATGAGCCTTCAACTGCGCCTTCATTACTTTTTTTGAGAAAAATACCCCCTGCTTTAGTGGGGTGTAGTGATAATCTCGCTTGTTCGCGCTACAGTTTGTCGGAAATACCTCGATGTTAGGAACCAAATGATTACTTCCGAGCTTTTCGGCACCGCGCCGTGCGGTACCCCCGTTCATCGTTACACCCTCAACGGGCCCGAGATCTGCGTTCGCATTATGGACTATGGCGCCACCGTGCTGGGTATCGACGTACCCGACATCCCCGGCAACGTGCGCGATGTGGTGCTGGGCTTCGATAAGCTCGAGGATTACTTTGACAACCCCGCCTGCTTTGGCGCGACCATCGGCCCCGTGGCAAACCGCACCGCGGGCGCCACGATCACCATCGACGGCACGGACTGGCATATGCCGGCCAACGAGGGCGTCAACAACCTGCACAGCGATCTTGAGCACGGTCTGCATAAACGCGTGTGGGACGTTGAGCTCGACGAGACTCACAACGCCGTGCGCATGACCACCTCGCTTGAGGATGGCGAGCTGGATCTTCCCGGCAACCGCACCTTTACAGCCGTGTTTACCGTGACGCGCACCGGCGTCTTTCGTATCGAGTATGGCTGCGAGAGCGACCGCGCCACCTACGTGTCCATGACCAACCACACGTACTTTAACCTTGCCGGCCATAACGCCGGCATGGACTGCGAACATTTCTTTGTCGCCAACGCCGCCCACTACCTGCCCATCAACGAGCAGAACATTCCCACCGGCGAGATTGCTCCGGTCGAGGGCACGCCGTTTGACTTCCGTGAGCTGCGCCCCGTCGCTCCCGGCATGGAAGCCGACGACCCGCAGATTAAGCAGGCACGTGGCTACGACCACTGCCTGTGCATCGATGGCTATCAGTACGGCCGCAACCTGCGTCGCGCCCTGCATGTCGAGGAGATGTGGACCGGTCGTGAGCTGGACTACTACACCACCGCCCCGGGCGTGCAGCTCTACACCGGCAACTGGCTGGGCGACGAGCATGCCAAGGACGATGCTAACTATGGCTGGGGCGCCGGCTTTGCCCTCGAGGCCGAGATGTACCCCGACACGCCGCACCAGCCGCTGTTCCCGCAGGGCATTGTGGGCCCGGGTCACCCCTACAGCAATGTGATCGAATACCACTTTATGAGGCACTAAGCCCACAACGCAACATATCGCACAGCAGCGCCCGCCGGCACCACCGCCGACGGGCGCTTTGCTACCTAGTCATTGGGGACGTTCTTAAACGACTGGTAATCGGGGACAGTCTTTGGCGCTGACCAACAAGGAACGTCCCCAATCTGCCGGCACTTGGGGACGTTCCTAAAAGGCCGGCAGAAAAGGAACGTCCCTAAGTGTCAAGGGTGTCCCCAGCGACTAGTCATTTAAGAACGTCCCCAATGACTAGTTCGATGGGGACGGGGTCGGAGCTGGGGAGGTAGCGGATTTCTAGCTCTATTCCGAGTTCTTGCAGCTCTTTGAAGGCGGCGATGTCCGTATTGTCTACGGCAACGGCAGGAGTTGCGGAGCGCTTGCCCTCACCCGCCCGCATATGGCCAATGCTGATCTTGGTGATCGGCACACCGCCCTTGACCAGCGCAAGCGCATCAGCGGGTGAGGCCACCATGATCAGAATTAACTGGCGCGGCGTTGCGGTATGAATGATGTCGATGATCCTTTGCACCGAGAAAAACCGCGTCCAAACGCCTTCCGGCGCCGCCACCCTCATGGGTGCCCATTGGCGCGAATCTGCCGCGATCTCATCGTTGACGATTAAAACAAGGTTGGAACCCACGGCTTCGTTCCACAGCTCAACGTCTTGCCCGTAAATGAAACGGTCATCGATACGCGTGAGAAGGATCTTGGGTTGAGCCATGGCTGCCCCATTCTGTTTGAGACCCATACGAGCGGGACATCACGTTTCCAATATTAGTGCATTTAAAGTGAGAAAAGCCGTCAGAACACTTGCGCGGATGTGCGATGTCCCGTATCATAGACAGCCGTTGACGCCTCAGTTGCGTCACCACATGGCCGCCAGCGTAGCTCAGTTGGTAGAGCACCGCTCTCGTAAAGCGGGGGTCACCGGTTCGAGCCCGGTCGCTGGCTCCATTGCACAAGATAGCCGCCTTCGGGCGGCTTTTTTGTTGCCGATTTCTCGCGCGACTGCCATCAAGGCGCCACGTCGCCGGCAACCCCTACTCAATAACAAAGCCCCGCCGACCGCGGTCTCCCAAACGGGAGCCACAGCCAACGGGGCCCAAGCGCAATCTCCTCAAGGAATCACGCCAACACACGGCTCAAGCGAGCGGCGCTACTCCTCCCAGTAAGCGTCTGCAAGCAGCTTAAAGCAGATCTTCTTGACCGGCTGCGCGCCATCGCCCGGGAACTCGAGCGTGGGCATGTGAGGCTCGCCGGCAACGAACAGTGCAAACTTATCGTCAGCAAGATCGCCGGCAATCGAGGCGTCGGAATCGACCAGATCGTAGTCGTCCTTCTCGTCAAACTCCTGGACCAGCGTCAGGCTGCCCGTGGCAACCTTAAAGGCCTCGCGACCCTCGACGTCGACCTGCAGGTCGTGATAGCGCTGATGCGTCTCATAGTGAGCCTCGTCCTCGGGACGCGTCGTGGGAGCCATGACGTTCGCAAAGACCTTGTCGCCCAAAATCGGATGGCTGCCGACCTCGAGCTCCGCCGGCTCGTTCTCCTCGAGCCAATCGATCAGCACGTCGAGGCCCTTGAGCATTCCGCGGTATTCCTCGATATCGCCCAGTGCACCGTAAATCATCTAAATCCCCTCTCGGATCGTTTCTTTGGCGGCCACTCGGCAAACGCGCTGCCGACGCTGTTGCCGCCCACATACGTCTCGACCAGGGTAAGGTCGGGACTGAACACGACAAAGTCGGCGTCGCGCCCCGGCATAATGCTACCGCACTTGTCGTCGACATGAGCCAGCAAGCGATGCCGGGGCCGACGCCCAAGCTCTTACAGCTCAGTCACGACAACGCCGTTGTAGACCTCATCCCAACGGTCCATGACCAGATGGCCGGTCATGGGATCCATGGCATTGAGCTTGCCGCAGGTGTTGGCGGTACGCAGCACCGTCTCGTCGTCTGCGCCAGCAGCAATGGCATGCGCGAAGCCAGCGATAGTGGAGTCACCAGAGCCCGTGGCGTTAACGGCAGGGATATCGGGCGTCTTTGCGCGGAACGCGCGGCCATTGTGGAAGCCAACGGAGCCGGCAGCGCCCATGGACACGACGACCCAGGGGATGTCGGAGAATCGGGCGTCAGAGGCGAGCGCGGCGCGGAGCTCGTCCACATCGTCAGTGGTAAAGCTCGTGCCCAGAAGGCCGTTGATCTCGGTCAGGTTAGGCTTGACCAGCTCGGGCTTAATTTCGGACTTAAGGGCGGCCTCGAGCGAAGCACCCGAGGTATCGAGCAACACCTTGGCGCCGGCGTTCTCGGCAATGCCCGTGATCTTGGCATAGTAGTCCGCCTCGACACCGCGGGGCAGCGAACCCGAGATGGTGACGACGTCGGCCTTGCTCGCAAGCTCGGTAAACTTGGCGGTAAAGGCATCGAGCTCCTCGGGGGCAATTGTCGGGCCGCTCTCGAGCAGCTCGGTCTGGTTGCCGGCATGAAGGATATTGAGGCAGATGCGGGTCTCGCCCTTGATGGGCACAAAATCATTCTTAATGCCGTTGGCATCCATGAGCTCTTCCATATAGGCGCCCATATGACCACCAAGCAGGCCGGTTGCCACAACGTCGTCGCCCAGCTGGCCCAGGACGCGGGCAACGTTAAGGCCCTTGCCGCCGGCGGTCTTTTCGGGTGTCACGCGGTTGACGTCGTCGATGACGAGTTCATCGAGCTGATAGCGCGTATCGACAGACGGGTTCATCGTAACGGTGAGGATCATTTTTAGCTCCTTATCTCGCAGGCTCCTTGTGCCTCGCGATACGAGTCGACAAAACGGAATTACAGGATCTCAATCGTGAACGAGCGCACGATGGTTTCTTTGGGCTTGGCGATAAGGCAGCCGCGCTTGTGCTCAAGCACGTCGTCCTCATCGGAGCAGGTCGAAAGGCCGCCCCAGGGCTCAACTGCCACAAAATCGCCCTCGGGCTTACTCCACACAATGAGATACGGGAAACCCTCAAAGCTCAGGCGAACGCCTTTGTCCTCGCCCTTCTTGGAAAGCGTGACCTGACGGCTCTCGAGCACGTCAAAGATGGTCTCCGCAAAATCGAAGAGCTCGTGCGACAGGGGCAGCGTCTTTCCCACCATGGGGTTCTTGGAGCGGTTTGCGACGTCAATCAATCCAGTCGAGGGAACGGCGGTGCAGAGCTCCGCAGCCTCGTCTTTCTCAAAGCGCAGCTCGTAGTCCGTATAGGCCTCGCCCTCATCGAGCGGACACCTAAAGCCGGGATGACCGCCGATAAAGAACGGCATGTCCTCGGTTCCCTCGTTGGTCACCTCATAGGAGACGCGCACGGCATCTCCCTCAAGCGTATAGCGAGCGACAAGCTTAAACGGGTACGGATAATCGCTCAGCAGCGCGGCGTTATCCTCGGAAGCCAGGCACATCGCCAGCTCGTTCTCACCTTGGCTCAGCAGCTTCCACTCCTGTTTGCGCGCAAATCCGTGGCGAGCGAGCTTTACATGATGCCCGGCGAACGTCATGGCATTGTTGTCGCGCAAGCCTCCGCAAATCGGGAAGCAAATCGGTGCCCGGCCGGACCACACGGCGGGATCGCCCTGCCACAGATACTCGCGACCTCCGGCCTCAATCGAGGTAAACGAACCACCAGCCGTGGACACCTTAATAGAAATCGAATCGTTGGAGAGAGCGTATTCCATTGCCCATCCTTTCGAACAACTGCTTTTTTTGCTCGCAAGAACCCGTCTCGGCCCTGACCAAAGGACAAACCCGCACGTTCATCGATGCGTCCGGTATCCCAGCCATGCAACGGGGTACCATACAGACATTGATGCAATTACAGCTGAAAGGCCTTCTTATGCGAACCATCATCCTCTACGCCTCGCGCCATCACGGCAATACGAAAAAGCTCGTGGACGCCATCGTTGAGGCACACCCCGAGATCGATACCCTCGACGTCAAGGCGCTCGGCAAAAACGAGTATCCCAACCTGCACGAATATCATCTGATCGGTGTCGCCACGGGCATCTATTACTCCGAGATCGACAAAGATATGGCACGCGTGCTCACTAACGTGCTGCAACCGCAGGACAAGGTGTTTGGCCTTATGACCTATGGCGGCAAAAACAAGTGGTACGGCAAGGATATCGATGGCATCTGCCGCATGAGGCAGGCCATCTTTATGGGTGTCTACGGCTGCCCCGGCTTTGATACGTGGGGGCCGTTCAAACTCACCGGCGGTGTCCAAAAGGGACACCCAACCGCTGAGGAAATTAAGGGCGCCGTCGACTTCTTCGACAAGATCGAAGACGAGTATGGCGACATCATCGTCGAAGAGTACGCCAAGCGCGAAAAGCGCCTAGCATACGAGAAGGAGCATCCTGCGGGAGGCCTGGTGGCCGGCGTTAAGCGCACGGCAAAGAAGATCGCTAACAAGCTGTAACTGTGAAGGTGCTTTTGAGCGTTTAACCCATACGGCGGGTCCGAGCAGATTCGGGCCCGCCGTCTTTTTCTATCGTTACTCGGTAAAGGCGTTGCCGACGCTCTGGCCGCCAACATACGTCTCGACGAGGGTGAGCTCATGGTCGAACACGACAAAGTCGGCGTCGCGACCCGGCATGATGCTGCCGCACTTATCCTCGATGTGCGCGGAGCGTGCCGGCACCTCGGTTGCCATGCGAATGGCGATATCGGCGCTGGCGATGCCCCAGTCGACGATATTCTTGACGCCCTGGGCAAGCGTGAGCACCGAGCCGGCAATGCTCTTGCCGTCGGCGAGCCAGCACAGGTTGTCCTTCATGATGACGTCCATGCCACCACTGGTGTAGCTGCCCTCGGGCATGCCGCCGCAACCCAGGCAGTCGGTGATGAGCACCGTGTGCTGCCAGCCCTTTGCCTGCAGCAGTGCCTTGATGGCGGCAGGGTTTACGTGCTTGCCGTCACAGATGATCTCGGCGTAGGTCTCGGGCGTGGACATGGCAGCGCCCACGACACCGGGCTCACGGTGATGCAGACCGCGCTGGCCGTTATAGGTATGCGTAAAGCAGCTGGCACCGGCGTTGATGGCGGCAATGCACTCATCGTAGGTAGCGTCGGAGTGACCGATGCTAGTCACCACACCCTTGGCGTTCAGAGCAGCCGCATAAGCAGCGGCACCGTCGCGCTCGGCCGCCATGGCGCTCTTAACAATGCGCCCACCCGCAGCCTCCTGCCACTGATCGAAGACCTCCTCGGAGGGATCGATAAGATAAGCGGGGTTCTGCGCGCCCACGTGCTTCATGGTAAAGAAGGGGCCCTCCAGGTAGATGCCCTGAATGCGAGCACCGCAGAAGTCGGGGCCGCGGCCCTCGTCCGCCTTGGCGATAGCGGCGCAGGCGTCCTTGATCTGCTCGACGCCATCGGTGAACGTCGTGGGCAGCCAGCTGGTGGTACCGCGACGGGCGAGCTCGGTTGAGCTGATATCGATGCCCTCGGGATCGTTATCGGTAGTTGAGTGGTTGTAGAAGCCATGGATGTGAGTATCGACCATACCCGGTGCGATCCACGATCCCGTGTAGTCCTTAATCTCGCAAGAGGGCTCGTCGGCCTGCCAGGCGCCAAAGACGCCGTCCTCGACCATAAGATAGCCGCCCAGTTGCGGGCCTGCCGGCAAGAAGAACTTGTCAGCCTTAATTGCGTACGTGCTCATATGCACTCCTTGCTTCTAAAGCAGTTGACTGTGGTGATGCTTATACCCAGCTCACGTAAAACAAAAAGCGCCCGCCCGCCGTTATGAGCGGACGGGCGCCCTTACAGGGGGACGCGATTAAGCGGTGAAGGGGTGAATCGTCACGCCCTTAACCACGCGGTTGACCGTGCCGGTGGGGCTCGGCGTATCGGGCGTGTTGCCCACGCGTACGGAGTTGAGCAGGCTGATAGCCTGGGCAAACATCACGAACGGCAGAGCAAGGTAGCCCTCGGGAAGTGCCTCGTAGCCCTTAAAGGTGAAGGACTCACCCTCATAGACGGTGGCACCTTCCTGCTGAACGGCGATGGTGTGCTGAGCGATCTCGTCGCCACCGATCTCGTTGAGGATGTCGATGTCGTACTGACGGGTGTAGGCGTCGTTGTTGACGAACACGAAGACGAGCGTCTTATCGTCGACGAAGGACTTAGGTCCGTGACGATAGCCCATGGAGGTGTCGTAGGAAGTAGCGACCAGACCGTGAGCGAGCTCGAGGATCTTGAGCTGGCTCTCCTGGGCAAGGCCCCCGAAGGAGCCAGAACCCAAGTAGGTCACGCGGTTGAAGTCGCCAGCCAGGTAATCGGCGATCTCAGGCTCACGAGCGATGACCTCCTCGCCCATCTTGGCGATGGTCTCGACCCACTCGGCCTTCTGCTCGTCAGAGGCAGTGTCGAAAATAAGGGTGGAGAGCAGGGTCATGCAGGAATAAGAACCGGTCATGGCGAAGCCCTTGTCGTTGGCGCGCGGAATGAGCAGCGTCAGCGCGTTGGGATCATCGGCAGACTCAACGGCGAGCTTGCCCTCGGGAGCGCAGGTGATGTTGAGGAACTTGACGTTGTGGACGAGCTCCTTGGCAACGGCAACGGCGGCAAGGCTCTCGGGGCTGTTGCCAGAGCGGGCAAAGGAAACCACGAGCGTGGGATCCTCGGCGCGCAGGAAATCGCGCGGAGCGCTCACGATGTCGGTCGTGGCGATGGGCTTAAAGTCGTAGAGATCAGTGTTGCCAGCGTGACGCAGGTACGGGGCGCAGGTATCGCCAACGTAGTCGGACGTACCGGCACCGGTGAAGACAACGGACAGACGGCCCTCGCCCATAGCACGAGCCTCGGCCAGGAAGGCCTCGATGGCCTCCTTGTTCTCGCGATAGATGTTGAGCGTATCACGCCAAAGCTCGGGCTGCTGAGCAATCTCGGCCGTGGTGATCTGGGCGCCGAGCTCGGTGAGCTCCTCGACACTCTTCTCGAACATTTCTAATACCTCTCTCTAGAAGTAATCCTCTGACGTGCAATTATACACTTCGGTTGGTTATCTGGTAGTAACCAGTTAAATGCAAAGAATCACCACATGGAAACGATGCGGACACTAGTTGCTACGCTGGTGGTAAACCTTGTATTTAAACTGATCGGCACGAGCAACCGAGAGTGTATACTCCACAACCTCGTTTGACTCGTTATACGTAGTCCTGACCAAATCGAGCACAGGCGAGCCCTCGACAATTCCCAAAAGGTGGGCGTCGGTGGGACGGGCTATGCTCGCATAGAACTCCTCTTCAGCCACGCGTATCTTTTGCTGAAAGTCTTGCTCAATCACATCGTAAAGCGGCTTGCGCTCCAGCAGCGGTCGCTTTAGGGACAGAAATTGACGAACCGGTAGATAGCTGCGTTCGACCATCATGGGCATGTTGTCGGCAGAACGAAGGCGCTTAAGCTTAAAAATGCGATCACCGATACGCAATCCCATATGCTCGGCCAGATTCTTATCGGCCTCCATCTCGCAAAACTCGAGAATCGTGGTCTCGGGGTCGCGACCCATCGCGCGCATCTGCTCGGTAAAGCTGTAGGACTGCATAAGATTGGTTGCCTTTGCCGAACGGTCGGTCACAAAGGTACCGCGACCGTGCTGCCGAACCACCAGTCCTAAACGCTCCAGTTCCTGCAGAGCCAGGCGTACCGTAGTGCGCGAGAGACCATAGCGCTCCGAAAGTTCGCGCTCGGAAGGAATCATGTCACCGGCGCGATATTCATGGTCAATCTTTTCGGTCAGAATATCGACCAGCTGATCGTACAGCGGTTGCTTACGCGCTCCGATCGCCATCCTTTCCTCCCTTTTGCTCGAATTCGGCTAACTACCTAGGGTGTTAAGCATTATCAGTCCGCAACACCCGAATCATCAAGAAAACAAAAGCCGCGCGCTCTTTCGAGCACGCGGCTTTTAACATACACATGGCTTAAGGGGTCGGGGTGTGAGCCGCGTAGGGACACACCCCTCAAGCTAGAGCCTTACCAGATGCTCGGCCAGAGACCAAGCGGGCCAGCGCCCAGGATGCCCAGGACGAAGAGCAGCAGAATGCCCTTGGTCGGGGTCCAGCTGTGCTTAGCGAACATGTAGTAAAGCAGCAGCGTAAGCATAAGCGGGACGAGCTTCGGGACGATGGTGTTGAGGGTGTCGGCAACAGAGAAGTTGACCGGATCCTCGGTGACGGTGCCGTAGGTAACGGACTCCATGCCGTTGCCCAGATCGGTGACGCCGCACTCGACAGCGTTGCCGTCGGCATCGGAAGCGGTGAGGGCGTTGCCGTCCTCATCGGTCATGGCGATGGTACCGGCCTCAGCGGTCTCGGTATCGATGCCCTCCATACCGGTGAAGTTCTCGGCCTCCTTCTCGGAGACGATCACGGTAGTAGCGGAGAGGCCACGGGTGGTGCCGTTGGGGATCTGGAGGTTGATCTGGGTGCCACCCATGGTGACGACCAGGCAACCGACGACGAAGACGCCCATGATGGAAGCGGCACGCGTGAAGGCCTGCATGTTGGCAGTCAGAGCGTCAATAGCGCTGGTGCCAAGCTTGTAGGACCAGTTCATGAGCCAGAAGCGCAGAGCGAACTGGACGACGTTGAAGATCACCAGGAAGATGATCGGCGCAGCGGCGTTGCCGTTGATGGCCATGTTGGAGGTGATGCCGGCCGTGATAGGCACGAGCGTCAGCCAGAACAGGGCGTCACCGATACCACCGAGCGGGCCCATTGCGGCGACGCGGACGGCGCGGATCGTGGGGATGTCAACCTTGTTCTGCTCGAGCGAAAGCACGATACCCATAACAAAGGTGACGAGGAACGGGTGGGTGTTGAAGAACTCCAGGTTGTGGCTCATGGAAGCCGCGAGGTCGTTCTTGTTGGTGTGGATCTTCTCCAGACCGGGGATGATGGAGTAAAGCCAGCCAGCGGCCTGCATGCGCTCGTAGTTGAACGATGCCTGCAGGAAGCAGGAGCGCCAAGCCATCTTGTTGAGGGTCTTCTGGTCGAGCTGCGGAGCAGGAGTGAGATCCTCGTAGTGCTCCGGGATCACATACTCATTAGATGCCATCTTCGAAGTCACCTCCGTCAGAAACAGCTGCACCCTTCAGCTCGGTCTGCTGCTGGAAGTCCCAGAAAGCAATGCCGAAGCCGATGAGAGCGAGGATGAGCAGGGCAGGGGTTGCCAGAGAATCGTTGGCAACGGTGATGAGCGCGAGGCCAAAGCCCATGAGGAAGAAGCCCCACATATCGCGGTTCATCATAACCTTGAGCAGGACGGCGAAGCCGACGAAGCGCATCATGCCGCCTGCAGCGGACAGACCGGTCTGCAGCCAAGTCGGGATGGCGGAAGCGATGGTCTGACCGATGGTAGCGCCAGCGATGAAGAACAGGGTGACGACGACAGCGAAGATCAGGCCGAGCAGAGCCATGGCGAAGTAGTTCAGACGCTCGATGCCCTTGGTGTCAGCGTTATGAGCCATGTTGTCCGCGGAGGACATGAGGGGCGACATAAGCGTGAAGACCAGGGTAACGCCGAGCTGACCAAGCAGAGCGAACGGAATGGCAAGGCCGACTGCCGCGTTGGGCTCGAGGCCCGTAGCGATAGCGAGAATGGCTGCCATGATGCCGCCGATGACGGCGTTAGGCGGCTGAGCGCCTCCGATCGGCATGTTGCCGATCGTCATGAGCTGATAGGTACCACCCACGAGAAGACCGGTGTTGAGGTCGCCAAGGATAAGACCGATGACGGCGCCGGTGACGATGGGCTGATAGAGAGACTCGAGGAAGTTGAACTGGTCGATTGCCGCGACGAACGTGACGATGAAGACCAGAGCGACCTGGATGATCGAGTATTCCATCTTGCTCCTCCTTTCAAAATGTATGTACGCACTTTGGATATCACGTACAGAACGTCAGGGTTTCAATCCTGACAACGTGGATCACGAGGATTACGAGAAGAGCTTGCTCGTGTCCTCAACAGGCGTGCTCGGAACGCGCCTGATCTCCAACTCCACCCCCAATTCCTGCAGCTCTTTAAACGCAGCGACATCCTCGTCGTTAACTGCGACGGAGGTGGCGACTTGGCGCTTTCCTTCCGACATGTGCATGTTGCCGATGTTTACCTTCTTTATAGGCACACCGCCCTTGACGAGCGTAAGCACGTCTTCCGGTGTTTCGGCCACGATGAAGATCTTCTGGCGCGGGCTCGCCTTGCCAATGACGTCGATGGTCTTCTGCAGGGAGAAGAAACGCGTAGCGACGCCGGCGGGAGCGGCCATCTTCATGAGGTTCTGGCGCATGGTGTTGGTCGACACATCGTCGTTGGCGACGAGGATGAGGTTGGAGCCCAGGGTGGAGTTCCACTGGGTAGCGACCTGACCATGGACCAGTCGGTTATCGATGCGGGTAAGAAGAATGTTGGGTTCTGCCATGTTGATCAGCTTCCTTTCGTTATTTGCTGACGACAGTTACTTGATCTCCTGAATCGCGTAACGCGAAACATCTACGACGGCACCGGATCGGACTTTGATCTGGACCTTTTCGCCTTCGATGCCCTTGACGGTTCCGTAGATACCGCCGGCGAAAAGAACCTCCTGACCCGGCTTGAGCTCGGTGTGCAGCTCCTTGAAGTACTTCTGCTTCTTCTTCATGTTGATTTGCGACCAGATGGTGTAAATCAAGCCCATGATGACAAGCAGGCCTAAAAGGGCGACCGAGGAGCTCAGGACGTTGGCTCCGAAATCGGCCATTAGATGCCGTCCTCGTCGCCGAAGATATCCTCTTCCTCGGAGCCGGCAACGGATGCGACCGTCTGGGCGGTGACGCCCGTCTGACCAACGGTCACGGCCTGCTCGCCAAGCTCGGCGAGCGTGGCGTTACCGCGAAGGAACAGAAGCTCAATAACCATGGGGAGGTTAGTGCCAGTCAGAACCTCGACGTTGTCGACATCCTGGGCAATCATCATCGACTGATTGAACGGAGTACCACCGAGCAGGTCGGTAAAGACGAGCACGCCATCGCACTCCTCGCGCATGGCGGTAATAGCGGCGCGGAGATCCTCACCGTAGGAAGCAGCCTGGTCGCCCTCAAAAGGAACGACGGTAAAAGCGGGCTGGTCGCCGGCAACCATAGCGATAGCGCTTGCGAGGCCGGGTGCGAACTGTCCATGACCAGTAAGAATAAAGCCAACCATTCAAATTTCCCTTCCGAAGGTGTGTACGATCTGAGTCCGATGATGTTCGGAAGCCAGCGGGCACTCGCCCTTAAAGCTTCTTGGAAAGCGTTCTTTGAAGACCAGTGGTTTCTAAACTGGTAGTAACCACGTGACGTGTTGTTGTCACTATATCACCACAGAAGAGGTCGCTCTCGTTGATTCATACAGTAAAACGTTTTTGCACCGCTCACGGTAAAAAATCGACCGTTTACCGCTCGTTAACACTTCTACCTGCGGTTTTGAAACCGTTTCGAAATGTTTTGGCGAAAGATCGGAACTCTTTTCGTGCCAATACAACGCAGGGCGGCTAAAAATAGCGTAAAGAAAAAATGCAGGTCATTGTGAAGATTTGTGAATTGGTCTTTTTGACTTAATACCAGTTAGAACCAGTTTTGAGATTATCGGTGAACGGTAGTTTTCGACCGTTCACCGGTTACTTGCAATCGTTTGCAGTTGTTTTCCCAGATGAATTAGGGAAACCCAATGAAGCACTTGTGCGATCACGGGAAGTTTGGGCATTTGCCCTCATCCCCCGCGCGCCAAACTCCGGCATCCAAAATGAGCTAATAGGTCACGTTATTCGTTTTCAATCATTACTTACTCAGTTTCGTAATTATTTATCGTTTGTCGTTAATTCTGATATGATACAAGTATCATCCAAAACGCCGGTTGGAGGGGTTATGGTCCATCGAAACGCATCTATATCGAATGAAACCATCAGCCGCGAACAGACGATAGCCAAACTGAGGAAGCTCGCTCGCATCTGCAAATGGGCCACGATCTGCATTACCACCGCGCTCGCTCTGGGACTCCTCGCAGTCATTGCGATTGACCTTCTACTCATATTGCCTGGCCTCTCCCAAGGCTCGTGTCTCCAATCCGTAGAACTTCAAGCCGGCGAAGGGCCGTGCCTTGCTATCGTCGGTACCGATGCGCAGGCCCCACTTATGCTCGTTGCACACGATGGTCACACTGCCATAGGGAGCCTCTTGATGACATGTCTCGCGCTTACCATCGCGATAAGCGTGCGCAGGCTTTTCTTCAACATTGAAAAGGAAGGCAGGCCCTTTGACCTTGAATGTAACCAGACACTTCGTCGAGTAGGACATTTATTCCTTATCGGCGGCGTTGCCGTGAGGCTTCTTGGTGCCGTAATCACAGGAATGATACTCTCAGGATTTGGCGGCAGCTTTACGGATGCGTTCGTCGGCCAGCTATTCGAGCCCTCCATGCTCTTTGCAGGCCTGATTATTTGCCTGATTGCCAGCATCTTCCGCTACGGGTATATCCTGCAAAAACAAGATGACGAGTTGCTCTAGGGGGGAATCCATGATTATTCTGCGGCTTGACCGCATGCTCGCCGAACGCAAGATCTCATCCAAAGAGCTTGCGGAACGCGTGGGCATCTCCCAGGTCAATATGTCACGCATTAAGACGGGCAAGGTTTCTGCCATACGTTTTTCAACTCTTGACGCGATATGCCGGGCACTCGACTGCCAACCGGGCGATGTACTGGAATATATATCCGACGATGAAGCGGATAGCCTTTTTGGACTTAAAGATGAATAGCCATAATTAAGCCGCCAATCACGCCCTCAACGCAAATTGCCCGCCAGAACGACTTCCGTACTGGCGGGCAATTTGTTTTCTATCAGCTAGATGCTCGATGAGCCGTGCAACTCTTTACGCAAACAGGCCGTAGATGCTGATGTTGGCCTTGGCGTAGAGGCCGTTAGCATACTCGGTCCACTTGGAGCTGGCGCTCGAAGCCTGCGAAGAATACTGCTGGTAAGCAGTGTAATAGGCGGTCATGGCCTGCTTATAGGTAGCGCTATCGGCCGTAAAGGCATCGTCGGCAAAGGCCTTGGCATAGGTGCTGTCGGCGTCCTTCCAGGTGCCCTTTGAGCTATCCCACTCGTCGCCGGCAAGGTTGATGATGTAGTCGGCGTAGTCCTTGCTCGCGGTCTCCTCGTTGCCGTCAGCAGGCTCGGTCGGGGCGGTCGGCATGCTTGCGGAGCTATCGCCCACCTTCTTCTTGTAGAGCTTCTGCAGCGTCGCAGACTGGCGGACGATCTGCTTGGCCTGGTCCTTGGACACGCCGTACTGCGTGGCCATGGCCTTGTAGTCGGAGGTGCCGATGGAATCCTCGGCGTACTGCTTCATTTCCTTGGAAGAAACGGTAATGCCCTCGTCCTCGGCAGCGTCCAGCAGAATCTGGTTGCGCACGTAGGACAGGATGACGTCGGCGGAAGGAGCGGTGTAGTTGCCATCGCTATCCTTGACGGTGTCGAGGCTGTACTGGCTCTCGATGGCCTCGCGCGCGGTGATATCGCTCTTCTTGCCGTTGTAGCTATAGCTTGCCACGGTCGAATCGAGCTGGTCCTCGGTGAGGGTCGCCGAGCCGACACCCTTGCCGCCAAAGCCGCCATTGCCAATAAAGAAGCCGACCACCGCAGCGATCACGACTGCAACCACGAAGGCGGCGATCATCGTCTTCTTGTGCTTGGACGCATGGTCGTCTTCGTCGGAGTCGTCGTTCTCGTCCTGCTCCTCAGGCATGAGGTTCTCGTCGGCGGCGTCCGCGGCGATCTTTGCCTCCAGGCGAGCGTCCTCCTCCTCGGCGGTCGTGCCAGCGGCGATATGTTCGGCAGACGTGCCGGCGACCAGGTCGATCTTCTCGTCCTCATCACCGTCGGGGCCTTCGCCGCGCTCGATGATCTGGATGCCGTCGATCTCGTCCTTCTCGTCCTTCTTTTGAATCAGACCCATATCAGTTACTCCTTGTTAGGAAACATAGCCCTCAATAGAATACGCCCGACGAGGCGCCGGGCGTATTGATTCTTAGGTTATACGCAAACACTTAAGTACTATTTAGGCGTTTGCAGCGTGCATACCTTAGGCCAGGTGCGCGATAACGGCATCGGCAAAGGCCTGCGTGCCCACAGCGCCCTCAACAGAGCCGGTCTGGGCACGACGCACGTCACCGGTAACCTGCTCGCCCTCGTCGAGCGTGGCAGACACGGCGGCACGAATGCGATTGGCCGCACCGTTCTCGCCCAGGTGATCGAGCATCATCGCAGCAGAGAGGATCTCAGCCGTGGGGTTGGCGATATCCTGGCCGGCGATATCGGGCGCGGAGCCGTGCGTAGCCTCAAAGATGGCGCAGTCGGCACCGATGTTGGAGCCGGGGGCCATGCCCAGACCGCCCACCAGGCCGGCGCACAGGTCACTCACGATGTCGCCGTACAGGTTGGGCAGCACCAGGACATCGAAGTCGTTGGGGTTCTGGACCAGGCCCATGCAGGTGGCGTCGACGATCTTGTCGTTGAACTCGATATCGGGATAGTTGGCGGCCACCTCGCGCGCAACGCGCAGGAACAGGCCGTCGGTCGCCTTCATGATGTTGGCCTTGTGCACGGCCGTCACCTTTTTGCGGCCGCAGCGGCGGGCATACTCAAAGGCATACTCCACAATGCGGCGGCTCTTGGCGATGGAAATCGGCTTAATTGAAATGGCGGAATCAGCGGCGAAGGTCTTTTGACCCGAGCGCTCGACGAGCTGCGAGAGCTCCTCGACCTCGGCAGCGCCCTCATCGAACTCGATGCCGGCGTAGAGGTCCTCGGTGTTCTCGCGCACGATGACCAGATCGACATCGCGGAAGCGCGAGCCGTCGCCCGGCTGCGACAGGCAGGGGCGCACGCAGGCGTACAGGTCAAAATGCTTGCGCAGGGCCACGTTGACGCTGCGGAAACCCGTGCCGACCGGCGTGGTGATGGGGCCCTTGATGGCAACCTTGGTCTCGGCGACCGCATCGAGCACGTGCTGGGGCAGCGGCGTGCCAAACTCGTCCATGACGCCGGCACCGGCCTCCTGGACGTTCCAGTTGATCTGGACACCAGTGGCCTCGACCACGCGGCGCATGGCCTGCGTAATCTCGGGACCGATACCGTCACCGGGAATCAGAACTACATCGTGCGCCATAATCTGTTACTCCTCGTCTTCGGCGTCGTCAGATTTTTTAACGCTAGCACGCTTCTTCTTTTTGGAGAGATCCAGGCCAAAACGTTTAACAAGCATTTCGCAAATCTCACTCGAACGGGCCTTGAGATAGCTGCCCTTGCCGTTCTCGGCGTCGAACTTAAGGCGCAGCGCGAGCTTCTCGGCAACCTCGGCGTCGATCTCGCCCTGGCAAAACTCGTACAGGCAACCGAGCATGTCGCGATACTCAAGGTCGCCGTGGTAGCACTGGATGGCCTCGTCCAGGATGGGCCAAGCCTCGCGCGAACGCTCGACGCTCGTGGCACCCCACACGCACAGCAGGCGGAAGGCGGCATAGCGCAGCGTGGAGGAAATCTCGTCGAACAGCGCGGTCTCGGCGCCCTCAAAGGCATCGCCCAGCTGCTCGGGGCAGGTGGTAGCGAGCGCCGTCAGGGCATCGAGGGCCTCCCAGCGGGTCTGCGCCTCGGGGCGGTCGAGCGCCTCGATCAGCGCGGGCACGCAGGGCACGACGCGCTGCGGATCACGCTCGGCAAGCAGGTGCAGCACGCGGGCGGCAAACTGGCGGATGCGGCGCGTGGGGCAGCCGAGCTCCTTGACCAGACGGTCGACGGCGTTCTCGTTCTCCTCTGCCAGCTGAAGCTGTGCCAGCTCCTCGTCGGTGAGCTGTTCGTCTTTGTTTTCTGCCATAGTTACCTCTTCTTACTATTTCTTAGCGTGCTTGCCAGCACCCTTGCTGTCATCGGTGACCGAGATGAGCTGTCGGTCGGCCGCGCCATTGCGACGCGCACGGCGGCGTTCCTCAGCGTCGCCCGCGTCGGCGGCGGCGCGATGAGCCTTGTTGACGTTAAAGACCTCGTCGTGCTTGCGCCACGGACCGACGGACTCGCCAAAGCTCATCTTAAGACCGGCGATAAAGCCGCCGAGCCAGCCGATCGGCGCAAACTGCACCAGCGGGAACAGCGAGAACACCCAGGTCAGCAGGACGACTGCCGCCGCTCCTGCAAAGTTGGCAATCCAGTAGTCGCGCTTGGTGATCACGCGCTTTTCGCACGCCCACTGGCCGCACAAAAAGCCAATGTAGATTGCAAAGAGAAAGAGCACCAGCGCTAGTACCACGAACGTCCAGCTCATGGGCGCTACTCCCCGTGATGGTGGCCGCAGCAGCACTCATGGCCGTCGTCATGGCCGTGGCCGCCGCAGCACTCGTGGTCCTCGCCATGGTGGTGGCCACAACCGCACTCGTGATCGTCGCCGTGCTCGCCGCAACCGCAGCCTTCCTCGTGAGCACCATGCTCCTCGGGACGATACTGCGACCAGTCCAGACCGGCGGCGATGGCGTCGGCCTCCTCCTTGTAGAGGACCGTGATGGCCTGGGTGCCCAGCTTGGCGCCACCAATGGCGTCGAGCATGTCATAGAGCGTAAAGGCGACGTCGGCGCCGGGCAGCGCGAGCTCGCGGTCGTCGGCATAAGCGAGCGCCAAGCGCAGGTCCTTAATGAAGTGCTCGACCATAAAGCCGGGCTTGTAATCGCCGTCGAGCGCCTTGGGCGCCAGGCTCTCCATGGCGCCGGACTTGCCGGTACCGCCCAGGATCATCTCGCGGGTCTTCTCCAGATCAAGGCCGCTCAGCTCGGCAAATGCCATGGCGTCTGCCATGCCGACCATGCAGGCGCCCAGCGACACCTGGTTGGCGAGCTTGGCAGCCTGGCCCTTGCCGGCGCCATCGAAGCAGCAGATGTTGGCCGCAAAGGTGGAAAGGATATCGCGAACCGGAGCAATGTCGTTCTCGGTGGCGCCCACGATAGCCGTGAGCGTACCGGCGATAGCGCCCGACTCGCCGCCGGTGACGGGGCAGTCAAACGCCATGCGACCAGAAACCTGGGCGGCCTCGGCAATGTCACGGGCAAGCTCGGGCGAGCTCGTCGTGAGGTCGATCAAGACCGCACCCGGCTTGGTGCACGCGAGCAGGCCGTCGCCCGCCAGGTAGAGTTCCTCGACCTCGGAGGGATAACCCACCATGGTAAAGACGACATCGGCGTTCGCCGCGGCATCGGCCGGCGTATCTGCCCAGACGGCGCCGCGCCCGATAAGCGCTGCGGCCTTGGACTTGGTGCGGTTGTTGACCGTGACGGGATAGCCGGCGTCCAAGATGTGGCCGGCGATGGGGGCACCCATGATTCCGGTGCCGATGAATGCGACGGATAGCTTGTTTGCCATGAAACCTTTCCTTTTGGGTTGGGTGTTGTTACCAGGTTAAATACTCGGTGCCAGCGTTTCGGCCGTGACTTGAGGGCGCTTGCAGCCGCAGCGCCTGTCTACTCGCCACGCACGCGGCGCGCGATGCGGTCGGAAAGCGAGGCTTTCTCGGCACGGTTCTTGCCCCAAAACGCGCAAGCCACCATGCCGGGGCCCACGTGCGAGCCAATGGTGGGACCCACGGAGCTGCGAATGATCGTGACGTCGGCGCAGCCCTCCTCCTTGCGGATGGCGGCCTCGAGCCAGTCGCCGTCCTTCTCGGCATCGGCCGTCATGATGGCGATGGGCATAGTGCGATCGGGCACATAGTTCTCGCGGAACGACTTGAGGATGGACTTGAGCGCCTTCTTGCGGCCGCGGTTGACGCCGATCAGCGACAGCGAGCCGGCCAGGTCGTAGGAGAGCTCGGGCTTGACATCGAGCTTTGCCGTGAGTTGCGCCGCCGCGGGCGGAATGCGGCCGCCGGCAGCCAGCGCGTCAAAGCTCTCGAGCGTAAAGTAGCCGTGGACGTAGGTCTTGGCCTCGTTTGCCCAGTCGACCAGCTGCTTGGCGGTAAGTCCCGCCGAGCGCTGGCGGACGGCCTCGAGTGCCAGCAACTCGCCGGTCGCGCAAGGCAGGGCGTTATCGACCACGTAGAGCTCAAAGTCGGGATACTCGGCGCGCACGGCATCTGCCGCCTGGCACGCGGAGTTGTAGCTCGACGACAGCGCCGAGGTAAAGCACAGGTAGACCGTGGGCGTGCCCTCTTTGGCGCACTCGGTAAAGAACTCGATATAGCGACCGAGCGACACAGCCGAGGTGGACACGCGGGCGCCGGCGCGCATGCGGTCGTAGAACTCCTTAGGGCTCATGCTCGACCAGATGTCGTCCGTGCGCTCCTCGCCATCGATGATGAAGGGGAAGCCCAGGATATCGACATCGAGGTTCGCGGCGACCTCGGGGCTAAAGTCGCAGCAGGTATCGACGACGATGCGGCAGCGGTCAGAATGGCCGGCGGATGCAGCCTTATCCATCAAAGCGACTCCTTACGTAAAAAGGCGGCCACCCGCATGGGATGGCCGCCAGCCGTTAACTCATGCAAGTTAACGTATTTTACTCGTCAAGTGTTTCGATACGGGGCTTGATGATGCCATATCCACCATTCTTACGGTGATACACCACATTGATGAGGCCGGTCGTAGCGTTCTCGAACACGTAGAAGTCGTGGCCCAGCAGATCGGTCTGCACCAGCGCCTGCTCCTCAGTCATCGGGGTGACGTCGATGACCTTCTCGCGGACGAGCAGGTCGTCCTCCTCCTCGGGCAGCAGCAGGTCGGCCAGATCCTCGACGCGCTCGACCGGTGCGACATCCGCAGCGCTGGCGCCGCCCTGGCGGTTGTCCACGACCTTAGTCTTGAACTTGCGCAGCTGGCGGGTGACCTTGTCGGCGGAGAGGTCGATGGCGGCGTACATATCGGCACCGTGCTCGGCGACGCGAATCACGGAACCGCGGGCACGAACCGTGACCTCGACGATTGCCGGGTTGGGGTTCGAGGGGTTCTTCTCATAGCGGAGTACAACGTCGACCGTCATGGGCTCGATATCGAAAACCTTGAGCGCCTCGCCGATCTTCTCATCCACATGCGCACGCAGAGCATCGGTTACCGTCGTCTTGCGTCCAGAAACCTTGATATCCATACGTGGCTCCAATCTGCCTCGGGGACTTACTGTACTGGCTATGTACCCATTGCCGTGCATTTAATCACGCGGATTCTCAAAGACCCGAATAACGATTGCTTTGTACCGCATACCGAAGTCTCGCACTTTTCCGTGGCAAAGTGCGCTATAGGAGGGCGCCAGCGGCTTTGGTTTTGATTCTGGAAATTGGCTTTGACCTGCTGGTTTTATGGAAACAAAAAAGCCGGGCTCCCCTGTTGGGAAAGCCCGGCAATGCGTGTTGAAACCGTGAAGAGGCGTCTCTCCTAGCGCATGGGAGACGCCACCCCTAGCAATAACTAGCTATTGAGCTTGTTAATGTCGTCGTCGGTGATAGTGCCCTCCTGGTTGGACGATTTATCCTCGGAGGTTGCACCCTCGCTGCTCGAATCGGAGGATGCGGACTCGCTGGATCCGGTGTCGGTCGACTGCACGTCGGCGCCCGAGACCGTCTTGGTGGTGAGGTCATAGGGCATCGTGCCGTACCAGACGGAGTGGACCGCCTCGAGCGTGCCATCGACCGTGATACCGTCGAGGGCATCGCTCACGGCACGGCATAGCTCGTCGTTGGCCGCGAGGCCCGCGACGCCGAGCGTCGAGGGTGTCTCGAGCGCGCCGACGTAAGAGATCTGGCTCATCAGGCGCGCAAGGTAGCCGCCGGCCGTGGAGTCGCAAATCACGTAGTCGATCTCGCCGGACTCGAGCGCCTTAAAGCACTCGTTGATGTTGGAGAAGGTCTTTTGGTTGGCCGTGATGCTCTGCTTGGCGAGCGCTTCCTGCGAGGCCGAAGAGGTCTGAACGCCCAGGGTAGCGGTGTTAAGCGTTTCGGTGGAAACGCTCAGCGACTCGCCGTCGCTCGTCTTTCCGAACACTGCCGCAGCATCGTACAGGCAAGTACCAAGTGTGCTGATGTCACCATCCGTGGAATTGATGTCGCCAATGAAGATGTCGGCCTTTTTATCGCCAAGCGCGGAATCGGCAGAAGACGCATCGACGAAGGCAACCTTAAGGCCCATACGGCTTGCAAGGGCGCGGGCAGCATCGACCGCGTAGCCCGTGAGGTTACCATCGGCGCCCTGCATGGCCTGCGGGGCATCGGAGGTATCGAGGGCAACCGTCAGGGTACCTGGAGTGACCAGGGCATCGTCCGACACCGTAGGGGTAACGGTCTCGCGCTCGATCTGGTCAATCGTAGGCGTCGTGAACGTGGACAGTGGATTGAACGCGCATCCGCTCAAACCCAATGCGGCAATGACCGCCGCGGTCCCAGCACCTAACCGAGCCGCGTGCATCAAGCTGCCCCTCACCATGTCCACTACCCTGCCTTCTGTGTCGTATACAATCCGTGCGTTGCGCGGAATAACGGGTGTTCCCACCAGCTGACCTGGTATTTGACCCCACACTTGCGCACCGGGGTGTTTGCTCGGGAGGCCATAGCCACCTTCACGACTGGCCCGCTCGCCCGCGAGGCGGTATTGCCCCAAAGAAAGTAGAACGGACGGTGCGGCTTACATCTAGGACGCGCCATGATCGCGCCGCGCGCACGCGGTCGCTTACGTGGATCCCTTTGACCGCGTCTGTCTTGGACTAGGATGGACATTTCGTCCGTCCGCAACCACAGCCTGGCAGGAACGTAGCGCATTATAGCTAAGTTCAAGCTAAAGTTTAAGGTTAGGGGCGTCATTCGCACCGTGAGCACAGATTTTGCAGGTCGGAGCGGACCATTCGTGCCCCCATGAAGCCCGGAGCTCCCCTACGGGGAGCTCCGGGGCACCCACCTCAGGGTGCCCTGTGCAAAAAACGGCAAATATGAGTACTGCTATCAATTTAGTAGCAGCGTTTTTCCGCCCCGTGAGCCCTTTTTGAGTTCCGCACAGCCTGCTTGGCGCCAAGATATTCCACATTCGTTTATTATCTCTTCAATGAATCCAGATTTTCGGCCCAAGTTTCTTTGTTTTTGCTGCCACTAATCTAGTAACAGTACTCATATTTGCCGTTTTTTGCACAGGGCATATAAACAGACCCCCTATAAAGCCATAGTTTTACGCCGGTTTGAGCCCAAAGCACGCTCGGAGCGTATTCAGCAGAGCGTCTTGCCTCTTTCGACGCGCCTCTACGCGATTCTGATATCGCTTACCCATGCGTTGGTAAATGCGCCATGCGAGCGCTTCCATCGCTTCCATGTCGCAGAGCATTTCGTTGTTGACCGTCGCGACCTCGATTCCCATAGTAATCAAGCCCGTGTTGCGTTTTTCGTCATGGACACGCCCCCTTCGAGAGGAATGACCCAGCTCACCGTTGTATTCAAGGT
This sequence comes from uncultured Collinsella sp., assembly GCA_958365315.1. Classification (GTDB taxonomy): domain Bacteria; phylum Actinomycetota; class Coriobacteriia; order Coriobacteriales; family Coriobacteriaceae; genus Collinsella. The sequence goes on from CATWXC010000001.1 coordinate 176,813, forward strand.
CAAACCGGGCCGCCTCCTGATATGCATCGCAAACTGCATGGGGCATCCCCGAGATTGCCTGCGCGCGGTCATCGAACTCGATCTTGTAGTCGGTCTTAAAGGGACCGCAGGCAAATCCGCCATAGGAAAACGGAAGCGAAAACATGGCAAGCATGATGCACTCCATGGGTGAGCGCAGGTTTTCCGACAGATAGGGACACAGCCGCCGCAGTTGTTTGGCCGCACTCCCCTTGCATGCCGCAAGGTAATCTGCCAGGCGATCGGGCGTCAGCACCGGCTCGACTTCAAAGTAGCCCACGTCTGCCGGTTGGTCCTTGTCCTTTGCAAGTCTATTCGCAACAGGCGAGGTATAGGGAGGTAGATACTTCCCGCGATCGCTCAGTGAAATCTTGGAACACAGTTCCTGAGCCAGGACAAACGCCTGGATACAGCCGACCTCGCGGGCGACGGCAACACAAAGGGCCTCGGGAGATAGGCTGTACACCCCCGGTTCCACCTCTAGAATCGAGCTGGCAGGCAACCCGGAACACACGGACCAGCCCACGCCAGGCATGCGGCGGCGCTGCGCCGCAGATCCCACCAGCAAGCACAGATCTTCTTGCACCTCGCCGCTTTTGGCTCCAATTCGCACCAGGTCGGGAAGATAGATATCCTCGGTCGAAGGCGATGACGTACACAGCACGCGGCGCTCCTCCTCGGGCTCAAGGTCCTTCCAGCCGATGTAGCCCATCTGCCGGCGCTCGGCGCGCATCATGCGTAGCGCCGAGGCGCCTGTTAGGATTATGGAAGCCGCTAGCTGTTCGCCTGTCGGCTCGTTGCATCGCTCAATCTTTACCGCCACACGAATCACCCCTACCAAACGCGTGCGATAGCGAGGCCATCAACGGCCGCGGCACCGGCGCGTTTGAGTTCCGCCGAAGCCGCTGCCATCGTCGCGCCCGTGGTGATAACGTCGTCAATAAGCAGCAGGCGGCGGCCCCGCACGTCCTCAACGGTCTCATACATGCCTCGGGCGCGTTCACGGCGTTCTTCACGACCGAGTTCACGCTGGTCGCCATGGCCGTACTTAACGAGGGCATCGAGCAGTGGAACACCTGACAGCTCGCAAAATGGGCGCGCAATTGCTTCCATATGATCGAAACCGCGTCGCCGAAACGCCGCCGCCGTCGCGGGCACAAACACCACTGCATCGGCGCCGGACAACACACCGCCGTAGCGTTCGGGTGCCGTGACCTGGGCATGTAAGGCGGTGTCGTATAGCAGCTCTGCCAGATACGGCGCCAGGCGCCGCTCGCCCGCGTCTTTGTACGCTTTAATGATCCGCGGCAGCGGATGCGTGTAAACGGCACATGCCAGGCACCGGTCGAGTGCTTCGGCCATCGCCGAGGACGTACCCTCGACCGAGCACTCGGTGCACAGCAAGTCTCCAAACGGAGCGCCGCATCGAATGCAGCTATGCTGCGGGTCGATGAGCGCAAGCGCCGCCAAGCAATCTTGGCAAATTAGCGCGCCGGAGCGCTCACAGCCGGCGCATCGCGTGGGCGACAACGCCTCAAGCGCCTCATGGGCCGCCCGCTCGGCAAACGGTAGCAATTCATCCGCAAACGGTAAGTCGCCAACACCTTGCAGGCATCCCAACACATTCAAATGTCTCTTCACGACACAACCCTCCCTACGTTCGGTCGCAGGGAGGGTTGTTGATTCAGCGCTATGGTACCCCGACGCGTTTGGGGTCAGGCAGGTTAAATCCGTTTGCGGGCGCTATTCGCCGGTGGGCGGCTTCGGTGCGGACGAGTTTTGGGTCGAGCCCTCGCCACCATCTTGGCGTGGTTTGCGGGAACGACGACGGCGACGGCGTTTCTGGCCCTGGTCGGCCGAACCTTCGCCACCATGATCTTCGCGCGGCTCGCGTTCGTCGCGAGCAGCGCCGCGCGTGGCCTTGGCAGCCGCTCCTCCGCCATCTCCGGGACGACGACGCGTGACCTTGACCTCGCCATCCGAGACCTGATCGGCCACAGAAGGAACAGAAGGCTTTTGCTGCGTGCCCGAGGAATGGCGACGGCGCGGACGCGGGGCGCGCTCGTCATCGTTGCGCTGCTTGCCACCCTTGTCGGCAGGCGTATCGGAACCCGAACCACCCTTGGGGGCGGCACCAGCCTCGCGAGCGGCTACGGCGCGGAAGGCATCCTCGCGCTCCTCGCTCGACAGATGACGGCGACGACGGCGCGTGGGGTTCATGCCACCGCCGCGATTCTGCTGCTGGGGCTGCTGAGCCTCGCGCTCGCGGGAGGTATTCTTGCCCGTAGCCGCGGTCTCGCCGGCATCGCCCGAGCCTGCGCGCTTGCGGCGGCGACGTCCACCGGTAGCCTCCTCGGCCTCGGGTGCCTCAGCCTTGCCGCGACCCTTACCGCGGCCGCGACCCTCGCCTTGGCTCTGACCGACACGGGTATCGGCGTCCGCATCGCGACGGCGGCGCTTGGGCATCGTCGTCCCCGCCAGACGGTCGGCGCTCGACAGGCCATCGCCCACGTCGACGCCGTTCTCGCGGTCGAGCTCCATAAGCGCCAGGCGCATCTCGGGCGACTCGATGCGCTCGAGCACATCGCGCGTCACGCAATCGGGGCGGCAGTTGCAGCCCTGCTCGGCGGCCTTCTTTTTGCAGCCCTCGGAGCAGGTCATGTCGGCCAGGTTGACCTTGAAAACCTTGCCGTTCTCCAGGCGCAACACCAGCTGCTCACGCGGTGTGTCGTACTCCTGGATACGCGCCTTGCCGAGCGGCGTATCGATGAGTGTCTTCTTTTTGGGCGCGCGGCTCTTAAAGTCCTTGTACGCCTCAAACTCGTAGCGCAGGCAGCACATCAGGCGGCCGCAGACGCCGCTAATTTTGGACGAATTGAGCGGCAGGTCCTGCTCTTTTGCCATACGGATCGAAACCGGCTCAAACTGTCCGCCAAAGCGCGTGCAACAGAGCTCCTGGCCGCACTGGGCATAGCCGCCCACCAGGCGGGTCTCGTCACGCACGCCAATCTGGCGCATGTCGACGCGAATGTGCAGCGTCGAGGACAGGTCCTTGACGAGCTGACGGAAATCGACGCGCTCCTCGGCCGCAAAGTAGAACACGGCCTTCTCGCCGCCAAACAGGTACTCGACGCCCACCGGCTTCATCTCGAGGTCGAGTTCCTTGACCAGGCGGCGGAAGTCGACCATGGCCTCGTCGCCCTGGATGGCCAGGTCGTCGGCAAGCTGCAGGTCGATGTCGCTCGCTACGCGCAGCACGGGCTTGAGCGGCTGACCGATTTCGTCGAGCGGCACCTCGAAGGGATCGGCCGTGACCAGGCCGATCTCGGTTCCGCGCTCGGTAGAACAAATGGCATAATCGGCCTCGAGGATATCCAGATCCTGCGGGTCGAACCACAGGTCGCGCGAGGCGTAGGTAAACTTAACGGGTACGACTAACGGCATTTCAGTGCCTTCCTGATATCGAACAGCATGACCTCGATGGCCAGCTGGGGAGTAACGTTTCTGGCGATGTTGCGCTCAGCGGTGGCAACCGCCTCGAGCGCCTGGGTGGCACCCGCAACATTCGTCGCCGCGGCAAGCCGCCCGATCGCGTCGCGCACGTCCTCGTTCACAACGTCTGCCGCCTCGTCCTGAAGCGTCAGCAGCACGTCGCGTATGAGCGTCCGCGCGCTCGCCAGCGCTTCCATGATACCCGAACGCTCGCGCGCGTTGAGTTCGCGCTTGTTGCGGTCCTCAAGCTGCTTCAATGCTCCACGCGACAGGTAATCGGCATTTTGCTCGAGCACCTTTTCCTGCGTGGACTTGACCTCGGCGAGCGGCGCCTTGACGGCGACGATGAGCGACTTGGCGCGACTGAGCACATCGGCCTCGTCGGCGGCGATGAGCGAGTCGATGGCACGGACCATCTGGCGACGGGCGTCCTGACGCTCGGCGCTCTTGAGGAACTCGATACCACGCGTGGGGCTTCCCGCCACAGCGACGGCCATACGGCAGCGCGCAGGATCCTGGCCGGTGGCGCGGCTCACGGCCTGCGCGGCCACAGTGGGCGACACCAGCCGAAACGGTACGCACTGGCAGCGGCTCACGATGGTGGGCAGCATCACGTCGGCCGAGGTGCCCAACAGGATGAACATGACGCCCTCGGGCGGTTCCTCAAGCGTTTTGAGCAGCGCGTTGGCGGTGTTGGCGCGCAGCTGCTCGGCGCGGTCGATGATGTAGACCTTGGCCTTGGCACGGATAGGCGCCAAGGGCACGTCGTCGAGCAGCTCGCGGGTCTGCGCGATGAGGTAGCCCGTAGCGCTTTCGGGGGTGTAATAATGCACGTCGGGGTGCGTATGGCGCGCGACGCGCACGCAGCTGTCGCACGAACCACAGCCGTCCCGCTCGCACAGGAATGCCTGGGCAAGCGCCCATGCGGCGTCAAGCTTACCGGCGCCGGGCGCGCCCAAGAACAGGTAGGCGTGCGATGCGCGGCCGCTTGCGATGGCGTTGGTCAAAAAGTCGCGCACGCGCTGTTGGGTATCGAGCTTGGCCAGCAGGCTTGTCTGCGCGGGGGCCATGTTACTCAGCCTCCTGAGCAAGCGCGGCGGCGACGGCATCTTGGGGAATGTCGAGACCGTACGCGCGAACCAGCTCGACCGTTTGCGTGAAGACGTCTGCGATCGACGCAGTGGCGTCGATGAGCTTTACGCGGTCTGGCTCCTCGGCAGCAATTGCGCAAAATCCCTGGTAGACACGCTCCTGGAAGGCCATGCCCTTGGCCTCCATGCGGTCTGCCGCACCACGGGCGGCCATGCGCAGCGCCGCCTGCTCGGGCGTGATGTGATAGACGAGCGTGAGCGCCGGATGCGTGCCGGCGACGGCCAGGTTGTTGGCGTCGCGTACCATCTGGCGGTCGAGGCCATCGGCAAACGCCTGGTAGCAAGTCGTGGAATCGTAAAAGCGGTCGCACAGGACCACCTTGCCGGCCGCGAGGGCGGGCGCGATGACCTCGTGCACCAGCTGGGCACGCGCGGCCTCGTAGAGCAGCAGCTCGCAGGTGTCGCCCATCGCCGTATTGGCGGGGTCGAGCAGCAGGGCGCGGATCTTTTCGCTGATGGCGGTGCCGCCCGGCTCGCGCAGAGTTACGACCTGATAGCCAGCGAGGTCGAGCGCGCGGGCCAGCAGGCGCGCCTGCGTGGACTTGCCGGCGCCGTCAACGCCCTCGAGCGTGATAAAGCTATGTTGAGCGGGCTCAAAAGCCATGGGCGCAGCCCCTTCCTACAAGGCGCGAAAATGCAAGTTATAGCAACCAAGCCATGATACCCCAGCGTCCGGCGCACCCCAAACCGGACCTAGTCATTGGGGACGTTCTTGAATGACTAGTCGTTGGGGACGTTCTTGTTTGACTAGTTGTTTAAGAACGTCCCTAACGACTAGGTCACATAACTCAGGAGTGGGCGTGGGCGTAGATGGCGGAGGAAATACCGCGCTCGAGGGCGAGGGCCTGTTCGCGTTCGAGGTCTTGGGTGAGGATTGTCAGCACGTAAGGGCGCTCGGCGTAGACGATTGCCGCATCGTGCTGGGCATTCGCCAGGCTGCCCGTTTTGTGCGCGACCGAAACGTCACCGGGAACGCCCTCGACAATACCGTGCGCGTCCTCCTGAGCCAGCAGATATCCGCGAGCCCGTTCGCAGAGCTCGGGCGTCGCGATTGTCCCCGCCGCCAGCCGCTCTAACACCGTCGCGGCATCGCGGGCGCTCGTATAGTTCTCGCGGCCCTGCGCTTGGGCATCGGTGTCCATCATCAGACGAGCGAGCACGGTCTGGGTCAGCCCCAATGCGGCACACGTTTCGTTGACCGTACCCATGCCAAGCCTGCCGATAACAAGGTTCGCTGCCACGTTATCGCTCTGGGCGATCATAGCGTGCAGCAGCTCGTCAATACTGTACGACACACCCGCGCCGCGCGACTGAATGTTGCCGCTGCCACCCACGATATCCTGTTGCGTCACCGTTATCTGTTCGTCGAGGGACAGCTCGCCCGCCGTCACGGTCTCGAGCGCACAAGCGAGAATGGGAAGCTTGATGATGCTTGCCGCCACACGTCGCGCGTCCGGCGCCACAGCGACTTCGCCATCGAGCGACGCAAACGTTTGAGGATCAAGCGCCACAGCATAGACCGAGGTAGACCCACCATACGGCTCGACAAGGGCTTCGATATCTTGCTGAAGGCCGGCAATCCAAGAAGCCCGAGCGACAGCTTCCGTCTTTTGAGCGGACGGATGATTCGCTTTTTGTTTGGCAGGGACAGCGGAGCCCCCAGCCTCGTTGCGGCGTGCGGCACAACCGTCGAGACTCATCACCGAGGCAAGCGCTCCGGTCAACATCCCGGCACAAAACACTCGACGCGAGCAATCGCGCACAGCGAGGGGCGCATCCCCCGGCGGGAACCGGAACGCCCCCACGTTGTCGCCGCCACCCCGACCTTGCTCGCCGCAATACACAGACTCACTCCCCACCATCGCATTCTACCGAGTCGTCGATAAACGGCCGCGCCGAACACCCAGCATGCCGCATTCATTGTGACGCATGCGACAGGGCTTGCGCGGCACGACTGTCCTCACATAACCAGTTGGGTCGGCGCGGCCCAACCGCACCTGAACCACCTTATAATCTAGCCAACACATCGAGTGGAAGGAACCATCATGCCCCGGTTTTGTACCCATTGCGGCAAGCTTCTGAATGACGACGAGCGTTTTTGCACCAGCTGCGGAACGCCGGTAACCGATGATGGCCAGGCCTCTCAATCGCAAGAGGATGCGCAGGCAGACGTGACCGTACAGTCCGCCCATCAGCCCGCGCCCGCTCCCCAGCCGGAAGCTGGCGCGACGCAGCAATGGGCGACGCCAGCCGGCTCCGCACCGCAGCAACCCATTCCGACCGCTGCTCCGCAGGCCGGTGCTCCCGCCGCGCCCAAAAACAACAACGCTCTGTTTATCGGCATCATCGCCGTGCTGGTCGTCGTGATTATCGCGCTGGTCGTGTTCTTTATGATCAAGCCTTTCGACAAGGGCGCCGACGATTCCAAGGGCACAACCATCGAGAAGGTCAAGATCGACCACGATGACGACGATGACGTCTCCGTTAAGGGCGACCCCAACAAGCTTGACGATGACGACGATGACGCCCACGATGCCGCCGCCATCAGCGAGCAGAACGTCTACGACCAGCTAAGCTCCTACTACAGCAGGCTTTCCGATCTTGACCAGCAGGTCCGCGACTGCGCCACCACGTTCAACACGTATTATCTAAAGGATGACCGCAGCTCGCGTCAGTCGGCCAGCGATGCCGCCGAGGCGCTCGAGGATCAGATTAGCGACCTCAAGGACGAGGTCGAGGACCTGGATGTTCCCATCGACTCGCAGAACTACAGCTCGTGGAAAGACATCATCACGCTCTACGACGACCTGGAGAATCGCATCGACGTCATTTGCGACGCTTGGGAGATCAGCCTTGAGTACTCCAGCCCCGCCAACCACAAGGATGAGATCGTGGCGCCGCTGGCGCGCGACAACGTGGCGGGCACCAACGACAACAAGTACCGCCTGGACTTTGAGGAGCGCTATCCCGGCGCCAAACCCGTCGAAGTGAACTAGTCGTTCGGGACGTTCTTAAACAACTAGTCATTAAAGAACGTCCCCAATGACTAGGTGTCAAATGGGGACGTTCCTGGGGTTTATTTGTCGGCCTTCTTGGCAGTCGACTTCTTTGCCGTGGCCTTCTTGGCGGTCGTCTTCTTAGCCGCCGTCGTCTTCTTCGCAGCCGTCGTCTTCTTCGCCGTGCTCGCCTTGGTCGTGGTCTTGCGGCCGCGGGCGGGCTTCTTCTCCTTGGTCGGGCAGTCCATGTTGACGCAGATACGCCACGGGCCGCGCGCCGTGTTGACCACCACGATGGGAGCACCGCACTCGGGACAGGTCTCACCCGTCGCCTCGAGCTTGCCACGCGCCGGCAGCGGATAGCTCACGCCGCAATCGTCATAGTTGGTGCAGCGGATAAAGCGCTTGCCGCTCTTTTCGCTCTTGTGCGCGATCAGATCGCCATGGCGTCCGGCCTCGGCACATACCTTGCACTCGCCCACCTTAAGGTCAGGCTCGTAGTTGGTGGGGCACGTGGGGTTCACGCAAATCTCGAAAGCCTTCTGGCGGAACGGCTGGCACTTAATGCGCGGCGCACCGCACTCGGGGCACACGGCCGCCTCGCCCTCGAGCGGGCTTACCTTGACGCCGCTCGGCACCGGATAGGTCACGTCGCAGTCGGGCCAGCCCATGCAGCCGATAAAGCTGCCGCGGGTCTTGGCGCTCGTCTTCATAACCAGGTCCTTGCCGCATTTGGGGCAGGCGCCCACGCGCGCATCGGCCGTGACGGCGTCGCTGATGGCGTCGCCCAGCTCCTGCGTGTGCTTGAGCAGCTCGTCGAGCACGCCGGCCAGCAGCGCGCGCGAGTGCGTCACGACATGCTCTTCGGTATCCTCGCCGCGCTCCACACGGGTCATATCGCCATCGAGCTCACTGGTCATATCGGGGCTCGTGATGCGCGGGGCAAACTGCGTCAGCGCGTCGATGATGGCGATGCCCAGCTGGCTCGGCTCAACGGGATCGTTTTTGAGATAGCGCACGGCATACAGGCGCTCGATGATGCTCGCGCGCGTGGACTTGGTACCCAGGCCGCGCTTCTCCATCTCCTGCACGAGCTTGCCCTGGCTGTAGCGCGCGGGCGGCTCGGTCTGCTTGGCCTCAAGCTTAACGTCGAACACGTCGACCGTATCGCCCTGCTCCAGCGGCGGCATCTGCTCGTCGCGCTTGAGTCCATACGGGTACGCCTCGCGGAAACCCGGGGTCACGAGCACATCGCCCGAGGCCACGAACGGCTCACCGTTGACGTCGAGCTCGAGCTTGGTGTTCTCGATGGTCGCGGGCCCCATGAGCGTTGCCAGGAAGCGACGGGCAATGAGGTCGTAGAGCTTGCGCTGGCCGCCGTCGAGCGTGGACGGATCACCCTCGCCCGTGGGATAGATAGGCGGGTGGTCGGTGGTCTCGACCTTGCCGCGCGTGGGCTTCATGGGACCGGCGAGCACCTTTTTGCACACGGGCGCCAGCGCCGGGTTGATCTTTGCCAGGTCGCTCACCACGGCGCCCAGATCGAGCGTCGCAGGGTACACGGTATTGTCGACACGCGGGTAGCTGATAAGACCCGCCATGTAGAGGGACTCGGCGATGCGCATCGTACGCGCAGGCGAGATGCCCTCGGCCGCGGCGGCAGCCTGCAGCGAGGTGGTCGCAAACGGCGTGGGCGGCTGCTGCTTGCGCGAGCGCTTGGTCACCGCGGCAACGGTCGCCATCGTAACGCCGTCAACGTGGCCGTACGCCGTCTCAGCAGCATTCTTGTCGGTAAAGCGTGCCGTCTTGTGCGCAATCTTAAAGCGGTCGTCCTCGGCGGCACCCTGCGCGGCGCCCATGCCGCGGATCTGCCAATAGTCCTCGGGCACAAACGCCATGCGCTCGCGCTCGCGCTCGACCACCAGGGCAAGCGTCGGCGTCTGCACGCGGCCGGCGGAGCGCACGTTACCAAAGCCGCCAAACTTGGCGAGCGTCAGGTAACGCGTGAGCACCGCGCCCCAAATGAGGTCGATGTGTTGGCGGCTCTCGCCGGCGTCGGCCAGATTCTGGTCGAGCGAGACGAGGTTATCGAAGGCCTGCGTGATCTCGGCCTTGGTAAACGAAGAGTACTGGGCGCGGGCAACCGGCAAGTCCGGCGCAACCTCGCGCACCTTGTTGAGAGCGTCCGAACCGATCAGCTCGCCCTCGCGATCGAAGTCCGTGGCGATGATGACACTGTCGGACTTCTTGGCAAGGTTCTTGAGCGAACGAATGAGCTCCTTCTCGGCCGGTAGCTTAATGACGGGCGCCCAGGTGAGGTAAGGCAGGCTCTCGAGCTTCCAGCCCTTGATGGAAATGCCATCGGCAAGGAACGGCTTACGCTTGGTGTCGTACGGCGGGCGGGCCAGGCCATCGGGCATATCGGCCGGCAGCATCTCGCCGTCTTCGGTCACCGAATACCAGCCCAGCTTTTTATCGAACAGCACGCTGTCGCAAAAATCGGGCGCCAGGATGTGACCGGCCAGGCCGATGGTCACGCACTCCTCGCCCTTCCACTCAAAACGGTAGATGGCGGTGTTGTACACCTTGTCCTTTTTGGGCTTGCCCGTGGACAGACGCTCGGCAATCTGACGCGCGGCGTCGTTTTTCTCGGCGATGATGAGCTTCAAAAGAGGCTCCTATCTCGTATCTCTGCGGCTACGCCCGCCCGTATGGCGGCCGACTTACGCCCTTGCTTGCTCAATCTGCCCGATGAGCCAATCGCACCAGGCATCCATGCCCTCGCCCTTGCGAGCGCTCACGGCAAACCGCGGCGCCTGCGGATTGAGGTCATCGAGTGTCTTAGTATACCTATCCATGTCAAAATCGAAAGCCGGGGCCACATCGACCTTGTTGAGCAGCTGCGCACCGGCGTGCTGGAAGATGCCCGGGTACTTGATGGGCTTGTCGTCGCCCTCGGGCACCGAGAGGATCATGATGGACAGGTTCTCGCCCAGGTCAAAGTCGACCGGGCAGACCAGGTTGCCCACGTTCTCGATAAAGATGACGTCGATGTTTTCCAGACCCACGGCCTGGTCAAACGCGTCGACGGCCTCCATGATCATGTTGCCCTCGAGGTGGCACAGGCCGCCCGTGTTGATCTGAATGGCGGGCATGCCGGCTTCCTTCATGGTGATGGCGTCGACGTCCGAAGCGATATCGCCCTCGATAACGGCGCAGCGCAAGCCCGCCTTGTCGCGCAGGCGCTCGTTAGTGCCCAGAATCGTGGTGGTCTTGCCCGAGCCGGGGCTCGACAGCACGTTGATCACATAGGTGTTTGTCTTTGCAAATCGCTGACGCAGCTGATCTGCCAGGCGCTCGTTGCGCGACAGGATCGGCGACGCGATATCAATCGTTTTCTCGGCCATATTCGGCGCTCCTTACTTTTGCCCCTTTATACCCCATCGCCAGATGGCTGGGCAGTTAATCGTCGGGGGTTTCGACCTCGATGCTGGCGATGTCGAGCTCGCGGCCGTGCAACAGGCGCACGTTAGCGCCGCCGCACTGGGGGCAGCGACAGTGAAAGCGGTCGTGGTCGAAGACCTCGCCGCAGTCCAGGCACTCACTTTGTGGATGAATCTCCTCCACGGCGAGCTCGCAGCCCTTCGTGAGCGGGTCCTCATCGCGAAACGTCTCCCACGCAAAGTCAAGCGCCTCGCGCACGACCTCGGTCATATCCCCGATACGCAGCGTTACCAAAACGGCGCGCGAGGCCCCCGCCCCACGCGCCGCGCGAATCACTGTATCGAGTATGCCGTTGACAATGCCAACCTCGTGCATACCGATTTACTCCTCGTCGTCCTCATCGTCCGAGAACAGGTCCAGACGACTCACGAACAAGCCCTCCTTGCCCTCGCGCGCGGTAATGACCACACGGGCGATGGCAAGCGAAATCTCGTAGAGCGAGAGCAGGGCGCCGTACATAAGGCCCAGGGTGACGGGCGAGCCGTCGGGCGTGATCACAGCCGAACCCACGAGCAGGCCAACGTATACGTAACGCCAGGCGCTGCGGAAGGCCGCGTAGGACACGATGTGGAAAACGGACAGGTAAAAGATGATGAGCGGCAGCTCAAACGCCACACCAAAGCCGATCATAAAGAGCAGCTCCATGTTGACGTAGTTCTCCAGATCGGGCAGCGCCGTAGCGACGGCCGAGGTCTCGCCGATGAGCCACTCAAAGCCCGCAGGGATGATGATGAAGTAGCAAAAGATGGCGCCCAGGAAGAACAGCACCGTCGAGGCGAGCACCGTGGGCACGACCCACTTGCGTTCGTTGGGGCGAAGCGCCGGCAGGAAAAACGCCAGAATCTGCCAGATGATCATGGGCGTGCACATGACCACCGCCATCTTGATGGCCAGCGAGAAGCGCAAGCCGAAGCCGCCGAGCGTGGTGGTGATGTAGAACTTACCATCCGGCACAAAGGAGCGAATGGGGTCTTCCAAGATATCGAGCACCACGGGCGTGGCGAAATACAGCACGATGGCTGCGGCAAACACCGAGACGACCACGATGGTCAGGCGGCGACGGAGCTCTCCCAGGTGATCGAAGAGCGGCATTCGCGCAGGTCCGATAGGCATTACTCATCGCCTCCCTTCGGGGCAGCGGCTGCGGCATCGTCCTCGGCCTCGAGCTCGCGGGCGAGCTGGTCGACGACGGCCTTGCGCTTGCGGGGACGACGGGCATAGAGGTCGGCCGTCGTGGGCTCTGCCGGCTCCGGCTCCGGCTCTGCAGCAGGCTCGGACTCGACGGCGGCAGCGGCAGGCTCGGCCTCGGCGGGCTCGGCGCCCTCGGCCTCCTCAGCAGCACCTTCGTCCTCGGTGGCACCCTCACTCGCAGCCTTCTCGGCGGCGAGACGGGCGCGACGCTCGGCAAAGGTCTCCTTCTTTGCGGGCGCTGCCGTCTCGGCGGCATCCTCGTCCGCATCGGAATCGTCGTCGGTCGCAGCAGCCTTCTTGGGCTTGACCGGGGCCGACGCGGCCTCGCTCACCGGATCGATGATCTCGGACTGAACAACGGCCGTCATCTTTTCCTGCGTCTCGCGGAACTGACGGATGGCACGGCCGATCGTGCGGCCCATCTGCGGGAGCTTATCCGGGCCAAACAGCAAAAAGCCGAAGACCACGATGATCGCGAGCTCACCCTCTCCAATACCAAACACACATACCTCCAAGGCTCGATGTGAGTCGAGCCCGCACCGCGCCATTCGGCCGGAACTCGTCTATTCATTCGGTCAAGTATAGCGCCCGGACGCCAAAACGTCCGAGCGCATCACAAACATATGCCAAACGGCACGCCCTTTTGGGGGCAAAGATTATGCAGCGGTGATTGAAATCTCCTGGTCGACACCCAACAGCTGAACCACGCGCATCACCGGGGGCTGCACATTGGTGCAGCTAAAGCGCTTGCCGTGGTCGACCGCGTGGTGTGCGGCGCCCACGAGCACGCCAATGCCCGTCGAATCGATGTAGCTCACCTGGGCAAAATCGAGCTCAACGGCCTCAGTGGGCTGCTCGAGCGCCAGGTCGATGGCATTGCGCAGGCTATCGGCGTTAGAGATATCGATCTCGCCGGTTACCTTAATGGTGTAGAGCTCCGGCGTGGGGTTGGTGGAAATACCCAAATCCATGTATACGCTCCTTTACGTATCGAAAGTGCGGATAGTACGGGAAGCCGCGCGTTAGGCGCGCTCGGCACGCGCAAGCTCGGCAGCGACAAGCTTAACGGCCAGCACCAGCACATCGAGCGCGGCCTCCAGGTCCTCGACCGTGGGATAGCTCGGCGCGATGCGAATATTGGTGTCGCGCGGGTCCTTGCCATAGGGCCAGGTGGCACCAGCCGGCGTGAGCTTGACGCCCAGGTCGGCGCAAAGCGCGGCGACCTTCTGGGCCGAGCCCTCGGGACCATCGAAGCTTACAAAGTAGCCGCCGCGGGGGTGCGTCCAGGTGGCGCAGCCCGTGTCGCCCAAGCCCTCGGTGAGCTTGCGCTCGACGGCCTCAAAGCGCGGGCGCAGGAACTCGGCATGCTTTTTCATGTGCTCCTTGACCGCCTCGATGGTGGGAAGGAAGCGCACGTGACGCAGCTGGTTGAGCTTGTCGGCGCTGATGAGGCCGGCCTTCAGGCGCTTGGAGAACTCGGCGATGACCGCGGGGCTCGCACCGATAAAGCCGATGCCGGCGCCCGGGAAGGTGATCTTGGACGTCGAGGCAAAGGCCACCACGCGGTCCTCAGTGCCCGCCGCGCGAGCGAGGTCAAAGATGTTTGTGAGCTCGTCGGTCTCGTCGTACAGGTCGTGCACGCAGTAGGCGTTGTCCCAGAAGATACGGAAATCGGGCGCGGCTGTGGGCATCTCGACCAGGCGGCGCACAGTGTCCTCGCTAAAGGTGATGCCCGTGGGGTTGGAATACTTGGGCACGCACCAGATACCCTTGATGGAATCGTCGGCGGCAACGAGGCGCTCGATCTCGTCCATGTCGGGGCCGTTGTCGGTCATCGCGACGGGAACGTTCTCGATGCCCAAGTCGGCGGTGATGCCAAAGTGGCGATCGTAGCCGGGAACGGGGCACAGGAACTTGACCTTCTTGCCGTCGTGCGCGGCCTCGTAGGCGTCCCAGGGCTCGCTGCCGCACGAGCCACAGCGCCAGAACATGCCGGCGATGTCATGCTCGATCAAAAGGCTCGACGAACCCAGCACGAGCGTCTGCTCGGCGGGGCAGCCCAGGAACTCCCCTGCCAACTTACGTGCCGAGGGAATGCCCTCAAAACAGCCGTAGTTGGAGCAGTCGACGTTGCCATCGTGCAGATCGGCGTCGGCATTGAGGATATCGAGCATGGGGCGCGAGATGTCCACTTGGGAGGGCGACGGCTTGCCGCGGGCCATATCGAGCGCCAGGCCCTTGGCCTTGACCTCGGCGACCTCGGCCTTGAGCGCCTCGATGGCGGCATCGAGTTCGGTGGTTTCCATCTTCTGGTAGATCGTCTGCATGGGTGCGACCTTTCGCGAAGCGGTACGTTGCAGTTCGTCTAAGTATAGACCGCCACCGCCGCAACGTTATGAAGCCGTGATAGATTAAGTCCATCGCAATGAATTACGACATCCGGTGCGGCTTGGCTGGCTGCTCGACACGCCCAAGGAGGCACTATGAAATACGGATCGTTCCAGGCCGAGGAGTTCGGCGACCTGCAGCGCCTGGTCGACGGACTGTTTTACGACCGCCACGCCATCGACCGCCTGGATCTGATCGTACAGGCCGAGATCTTGGACCTGGCGCCCGACCTTATGGAAATCGTCAATTTGCTACCGCCCGGCTATTACGACCGCCAGTCACTTTGCGACCAGCTCAACTCGGCCCTTGCCGCCCACGGCTGGGGCGCCGTCTACGGCACCGTGGAATAACCCGGTCATCGGGCCCGTGTGCAAAAAAGAGCAAATATGAGTACTGTTACCTTTTTAGTAGCAGCGATTCAGGCCCCAAATCGGCGTTTTTGCGCCTGAATTTTCTTTCCGAGCGGTAGCTGTCGCCAAATTGGAGTCAAGCGATTACTCGTTAACGTACAGATTGCATGATTATGTCCATTATTTTTCGTGCATAAAATGAAACGCCGTTTGTGACAGTACTCACAAACGGCGTTTTTTGCACACGAGGGTATCCGGGGGCACGTCCGGCCCCGGTTTTTACGCTCTTACTCGTCCTTGGGCGCGGGATGTTTGCAGACCACGCTCATGTAGATCATGCCGAGCACGGCAGCGGTGATCGAACCGGCAAGGATGGCGGCCTTGGCAGCCAGAACCTCGAACTGAGCCGTCGGGAAGGCAAGGCCGCTAATAAGAATCGACATGGTAAAGCCGATACCGCCCAAGATGCCCACGCCGGCGATCATGTGCCAGTTGACGTTGTGCGGCAGCTTGGAAATCTTGAGCTTGACCAGGGCAAACGTCATGCCAAAGATGCCAATCGGCTTGCCCAGCAGCATGCCAAAGTACACACCGAGCGTCACCGGGTCGGTGAGCAGCGTGCTCATGTCCACGCCCACCAGGCGAACCTGTGCGTTCACGAACGCGAAGATCGGCAGGATCACAAAGTTGACCGGCGTGGAGATCAGACGCTCCATACGAATGAGCGGCGGAGTCACGCGGTGCATGACGCGCTCGACCTTGGTGGTCGAGACGGTAAAGTCGTGCTGACCCAAGATGTGTGCCTCGTCGTCGTAGCGGTCGTCGAGCAGCGGCAGGCACTCGCCAAGCCAATCGGTGAGGCTATCGAGCTTAACGCCGCACTTGGCCGGGATGGTAAAGGCCAAGATGACACCGGCAAGTGTGGCATGCACGCCGCTCTTGAACATGCAGAACCACAGCAGCAGGCCCAGCACCGAATACGGAGCCAAGCGGTAGTGCTGCGTCTTGTTGAGCCACACGAGTGCGCAGGTCACAACCGCAGCAGCACCCAGCCAAAACGGGTTGGGGCTCTGACCGTAGAAGATGGCGATGGCGGCGATGGAAATGAGGTCATCGGCAATGGCGAGCGTCGAGAAGAACACACGCACGCCGTTGGGCACGCGATTACCCAAAAGCGACAGCACTCCCAGCGCGAAGGCAATATCGGTTGCCATGGGAATGGCCCAGCCGTTGCGGGCGCCGGCATGGTTAAAGATGAGATAGATGCAGGCGGGAACGACGACGCCGCCCACAGCGGCCAGCATGGGAAGCATGGCCTGGCGCGGGTTCTTGAGCTCGCCGACCGTCATCTCGTACTTAAGCTCAATGCCCACCAACAAAAAGAAAATCGCCATGAGGAAGTCGTTGACGAAAAGCTCAACGGTGAGACCAGCCGTAAGGTTGCCCAGACCCACATACAGCGGGGTCTCCAAAAAGTGATGGATGGCCTCGTAGGCATCGGTATTGGCGCAAATGACGGCGGCGATGGCGGCAATCACCATGACCGCGGCGGAAATCGTGCCGTTCTCGGCGATGCGCTCCCAAATGTCGTGACGTTCAAAGCGCTTGCGCTCACGAACGTTGAACAGCTGCTCAGTTGCTGCCATGGGCGGCTCCTTTCACGGGAAAGTTCCCGTCTTAAAAAAGCACGGCCCGCCCAAGTGGCGGCGCCGCGCTCTAACGTATTACGCTTGCATCTAGCCTACCCTGCACGACAAGCACGCAGGCGTGGCCGAAAAGCGGAACCACAGGTTGAACATTATTTGCTCAACGGCACGGGCACACCTGTCCGAGAGACGACGCGGCGCCGTGCACAAAAAACGACCGGAGCGCGGGGCGTCCGCGATCCGGTCGTGGCGTTCGGTCAACTAAACCTAGCAGGCGGCCATGATGGGGGCAGCGACCTGCTTCTTACGGGAGAGGACGCCCGGCATCCAGACGCCGTCGTGCTCGTCGGCAATGCCCAGGCCCTTCTGAGCAGCCTCGGTCTCGCCCTCGAGCAGGACCTGCGAGCCCTCCTCCATGATGTCGGTGATGCACAGGACAATGCCGTCGGCACCCTTCTCGGCGGCGTAGGCGCGCATGGCCTCGCGAATCTCGTCGATCATGCCGAGTGCACGGGTCTTGTCGACGGTCTCGTACTGGCCGATGAGCAGCTTCTTGCCAGCGGGCTCGAACATCTTGATGTCGTTGCCGACCATCTCGGCTGCAGTGAAGGAGCCGGACGGACGGGTGAGGAAGACCTCCATGCCAAACTTAACCGGGTCGACGCCCACCTGCTCGCCGAGCTTGGCGGCGATGGCGCGGTCGACATCGGTGGTGGTGGGGCTCTTGAGCATGAGCGTGTCGGTCATCATGGCCGAGAGCAGCAGCTTGGCCTGGACGTCGGAAAGCTCAACGCCGAGCACGCCGGCGAGCTTGGTGACGATGGTGCAGCTGGAGCCCCAGGGCAGGCAGATGTAGTGCAGCGGGCCGGCGGTCTCGAAGTCGCCGATGCGGTGATGATCGACAACACCAAAGACCGTGGCGTCCTTAAGGCCGGCGACGGACTGGGCAGACTCGTTGTGGTCAGTGAGGACGACGAGCTGACCGGCCTCGACGGAATCAATCACGCGGGGCTCGGCAATGCCGGCGTCGGCGAGCAACTTGGCGGACTCGGCCGGAAGCTGACCAAGGGCGCAGGCCTCGTAGGTGTTGCCGGCATACTCAACCTGGTTAAGCAGCTGGGACAGGACGACGGCGCTCATGATGGCGTCGTTATCGGGGTTCTGGTGACCAAAGACAAGAACGTTTGCCATGGATATCCTCCACTTGATATGTGTACTTGGACGTAGCTATGGTAGCACGCCGATGCCGAGCCTTCGCAGACGGAAGGGCCACGGCATATTTTGGGGCAGGCATGGAGGCCAAGGCTGTCCCTTTTGCACCATGTTGGTGCAAAGTAACCTGCCCCCCTTGCACCAGCTATTTACCGGCAGCGCGCAGGGCTACGTAGGCGGCACCGATGATGCCGGCGTCGTTTCCGAGCGAAGCGACCTTGATGGGCGTCTCGCGCGAGGCAGAAAGCGCGTACTGCTTAAAGTGCTCGCGGACCTTGTCGAGGTAGACATCGGCCGAGGCGGATGCGCCGCCGCCGATGAGGAACATCTCGGGATCGACCACGTTGGCAATAAGCGCCAGGGCGCGACCGAGATAGTCGGCCATGGTATCGGCCGCGGCCAGCGCGAGCTTGTCGCCCTCGCGGCAGGCCTGGAACACGTCCTTGGAATCGGAGGGACCGGTGAGCTCGATGGGCTCGACGCCTGCCTTCTTGCACTCGGCAAGGTAGTTGCTCACCACGCCGGTGGCGCTGGAATACTGCTCCAGGTGGCCATGTCCGCCGCAACCGCAGGTGCGCTCCTCTTCGGGGTTCAGGCACATGTGGCCAATCTCGCCGCCGGCGCCCACAACGCCCGACACCACGTCGCCGTTAACGATAACGCCGCCGCCCACGCCGGTACCGATGGTGACCATCACCACGTTCTGCACTCCCTTGGCAGAGCCGAGCCAGGCCTCGCCCATGGCAGCGGCGTTGGCATCGTTCTCGTACTTAACGACCGCATCGGGGCAGTGCTCCTGAATGGCGACTCTCAGCTCGGGCAGGTTAATGGCAATGTTGGCCTTGACCTTGGCATCGCCCGATGCCGGGATGGGGCACGGAACGGCCAGACCAATGCCCGCCACAAAGGCACGCGGAATCTGAGCCTTGGCGACTACCTGGTCGATAGCCTCGGTCACCGCGGCAAAGCCCGCAGCGTCAACGATAGGAGGCGTAGGCACGCTGGCCTTGGCCAGCAGGTTACCGTCTTCGTCGAACAGGCCCTCCTTAACCGAAGTGCCGCCAACGTCGATGCCGATGTAGTACTGCTTAAGTTCCATGGGAGCCCACCTTTCTCGTTTAAACATTGCCTGTATGGTACCGCTCCCAAGGCAAAAACCTGCCAAAAAGGGGCAGGTTTGTTTTGGCAGGTTTTATCTGGGGAAACTCAAAGCATGAGATTCGGTTCGCTGGGCGGCAAAACAGCCCAGCCCCGTCCTCGAGCCAATCAATTTGCTCAATACCACATTATTAGAGTGCATATTAATTTGAAGCGCTCTAGTTGTTAAAGAGAAGCGTTTTTTAATTAAACCTTTCTCGAACTTTTCAAAAACGCAATAGGGATGCTTAGGTGTTGACTATACTTTCTTCTGTACTCAATCAAGCCGGAAAGGAGGTTCCATGATTCCCAAATACGAGGCAATAGCTGCAGATATCCGTCGAAGCATCGAGGACGGCGCTCTTAAACCGGGCGACAAGCTACCCACCGTCGTTGAGTTCTGCGAGCTCTATAGCGTTTCCAAAATCACCGTCAAGCGAGCTATCGAGCAGATCACCGAGGAGGGCCTTGTCACCAGCCGGCGCGGGTCGGGCACCTACGTTAAGGACACGGCGGGTCTTCCCGACCAGGCATTTTTCCAGGGCAAGAATGACCGCGCCCAGGGTTTTTCGTATGAGCACCGCGGGGAGAAGGTAACCTCGGTGGTCTACGATTTCTCGATTGTCAATCCACCAGCGGACGTCGCCACCCAGCTGGGAATGGCCGAAGACGACTTTGCCTATCACATCGTGCGCGTACGCGAGGTCGATGGCCTGCCCATCGTTATCGAGTACACCTATATGCCGCTCGAGCTGATCCCGGGTCTGAAGAAAAAGGACCTGTACGCGTCGGTCTACAGCTATATCCGCGAGCAGTGCGGGCTTAAGATCTCGAGCTTCCACCGCACCATCCGCGCCGCGGCGGCAACCGAGGAAGAGGCTGAGCGCTTGAACACCAAGCCCGGCTCTCCCCTGCTCGAGCTCAACCAGATTGGCTTTTTGGACAGCGGTGCCGCGTTTGAGTACTCAATCTCGCGCAACGTTGGCGACCGCTTTGAGCTGCACAACGTAACGTTGGCTTAAGTTTGTAATCCGGCGGGCGCTTGCTTTGGCTTATTTCGCGAGGCGTCTGCGCAACCTGATGGGAGTATGCACATGTCCGATTTGATTAAACTCACGCCGATCTTCCACGAGAAGATTTGGGGTGGCCGCCAGCTGGAGACCGTCTTTGGCTATGACATTCCCGAGGGTCCCATCGGCGAGTGCTGGGCCATCTCGGCACACCCCAACGGCGACTGTCAGATTGCCGAGGGTCCCTACGCCGGTCACACGCTGTCGTGGCTGTGGGCCGAGCATCGCGAGCTCTTTGGCAACTGCGAGGGCAAGGAGTTCCCGCTGCTCATTAAGATTCTGGACGCCAAGGACGATCTGTCGATTCAGATCCACCCCAACGACGAGTACGCCGCCGAGCACGAGAACGGCAGCCTGGGCAAGACCGAGTGCTGGTACGTGCTGGATTGCGAGCCCGGTGCCACGATCATCGTCGGCCAGCGCGCGCATGACCGCGCCGAGGCCGCACAGATGATCGAGGATGGCCGCTGGGACGACATGCTCAACGTATTGCCAATCCACAAGGGCGACTTTTTCCAGATCGACTCCGGCACCGTTCACGCCATCAAGACCGGCACGCTGATTCTGGAGACGCAGCAGTCGAGCGACGTGACATATCGCCTGTACGACTACGACCGCCCCGGCACCGACGGCAAGCTGCGCCCGCTGCACATTGAGCAGAGCCTCGATTGCATCAACTTTAACGCGCAGGCACCGACCGACGGCACGGTGACCGCGCCCGAGGTCGATGGCGTGACCGAGCTCGAGTCTAACTCCTGCTACACCGTCGATCGCGTGCGTGTCGACGGCAGCAAGACCCTCGACCAGCGCTGGCCCTTCATGTGTCTGTCGGTCATCGACGGCGAAGGCACCGTCTGCGGCGACCCCGTCCACAAGGGAAGCCACCTGTTAGAACCCAGTACCGTTAGCTCCATTGACCTCGAAGGCAAGATGGAACTGATCGTCTCGCACCTGTAGGTCGCACCAACAACCCAAACGCAACAAGGGGCTCTCCCGTCCATGTACGGGAGAGCCCCTACTCGTATCTATATATCAGCCCACCCGGCTCTCCAGACCAAAAAGCAAACGAGCAAAGCAACGTTCGCAAGCTGCAGGCCAAAACGCCGCAAGGAAGAGGGCACGCCGGGGGCTTTGGTCGATCGCGAGTTCCGCACGAGCCGGAGAGCACTTAATGTGCTCTCCGTGCGAGCAGGACTGTCCGAGCAGGCGATCAAAGCCCCCGGCGCGCCCGGTCAACCTTGCAGTTAGGAATTCAGCTTGACGATAGGCGCAAAGCCCTTCATGAGCTTTTTGGTCTGGCCGGTTTTTTCGAACTGGACCTCGATCATGTCTCCGGCGACCGAGATCACGGTACCCGTGCCAAAGGTCTTGTGGCTCACGGTATCGCCCGCGGCAAAGTCCTGCGACGCGCTGGCGCGGTCGACCTTGCGCTCCACCGTCGGCGACACCTTGGACGACGGCTTTTTAGCTCGCGGCGCGCCCGACCCAAAGGTCGAGGCAACACGGCCGGCGTCGGGCGAAACCCCGCGATGGCGCTCGGTGCCATAGGTGCTGCCACCAAAGAAATCGTCGAAGCTCGATCCGCTGCGCGAACCGGAACCGCCGGTCGAGCGCGTATGCGAACCGAACACCTTGCCGCCATACATATCCGAGCCCACGCCCGAGCCAAAAGTGCCGTGACGGTCGCCGCGCTTCTCCCATCCCGTGCCCTCAAAACCGGCAGAACCGATACCGCTAAACTCGATATCCTCAAACGGAATCTCGTTGAGGAAGCGCGAGCGCGGGTTGGCAGAGGTCGAGCCGTAGGTGCGACGCGTGGCCGCATAGGTCAGGAACAGGCGCTTACGGGCACGCGTGATGGCAACGTAGGCCAGGCGACGCTCCTCCTCGAGCTTGCCCGGATCATCGCTGCCGCCAAAGTCGTGCACGTGCGGGAAGATGCCCTCCTCCATGCCGGCCACGAACACCGCCGGGAACTCCAGGCCCTTGGCGGAGTGGATGGTCATCATGGTAATGGCATGCGTCTCGCCGGCCAGGGAATCCAAGTCGGAGCGCAGGGCCAGCCACTCCATGAGTGCCGGCAGCGCCTTACAGGTGAGCGGACCGTAGGTGCGCTCGATCTCGTCGGCATGCACGGCGCCCGCCGGAAGCTCTGTTGGCACGGCATACGCGTTGCCCGCGATGGCGGCGGCCAAGGCATCCTGCGGCGAGAGCGCCGGGGCGGCTAGGCTATCGAGCGGATTGGAGCCCGCGGCGTCACGAGCGCCGACAAGTGCCTCAAACGAGGATGCCGGAGCGGACGGTCCCGGCTCGGGCGCGGGCGCACTCACCACGACGGGCTCGGACTCGACGCCGGCCGGCACATCGGCAACGCCAGCCGCGCGCAGCTCTTCCAAGCTCTCGAGCGTACCCTCGATATCCTCGTGCGTCTCCTCAAATTCGGCCGCAACGCCCAAGAATTCCTGAATGTTCTCGGCGCGGCTCTCGGACTCCATGGTGCCCTCGGCGCGGAACGCCTGCAGCAGGCCCGTCTTGTCGACGATCATCTCGACGACGTCCTTGAGCTCGCCGTCCATGCGACGGCCCTCGCGCACCAGCGAAACAAAGCTCGACAAGCCGTTGCGCACCTTGGCGCTAAACATGCCCGTCTCGGCTGTTGCGATCTCGCAGGCCTGGAAGAACGAGCAGCGGTTGTCGCGCGCCAGCTGCTCAATCTTTTGGATCGAGGTGGAGCCGATGCCGCGGCGCGGCGTGTTGATGACGCGCTTGACGCTCATCTCGTCGGCCGGGTTCACGATCATCTTGAGGTAGGCCATGACGTCGCGGATCTCGGCACGGTCGAAGAATCGCGTGCCGCCCACGATCTTGTAGGGCACGCCCGCGCGCAGGAACATATCTTCGAGGATACGCGACTGGGCGTTGGTGCGGTAGAACACGGCGATATCGTCGTAGCTCGTGCCCTTGGAGTGCAGCTTCTCGATCTCACCGGCAATCCAGCGGCCCTCGTCGCGCTCGTCGCTCGCCTGGAAGGCCTGGATCTTCTCGCCATCGCCTTCGGCCGTAAACAGGCGCTTGTCCTTGCGCTGCGAGTTGTGGCGCACCACGGCATTGGCGGCGCTCAGGATGTGACCCGTGGAACGATAGTTCTGCTCCAGCTTGACGGTCTTGCAGTTTTTAAAGTCCTTCTCAAAGTCCAGGATGTTGGTGATATCGGCGCCGCGCCAGCTGTAAATGGACTGGTCGTCGTCGCCCACGACCATGAGGTTTTGGTACTTGGCGGCCAGCAGGTTGGCGATCTCGTACTGGACGTGGTTGGTGTCCTGATACTCGTCGACGCTAATGTAGCGGAAGCGCTCCTGATACTTGTCGAGCACCTCGGGGCGGGTGCGCAGCAGCTCGAGCGTGCGCACGAGCAGGTCGTCGAAGTCCATGGCGTTGGCAGCGCGCAAGCGGCGCTCCAGCTCCAAGTAGACCTGCGCGGCCTTTTTGTCGTTGGGGCTGTCGGCGGATTTGAGCATGTCCTCGGGCCCGATCATGGCGTTTTTAGCCGAGCTGATCTTGCTGCGGATCATGTTGATGGGGAACTGCTTTTGCTCGATGCCGAGCGCCTGCATAATGTCACGCACCATGCGCTTTGAGTCATCGTCATCGTAGATGGTGAACTGGCCGGTGTAGCCCAGCAGGTCGGCGTCCTCGCGCAGCATGCGCACGCACATGGCATGGAAGGTGCACACCCACATGCCACGGGTGCCGCTGGGAATGAGTGCCGCCAGACGCTCGCGCATCTCGGCCGCAGCCTTGTTGGTAAACGTAATGGCAAGAACCTGCCAAGGCTTAACACCCAGGTCGCCGAGCATATGTGCGATGCGGAAGGTCAGGACGCGGGTCTTGCCCGAGCCAGCACCGGCAAGGACCAGCAGCGGACCCTCGGTGGTCAGGACCGCCTCGCGCTGGGCGGGATTAAGGCTGTCGATGTCGACGAGCGGCTTGGCGGGTTTGGGTGCCGGCGCAGGAGCGTCGTAGATGTCGAGCGGAACGAGCTCGGGCTCCGGCGCAGCGGGGGCGGTGTATGCATCGAGTGGCACGGGTTCCGGCGCGGGCGGCACGGGTACCGCGGCGTTCTTTTCCCAGGGCAAGGGCTGGGTCATGGGCGACTCCTCATCTGACGGACGGCGCGCCTGCGGGCAGCGCCATAGTTTGAGCCGTACCAGTATACCGAGCCGCGCGGACACCGACGCAAATCACACCACGACTCCGCGCACCGCCACCACCCAAGCTCCCCCAAATAAGTTGCGGTGAAATAGTTCCTGAAACCAGCCTTCTGGCCCTCAAACAGGAACTATTCCACCGCAACTTCGATTGGCTTGGAGGGCTAGAATATCTACCACTTCTACCCCACCCCCACATGGCAGGAGGGCCCCTGTGAAGCATAAGGTGCTCTATTACATGGTCGACGGTTCGACCGAAGCTGGCCAGACGGCGCTCGATTCTATCGCGGGTGGCGACCAGATTGAGTTGGTTGGCTGCGCGCACGAGCCCAATGTCTGCCCTACTGCCGAGCAGTTGATAGGCTGCGAGGGCTTTGTCGGCGAGTTCGGTCCCGTTGACGATGCATGTGCCGACGCTATGGCAGCCGCGGGAATGCGCGTCGTCTCGAACATGTCCATCGGCCTGAACCATGTGGCAGTAAATCGTCTGGCCTCCTACGGCATTACCGTCACCAACTGTCCCGGGTACTGCTCGGACGATGTCGCTCAGCACACCGTTGCCCTGATGCTCGACCTGATGCGCCAAGTTACGTTCCTCAACCGCGACGTGCGTGATGGCGTCTGGAATCCGCTGGGTGGGTATACCATGCACCGTACGCAAGGCCGCACGTTGGGATTGGTCTTTTTTGGCAGCATCGCGCGCGCCGTCGCGCCCATCGCGCAGGCGCTCGGCATGAAGGTGCTGGTGTGGGCGCCGACCAAGACGGCAGAAGAGCTTGCCGCCGCCGGTTGCGCCAAGGCTCAAACGCTCGATGAACTGCTCGGCGCATCGGATATCGTCAGCCTGCATTGTCCGCTGATTCCCGAGACCGAGAAACTTATTGGCGAGCATGAACTTGCGCTTATGAAGCCCACGGCATTTTTGATTAACACGGCCCGCGGGCCCATCGTGGATGAGGATGCCTTGGTCGCCGCACTGGACGAGGGCATTGCCAGCGACGGTGCACGCGGCATCTGCGGCGCCGCGCTCGACGTGCTCGCCGATGAGACCGCGCCCAATCAGGCCCTGATCGCGCACCCGCGCTGCATTGTCACGCCCCATTGTGCGTACAGCACGCAGGAAGCCTACGACACCGTCCGTCACATGTCGCTGCAGGCCGTAGTAGACAAGCTCGTCTTCAACCGCAAACCCGAACACACCGTGACCGAATAATTGGTGCAAACAAACCTGGCCCCAATGCACCAATCACGGAGCCGCCGATGTCATAGCAACGGCAGCGAGCGGCGGCCAGAGCGAACAAATTGGCATGAAAAGAGGGCGGCATAGGCCTTTTGGTCATGCCGCCCTCTTTGAATGACAAGTTGTCGCTCTGGCTGCCGCGCAGCGCCAACCAAGCTATAGGCCGAGCATCGGCACCGCTACGAAGAAGTATGCGAGCACCACGATGCCCAGGATGATGCGGTAGACGCCGAAGCACTTGAAGTCGTGACGGCGGACGAAGCCCATGAGCCACTTGATGGCAATAAGCGACACCACGAAGGCAACAACGCAGCCCACGCCCAGGATGGCGATCTCGTTGGCGCCGAAGGTACCGCCCTTGATGAAGTACTTGACCAGCTTGAGCGCGCTCGCACCAAACATAACGGGAATGGCCAAGAAGAACGTGAACTTGGACGCCACCGAGCGCGTGCAGCCCAGCAGCAGGCCGCCGATGATGGTAGAGCCAGAGCGCGACGTACCCGGCACCAGCGAAAGCACCTGGAAGCAACCGATGCCCAGCGCCGTCTTCCAGCTCAGGTCCTCGAGCGTGGTGATGGAGCCAAAGTCCAGGTTATCGTCATCGTCCTCATCCTCGGCAACAGCCGCCGCGGGCACCGCAAAGTGCGCACCGGCGGGACGTCCGCCCGCCACCACGGCGCGCGAACCAAACGAACCCGCAACGGCCATTTCCTCGCGCTTGCTGGCACGCCAGTTCTCGATCACGATGAACAGCACGCCGTACACGATGAGCGCCAGCGCCACGACGGGAGCGTTGTAGAAATGCTCCTCCATCCAGTCGTTGAGCGGCAGGCCGATCGCCGCTGCGGGAATACAACCAAGCACAATCTTGCCCCACAGCACCCACGTGTCGCGACGGCCTTCCTTGCCCTTGCTAGGCGAGAACGGGTTGAGCTCGTGGAAGAACAGCACACAGACGGCCAGAATGGCGCCAAGCTGAATCACGACCAGGAACATATTCCAGAACGTCTCGCTCACGTTCATCTTGACGAACTCGTCCACCAAGATCATGTGGCCCGTCGACGAAACCGGCAACCATTCGGTGATGCCCTCGACCAGGCCCATGAAGGCAGATTTTAGAAGCTCGATAATATCCAAAGGGACCCCCTCGTTAGACACCCGCCTGTAGATGTTCTGCGGACGATGCGGGCGATGTCCCATTATCAACCGTTAGCGGCGCGCCCGCGCCTACCCTTACCAAAAAACTCGCCCGTTCACAGAATTGCGAGCGGTCAAACCGAAATCCTTGGGTATAACTGCAACAAGGTAAAGTGTCCGGCGGCCAACGCACCCGCGCCCGCCCGACGCACGAGCCTCACGCCCGTGCGATAGACCAAGGAGGAAACCATGAACGAGGGCTACACCAAGGTATTTGTTTCGCTCGACGGTACCGAGCAGCAGGATTTTGTGCTCGCACGCGCCATCAAGGTCGCCGCAAACAACGGTGCCAAGCTGATTATTGGTCACGTGATTGACTCCACGGCGCTCGAGAGCGCCGGCTCCTACCCGGTCGACCTGGTCAACGGCCTAGAGGAGGCCTTTAATAACTCCATTGCCAAGCAGCTCGAGGAGGCCAAGGCCAATCCCGATATTCCCGAGGTCGAGGTCATGATTCGCGCCGGTCGTATTCGCGAGACGCTCAAGGACGAGATGCTCGACGTGGTCAAGCCCGACCTGGTGCTCTGCGGTGCCCGCGGCCTATCCTCGATTAAGTATGCGCTGCTGGGCTCGATTTCGACGTTCCTGCTGCGTAACACTGACTGCGACATTTTGGTCGTGAAGTAGATTCCTTCCCGTCGGCGCGAGGCCTGCGGGGTTATCACGCCGACGTCCTCGCCGCTGCGCGGCTGCGGGATGTCGGCTTAGATAACCCCTCCCGGCCTTGCGCCTTCGTCACCGTACTTCAGTGAGTTGGCTGATAAAAGATGGCGTGCCGCCCCGGTTGGGGCGGCACGTTTTTGTTTGGGGCGGCGCTTTTTTGTTATAAGGCGATCCTGCTTAGACGAGCTTGCACTTCTGGAATGATCTTCTCGAACATTACCTCCGCCTCGGAAAAACCCTCTTCTTTGAGACCGCGCGCGGCATCTCTTAGCGCGTCTGGAACCTCATTGCAGGTATCAGCAATCATTCCGGCAACAATTCCCCCGGGCAAACCCGCCCCAATCATTTGGCTCATCACCGACCCGCGCGTTACGTCGTCAATCTTGCGGCTCCCACCAAACGAGACGCCCATCTCACGAACGAGGCCGGGATAAACCGTTGTACACAGCACGTCGTAGAGCGGCGCCAACCTCACCTGCTTCCAACTTTCGTCCCATACGAGCGACCAGTTCTTTAGATGGTTATCGCAGTTACCTACGGCATAGTCGAACAGCTGGTTATAGCCGACAAGGAACCTGTCCTCCATTTGATTCGTCGACGCCCTTCGCACCGCATCGACGATAAGCCCCAGGTAATTGACGTCCGTCGGCTCATATTTAAGCTCACGCGAGATGCCCTTGGCCTGACAAAAATCTTCCTGGTGCAAACGGTATGGAATTGGCAATCCGTCAACCGAGCGTCCGGCATCAGGCGTTACTCGGTCAAATCGCCTCACGGCGATAATTGGCTCGGCATCCTCAACTCGGATAAGAAAACACTCTTCGGCCGATAGGTCCATCAGAGAGGCGGCTCTCACGCACATCGCTTCGCACACCGTCTCGCCCGGGAACGTTTTCGACCCCGCCTTGAGAATGTGCGTAGATGGGGCC
Organism: uncultured Collinsella sp.; assembly: GCA_958365315.1. Lineage (GTDB taxonomy): Bacteria > Actinomycetota > Coriobacteriia > Coriobacteriales > Coriobacteriaceae > Collinsella. Next base: position 205,205 of record CATWXC010000001.1, read on the forward strand.
GCTCCATGAGGCAGGTACCATCCGCCACATGGATCATCGCCCGTATGGTAGAGACCGACCTTCGCCTGAGCACCTGCAAGGGAGATTCGACTCTCTAGCGCTAAATCAAAAGCAACCTCCGCCGGCGCGTATGCCAGCCCGCTTAGCTGTTCCTCACCTATCTCTTCATAGCCCATTTCGAGACTGTCGGCCGAAGGCTCTCGCGTCAAAACCAGAGCGCCGACAGGTTCATCGCGGACTAAATCGAGCACCTTAAAGTAATCTCCGCGTTCCGCTCGCGCCCTTTTCTCAAGGTCCCTGTTGAGCTGCCCCTCCGGAATGATGCCAGAGAAAAAGGAGCCCGTTGCGTCCGGACTAAATGTCTCGGCCGACAACGGCAGCGAGGTTGAAATCGGGGCCGCATCACCGCTCTGGAGATATTTGGGGCTATAGGTGAATATCGGAAGCCCCGCGTTTTCCTCCAATATGCCAACCAGCTGGTAAGACCCATTAAACTCACGGTGAACGAACAGCGTGCCATCCATTATTTCCCCCTCACCTTCAGAATAAAATCAATATCCACGATGGAGGCGTAATCGAAAATGACACCAATTTCGACCGTTGTCCGCCCCCGCTCGATATCACCAATCACACGAAGGCTGCGGCCCGTCATAGTCGCGACGTCACGTTGGGTCAAGCCGAGCTCACGCCTCCTGAGCCTAAGGGCCTTCCCTATCTCGGCGGGATCGAAAACCGTGCGCTCCGAGAAAGCGACTTCCGACGGTTTGAGCTTGATGCGCCCATCCAGCTTTTTAATCGTTGTCACCGTTCTCATGACGCCTCCAGCTATATTCCTGTTCGTGAACATAGTATAAACCTGTAGCACTATATTCATGTACGGGAATATAGCGTTGACTACATTAGCAATGTTCCCGTTCAGGAATATAGCTGCCAAAAAGCCTGATTTCTTCTTAAATGGGAAAATCCTGAACGGCTACGCCATACGGGCTAACTACTCAAAGTATTGGAACTTGTTGGTTGAGAAGGCGAATGTGACGACGAAGCCTTCGTTGGGCTCGGACGATGCGGTGACGTCGATGCCCATCTTGGAGCACAGACGCGCCACCAGGTAGAGGCCGATGCCCGTTGCGCGCTTGGTCGTGCGGCCGTTGTCGCCGGTAAAGCCCTTCTCGAACACGCGCGGCAAATCAGCCGCGCTCACACCGCAACCGTTGTCGGCGACAGCGAGCTCGATGCGCTCGCTCGCCAGACCCTCGTCCAACAGCGCACCCAAAAACGTGATTTTCGCCCCGTCATCGCGCGCGTATTTAATGCTGTTCTGAATGAGTTGACCCAGGATAAACTCGAGCCACTTCTCGTCGGTAAACACCTCAAAATCGAGGTCCTCGCACACCGGCGCCACATGCGCCGCGATAAGCTCGCGTGCGTTGGCTTTAATCGCACCCGTCACCAGGGCCTTGAGGCTCCAGCGGCGAATCAGATAGTCGCGCTCCACGACTTCCGAGCGCGCATAGTAGAGCGCCTGGTCGATGTAGCGCTCCACGCGGGCCAGCTCGCGACCCAGGTCATCCACGCGCGATAGGTCGTCTTCGCTGCCGTCCAGGTTTTCCAAGATCAGATGGGCTGCCGCCAGGGGCAGCTTGGCCTCGTGAACCCAACTCTCGATATAGTCGCGATAGTCGTCGGTTTGACGGCGGCCTTCGGCTACCTCATCGCAAGCTGCCTTGCCCACGCGGCGCAGGACCTCGTACTCGAGCTCGCCCTCGGCATAAGTCGGGCACTGTACCATCTCCTGCACCCACGCGGGGCTCTCCAGCTCCTCGGCCGCGCGCTCCAGCTGGCGCAGAAAACGACGACGGCGCACGTACTCGATCACAACGCCTAGCATGCCAAAGATAAGAGACACGCCGACCGCAATGACCACGATAGAGACAGGCGCCCCGGCGACCGTCAGCACAAAGCAGCTCAACAGCACGCCGCACGTCCATACGGCGACGGGGAGCAGCGCGTCTTTAAAGAACTTGGCAAACGACATGGCCGGCCCCTAGACCGAATAGCCCTGGCCGCGGTGCGTGGTCAGATACCCCTTGATGCTGATTTTTTCGAGCGTAGTGCGCAGGCGGTTGATGTTGACGGTGAGCGTATTGTCGTACACAAAGGCATCGGAGTCCCACAGGTCCTGCATGATGGCCGAGCGCGAGACGATTTTGCCCGCGCGGCTCAGGAGTAGCGACAGAATGCGCAGCTCATTTTTGGTGAGTTCGGTGCTGTCGCCGGTTGCCGTGTTGGTGACCGCGGAGCGGGCAAGGTCGAGCTCCAACCCCTTGTGGACGAGCGTGCTGCGCTCGCCGGCCGCCGAGGTGCGACGCAGCAGGGCATTAATGCGCGCCACGAGCACGCGGGCGCTGTAGGGCTTGGGGACAAAGTCGTCCGCGCCGAGTGTCATGGCCATGACCTCGTCGATCTCGGTTGTACGCGACGTGAGGACGATGATGGGGACCTCGGACTCGCGGCGGACTTCATGGCAGATATGCTGGCCGTCTTTGACGGGAAGCGTGAGGTCGAGCAGCACCAGGTCGGGCGTTGCGGCCAAAATGTCGCGCGAGACATGCTCAAACGATTCGCAGGCCTCGACCGTAAAGCCGGCACGGGCCAGGATGTCGACGAGCTCGCGGCGGATGGGTTCGTCGTCCTCAACGATATAGATCAGCGCCATGGATTACGCTCCCCTCTTGGTTGTCTTGCCACCATTATGGCTGCGAAACTGCAGGCGTGCGCCACGCGCGGTGCCAAGGTGACAGAACTGTTCGCGAGCGGAGGGGTGCTGGGCCCACCTCATGCTCGCGACGGATACGGGGAACAAAATGATTTTTTAATCCCCGTCCCAGAAAAATCATTTAGCGGCGGGCGCGGAGCTTTTCGTAGCCGTCGGCAAAGAAGGCGACCGTGGCGGCGTCGGGCTCGGCGGCATCGGCGTCGGTGGCGGAAACCACGCCGTGCTCGTCGCTCACCAGGAACAGTGCGCCCTTGAGCTGAGCGGGGATATCCACGCGCGTGACCGGCATGTCCTTGGTTTGGGCCAGCTGCTCGATGAGCGTCGCCGTACCGCACAGGCACTCGTCCGCCGGCGCCACAAAGGCCAGCTCGCCGTTGTTGACGGCAGCGAGCAGCTCGGGTGCCACGCCGGTCTCGTCGGCCTCGGAGCGGGCCTCGGCAGAACGGGCGCGCAGTGCCTTGGCCGATGTGTCGGCCAGCGGCTCGTACTCCCCCACCGTCATGGCGGCGTTGCCGTTAACGTCGATCACCAGCATGAGCACACCGTCGCGGGCGGTGTAGTCGCCCTCGGCAAGCGACCACTCAACGTGCTGTTTGGCCCAGCTGAGCATGTTATGGGTAAGCGGCTCACCCTGCACCAGGCGCTCGGATAGCGCACGGATGTGGCGATTGAGCATGGGCACCTTTTTGTTGGACATGCGCCAACGGCAGACGAGCGCGGGCTTGTCGAGCGTGAACTTCTCGACTGCCTCCTGATTGGCGCAAAAGTCCTCGTACGCACGCTGATCCTCGGCATTGCCAAACAGCTCGGCATCATCAATCTGGGGCATGGTCAAACCTTTCGTGTTAGTCATTCCGTCCTCTTATACCAAAAAGACGGCCCTCCAAACGGAGCAGCCGTCTTTTGCAGAGATTATTTTGTCCCAGGGCGAAACTTAGTGGCGGAAGTGGCGAGCGCCCGTGAACACCATAGCAATATTGTGCTCGTTGCAGGCTTGGATGCTCTCGTCGTCACGCTTGGAGCCGCCGGGCTGGATGATGCAGGTCACGCCGTGCGCGGCAAGCACGTCAACGTTGTCGCGGAACGGGAAGAACGCGTCGCTTGCGCAGGCAAAGCCGCCCTTCTCCACGCCCTCGCGCTCGCAGAAATCCTCGGCGCGCTCACAGGCAAGCAGCGCGGAGTCAACGCGGTTGGGCTGACCCGGGCCCATGCCAATGCCGGCCTTGCCCTTGGAGACCAAAATAGCGTTGGACTTGACGCCCTTGCAGACCTTCCAGGCAAACTCGAGCTCGGCCATCTCGGCGTCGGTGGGCTTGCGGTCGGTGGGGAACGTAAAGGTCGCGGGGTCCTCGGTCACGTGGTCAACCTCCTGCACCAGCATGCCGCCGTCGATGGAGCGCAGCTCCACTTGGGCACCGTGGTCCACGCCGCCGGTAGCCAGCACGCGCAGGTTGGGGCGCTTGGCCATGCGCTCGAGCGCCTCGGCAGTGTAGCTCGGGGCGATGATGACCTCGACGAACTGCTTGTTCTGATCGGCAAAGTGCTCAACCAGCTCATAGGGAACCTCGCGGTTGCAGGCGATGATGCCGCCGAAGGCGCTCTTGGGATCGCAGGCGAAGGCGCGGTCGTAGGCGGCCGTGATGTCCTCGGCGACGGCGGAACCGCAGGGGTTCTGGTGCTTGAGGATCACGCAGGCCGGCTCGTCGAACTCGCGCACCAGGTTCCAAGCGGCGTCGGCATCCAGATAGTTGTTGTAGCTGAGCGGCTTGCCCTGGATCTGCTCGGAGCCCACGAGCGGGAACTGCGAGCTCGCGGTGTTCTCGCAGCCCTCGGCAAAACGATAGACCGTAGCCTTCTGCTGAGGATTCTCGCCATAGCGCAGGTCGTCGACCTTCTCCAGCGAGATCTCGAGCTTGGCAGAAGTGTCCGCCACGTCGCTTGCCTGGGCGGCAAGCCAACGGGAGATAGCCGTGTCGTAGGCGGCGGTAGTCTGGTAGACCTTCACCTGCAGGCGGCGACGGGTGGCAAGCGTGGTGCAGCCGCCAGTCTCGTGCATCTCGGCCAGGACGGCGTCGTAGTCAGCCGGGTCAGAGATGACGGTAACGCTCGCAGCGTTCTTGGCGGCAGAGCGCAGCATGGAGGGACCGCCAATGTCGATGTGCTCGATGGCGTCCGCAAAGGTGACCTCGGGGTTGGCGACGGTCTTCTCGAACTCGTACAGGTTGACGACGACCAGGTCAATCAGCTTAATGCCGTGCTGAGCGGCCTCCTGCATGTGCTGCTCGGAATCGCGGCGGGCCAGCAGCGCGCCGTGAACCTTGGGGTGCAGGGTCTTAACGCGGCCGTCCATCATCTCGGGATAGCCCGTGAACTCCTCGATGGGGGTTACGGGAACGCCCGCGTCCTCGATGGCACGAGCCGTGCCGCCCGTAGAGATGATCTCGACGCCAAAGTCATCGACCAGCGTCCGTGCGAAATCGACGACGCCCGTTTTATCGGTAACCGAGATCAACGCGCGTGCGATCTTCACATCAGATCCCATGCAGTCCTCCTGTCTGGTACGCCGCCGTGCTCTGTGAGTCGGTGATACGTCGATCTGCAGCGCTCGCGCAGCGGCATTGAAAATACTGATTCAATGTAGCGCATCGAGCGCATCGATGCACCCCGCAACGGGCGCATGTGCAGAAAAAGTTTGCGAGCGGAGGGGATGGGCACGGCACCGGGCACGGTGAGTTCATGGAACACAGGGGCACCATAATTAGATGCCAATAGCGTGGTAGAACTGTGCTCGATATGCATCCGCAAAAGAAAGAGGCACCATGGTCTCGCGGGTTCTCTACCGACCGTTTGATACCGAAGACTTCGACGCCATCGCGCTGATTCTGCAGCAGCTTTGGCATAACAATTCGGATAACGATGAGTACAACCGCCTTGAGGCCGCGTGCGACCTCGCCTATTGCCTTTCGTCATCGACGTTTTCGCAGGTTGCAGTTATAGATGGCGAGGCGCGCGGCATTTCGCTTGCGCGTGCGGGACAGAGCTCCGGCACCGCCGTCAGGGAACATTGGATGGATACTGAGCGTACACTGCTGTCGCAGATGCGTGAGCTAGAACCCGAGTCGTGCGCCGAGTATCTCTCATTTGTGCGCGCCACCATTCGAACCAACAACCGCCTGCTCGAGAAAAGCCCACTGCCGCATGACAACGAGGTCACGCTGCTCGCCGTCGACCCTGACGTCCACGGCCTGGGCGTGGGATCGGTGCTGCTCGACGCCGCAATCTCACATCTGTCCTCGTGCGGGGCGACCAGCGCACACCTGTACACCGATTCCAACTGCTCGTGGAAGTTCTACGAGCTGCACGGCTTTAAGCGCACGGCCACGCACCGCGCCAACCGCGAAGAGCGTCGTCACAACATGCCGCGCGAAAGCTTCCTCTATGAGCTCGACCTAACGGCCTAACCTCGGCAGCCACACCTAGTCATTTAGAAACGTTCCCAGTGACTAGTCGTTGGGGACGGCCTTCGTAGGTAGCGTATAAAAAGGGGATGGGCTTCCCCCGACGGCTGTCGAGAAAAGCCCATCCCGTAATTTAGGACCGCTAGAACGTTCCGCCGCCGCCTCCGCCGACGCCGCCACCGCCGCCACCGGTAAAGCCGCCGCCGCTGCCGCCGCTCGAGCTATCGGAACTCGAAGCCAGCTCGCGGATGGTCTCATGATACACATCGTTGAACGAATCGAGCGGAGACTCGTTGCCGTAGTGATGGTAATACCACCAGTAGCAGGGGTAGTTGTCGTAGAAATCGTCGCTGTTGCGCAGATCCGCAGGCACGGCCTCGGCCAGCTGTCGCAGCACTTCTTTCGAAACGCCCAGGGCAACGCCCATCACCAGCAGTTTGTTCCACAAGATCAGGTCGCTGGGGATAGCCTCCTTCAGGCGCGTAAAGTCCTCGAGCCAATGCTTGAGCGCCTTGCAGCGAGCCGCCACCTCGGCGCCCTCCGGCGTGTAACGGCGGAAGGTGCAGCTCAGGACAAAGCCCACGATCGTGACGGGAATCGAGATCATAGCGGCGCCGACGTTGGCGTCCGCAAAGTCGGTATAGATCAGAGAGCCCAGAATGCCAAAGACAATGATGATGCCGAGAACCAGGCCGGCCACCATCGCGATAGTGCCATCCGATGCGATAAACTCGCGCGCCTCCAGCTTGCCCTTAACCGTGCTCTGATAGTCCTCGAGCTTGTCGCCAACAGATGTGGTGCGCTCGCTAGCGTACTCCTCCAGCTCGCTAAACGTGCGCGAACGGACTCCGTCCTTATCGGGCTTAACGCCGGCGAAGAAGACCTTGAGCACATCGCGATCGATGCCGTCCTTCTTGGCAGCCTTCCAGGCTTCGTCGGTCACCGTGATGCGATACGTCTGCTCCTCTTTTTCGCGACGGAGCAGACCCTTCTTCTTGGTCTCGGTCGCTTCTTCCAGCTTGATCACGCGGTCGTCGGTGAGCTTCATAAGCGTGGCGATATATGCCTGATCGGGCACGTCGTTCCAGCTCATGAGAGCTGCAAGCACCGCGGGATGGTCGGCCGAGGGCACATCGCGGAAGTACTCGTCCTGGAAGAGCGGCTTGGGCTTGGGCCTGCGCAGCTTAAGCATCACGATCACACCGGTATAGGCAACCGCCACGACAACACACACCACGGCAATCGCGCCGGCAACCGCACGCGCGTGCTCACGGCGAGCGTTGGCCTCGTCGGCCCATCCCTTCTCTTCGCCCAGAATCGTCGACATGCGCTTTTCGCCCGAGACGGCAAGCTGCGGCACCCAGTCGCTGGGGAAGGCGATGCGTGCCTCGGCGAATTCGCCCTCATGCACGCAGGGAATGGTATAGGTGACCATGGGCTCGTCCGCATCGAGCGACACGTCGCCCGTCAGCGGGCCGTGGCCCCATGCGCGGAAGTTATCGCCCTTGACGGCAGCCGTCCCGGCAGCGGCATTTGCAAAGTAGACTTCCATCTCGACGTCATCGGAGTCCGCCGACCAGCCGTCACCCACAAATTTCCAGTAGAGCTCGGCGGTATCGGCCCAGTTCATAACCGCACCGGTCATGGAATAACTCACGTAGTAGATTGCGCTGTCGCCGCTCTCGTGAGGGCTGAACACCTTAATCTTTACGCCGTCGTCGGACTGTTCCACCGTGTAAACGCCGTCGTCGCCTTTATTTGCGCTGTCGACCTTGTTAAACGCAGTGTCGTCTTCCTCGACGCTCAGCACATTGACGACCACCGAGCCGCCTTGCTGGTTAGAGCCTGTATTGATATCCCAATACACGCCGTTAATGTCATCGTCGAAATCGAACTGGCGTCCCTCGACAACGGTCAGCGAGCCATCGGCCTCAACCGTGGCACCGATATAGGTTTGGCTCATGGAGTAGCCGTCGGCGTGCGCGACGGCAGGCAGCAGCAACAACGCAAGCGCGACGAGTGCGCAGACGGAAGCGAACCGCGCAAACAGGCGGCGCTGCCGACAGGGCTGGGCAACGGGGGCGTTCATAGGCACATCCTTTGTCTGTGGTACCAGTAGCGTCATTGTCCCACGTTTGCGGGTTCATGTGACGAACATCTAGGTCAGCGGAGCGTCAAAACGGGGCAAAAGTCACGCCTGCCGCCGGCACCTGGGGACGTTCCTTATCTGCCGGCAATCTGGGACACTCCTTGGCATAGCCCGCTCCGGCAATAGATACCACTTCATAGCTCCATCACAGGTGTAGCGGCTTTGTGTGGGCGCGGCATGCGCTGATTGAGCCGCCAGTTGAGGGGCATAAAGTAGTTGAGCGAAAACGGTTTGCCCCTTTGCCGTCCGCTCGAGGATCATGTCCCCCTTTTCCGCGGAAACCCCGGCAGTTGCGAAGAACTGCCGGGGTTTCTGTCGTTTGAGGGGTTGGGCTGGCGGGCGGCGATCGAGCTGTCGAGCCGGTGGTCCGGCACGCGCAACGCGCGGCCTCGGCAACTTGCAGGCCACGGCAGCGTCTCCCCAACCGCGCCCCGCGCTATACTCGTCCGCATGGATATCAACGCACGCAACATAACAACGCCCACTGTGGCCACGTCGACGGCGCCCAACAGCAAGCTCGCCTCCGCCCCCGCGCCCGTCGTGGGCCGTTTTGCCCCGTCGCCCTCGGGCCGCATGCACCTGGGCAACGTGTTCAGCTGCCTGTGCGCATGGCTTTCGGCCCGCAGCCAGGGCGGCAGCATCGTGTTGCGCATCGAGGACCTGGACGATCGCTGTAAGCGCTCGGAACTTGCCGCTCAATTGATTGGCGACCTGGCTTGGCTGGGGCTTGAGTGGGACGAAGGCCCCTACTACCAGCACGATCGTCTGGACTTGTACGAGAGCGCCTTGCACCAGCTACAAGACGCCGGCCTCACCTACCCCTGTTTTTGCACGCGCGCCGAGCTCCACACCGCAAGCGCGCCGCACGCCAGCGACGGCACGCCCATCTACCGCGGCGCCTGCCGAAACCTTTCTGCCGAGGAGGTTGCCCGCCGCAGCGCCCTGCGCGCTCCGGCTACGCGCCTGCGCGTGCCCGCCGTCGACGACCTCGCCGGCGACGTGATCGAATTCGTGGACCGCACGTACGGAGCCCAATGCGAGGCACTCGCCACCGAGTGCGGCGACTTTTTGGTCCGCCGCAGCGACGGCGTGGTTGCCTATCAGCTAGCCGTGGTGGTCGACGACGACGCCATGGGCGTCACCGAGGTCGTGCGCGGATGCGACCTGCTGGGGTCCACGCCGCGCCAGATCTACCTGCAGCATCTACTGGGACTGGCCACGCCGCGCTACGCGCACATTCCGCTGCTCATGTCGCCGGACGGCCGCCGCCTTTCCAAACGAGACCGCGATCTGGACCTGGGCGAGCTCCGCGCCCGCTTTGGCACGCCCGAGGCATTGCTAGGATGGCTCGCCGGGCAAACGGGCATCGCGCCGGGCACCACGCCGCGCTCTGCCGAGCAGCTGGTTGAGCACTTTAGCTGGGATGTTATCCGTACGCATCGGGAAAACATCACTGTAACGGTCGAGTAGCCAGCCACCCCGCCCCTACGCGACATCCCAGGGCTGGAGTTCGTCGCCCAGGCGAACGATGCAGTCGTAGAGCACGGTATGGCGCTCGGCAGGGTTGGCATCCCGATGAAAATGCCCGTAGTACCAGCGCTTGTAATCCAAGCGGTCTTCCAGCTCATCGAAAAATGCCGTAAGCCGATCAACGGCGGGGTAATTCCAGCCGGGTGCCGGATAAAGCGTGGGCGAAAGCATGCGCGTGGAGCAGGTGTGGGTGATCACGTAGTCGACCTTCCAGCCCACGCTGTCGAGCTTTGCCCGCGCCTCCTCAAAGTTGCGCTCGTCCGGAAGCTCTTGCGGCCACCAGCTGGAATACGGAATGCGATATTCCTTGTCCACGCTCGTGGCGCCGCCCATGGTAAAGATCATTGAGTCATCGAGCTCGAAAGTCTCGCCACGCGTCAGGCGCCGTATGGGAGAGGTATCCGACAGGCGCTGCGTCAGCCCGCCGTGCCACAACTCCATGGGGCGCTCCGACCAGTGATCGAAACGCTCGTGGTTGCCGTCGACAAACAGCACGGTATAGGGGCGCGACTCCAGCCAGGCGATGTCGGCACATTCCTCGGCAGAGAAATCCCACGGAAAGCCAAAGTCGCCCGCGATGATGAGATAGTCGTCACTTGTCAGACCATCCCCAAGATCCCAGTCGCGCAGCTTTTGCATGTCGAGGCCGCCGTGAATATCGCCCGTCACATAGACCGTCATCGGATCACCACTTCCCTGTAAGTCGCTAGCCCACATTCTGCACGATCACTAAGTCAACCGTTCCAGCCCTTCCATCCTTTGGGACCTACCCCTCGCTCTTCCATCCAAACGGGTCAAACACCCAAAAGATCAGATCGAGCACGCCGCCGGTCATCATGGTGCCGGCAAGAGCCATGCAAACGCGCAGAGAACTGGCACTTCGGAGCACATCAAACGGCCCCAGAACAGCCAGCAGCGCGACCGCTGCGCCGGCAAGGCACAGCGCGAGGCACGGCCCCGCGTCCTTGACGCACTTCTTTGCGAGATGCTTGGTGTTGTCGCTCATTGGTATCGAACTCCTTAGAGGGTCGCTGTTCGGGTATATGCCACCGCGGCAGAGCAGGGCGGCAGGGTAAGTGTCACATGTCGTGCGGACATCAATGGAGAAACCGCCTGCTCGACCAACCTTTGACGCCGTTTTGCACCGGCACCACATCCCCCGTTATCGAGGTCTAATACTTTTCCCGAGAAGTGAACGGCTGTTTTTGGACCCCTGAAGCATCCACATTTTTCAACGGCATAAACGCAGGATTCTGGCATCAAAACCGCAGGAAACGGCACCTCTAAAGTGTCGATGCTTCGGGGGTCCGTTTTCACTCATTCACTTCTCGAAAAAGTATTAGACCTCGCTATCAGCTATCCCAAAGATCAGACCGCCCCTCCTTCACGCCACGCAAAACCGGCCTTCCCCTTGCCTGCGCGCCCCGCGTCACGCGCTTCGCCACCCAAAAACTCATCCAACATTAATCTTGGCTCAAGAATCGCTTAATCTATAACCTGCACTATAGAGTTCGACCAAGGGCGGGGCGGCGCCGCGCAACGCAGGCCGCCGAACACAACGCTCGCGCCCGGGCAGATCGCCCGGCGTCGCGCCCATCGAACGAAAGGACAGGTCATGGACGACCTCGAAAAAGTTGAAACCATCCGCACCAAGTGCAACGTGAGCTACACCGATGCCAAGGCCGCGCTCGACGCCGCCGACGGCAACGTTCTGGACGCCATCATTTGGCTCGAGTCGCAGGGCAAGACCCAGACCACGTCGGCGCACGCCGCCACCGAGTCTGCGCCGGTCGACGAGCCTTCGGCCGAGATGGTCGCCGCGCAGGCCGCCTATGAGAAGTCGAGCGAAAAGACCGACTTCTCCAAGAAAATGGACAGCGTGTGGGAGTACCTCAAAAAGCTTTTCCGCCTGAGCCTGGACACCAAGTTTATCGCCACGCGCCGCGATGCGATCATCCTCAACATCCCCATCCTGATCCCCATCATCGCGCTGTTTGCCTGGGGCGCTACGATTTGGCTGATGCTGATTGGCCTGTTCTTTGGCATGCGCTACCGCATCGACAGCGACGGCGACGTGCCTGGCAGCATCAACAACCTGATGGATCACGCCGCAAATGCCGCGGACGGCATCAAGCAGAATCTGAACGACGACAAGTAATCGCAGACGGGGGCACGTATGGCACGAATCCTGATCGTGGAGGACGAGGAGAAAATCGCCCGCTTTGTGACGCTCGAGCTGGAGCACGAGGGCTACCAGGTGGAGCACGCCGCCGACGGCCGCACCGCCGTGGACCTGGCGTTGGAGCGCGACTACGATCTGATTCTGCTCGACGTGCTGTTGCCGCAGCTCAACGGCATGGAGGTGCTGCGGCGCGTCCGCAAGCACAAGGATGTGCCGGTGATTATGGTCACCGCGCGCGATGCCGTGATGGACAAGGTGGCCGGGCTCGATGCCGGCGCCGACGATTACCTGACCAAGCCGTTTGCGATTGAGGAGCTGTTCGCACGGATCCGCGTGGCGCTGAAGCGCGCGGAGGCCGTGCGGGCGGCTTCGGGCGCTGGCGGTGCCGGGGCGGGCGCTACGACTGCGGATACCACTGCGATGTCCCCGGCTGGCGACTCGGCCCAGGCATCCGCCGCACCCTCCCCCGCCGCGCTCACCGTGGGCTCGGTCGCGCTCGACCCGGACCGCCGCGAAGTCACGGTCGGCGGGTCGCCCATCGTGCTGACCGCCCGCGAGTTCGATGTCCTCGCCCTGCTTATGGCACACGCCGGCACCGTACTCACGCGCGAGCGCATCGCACACGAGGCGCTCGGCTACGAATACGTGGGCGACACCAACAACGTCGACGTGCACATCGCGCACCTGCGCGCCAAGATCGAGGACGCCGGCGGCGCCCGCATCATCCAGACCGTTCGCGGGGTGGGCTATGTCTGCCGCGCGTAACGCCGAGACCAAGCGCGTCACCTCCATTGCCCGCGCCATCAACTGGAGCTACATGTGGCGCCGCCTGATGAGCTACGTCTGGCTGGACCTCTTGCTGCTGTTTGTTGCGGCGGCGATCCTCGTCTATGGCTACAACCAGACATTGCCCGCCGGCACGTTTACCGCGGGATGGATCCCCGGCGCCGCCGTTCACAGCATGTCGTTGATGCCCGCGCGCGGCTGGAACCCGGCCACGCTCACCTACACCGTCGAGCTCGCACGCACCACCAAGACCTTCCCCCTCGCGCAGGATCTTGTTGCACTGTGGCCCCTCTATATCGTTGTTGTTGGCTGGCAGATTGTCAGCGTGCTCGACATGCTCGGCGGCGCCCGTCGCGTGCGCCGCACCATGGCGCCGCTCAACGATCTGGCACTGCGCGTGGACGAGCTCGGCCGCATGCAGCTCGCCGGCGGCAAGATGGAAACGCTGGAGCAGGCCATCGAGCGTGCAAGCGTCGACTCGCCAAGCGTCACCACCGGCGACGCCGACTTGGCGAGCATCGAGGTCGCGCTCAACCGCCTACTGCGTCAGATGCAAGAGGCCAAGCTGCAGCAGATGCGCTTTGTCAATGATGCGAGTCACGAACTGCGCACGCCCATCGCGGTGATTCAGGGCTACGTAAACATGCTCGATCGTTGGGGTAAGGACGACCCGGACGTGCTGGCAGAGTCCATCGCCTCGCTCAAGACCGAAAGCGAGCATATGCAGGAGCTCGTGGAGCAGCTGCTGTTTTTGGCGCGCGGCGATGCCGGCCGCACCGTGCTGCGGCGCGCGAATACCAACCTGGCCGCACTAGTCGGCGAGGTTTGCGAAGAATCGCAGATGATCGATGCCGGGCACACATATCGGCTGGCCTACGATGCCACACTTACCAGCGACCCGCGCTGCGACGCGTCCGTCGACGTGGCGCTCGTGAAGCAGGCTCTGCGCGTAATCGTGCAGAATGCCGCCAAGTATTCGGACGCGGGAACGACCGTCACATTTGGCATAACACCCGATGCGGGCACGGGCACAATCGACATAGCCGTTGAAGACGAGGGCATCGGCATGAACCAGGAATCCGCAGCTCACGCGTTCGAGCGGTTCTACCGTGCCGACAACGCACGCGATGCCGGCGCGCAGGGCTCGGGCCTGGGGCTCGCCATCGCCAAGTGGATCGTCGATAGCCACGGCGGCGTCATCGGTGTGACCTCAGTCGAGGGTGTCGGCAGCCGCTTTACGATTCGCCTGCCGCGGTAGGGGCGTCTCTCACGAACCGAAGGTGAATGCTGTTCCGCGAAGTGAACGACCTATTTTGGACCCCTGGAGCATCCACACTTTTTGGCGCCAAAACCGCAGGGAAAACCTGACAAAACCGCAGGAAACGGTGCCTCCAAAGTGTCGATGCTCCAGGGGTTCGATTTCACTCGTTCACTTCGCGGAAAGCCATTCACCTTCGATTTACGGCAGCCCGTCAGTCACCCTCTCGGCATTAAAAATGGGGCAAGGCCACGCGGCCTTACCCCATTTTTCGTTAGCTATGGCAGCCTGCGCTACTCGCGGCACAGGTGCACGGCGAAGCCGGCGAACTCGCGCTTAAAGTACACGAGCTTGGTGCTACCGTCGGGCAGCAGCGCGCGCGACTCTTCGTTGACCTCGAGCCCACGCTCGGCAAACCACTTCTCGGCCGCATCAATGTCGTTGACGGCAAAGCCGATGTGGCCCTTGGTGCCACGACCGTTCTGCTTCATGACCTCGACCAGCGAATCGTTAAAGTACGAAACCGGGGTCTCGATAACGGGCAGGCCCATCATCGTCGAGAACAGCTCCGCGATCTCCAAGGCGTCTGCCGGGTTGGCGGCGTTAATGCCCACATGGGCAACGCGCATACCAAAGAGCTCGACCGGATTGGCGTTCTGCTCACTCATACAGTCAGCGCCTACTGAGCCATGACGTCGAGGACGGCCTTCTCGGCAGCGACGCGGTTCATGCCGGTCATGAAGGGCACGCCGCTCACGTACGGGCAGGTAAGGCCCTCGGGGGCAACGGTGGTGGCGATCAGCAGGTCGGCGCCCTCGTCGCAAACGTCCTTGGCCTCGGAGATGGCGCACTGCACGATCTCGTACTTGTCGGCGTAACCGTTGGCGTCGAGCATGGTGGCGACCTTCTGGGCAACGAGCGTGGAAGTAGCAGCGCCAGCACCGCAAGCCAAAACGATCTTCTTCATAGGTAATGTCTCCCTTCGTGGTTTACTTTAGGTAAGTGTACCGCAGCGAGCGATGGCACTCAGCCTCGATGAGCTTTTATGCCAGTTTGCTTGTGCGCTGCGTATAATACATCTAGTACGTGTTGTCATACCGCTCGCCTTACGAGCGACTAAGGACTCTGAAATGCCCGATTCCCGCACCCTCTGGACCA
This sequence comes from uncultured Collinsella sp., assembly GCA_958365315.1. GTDB lineage: Bacteria > Actinomycetota > Coriobacteriia > Coriobacteriales > Coriobacteriaceae > Collinsella. The sequence goes on from CATWXC010000001.1 coordinate 220,502, forward strand.
CCGTCGTTATCATCTGTATCGCCGTGTCGGTATTCTTTAGCGTCAAAAAACGCACCACGTTTAAGCGCCTGCAACAGCTTATGGCTGCCAAGCAGTGGGACGAGTTCGATCGCCTGCTCGACAGCAAGCTCACCAGCATGCTGTACCCGCGCTACAACCGCGACTACCTGCGCCTGAACTCCTATCTGCTGCGCGAGGACCACAAGCGCGCCGACGAGATGTTCGATTTGCTGCTGGGGCTCAACCTGCCCAAGATGCAGCGCGTCGACCTGGTGATCAAGGCCTTTAACTACTACGTTGGCCAGGAGGACCGCAAAAAGTCCAAGGAGCTGCTGCACGAAATCAAGGGCTTTGAGGGCGGTCAGGCCGAGGCAGTCGCACACGAATGCCAGCTGATGTACGACACGATGATCTTGAAGCGCCACAACGACATTCCCGAGCTGGAGCGCATGCTCAAGGAGGCCGGTGACGACAAGGTCAAGAGCTGCCGCCTGGAATACCTGCTGGCCCTGCAGTACAAGAACAAGGGCGACGAAGCCAAGTTCCAGGAGTTCCTGGAGAAGTCGGGGCAACACTCGATGGCCGTCAACGCGTAACGGACGGCTTGTGCTAGACTTCTAGTCTCACGGGGGCGTGGCGGAATTGGCATACGCAGGAGACTTAAAATCTCTCGCCGCAAGGATTGTGGGTTCGAGTCCCACCGCCCCTACCACGTATTTTTTACGAGCCCGTGTCCCCCAGGGATGCGGGCTCGTTTCTTTTGGACGCCGGTGGGACTCGAACCCGCGAGGGGGCGAGCGTCAAGCGGACGCCCAGCGTCCGCAGCAAGCCGGCGAGGGCGCCGGCAGACGGCTGAAGCCGGTGCGGATTTGCGCAGCAAATACGCAGACGTCCCACCGCCCCGCGCTTCAGAAAGTCAGCTGATTTAGGACGAGCTAAAAAGACTGCTTCGGCCCCTTAGAAGTTGCGGTGGAATAGATCCTGTTTAAACCGTTTACCAGCTTATTTAGGAACTATTTCACCGCAACTTATTTGAGGGTGCTGAGGTTTGGGGTCCAGGTGATGGTGGGGGTTTTGCCGTCGAGGACTTCGTTGATGGTGGCGGCCATGCCGGCAAGTAGGCTGTTCTCGCTTACAGTGAGCGTCTTGTAGCCGCCAGCGCGCATGAGCTCGCGGATCACCACGGCGCCAGCCAAGATCACGCCCGCGCGTTTGGGCTGCACGCCTGGCAACGCGGCAATGCCTGCGACATCCAGCGCAGACATGCGCTCAATAGCGGCCGAAACCTGATCCAGCGAAAGCTCGCGCAGGTGCACAAAGCTCGAATCGTACGGCTCCAGCTCGTGGATCAGAGCCACCAGCGTAGTCACCGTGCCGCCCACTGCGACCAAGCGTTCGGCGCGCTCAAAGTCGCTGGGCAGGCCTTCAAAATAGGCGGCGAACTGCTCACCTGCCCACGCGGCAGCGGCAGCAAGCTCGCCGTCCGCAGGCGGCAGCGCCGAGAAGAACCGCTCCGTCACGCGGCGACAACCGATGTCCAGCGAACGCGTGCCCTCCAGCGCAAAGACGCCACGCTCCGGCGCATAGACGCCCGTCGCGAGCTCCGTGGATCCGCCACCCGAATCGGCAACAATAATGCGCTCGCCGGCAAAGTCGTGCGCCACGCCAAAAAACGTCAGGCGTGCCTCGACCTCGCCCGGAATCACCTGCGGTTCGAGCCCCAGCTCGCGCAGGCCGTCCAGCAGTAGGGCGGCATTGGACGCATCGCGCGCGGCACTCGTGCACGTGGTGCAGATGCACACGGCCCCAAAGGCATGCGCCTCGTCCACAAACATGCGACACGCGGCGAGCACACGCTCGACAGCCGCCTCGCAAAAGCGACCTGTCGCGTCGACGCCCTCGCCCAGATCGGTAATCTCGGTATGCTTGGACGATTCCACGATCGCCCCGCCCTCGACCTGGGCCAACACCAGTCGCGACGACACCGTTCCTAGATCGATCGCCGCCACCTTATATCGTTTGCAATCTGCCATTGCCGGCTCCCCTCCGGGCGCTATTTGCCGTTGGACACGACCGTCTGGCCCTCGACACCGTTAAACCCAAACAGTATGTCGAGCGCCTGGATGTACCACGGGGCGTCCTTACCGACTTCTTCGATTTCCTTGGCAACTTCGCTGGCCTTCTTGGCGTTCGACGACTTCTTGCTCGAAGACGAATCCGAATCGTCGTCCAGGCCCTGCACTTCAATCCTCTTCTCGCCGGGCATCACCAGGCCCAAGTCCTCGGATGCCGCGTCCTTGATACCCTCCTCCGAGAGCAGCTTGTCGACGCTTTTCTGCAGCTCGTCGTTGTACTGCTGGCGAATCTCGACCTGCTTGGCCAAGATATCGCTCGAGCGTTTGGCAACGTAGAGGTCGCGCACGGGAAAGTACAGGCTCACGAGCACCAGGGCGACGACAATACCGATAAACAGCCCTCGCTGAGGACCGTGGGTAAAGTCGTAAATTGCCTTGACCACTGCGTTGTCGTTGGCGTAGTGCATAAAGTCCGAGCCGGAAAGACGGCTTGAGGGACGGCGCGGCTTGTCGGACGCTTGGGTCGAAGGGCGCGACGCATGCTTGGAACGCGACGGGCGCACCGGACTATCCGAGGAACTATTTGGCTGAGCATTGGGATGCGAAGTCGCCGGCGAGCTATACCTGGAGCGATCAGCACCAGCATAACCAGACCCGCCAAGCTGTGCGGTACGCGCACGACGAGACGACGGCTCACGCGAACCGGCGGAATAGTACCTGTTGTCGTAAATCTGATCCATGTGCGCCTTGTGCGGTTGAGGTTTGTTTGCGCTAAGTCCTTTAGTTATAGCACGAGCGCCCGCACCGCCTTCGCCAGCCTTTGCTCGACATAAAAAAGGCGCTGAGCCGTATGGCCCAGCGCCCAATGGTGCTCAACAGTACCCGGCGGGAACGAGGCGAATTCGAGTCAGCCCCGCCCCCGCGAGCACCACTTGTTTAGCGAATGTTGTAGAACGCGGCCTTGCCGGCGTAGCGCGCGCTGCCCTCGAGCTCGTCCTCGATGCGGATGAGCTGGTTGTACTTGGCAATACGGTCGCTGCGGCACGGGGCGCCCGACTTAATCTGGCCGGCGTTGACGCCCACGACCAGGTCGGCGATCGTGGAGTCCTCGGTCTCGCCGGAACGGTGGCTCACGATGCAAGCGTAGCCGGCCTCCTTGGCTGTCTCGATGGCCTCGAGCGACTCGGTGAGCGTGCCGATCTGGTTGACCTTGACCAGAATCGCGTTGGCGGCACCCAGCTCGATGCCCCTCTTGAGGCGCTCGGTGTTGGTGACGAACAGGTCGTCGCCCACCAGCTGCACCTTGTTGCCAATGCGACGGGTGAGCTCAACCCAGCCGTCCCAGTCCTCCTCGGCCATGCCGTCCTCGATGGAGATGATGGGATAGGTGTCGACGAGCTTCTCCCAGTAATCAACCATCTGGGCGCTCGTGTACTCCACGCCCTCGCCCTTGAGCTCGTACATGCCGGTCTCGGCGTTGTAGAACTCGGTGGACGCCGGGTCCATGGCGTACATGAAGTCGACGCCGGGCTTAAAGCCGGCCTTCTCCACGGCCTTGGTGATGTACTCGAACGGCTCGGCATTGGTCTTGAGGTTGGGCGCAAAGCCGCCCTCGTCGCCCACGCCGCCGCCCAGGCCTGCCTCGTGCAGCACGCCCTTGAGGGTGTGGTAGACCTCGGCGCACCAACGCAGGCCCTCGGCAAAGCTCGGGGCGCCCACCGGCATGATCATGAACTCCTGGAAGTCGACGTTGTTGTCGGCATGCACGCCACCGTTGAGGATGTTCATCATGGGCGTGGGCAGCAGGTGGGCGTTGACACCACCCAGATACTGGTACAGCGAAAGGCCCGCCGACTCGGCAGCGGCGCGGGCGACGGCCAGCGACACGCCCAGGATGGCGTTGGCGCCGAGCTTGGTCTTGTTGGGCGTACCGTCGGCGGCGATCAGCGCGGCATCGACGGCGCGCTGATCGAAGGCATCGAGGCCCACGACGGCATCGGCGCACTCGTTGTTGACGTGCTCGACGGCCTGCGAGACACCCTTGCCCAGATAGCGGCCCTTGTCGCCGTCGCGCAGCTCGCAGGCTTCGAAAGCGCCGGTCGAAGCGCCCGAAGGCACCATCGCGCGACCGAAACTGCCGTCCTCGAGCACGACCTCGACCTCGACGGTGGGGTTGCCGCGGCTGTCGAGCACCTCGCGACCGTAAACATCCAAAATATCGCTCATGTTGTCTCCCTCTCACTTGGAAACGGGTTGAATGCTTGGCGACCGGCTGACCATGCACCGTCGGTGTGCCTCCGTAAGTTAGCCATGTCGCACTTTTTGCATTATGCCCTAAGTTAGCCGAGGGATACACTTGTTTTTCGAAAAATTTAGCGGGAGCGACGAGGCGTGCCGGCTCGTCGCTCCCGCAGTCTTACTCCTCTGCCTTTGCGGCATCCCACAGGTCATTGAGACCGTGGGACGAAAGCTCAGCCAGATCCACATGGGCGTTGGCCGCCATCTGCTCCATCGCAGCCCAGCGACGGCGGAACTTGGCCGTGCTCGCGCGCAGGGCGCTCTCGGCGTCGATGCCCTCCTTGCGCGCAACGTTGACCAGGGCAAAGAGCAGGTCGCCAAACTCCATCTCGCGCTCGGGCGAGCCGGGAGCCTCGGCCTCAAACTCGGCACGCTCCTCGGCAACCTCGTCCCACACATCCTGGACCGTCTCCCACTCAAAGCCCACGGCAGCCGCCTTGCGCGACACCTTCTGAGCCTGCATCAGCGCCGGCAGGTGCGTAGGCACGCCGTCGAGCAGGCCCTCGGGCGCAGCCTCGCCCGCTGCCACGGCCTTGTCCTTGGCAGCCTTCTCGGCAAGCTTGACCTCGTCCCAGATCTTGAGCACCTCGTCGGAGTTATCGGCATCCGCATCGCCAAACACATGTGGGTGGCGGCGGATGAGCTTGGCGTCGATATCGCGTGCCACATCGGCCAGCGTAAACTCACCGGCGTCCGCCGCAATCTGTGCATGCAGTACCACCTGCATGAGCACGTCGCCGAGCTCCTCGCGCAGATGCGCCACGTCGTCCGCCTCGATGCAATCGAGCGCCTCGTAGGCTTCCTCGATCATGTTCTTGCCGATGCTCTGATGCGTCTGCTCGCGGTCCCACGGGCAGCCATCGGGCTGACGCAGACGCCAGATGGTCTGCGCCAGATGCTGCAGCTCGGCCGACGCGTCGACCAGCGTGGACAGATCGCGCGAGCCCCCGGCATTTTGCTGAGCCATGTGCTGCGCCATGGTTAGTCCTCCTCCATGATCACGTGGCGGAACGCACCGCCCTCGTAGATGCCGTAGCTGTGCGTGCCATCCTTGGGGATGCTCACGCTGCCGGGGTTGAAGAGCCATAGGCCCGGGTGCGCGGCGCTTTCCTCGTTGACCTTGATGTGCGTGTGGCCGTAGACGAGCGCGGAGCCCTCGGGCAGCGCGGGCGCGTGGTCGACGCTGTTGTGCATGCCGGCGCCAAAGACGTGACCATGCGTCAGGAACAGCTCGCGGCCGGTCTCGTCGAACAGCGTGGCGTAGTCCGCCATGACGGGAAAGTCGAGCACCATCTGGTCGACCTCGGCGTCACAGTTGCCACGCACCGCGATGATGCGGTCGGCCAGGGCGTTGAGCAGCGGAATCACACGCTTGGGGGCGTAGTCGCGCGGCAGGTCGTTGCGCGGGCCGTGGTAGAGCAGGTCGCCCAGCAGCACAATGCGGTCGGGCTGCTCGGACTCGATGGCGGCGACCAGGCGCTCGGTCCAATATGCCGAGCCGTGGATGTCGGAAGCGATGAGGTATTTCATGGGGGATCCTTTCGGGTGTGGTTGATGGAGCTGGCGTGGCGTGCCACCGGCCGCGTTACTCAAATCGCAGCGCCGCGGCTTGTGCCGCCTGCATCACGCGCTGGAGCGGCACGTTATGCTCGCAAGCGAGGCGGGCGCAGTCCTCGTACTCGGGCGCCGCACGCTCGCTGCCGTCGGGCAGAGTCGCCACCTTAACGGACGCCTCGCCCCAAGGCGTCGCCACCCGCTCAAAGCGGCGCGGCAGGCAAACGCGTTCCATCACCTGGCGACGAATGCCGTTGGTCGTGGTTTCCAAAAAGATGATCATCTGCAGACGGTCAATGTCCTCGCGGGCGCAGATTACCTGCAGCTGCCAGCCGGGACGACCTTTTTTGCAGTAGAGAGGCAGCCAGTGCACTTCGCGGGCGCCCGCCTCGCGCAAGCGGTCGGCGGCATAGGCGAGTACCTCGGGCGACGCATCGTCGATGTCGCACTCCAGCTTGACGATGGTTTCGGGCGCATCGGTCTCGCGGGACAGCGGAGATGTACTTCCACGTTGCATACGGTCCGGATCCTTTCCGCACGGGCTCGTTTTATTCATCCAAACGCTAGCACATCGGACGTGGCACAGGCGTGACTTTCGTCCGTCGCCGCCCTCGCCCCTATCCAAACATGTACATCAGCCTCCGAACATGTCATTTTTTGTCGGTTTTGGAGGCTGATGTACATGTTTTGGAGCGGGGCCGTACGCGATCAGAATTGCGCCTGCACTCCGTCCACCACAAAGTTCGCCGCACTCAACAATTTTGAACTTTCTACGCAGTTCATCGGCCAAAAAATAACCCTCGGCATACTTACCCGCTGCACGATGTTACTCTAGTTGTATTTGGCTAACTAAGCGACTGCCGAGCAGCCCGCGCGGCAGTCGCTACGGCATCGGAGGTTTCATGTTCGAGAAGCGGCTCTTCTCTCTCGTCCCGCAGGCAACGCCCTACATTTTGGCCAGTGTTCTGTTTAAGTGGATCGCGCTGATGGCAAACATCACGGTGATGTGGGTGCTCGCGCGCATCCTGGACGGCATCGTCACCGGTGGACTGCCCGCCGCGCTCGCCGTCGACGCGCTCGTGCAGGCCGCCCCGCCGCTCGCCGCCGCCATCATCGTGCGTGCCGCCTCCATCTATCTGGCCCAGCGCGCCGGCGACAAGGCTGCCTTCGAGGCCGTCCGCCGCGTGCGCTCGCTCGTCTACGACAAACTCACCGCGCTCGGCCCCTCCTATACCGAGACCGCCCCCACCGCCGAGGCCGTGCAGACCAGCGTCGAGGGCGCCACGCAGCTCCAGGTGTACTTTGGCGGTTACCTGCCGCAGCTTTTCTTTGCTGGCCTGGCACCCATCACGCTGTTTGTGCTGCTCGTGGGCCAGGCGGGTCTGCCCGCCGCGCTGTTGCTCGCCTGCGTCCCGGTCATCCCCGTCTCCATCATGATGGTCATGCGCAACGCCAAAAAGATCGGCGCCGAGTACTGGGGCAGCTACGTCGATCTGGGCGGCATGTTCCTGGAGGCTGTTCAGGGCCTCACCACCCTTAAGGTCTACCAGGCCGACCGCGACTGGCACGAACGCATCAACGCCGAGTCCGAGCGTTTTCGCGGGGCGACCATGCGCCTGCTGGTGATGCAGCTGCGCTCCATTTGCGTTATGGACCTGGTCGTCTACATGGGCGCCGCACTCGGCATTATCGTCGCCGCGCTGCAACTCGCCAGCGGAAAGATCGGCTTTGACGCCGCCTTCCTCATCGTCTTTCTGTCGCAGGAGTTCTTTTTGCCCATGCGCCGTCTGGGGTCGCTGTTCCACACGGCCATGAACGGCATGGCCGCCTCGCGCCGCATGTTCAGCATTTTGGATACGCCCGAGCCCGAGCGCGGCAATGTTGAGCTTGATGGCCGCGGCGATATCGAGCTTTCCGGCGTGAGCTATGCATACGGCGACCGCACCGTGTTGGATGGTGCCGACGCGACCATCGCGCGCGGCTCGCTCGTGGCGCTCGTGGGCGAAAGTGGCGGCGGCAAGTCCACGCTCGCGGGGATCATCGCAGGCCGCAAGGATGCCTACCAGGGCAGCGTTCGCATCGGCGACATTGAGCTGCGCGATGCCACGGCTGCCTCGCTTATGCGCGCCGTGACCCTGGTGCCCACCAACGGTTATCTGTTCGCCGGCACCCTGCGCGAAAACCTGCTGCTCGCCAAGCCCGATGCCACCGATGCCGAGCTTTTGCGCGCGCTCGACCGCACGCGCGTGGCGGCCTTTGTGCAGGCCAACGGCGGGCTCGACATGGTGATTAACGAGGGCGGCACCAACCTTTCGGGCGGCCAGCGCCAGCGTGTGTGCATGGCCCGCGCCCTGCTGCACGACTCGCCGATCTATGTCTTTGACGAGGCGACGAGCAATGTGGACGCCGCAAGCGAAGCCGCAATCGGCGAGGTCATTGCATCGCTCGCCGGCGAGCACACCGTAATCGTGGTGGCACATCGCCTGTCGACAATCGTGAACGCCGACCAGATTCTGGTGCTGGAGCGTGGCCGTATTGCCGAGCACGGAACTCACGGCGAGCTCTTGGCCACCGCGGGCGCCTATGCGCGCATGTGGGATAGCCAGGAGCAGCTCTCGGCATATGCGTATACAGATGATGAGGGTGCCGAGGCTGCGGGCGATGACGGCGAGACCGCAACCGGGAGCGCCGCCAACGCAGGCGCGGACGCTGCCGGCGGCACATGCGCCGGTGCGGAGCAGACCACCGGGCACGCCCGCCGTTCGGCCCCGTCCATCATGTTGCGCATGATGGGACTCGTGCGCCCGCTTGCCGGCTGGCTTGTACTGGCCGTTGCCCTGGGCAGCATCGGCATGCTCGCCGCCGCGTTTGTTCCGGCCTTTGGCGCCTTTGGCCTCATGGCCGCCCTGGGCGACAAGGCCCTGGGGCTTGGCCTTGTCGCGGCATGCGCGGCCTGCGCCGTCTGCGGCATCGCCCGCGGACCGCTCCATTACGGAGAGCAGCTCTGCAACCACTACATTGCGTTTCGCCTGCTCGCGCACATCCGCGACCTGGTGTTTGGCGCCCTGCGCCGGCTGGCCCCCGCCAAGCTCGAGGGCCGCGGCAAGGGCGAGCTCGTGAGCCTGGTCACCTCGGATATCGAGCTGCTCGAGGTCTTCTACGCGCACACCATCTCGCCCATTGCCATCGCTCTGGTCTGCACCGTTGTGTTTGAGGGCTTTTTGCTGGCTGTGAGCCCCGAGCTCGCGGGCATCGCGCTCGTGGCCTACGCGGTTCTGGGCGTGCTGCTGCCGCTGGTTTCGTCTAAGGCATGCGGTGCCGCCGGGCGCCAGAGCCGCGAGGGCGCGGGCAAGCTGGGCGCCTTTGTGCTCGACAGCCTGCGTGGTGCGGGCGAGACCATCCAGTTTGCCGGCGGCAGCGATCGAAGCCGTGCGCTGGGCGAACTCACCGAGCAGGTCGGAGCAGTCGACGCCCGCCTCAAACGCCGCCAGGCAGCGAGCGAGGCCGCGGCCGACGCGCTCATTCTTGCAGCCAACCTGGTGATGCTTGGACGTGCGCTGCAGCTGGTGGCTGCGGGAACGATTGACTTTGCCGCAGCGTTTGTCGCCGTCTTTACCTTTGTGTCGTCGTTTGGCTCGGTGATGGCTGTGAGCCGCCTGGGCGCGTCACCGCAGGAGACGCTCGCCTCGGGCGCACGCGTACTCGATTTGCTCGACGAGCAGCCCCAATGCGCTGAGGTCGCGGATGGCCAAGATGTCGACTTTGACGGAGCCGCGGCTGAACATGTGAGCTTTAGCTATGCGGGTGGAGACGGCCCGGGCTCCGCAGGCGGCGCGGATAGCGCGAGCGATGCCGCCAGCCTGATTCTCAATGACGTGACCTGCACCTTTGCGCCCGGCACCATGACCTGTCTCATGGGGCGCTCGGGCTCGGGCAAGTCGACGCTGCTTAAGCTGCTCATGCGCTTTTGGGACCCCATCGACGGCGCCATCACGGTGAGCGGTGTCGATGCCCGCCACATCAACACGGCGAGCCTGCGCAGCCACGAGGCCTATATGACCCAGGACACACATCTGTTCTGCGGCACCGTACGCGAGAACCTGCTGGTCGCGCACGCCAACGCCACCGATGCCGAGCTGTTCGACGCTTGCCGCTCCGCCTCACTCACCACGCTCATCGACCGTCTGCCGCAGGGACTCGACACGCCCGTTGCCGAGCTGGGCGACTCGCTTTCGGGCGGCGAGCGCCAGCGCATCGGCCTTGCGCGCATCTTCCTTAACGACGCGCCTTTCATCTTGCTCGACGAACCCACCAGCGCACTCGATGCCCTCAACGAGGCGTCCGTGATGCAGGCGATCGACGAGCTCAAGCGCCGCGGCAAGCCCATTGTGCTCGTGAGCCACCGTGCCAGCACCTGCGCGTTTGCCGATTTCTCGCTTTCGGTCGAGCACGGGAGGCTGAGCTAATGGCGCGCCCGGTCGACGCACCGGAGCTGGCACGCAAGCGCGAGCGCGAGGCTCAAATGGTGTCGCAGATGATTGCGCTGTGGTGTCGTGGGCATCATGGCGGCGGGCATGCGGTCGAGCAGGCTGGCGACGATGAGCCTGTGCGCGTGAAGCTCGGCCTTCGGACCATTACGCTCTGCCCCACTTGCGCCGAACTGCAGAAATACGCCGTCGCGCGCATTGAGCGCTGCCCGCACATGGGTACCAAGACATTTTGCTCGGCCTGTCCTTCGCATTGTTACCGGCCTGCCATGCGCGAGAAGATCCGCGAGGTCATGCGCTGGTCAGGACCGCGCATGATCCGCTATCGCCCCATCACCGCCGTGAGACACGCAATGGTAACGGTGCAGGTCAAACGTGTGGCGGCACGAAGCAAGTAGTCGCCGGCGCCGACACGCGCCGCGCAGCCTTTCCGATCGATTTCGACCCCCCCCCGGCGTGCGCGGCGTGTTGAGAGTTGCACCATTACAATGGAGCGGATTCGCCAAATGCAAAGGAGTCGCCATGCCCGCATGCCCGCTGGTCGATTGCCACACCCATACTTCGTTTTCGGACGGCCATGCCTCGTTTGAGGACAACGTTCGCGCCGCTGCTGCGGCCGGCTGCCGCGTTATGGTCTCGACCGACCATCTCACCCTGCCCGCCAGCATGGACGCCAACTGCGAAGTGCAGGTTACTGAGGGCGACCTGCCGGCACATCGTCTGGCTTTTGAGGATGCTCGCAAGCTTGCCGCGCAGATGGCGCCGGAGCTCAGCTTTATCTATGGCTTTGAATGCGATTGGTACGAGGGCTGCGAGCCTTTGGTTGAGCGCTGGTCCCAGGGCGCCGTCGTGCGCCTGGGCAGTGTGCATTGGATTGGCGACCCCGGCGATATCATGGCCGGTGCCGCGGGTACGGCGGGAACGGAAAACGTCGCTCGACCCGATACACCCGATTCCCTTTGCGGTTGGATCGACGACGACACCAACCTGCACGTTTGGGAAAACCTGGAGGTACGCGGCGTGTGGGAGCGCTACGTCGACGACTGGTGCCGCGCCTGCGAGAGCCCGCTCAACTTTGATGTAATGGCTCATCCCGACCTGGTCATGCGCTTTTCGAAGGAGGGCTTTGCGCCCGATTTTGATCCGGCACCGTTTTGGGAGCAGATGGCAGAGTGCGCACACGATACAGGCCGCCGCGTTGAGGTTTCGACCGCCGCGCCGCGCAAGGGCCTCGACGACTACTATCCCGCGACCGGGTTGTTGCGTTGCTTCGCCCACGCCGAGGTCCCAATCACTTTTGGCTCGGACGCACACCGCGCCTGCGACATTTGCTGGAACATCCGTGAGGCCCAGGCACACGCCTACGACTGTGGCTACCGAACCTTCGACATCCCCCACGCCACCGGAGAATGGGAGTCCACGCCCCTCGCCTAAGACTAGTCGCTGGACGTTCTTAAACGACTAGTGGCGGCGGGCGTTGAGTTCACCGGCCAGTTCATCGAGGGTGATGCCGTAGCGCTCGAGCGTCACGAGCAGGTGGTAGATCAGGTCGCCGGCCTCATAGCGAATGTGGTCGTGATCGTTGTCCTTGCAGGCCATGATCACCTCGCTCGCCTCCTCGGCAAGCTTCTTGAGCAGCTCATCCTCCACGTCGGTCAGCAGACGCGCGGTATAGCTCTCCTGTGGCGACGCGTCACGACGGCCATGAATCACCTCGGCCAGCCCCGTCAGCGTCTCTCCGATATTTCCATCCTGAACATTTGCGGTGCGCACACCCATGGTTCAATCCTTTCTGGTTGGCCAAGCGCCTGGTCGAGCACCCGCCCTACGCGAGTTTCTTAAAGAAGCAGGTACGGTTGCCGGTATGGCAGGCCGGACCCGACGAGTCGACCTTGACCAGCAGCGTATCGCTATCGCAGTCGGCCCAAAGCTCCTTGACCTCCTGCATGTTGCCGCTCGTCGCGCCCTTGTTCCAGAGCTCCTGACGGCTACGGCTCCAAAACCACGTGGTGCCGGTCTTGAGCGTCAGCCCCACCGACTCCTCGTTCATCCAGGCAACCATAAGCACCTCACCGGTGTCATACTGCTGAACCACACAAGGAATCAGCCCCTTGGCGTCATATTTAAGCTCGGTAGCATTTACCACCTCAGTCATCATTCCTCCCAAGTAACAAACGAAACCCCACAGGCCGGCGAGGGTTGTCCAGGTGCCGCAGGTTGCCGCGAAAGAGGAGCGACGCGTACTTTGGTACGCGAGCGACGGTTTGAGCGGCAAGATGCGGTGCCTGGGCAAGCCGCAGCGCAGCCCGCAGCACTAGAAGTCCAACCTCACAGGGATGCCTTGAGAGGCCATATACTCCTTCACTTCGCGAATGCTGAAGGTTCCAAAGTGAAAGACGCTCGCCGCCAGCACGGCGTCGGCTTCGCCCTCGATCACGCCCTCGGCAAAATGCTCGAGCGTGCCCACGCCGCCGCTCGCGATGACGGGAATCGGCACCGCGCGCGCCACGGCACGGGTGAGTGCCAGGTCGAAGCCAGCCTTGGTGCCGTCGCGATCCATGCTGGTGAGCAAGATCTCACCGGCGCCGCGACGAGCCGCCTCCTCGGCCCACGCCACCGCATCGATACCCGTGGCGTTGCGACCGCCCGCCGTAAAGACCTCCCACTTATCGGCGCCCGGCTCCCCGGGCAGGCCCACACGCTTGGCATCGATCGCCACAACCACGGCCTGGCTGCCAAACGCCGCGGCGGCCTGGCTGATCAACGACGGATCGCGCACGGCAGCAGAGTTAAGCGACACCTTGTCGGCGCCGGCGGCAACCATGGTCCGCATGCCCGCCAAGTCGCGGAAACCGCCGCCCACGGTATAGGGAATAGCGAGCTCCTCGGCCGCGTGTGCCGCCATCTCGATGGTCGTCGCGCGGTTGTCGCTCGTGGCGGTAATGTCCAGGAAGACGACCTCGTCCGCACCCTCGCGGTCGTAGGCGCGGGCCAGCTCCACCGGGTCGCCAGCATCGCGCAGGCTCACAAAGTTGACGCCCTTGACCACGCGGCCGTCCTTAACATCCAGACAGGGAATCACGCGCTTGGTAAGCATGGGCTACTCCTCCCCTCGGGCGGCGACCAGCGCCTGGGCCAACGTAAAGTTGCCCTCGTAGAGTGCGCGACCGGTAATGGCACCTTCAATCGCACCCTCACCCACCGCGGCCAGCGCGCGGATGTCGTCGAGCGTCGAGATGCCGCCCGAAGCCACAACGGGAAAACCCGCGACCTGCGCCACATGGCGGTAGGCCGCCACATCGATGCCCGTCTGCATGCCGTCGCGCGCGATGTCGGTGTACACCAGGTGCTTAAAGCCCAGCTCGGCAAGTTGCGCCACGGCGTCGTCGAGCATCATGCCCGCGCCATCGCGCCAGCCGTTCACCTTGACCTGGCCGTCGCGGGCGGCAATGTCTGCCACCAGCAGCTCGCCAAAGCCGCGAGCCGCGACCTCGGCAAAGCCCGGCTCGGTCACAAGTACCGTACCCAGCGCGATGCGACGTGCGCCATAGCCAGCCAACTCGTCGATGCGGGCAAGCGAGCGGACGCCGCCGCCAACGTCAACGGAAAGCCCGTCGACGTCGCAGATGGCCTTGATCGCCGCCGAATTGGCAGTGCACGCGTCCTCGTCCTCGCCAAAGGCGGCGGACAGGTCGACAACATGCACCCAGCTTGCGCCCTGCTCGGCAAACGAGCGGGCGACGGCCACGGGGTCGCCGGAATATACCTTGCAGCGGCTGCGGTCGCCGCGCTCCAGGCGCACAACCTTGCCGCCAATCAGATCGATTGCGGGAAACAGGATCATCGGCCGGCCTCCTCGACGATGTTGACGAAATTCTTTAGGATGCGCTGGCCCAGCGCAGAGGATTTCTCGGGATGGAACTGGCAGCCCCACACGTTGCCGTGGCGCACGATGCACGGGAAGCTCCGCGTGTAGTGCGTGCGCGCCAGGACGTCGGCGGCATCGGCGTCGTCAGCCACCGCGTAGCTGTGGGTGAAGTACATGTTGGCGCCCTCGGCAAAGCCGGCGAGCAGCGGATCGGCCGCACCCGCGGGCGTCATGTGTACCTGGTCCCAGCCCACGTGCGGCACCTTCAGGCGGCTCGATTCCAGACGCGTGCACGAGCCGTGCATGATGCCCAGGCCATCGATCCAGGGGCCACCGGCCTGCTCGGGGGCGTCGCCGTCCGTGGCAGCATCCTCGTCCGCCGGCACGCCCTCGTTGCCGCGCTCAAAAAAACAGCTGAAGGCCCAGGCAGATGCCGAGCAGCGGAGTTCCGGCGGCGACGGCATCGAGCACCGCGTCCGCCTCGCCGCCCTCGCGCATAAAGGCAATCGCGTCGTAGAACGCACCCACGCCCGGGATGACCAGGCCGTCGGCGTTACGGATCTGCTCCGGGTCGTCCGACGTGCAGGCGGCGGCACCGGCGCGCGCAAGCCCGCGCACGACGCTCGACAAGTTGCCCTTGTGGTAGTCGACCACCACGATCTTCGGTTCGCCCACGCGACCCCTCCACTTCTCATCATCCAAAACCACCACGAAGGTGCCTGTCCCCTTTGTGGTAGTTTTACCCTTGTGACGGTTACAGCGAGCCCTTGGTGCTGGGGATGCCCTGCACGCGGGGGTCGAGCTCGCAAGCGTGGCGCATCGTGCGGCCCACGGCCTTAAAGGCGGCCTCGATAATGTGATGCGAGTTACCGCCCGCCAGCTCGCGCACGTGCAGCGTGAGCCTGGCATCGCGCGCAAAGGCATAGAAGAACTCGACGGCCAGCTCGGTATCAAAGCTACCCACGCGCTCGGTCGGCACGGGCAGCTCGCAGTAGGCCTGCCCGCGACCCGAGATGTCAACGGCGGCCATCACGAGCGTCTCGTCCATGGCGATCGCCGCATCGGCAAAGCGCGTAATGCCCGCCTTGTCACCCAGTGCCCGGCAGAACGCCTCGCCCAGCACAATGCCCGTGTCCTCGACGGTGTGATGCGCATCGACCTCCACGTCGCCCACCGCGCGCACCGTCAAATCAAACAGGCCATGGCGGCCAAAGGCGTTGAGCATGTGGTCGAAAAACGGTACGCCGGTCGAGATATCGCACGTACCGGTTCCATCCAAATCGAGCTTGACGACAATATCGGTCTCCCCCGTCTTACGGGTTACCTCGGCATAACGGCCCATCTACATCTCCTCCTTCACCAGCGCGGCAAACGCGGCCAGCACCTCGTCGTTTTCCTGCGGGGTGCCCACGGTAATGCGCAGGCAGTCCGCGAGCCCCGGCGCGTAGCTAAAGTCGCGCACCAAAATCGAATACTCATCGCGCAGACGCTCGCGCACGCGCGTGGCATGCGGCGTACGCACGAGCACAAAGTTCGCCGCGCTCGGCCACGCCTCCACGGGCAGACCCTCGGCAGCCATCGAGCGCAGGGCGCACAGCTCGCGCTCGCGCTCGGATGCGACCTGTGCCACCACGGGCGCGTACGCATCGCGGGCACGCACGCAGGCAAGCGCGGCGGCCTGGCTCAGCACGTTGACCGAATAGATCTGGCGAATCGCCGCGAACACGTCGATGACCTCGGGCGCAGCGATCACGTAGCCAAGACGCGTGCCGGCGGCGCCAAACGCCTTGGACAGCGTATGCAGGATCACCAGGTTGGGGTGCTCGGCGATAAGACCTTGCGCCGTGGTGGCCGCGCCAAACGAATCGTCGGCAAACTCAACGTAGGCCTCGTCGACCATGACCATGCCGGGGCACGCATCGCACAGGGCCGCGACAAAGTCGAGCGGCGCCACGTCGCCCGTGGGATTGTTGGGCGAGGTCACAATGGCGAGGTTGCACTCAGACGCGGCCGCGAGCACAGCCGCTTGATCGAGCTCAAAGGTCGCCGGGTCGCGCCACACGTCGCGCACCTCGGTCTGACAGAGCGATGCAAAGAACGCATACTCGCTAAAGCACGGCGGGCAGTTGAGCAGGGTCCGCCCCGCGCCGCCAAACGCCAGCAGATAGTTATAGAGCAGCTCGTCGCCGCCGTTTCCCACGCAGATGTTCTCGCGCGTCACGCCATGCCAGGCAGCAAGCTCGTCGCGCAAGTCGTTCGACATGGGATCGGGATAGCGGTTGAGCGGTGTAGCAGCCAGGGCGGCGTCGACCGCTTCGCGCACGCCAGCCGGCACGGGATAGGTGTTCTCGTTGGCCGAAAGGTTGATACGCGTGGGCGTAAAGTTGGGATCGTAGGGCTCAATACCGGCCAGGTAAGGCTGGACGAGCTCCTTCATGCGGGGCGTCAGCTCGGCCATATTAGGCCCCCTCGACGACCGCGCCAGCGGCACCGCCCACAGCCGCCAGGTCCACGCCCCCGGCAACCGTCGCCACGGCGTCACCCGGCCAGGCGACCTTGGTCAGGTCGGCCGCGGCCAGAGACTCGGCACTCACGGCATCCTCGCCCTGTTCCAACACGCGGCGACGGAGAGCGGCGGAAAGCGCGTGCGCCCACAGACCCTCGGCCTCGGCCAGGCGCTGCGTAGCGGGAGCGTCGGAGAGCAGGCCTTCGGGCGTATAGCAAATAACACTCGAGCGTTTGACGAACTCTTCGACCGAAAGCGGGTTGGAGAACATGGCCGTGCCGCCGGTCGGCAGCGTGTGGTTGGGGCCAGCAACATAATCGCCAAGCGGCTCGGAGCTCCAAGCGCCCACAAAGATGGCGCCGGCGTTGCGAATGCCGCCAAGCAGGCCCATTGCGTCCTTGCAGTGCAGCTCAAGGTGCTCGGGCGCCACGGTGTTCACGGCCTCGACGGCAGCGTCCATGTCGGCGGCCACCACGATGGTGCCCTCGTTGTCGAGCGAGGCGCGCGTGATCTCGGCACGCGGCGACTGCGCCACCAGGATGTCGATGCCGGCCTCGACCTCGCGCGCAAACTGCTCGTCGCAGGTCACCAGATAGCAGGCTGCCAGCGGATCGTGCTCGGCCTGGGCCATCAGGTCGGCCGCGACCACCATAGGCTTGGCCGTGGCATCGGCCAGCACACAGACCTCGGAGGGGCCGGCAACCATGTCGATACCCACGTCGCCCGAGACAATCTGCTTGGCCGCGGCAACAAAGGCGTTGCCCGGGCCGGTGATTTTGTCGACGCGCGGAATGGTCTCGGTGCCGTACGCCAGCGCGGCCACAGCCTGAGCGCCGCCCACCATATAGATTTCGTCCACGCCGCCGAGCTTGGCGGCCGCGAGCGTATACGGGCTGATCAGGCCGTCCTTTTGCGGCGGCGTCACCATGACCACGCGCTTGACGCCGGCCACCTTAGCGGGAATGGCGTTCATAAGCACCGTGGAGGGATACTGCGCACGACCGCCTGGCACGTAGATGCCGGCAGCGGCAAGCGGGGTCACCTTAACGCCGAGCATCGTGCCGTCCGCACGCGTGGTAAACCAGCTCTGCTCGACCTCGCGCTGGTGGAACTCGCGGATCTGGCGTGAAGCTTTCTCCAACGCGGCGACAAAGGCCGGGTCGAGGCCCTCGAGCGCGGCATCGATCTGCTCCTGCGGCAGACGGAAGCTCTGCAGCTCAACGCCATCAAAACGCTGGCAATAATCGCGCACCGCGGCATCGCCGTTGGC
This sequence comes from uncultured Collinsella sp., assembly GCA_958365315.1. GTDB lineage: Bacteria > Actinomycetota > Coriobacteriia > Coriobacteriales > Coriobacteriaceae > Collinsella. The sequence goes on from CATWXC010000001.1 coordinate 238,560, forward strand.
GCGCACGTTGGCCACGATATCGCGGGCGGCGTCGACGATGTTTTGCGGCAGCACGCCCTTACGGTTGAGCTGGTTGGTAACGAGGCGCTCACCGGGAGCAAGCTTGATGGTCTTCATATCGGTATCCCCTATCGGTCGAGGTTGTGTTCGAAAAACGAAAGGCCGGGCGGCGGCGCCAGTCGGCCCGCAGCCCGTACGTGGGGGCGCCCGTGCGTGCTCGCGCTATTGTGCCGAGCCCGCGACGGGCTCAAAATGCTTGTCCTTAACGGCAGCTGCCAAGCGATCTGCCAGATTGCGTACGCGCGGATCCAGGCGCGCGGCACCCGGATTGACAAAGAAGCGCGCCGTGCAGTCCATAATGCGCCCAGTAATAACCAGGTCGTTATCGCGCAGGGTGGCGCCCGTGGCGGTAATGTCCACGATACGGTCGGTCATACCGACGATGGGGCCCAGCTCGATATTGCCGTGCAGCGAGACGATATCGGCATTCACGCCACGCTCGGCATACCAGGCGCTCGCGATGCGCGGATACTTGGTGGCCACACGAAGCGACCCGCGACGGGCATAGTTGCGCTCGGCCTGGCCAGCGCGCCACGCGGGCTCCGCCTCGATAAACGTGCACAGGCCGTAGCCCAGGTCGACCAGCTGCAGCAGGTTGAGGTCGGCCTCGATGAGCGAGTCCCAACCGCAGATGCCGCAATCGGCACCGCCGCAGCCCACAAAGGCGGGCGCGTCGCTGGGACGCACGATGACAAACTCGATATCTCCGACCGTGCCCTCGCCGGCACGCGTGTCGTGACCGCGCACGATCAGGTGACGGCCGGGGTCGCGCAGCTCAGAGACGTCCAGGCCCGCGGCCTCGAGCACGTCGAGCGTGTCAGCCTTAAGCGAGCCCTTGGGCACGGCGATGCGCAGCGGGCCCTCGGCACCACGGTCCACCGCATGATCGCCGTCGGAAGCGGCGTCCTCGGCCGAGGTGCGCGCGGTCTCCAGACGCTCGAGCGAAAAGGCGAAGCCCGCCGCCGGTACCTCGATGCCGTCGCCGAACGCGCCGGTAAAGATGGAGTCGTAGCGGCCGCCCGAGCCCACCGGATCGGGCAGGCCACCGGCGTAGGCCTTAAAGACCAGGCCCGTGTAGTAATCAAAAGAGTTCATGATGGAGAAGTCGAACGACAGCACCTGGGCGTCCTCGGGAGCCAGGCCCTCGACCAGAGCACGCAACTCGCGCGTCAGCGGCGCGACGATACCGGCGGCCTCCAGCAGCGTGTCCACGCGGTCGAGTACCTCGGCACCGCCGTGCAGACGCGGCAGCTCGCAAATGGCGGCCTTGACGGCATCGGACTCGGCACTTGCTGCCACGCGAGCATCGAGGCCCACGAAGTCGTTGGCGTGCACGCAGCGCAGGGCCTCGGCAGCCAGCTCGCGATCCTCGCACGCCGCGAGCAGCTCCTTAAACGGACGCACACTACCTGCGATAATGCGTACATCGGGCAGTGCGAGCTTGCGCACGGCCTCCGCTACCAGCGAGACAATCTCGACATCGCCCGCGGTATCGCCCGCACCGATGAGCTCAAAGCCCAGCTGCGTAAACTGACGCGAACCGCCGGCATTGCGCTGGCACTCGCGGACCACCGGCGCCTCATAGCGCAGGCGCAGGGGCAGGTCGGCCGCACGCATGCGGGTCGAAACCAGGCGCACGATGGGCAGCGTGTTATCGGGACGGACCACCAGCAGGCGACCGTCGTCGTCAAAGAGCTTGAACGGCGTGTCCGCGATGCGGCCACCTTCCTCGAGCGAACCCTTGTCCTCGAGCAGCGGCGTCTCAACCGGCAGGTAATGATGCTCCCTAAAACAGCCCTTCACCGTCAGCGCAATCTCCTCGCGTGCCTGAGCCTCCTCGGGCAATATGTCCCGGAATCCCCACGGTGTGGCCGTCATCTGGTGAGCCTCCTCATGCTGTGCTTCATATAGGACAGAAGACCGGCATAGCTCCGCCGGTCTTCTGGGTACTTTAGCATACTAGAGTGCTTGCGGGGAAAATCGTCTCCCACGGCTCACAGCGTATTCATTTGGAAACATAGGGAAGGCACATCCCGCTTCCCAAAGAACGCCAAACTAAAACTTGCCGAACGCCGGCTCGGCGCCCTGTCCCGCTTAAGCGCCAATCGCGCGGCGATACACCGTCATCACCTGGGCATCTGCTGCCGCAGGATCGGCGAAATAGCGCCAGTCGTAGGTCTCGGCCGAAACAACCCCGCGATAGCCGCGCGCCACCAGCCTATCCAGGTCGGCGCGCATATCGCGGTCGCCGTCACCCCAGGCGAGATGCGTCGTGCCATCTGCCGCAACATCGACAAAATGCACGTGGGCAACATCATCGCCGAGCGCATCGAAATAATCGTCGATGGTATCCCCCGCCACCGCCATAGCGCCCATATCCAGACACGCCTTAAGTGCCGGATGATCAACCGCCTCTATCATGCGCTTCGTATCGGCCGCCGAGTTCACGATCATCGACTCAACCGGCTGCAGGGCCTCGAGCACTAGACGAATGCCGCGCGGGCCCGCATACTCGGCAATCGCACGCAGCATCGAGGCGCTGCGACCCCACGCGTCCTCGATCGGCTCGTTCAAAAATGCCCAGCCGCTCGAGACCATGACCTGCTCGGCTCCAAGTTCTGCTGCGATATCCACAACGTTCTTAAAGTACGCGAGCGTGCGGGCACGCGCCCCTTCCCCACGCGCCGCGATATTCCACGGCTTGGGGTTGTTCTGTTCGGGACAAAGCCCCACAATCCGAACCCCATACCGCTGCGAAAGCTCCCTCACCTGCTCGAGCGAATCGTAGCCATGGCAATCCACATACAAATGCATCGCCCCGGTCCAAAGCTCGCAGCACGTATAGCCCGAAGCCGCGGCCGACGAAAAGAACTCCTCAAGGTCAAAGTAACGATGGCTGATATTCATAACGGCAAGCTGTGGATACTCCATCTTGTCCACCTTTCGGCAAAAGGGCGCCGCAGCACAGTGTGCGCGACGCCCCCTCTTACATTGTTTTGATTATGACGGATGCCCTACTGAACACCAAGCACTCCAAAGAACGCGCCGGCGATGCTCGCGAGCAAAATCACAAGCATGATGAGCAGCGGATTCATCTTCTTCTTGAGCATGAGATAGACGATTCCAAACAGCCCCATCGTGACAAAGCCCGGGAAGATTCCGTTAAGCAGCTCTGCCAGCGTCTGAGCACCATCGCCCGCGCCAACCATGAGCGGAATGTCCACCGTGACCATCTCCATGGTCATGGCGCCGATCACCATGGCGCCCATGATGGAGGCCATCTTGACGATCGTATCCATGATGCCCGACTCCTGGACCTTGCTGATCATGTCCGAGCCAAAGCGGTATCCCACAAACGTCAGCACGTAGCGAATGATGTAGTGGGGAACGTTGAACACCAGCAGGAACAAAATCGGACCGAGAATGGAACCCTGCAGCGCCAGCGAGGTGCCGACACCCGTAGCCAAAATGCGCAGCGTGCCCCAGTAGAAGGCGTCGCCCACGCCGGAAAGCGGGCCCATCAAAGCGAGCTTGACGTTAGAGATCGCGCTCGTGTCGAAGTTGTCCTCGGTAGCGTTGACTTCCTCCATTGCGGCGGCAATGGACATGGGGAGCGTCGAGATATACGGCGTGACGTTATAGAGCTCCATGTGGCGCTTGAGCGCGGCCTTAAAGTCCGCATCTTGCGGGTAGAGCTTGCGCAGGATCGGCATGAGGGCCCACATAAAGCCAATATGGCCCATGCGCTCGTAGTTCCAGGAGTGCTCATAGGGAATCGAGCGCCAGAACAGCTTCTTAAGATCGTCGCGGGTAATCAGCCCGTCGTAGGAAGACTCAAACTTAAAACTCATCGAACCCACTCCCAATCGCAGGATCCTCGGTCGCCACTGCGGGCTGCTCCGTCTTTTTCTTCTCGCCCAAAACCGTCATTGCGACGACGATAATCGCGGCGAAGATCGCCACGCCTGTCGTGCTAATGCCAAAGTAGGCAACGAGGAAGAAACCTGCGAAGAAGAACGGCGCCACGGTCTTGTTCATAATCATCTGAGCCAGCATGGCAAAGCCGAGTGCGGGCAAGAAGGCGGCGGCGACATCCATGCCGGTCTGAACGAAATCGGGAATGATGTTGAGCAGGCTGGCGACGGCGTCGGCGCCAAAGAAGAAGGCCAGGGGAATAATCAGCAGGCCGCACCAGCTCTGCGCGTAACCGGCGATGAGCATGTTGCGCGTGATGGCCTTGGTGTCCCCGTCCTCGACGTTTTTGTCGATACGGTGCACCAGCAGTAGCATCACCGGCTGGCCCAGGGCCGTATCGAGCGCCAGGACGATCGTTGCGATGGGAATGCCCAGGGTCAGGGCCGCCGAAGCGTCCGCGCCGGCCTGCATGGCAAGCGACACACCCAGAATGGTTCCGGAAATCGTATCGGGCGGGTTATACGCACCGACCGAGATGGCGCCGACCATGGCAAGCTCCATCGTGGCGCCCATGATCGTGCCGGTCACCATGTCGCCCATGACAAGGCCAACCAGAGGTCCGAGCACAATCGGGCGCTGGAGGTAGCTCGTGCCCGTCAGCCACTCGGAATAGCCCAAAAGGGCGATCAGGAAAATCAGGATTGTCTTGATAACCATGATGGCCCCTAACCGATGACCTTTGCGGCGTCAGTCTTCGCATCCGCCGGAATCATCTGAATGAACAGCTCGTAGCCCTCGCCGAGCAGCTCTTTGACGTATGCCTCGTTTTCGGGCGTAAGGAACACGCTCGTCGAGACCTGGCGGGCATCCTCGCTAAAGGCAACATTGCCGAGGTTGATCTTCTTGACGCCCATCGCCTTGGCGACGGCACCGGCCTGCTGGATCGTCTCGCAAACTACGAAGAGCTTGTACTTATCGGTCACACCGCTCTGGAGCGCCTTGACGGCATCCTCGGTGTTTTTGACGACAACCTTGCAGCCCTCCGGTTTTGCAAGAGACAGGGCCTGCAGACGAAGCTTGTCATTGAGGACCGTGTCGCTTACCAACAGGATGCAGTCGGCACCCAGAGCCGAGGTCCAGCTAACGGCAACCTGGCCGTGCAGCAGTCGATAGTCCACGCGAATCATCTGAATCATGATGTGCTCCCTAGTGGTTAAAACTCATCGAGTTCGGCCTGCCCCAGCAGGTCGTTGACGTACTTGACCTTGGTGTCGTCCGCCTCGACGATCTGGCGAATGGCCTCATCGATTGGGGTGGAGTCGGGCACGAACAGCAGCTGAATAAGGAGCGGCAGGTTCATATTGGTCACCAGATGCGTGTTGGGACGCGTCTGGACGATCTTGGTGAACTCGTTGTTGACACTGCCGCCGAACAGGTCGGTGCAAACGACGACTTCATCGTCCGCGGCAAAGCCGTCCAGAATCGCTGCGGCCTCCTTGACCAGGTCCTCGTTTCCGTCGACATACATAGAGAGCGCATGGACGTTTTCGCGCTCGCCGGAGAGCAGGCCGATGCTCTCGACGATTCCGGACGCAAAATGGGCATGGGATGCAACGATAAACTGCCTCATTTGATCCCCTTTCTTTCGAATTTCGGCATAAAAATGCCCGGACGCATGCGCCCGGGCAGGGTGCTTCTTGATCAGTAGCTTATTTGTCACCGATTAGTAGTCGAACTGGTGATAGTAACGACGGTAGTTGAGGTTGTGCTTGGTGACCGTCTCGTAGTAAGCGGCAAGGCGATCGGTAATCAGCGAGGAGAGGATCCACGGAGACACGATGACGCGGAACTCGTCGTCAAGGCCGGGGATCGCGAACTCGGCGGTGTCGA
>CATWXC010000002.1:0-223366 GCA_958365315.1 uncultured Collinsella sp.
AAGGGAAGCGAGAATGTTTGAGCATGGAATGATATGTGTGAGAGGCGGTCGGGAGGGATACGAGTGCCCCCTAGGCGACGCCGCTAGAACCGAAACCGCCGGCTCCTCGGTCGGTTTCGTCTAGTTCGTCTACTTCTACTAGGTTGACGGTGGGGACTTCTTGGATGACGAGTTGGGCGATGCGGTCGCCTTTGTTGATTTGAATGTTGTTCGTGGGATCTAGGTTAATGAGGATGACTTTGAGCTCTCCTCGGTAGTGGGCGTCGATGAGACCGGGCGTGTTGACTATAGACAGGCCCTGCTTAATGGCCAGGCCGCTGCGGGGCTGGACGAAGCCGGCGTAGCCATCGGGCAGGGAGATGGCAAGCCCAGTAGAGACCAGACGGCGTTCGAAGGGCTTCAGAATGCAATCCTCGTTGGAACGCAGGTCCAAACCGGCATCCGTAGGATGCGCGTATTTGGGAAGCTCGACGGTTGGGTCGAGACGTTTAATGTTAACGGTAATGTTGGACATGAAATCACCTTAGCTTGTCGAGCTCTTGCAGAAACTCGTCGACGTCTTTGAAATCGCGATAGACCGAGGCAAAGCGGATGTAGGCCACTTTATCGATCTTGGCCAGCCGCTTAAGAACCATATCGCCCAGCTCATGAGACGTAACGGCCGTGAGCGTACGGGAGCGAAGCTCAACCTCAATATCGTCAATGATCTCGTTGAGCTTTTTAGTATCGATATCTCGCTTGATCGTGGCGCGCATCAAACCGACCAGCAACTTATTGCGATCGAACCGTTGCTTGGATCCGTCTGACTTAATGACCTCGATAGGGTCTTCACAACGCTCAAATGTCGTAAAGCGATAATTGCATGAGCAGCATTCGCGACGGCGCTTGATGGTGTTATTGGATTCCTGCATGCGGGAATCAACGACGCGGGTATGTGCCTTGCCGCATTTGGGACAGCGCATGGTACCTCCTCTAAAACGATTACAAGGGTACCATGCGGCGGGACTTAAATCTTAGGAACGTGCGGGAACTTTAAGATGCGCACCGGCATCGAGCGAGCCATGCTCCAGGTGATTGACGTTGCGGATCATATCAGAGGTCTCCTGTGTGGAAAGACCCTCAATCGGATGCTCCTGGGCAAGCGACCACAAGGAATCGCCAGACTGAACACGGACGGTCTCGTAGTTAACGTTGGATACCGACTCGGCATATGCGGCGTGACGAGCGCTGAAGATCGAGGTAGCAAGTACAAAGAAAAGCGTGAGCGCAACGGCCAGGGCGACAATCGTCGAGACCTTTAGGGCAACGGGGGCCGAAGTCGTGGCGACGCACTGGCTGCGGACGGGCTTACCAGGCAGTGTTTGGAAACCAGACCGGCCGCCTTTGACAACCGTGAAAGTCGGCGCCGCAGGCGCCTCGAGCTTAAGGGCGAGGTTTCCCTGGACCATATCCGTTGCGTTCATCATGTTCTCCTCTCGCGTGTTTTGCTGAGAACAGTTTTATCAAGCCGCGCGGACAAAAATGTCTAGCGCGAGAACGAATGTTCGGTTATTATTATCTTCGAACAGTTGTTCCTGTCAAGCAAAAATCGAACATTTGTTTGACATTGGCAGAGAGGATCCCCTGATGGCTCGCAAAATTACCAAGCGTCAGCAGCAGATTTACGACTTCATCAAGGAATATCAGCAGGAGAAAGGCTATCCGCCCAGTGTGCGCGAGATGGCATCGGCCGTAGGCCTCTCCTCTCCCAGCACGGTGCATGCTCATCTCTCTGCCCTGGAGGCTCGAGGACTGCTCAAGCGCGATGCCACCAAGCCTCGCGCCCTAGAGCTCTTTGATGAGGACGGATCCTCTGTCTCGATTTCCAAATCCGATGAACCCACGGCGCCGCGCGGAACGGTCTCGCTGCCGCTCGTCGGTCGCGTCGCGGCTGGGATTCCCATTCTGGCCGAGCAAAATATCGAGGACACCTTTACCATCCCGACCGAAATCGCCACAGACCAGGGCTCCTTTATCCTTGAAGTGCACGGCAGCTCAATGATCAATGTCGGCATCTACAACGGTGACTACATTATCGTTCGCGAGCAAAAGAGCGCGATGAACGGCGAAATCGTCGTGGCTATGATCGATGGCTCGGCGACTGTCAAGACGTTCTACAAGGAGCAGGGGCGCGTGCGCCTGCAGCCCGAGAACGACACTATGGAGCCCATCTATGCGACGAACCCCGTTATTTTGGGTAAGGTTGTCGGATTAATGCGCCGGTTCTCGTAATGCAAAAACGCATCACCATATTTGATACCGTCCGCGGGTTTACGATGCTGTCGATGGCAGGTTTTCACGCCTGCTACGATTTGGCCTACCTATATGGATGGGATATGCCATGGTTTACCGAAACGGTTTTCCAGGATATCTGGCGCGCAAGTATCAGCTGGGTATTTTTGTTTATCGCCGGTTGGATGTGCACGCTCTCGCGTAATAACGTTAAGCGCGCCCTCAAGTACGCGGCCGCAGCTTTGGTCGTATGGATTGCAACTACACTGGTATCAGTCGACGATTCGGTAAACTTTGGCATCATTTATTGCATGGCGGCGTGCACCGCAGTGGTTGCACTCACCCGTCCGTTACTTCAAAAAATACCGGGCTCGTGGGGCATCGCAGCGTGCCTTGTTCTTTTTGCCCTAACCTGGGGCATTCCAAAAGCGGTCTACCCACTCCCCTACCTGGCATGGCTTGGATTCCCGGGCCCGGGTTTTGTTTCGGGAGACTACTATCCGCTCATTCCGTTTGTCTTTATGTACCTTACCGGCTTTTTTGCTGCCCAAGCAGCACAAGCATCAAGCCTTGAAGCGCCAGCATGGGCATACGCCAATCCCATCCCGGAACTCGCAGTCCTCGGTCGGCATGCCTTACCGTTCTACCTGCTCCATCAGCCTGTCATTCTAGGCGTGCTAGAGCTCGTTTATTCCGTACGATAGCGCTCAAGACGCGGCGCGATTCGGGCCGGCATCTTTGCCACAATGCGAACGCCGTCCTCTAGATATTCCTCATGCAGAAGGGTTCCCTGCTCATGCACCAGCGTAATGAGGGCGCCCTCGCGATACGGGATATCAGCGGAGAGCAACACATCGGTGGCAGCTGCCTCACGAGCAATACGGTCGACGAGATCGTCGAGCCCCTCGCCCGTTTGGGCCGAGAACAGCACGGCCTCGGGATAGCGACGACGGAAACTCAATCGATCAACGCTATCGAGTAGGTCAATTTTATTGAACACCGTAAGCGTCAAACGCTCACCGGCACCGATCTCGTCAAGAACGCGATCGACTGCCTCGAGTTGGCGCTCGTAGTCCTCGTCAGAGGCATCCACAACTTTAAGGATCAGGTCGGCACCAAGAACCTCAGACAGCGTGGACTTAAAGGCATCAACGAGACCATGCGGTAGCTTTTGAATAAAGCCAACGGTATCGGTAATGGTCATACCACGACCACCGGGCAAGCGATACGAGCGCGTCGTCGGATCGAGCGTGGCGAACAATTTGTCCTGAGAAAGCACTGTGGACCCGGTCAGGCGATTGAGCAACGTCGACTTACCGGCATTGGTATAACCGGCTAGGGCAACGCGAAACGCCGGCGACTCGATACGACTCTTTGACTGGACATCGCGGCGCTGTTCGACCTGCTTAAGCTCGCGACGAAGCGCGGCAATTTTGTTGCGAATCAAACGTCGGTCAACCTCGAGCTGGCTTTCGCCCTGGCCAAAGCGCGAGCCAATGCCACCGCGTGTCTGCTCTTTAGCAAGATGGCTCCACATACCGCGCAAGCGGGGCAACAGATACTGCAATTGGGCTAGCTGCACCTGCAGGCGGCCCTCACGGGTCTGAGCGTGCAGGCCAAAGATATCGAGAATCAACGCCGTGCGATCGATAATCTTAACCGGTTCGCCCACGGCTTTCTCAAGATACGACTGCTGCGAGGGCGTTAAATCGTCGTCGAAGATAACAACATCGGCATCCATACGATGTACGAGCCCGCAAAGCTCCTCAACCTTTCCGGACCCAATAAACGATTTTGGATACGGCTTAACCAGACGTTGTGACAAACGCGCCACGCACTGGGCGCCAGCCGTATGGACCAGGCGCTCAAGCTCGTCAAGCGAACGATCGAGCGGCCAGGCGTTATCGCGCCACTCAACTCCGACAAGAACGGCACGTTCGGGCTCAGGCGCCGTGGGAACGAGGGGAAATCGAGCCATTAGGCCGCCTCGATACGGTGAAGGATGTCCTCAACGACCTCATCGATCGTAAACTCGTCCATATCGAACCACACGATGCGGTCATCGCGTTTAAACCACGAAAGCTGACGCTTGGCATAGCGACGCGAACGCATCTTGATGAGTTCACGAGCCTCATCCATAGAAATCACGCCGTCTAAGGCATCGATGATCTCTTTATAGCCAATCGCCTGCATCGAAGTCAGGGCATCTCCCAGCCCCTTGTCCATAAGACCACGAACCTCATCAACAAGACCCTGTTCAAACATCAGATCGACGCGAAGGTTAATGCGCTCGTAAAGCGCCTCGCGATTACGCATCAATCCAAACCACAGAGCGTGATAATGCTCGCGCGGAACACTAAACTGCGACTTCTGCTGCGCGTAGGACACACCATCATCGTGCATTTCGAGCGCGCGAATCACGCGGCGAACATTATGTTGGTGGATGACCGCAGCGGACTCGGGATCACGCTCGGCAAGCAACGCGTGCAGCGCTTCATCACCTATGCGCTCGGCAAGCTCCTGATAACCCGCGCGGCGATCGTCCTCAAGCTCGCCCGAGGGAAAATCCATCTCATCCAGGGCGGCCTTGAGATACAAGCCTGTACCCCCGCAAAACACCGGTAGGTGGCCCTCGCCCAGCAAGCGCTCAACATGCACACGGGCGTCTGCCTGATACAGTGCTGCAGAATATGCAACGCCCGGTTCAACAATATCGACCAGGCGTAGAGGCGCCGTGCATTCCTCTGGTGCCATCTTGGCAGTGCCGATATCCATGCCTCGATAGATTTGCATCGCGTCACACGACAGCACTTCGGACGAAAGACGAGCCGCTAAACAATCTGCGACATCACTTTTACCAACCGCGGTCGGACCGACAATCGCAACGGCAGAAAGGCCTGCCCCGGGAGAAATCATTAGCGCGGCTCGCCCACAACGGATCCGGACAGATACCACGTCTTGGCAACGTCGATGTCAACATCGACAATCTTGCCAATCAACTGATCGATGCTGTAGCCCTCGGGAATCGGTGCATGTACGGTCTGATTCTTAGGACTCTTGCCCAGCAGCACCGCGTCATTCTTTTTGCTCGTACCCTCAATAAGAACAGGCACAACAGTGTGGAGCTCACCCTGGTTATACTCGTGCGCTGTGGTCTCGATAACCTTCACAAGACGGTTGAAGCGCTCAAGAATTACCTCATGCGGCGTGGGATCGACAATCTCGGCGGCCGGAGTACCGGCGCGCTTGGAATAGATAAACGTATAAGCCTGAGCATAACGGACCGTCTCGGCAAGCGAGAGCGTCTGCTCAAAGTCTTCCTCGGTCTCGCCGGGGAAACCGACGATAATATCGGTCGAAAGCGCGATATCGGGCATGCGATTGCGGATGCGATCGACGAGCCCCAGATAATCCTCGCGCGTATAGCGACGATTCATCTCTTTAAGGATGCGCGTCGAGCCCGACTGAACTGCCAGGTGCAGTTGCGGCATGACGGCAGGCGTCTCGGCCATAGCGTCGATGGTCTCGGGCAGCAGGTCTTTGGGGTGCGAGGAAGTAAAGAAAATACGCTCTACACCCGTATCGCCCACGGCGCGCAGCAGGTCAGCAAAGCACGGCTTGCCAAACAGGTCGCGACCATAGGAGTTGACGTTTTGACCCAGAAGCGTAATCTCACGCACGCCCTGGCGTACGAGACCGGTCACCTCGTCGACAATCTCCTCGAAAGGGCGACTCTTTTCGCGACCGCGCACATACGGCACGATGCAATAAGTGCAGAAATTATTACAGCCCGTCATAATGGGGACCCAGGCGTGATACTGGGTCTCACGATGCCACGGCATGCTCATAGCATCCGTGTCCTCGTGCTCATTGGTGCGAATATGACGTTTGCCGTCCATGAATGCCTCGGCAATGAGCTCGGCAACATGCGCGATAGAATGCGTGCCAAAGATAACATTGACGTTATCGACATTGGTGAGCAGGCCCTCGCCGTCGCGCTGCGCGATGCAGCCGCCCACGGCGACCACGCGCTTGCCCGAGGGTGAAGGCGGGAGGCTCTTACAAGAGTTGCACTGACCGTACAGACGGGTGTCAGCGGCCTCTCGAACGCAGCACGTCATGAACACGACAATGTCAGCATGCTCCGGATCGAGCGCCATAAGGCAGCCATACGAGTCGAGCAGGCCACTCACGCGCTCGGAGTCGTGCTGATTCATCTGGCAGCCAAAGGTGCGGATAAAGTAGGTTTTACCGGCAAGAATATCGCGTACGGAACCCTGGTCCATGTGTATAAGTCCTAACGATGGGGAGCAAAACGAGGCAAGCAAAAGCTATGCCACAGGCTTAACGTCGTCCATCACAACGTTATCCATAGCAGCTCGGTTAATCTGATGAACGTAAATAGAAAGACGGATGGCCGTGCGCGACTCCCCGTTGATGAGGATGTCGGAGAACACCGGCGCGCAGGAAATATCAAACCCGGTCGGAATCAAAAATCCGCGTGCAATGGCCACAGCCTTAATGGCCTGGTTGACGGCACCCGCGCCGACGCACTGAATATTGACGGGAACGCCATCTTTGACCATGCCGGCAATGGCGCCGGCAACGGACGCGGGCGATGATTTGCTTGATACCTTCAGGCAATCCATGAAGAAACTCCTGCGTTTAAAAGTACGTTTTAACTGCAATAACTGTATCGTACCGAACGGACTCGGTAAAGATGCTATTCCTCTTTGGCAAGATCGAACGTCACAGTGATGCGATCACGCGAAACACGAATCTTGGGGTCGCCGCAAAGGTTGAGATAGTACCGCGATGCAAGATCGTTAAAGTCGCGCTCGACGGCTCGCGAGAACTGCGCCATGTCATCCTTGGCGATACGCAGCCCGCGACGATCTTTGGCGAGATCAACCGGAGCAGACGCATGTGAGGACGAATCGCGCTCGCGAAGCAGGCGTGCGGTCACACCGCGAACGGGCTTAATCTGGCCCGCCAAGATACGATGCGCCGTACGCTCGGACATCTCAAGGCCCAGACCCGAACAGATACGGAGAAAGTCTTCCGCATCCGAAGCAAGACCCAGGCGATCGACCACGGGAAGCTCGGTTTCGTCATCGATAAACAAAAGACGAGAAGCATCGAGACGGCTGGACGCCTGCGCATGCAACGTCGCGGCAATCTCGGACGGAGACCCCAGATAGACATCACAGGCGCGCAGCTCCTCGAGGGCAAACTCACAGGCGGCGCGAATGATGTTGTGAGGGCCACGGGCGCAGACATAGTGACCGTCCTCGTCCTTCACGGCCTGAGGCCAGCTGGACTGATCGGCGCGCTCGCCAAGGCGGTCGGTAGCGACGCTCACCTTAAAGACCGAGCCAAGATCAACATCCGACGCGACAACACGCGCCTCGTCGGTGTTCTGCTTAATCGAGAACAAAGCCATGCCTCGACCGTGAACGCCCCAACGATCCATCTTCATGCTCTCGAGCTTGGAGGTAACGCGGGCATCGAAGATGCGTTCTTGCATATCCTGCGGCACGCCCGAGCCGTTATCCAGAAAGACGAGCGTACGGACGCCATCTTCCTTGGTCGTGGCGAGATAGACCTTGTCGGCACCGGCATCACGGGCGTTGCGCAGCATTTCGATGACAATATCCTCGACATGCTGGATGTCGTGCTTTGCCTGGCGCCGCTCGGCCTCCGAAACGCGGAGGCGGACATACCCCTCGCCAAGGTTCTCCTCGACGCGAAGGTTGCCCTCCCCCGACATCGACGCGATAAATGAGATGAGCTCGTTCGCGTCGCTCATATTATTTAGCGATATCGACAGCGCGGCTCTCGCGAATCACGACGACGCGCACCTGACCGGGATACTCCATCTCTTCCTCAATCTGATGGGCGATATCGTGAGCCAAGACCGTGGACTGAGCATCGGAAATCTTGTCCGGCTGAACCATGACGTGGACCTCGCGACCAGCCTGCATGGCATAGGTACGCTCGACGCCGTCATGGGAGTTGGCAATCTCCTCGAGCTTCTCAAGGCGCTTGATGTAGTTCTCGGCCGATTCGCGACGGGCACCGGGGCGAGAGGCAGAAACGGCATCGGCAGCCTGGACCAGAACATCGAGCACCGTGTTGGGGTCGACGTCGGCGTGGTGAGCCTCGATAGCGTGAACGATAACGGGCTTCTCGCCATAGCGACGGGCGAGCTCGGCGCCGATAACGGCATGCGGACCCTCGACGTCATGGTCGATAGCCTTGCCAAGATCGTGCAGCAGACCAGCACGCTTGGCGGTCACAACGTCCAGGCCAAGCTCGGAAGCCATCACGCCGCACAGGTCGGAAACCTCGAGGGAGTGCTGGAGCACGTTCTGACCAAACGAGGTGCGGTAGCGCAGAGCACCAAGGGTCTTAACGATCTCGGGGTGCAGATCGTGGATACCGGTATCGAAGGCAGCCTGTTCGCCAGCCTCGCGCACGCGCTGTTGAACCAAGTCGGCGGCCTTGTGATACATCTCCTCGATACGGGCAGGATGAATGCGGCCGTCAGCAATAAGGTTCTCGAGGGCGACGCGGGCGGTCTCGCGACGGACCGGATCGAAGCTCGAAAGCACGACGGTCTCGGGCGTATCATCGATCACGAGGTTGACGCCGGAAACCTGCTCGAAGGTGCGGATATTGCGACCCTCGCGGCCGATGATGCGACCCTTGAGGTCATCGGAAGGAATGTGCACAGAGGTAACGGTAACCTCGGCGGTGTGGTCGGCGGCGCAGCGCTGAATCGCCAGGGACAAGATCTCCTGGGCGGTCTTGTGGCACTCGGCGCGAACCTGCTGCTCGGACTCACGGATGATCGTAGCGGCCTCGTGGGTAACCTCGCCACGAACCTTGTCGAGGAGTTCCTTGTGAGCATCCTCGCGGGTCAGGTCGGCGATGCGCTCGAGCTCCGAGGTCTGCTTGGCGCAAAGCTCCTCAAGCTCACGGGAGCGCTTCTCGACCTGGCCAGCCTGGCTGGACAGCTGATGTTCACGCTTGTCGAGGGCATCGTTGCGGCGATCGAGGGACTCCTCGCGCTGCATCACACGGTTCTCGAGCGTACGAATCTCGCTCTTACGCTGCTTGTCCTCGGCCTCGGCAGCCTGCTTATTCTTGATGATCTCTTCCTTTGCCTCAAGCAGAGCCTCTTTTTTGAGGGTCTCGGCCTGACGCTTTGCATCACCGATGAGGGACTCAGCCTGTGCGTGAGCCGACTGGATCTTTTCGTCGGCCTCGTGAAGACTACCCTGCTTGGCGGTGCGCATGTAGGCAATGGCGGCGATGGCACCCAAAACGATGCCAACGAGCGCTGCGATGATAGGCATGCTCACTCCTTTTTATGGATTCGTTACACAACAAAGCGAACCGTCCTTACGAACGGCTCGCGACATTTGAGTAATATGGGCGCAGCTTATGCGGGTCGGATACAGATAAACATATAAACAAACTCATCAAAGATGAGCACATATCACAAAGCAAATGACAGTGTTTATCGTACGTTGAACCGCAACAACTGTCAAATAAATGGACCCAGCACGGCGACTAAAAGGCGGTGAACGGCAGGTGCGCAAAACACATGTGTCTAAACTGCACATTCCTCACGTTCGGCATCGAGACGCGCCTTAACGGCATCGGCGGCGATGTGGTACGAAAAGCCCTTGCCCATCAAAAACCGGACGAGCTTTTCGAATCCACGTGTCTCGGGAACACGACGCTTCGCGAGCAAAGCCGATGCGCGAGCCAAGTCGTCCTCCACGGCAAAAAAATCCTCGGGATAGCCGGGGATATCATCGAGTACGACATGGCGGCGCTTAAGCTCAGTCTCAATCTTGCGCTGCCCCCAGCCGCGTCGTTTGCGTTCCTCGATAAAATACGAACAAAAGCGGTTCTCATCTAAAAAGCGATACTCAGTGGCACGCTGGACGGCGAAATCAATTGCGGGCTGTCGAAATCCATAACGAGCCAGCTTGTCACGAACCTCACCCGTGGCATGGTCGCGGCGTGACAGCATCTCAGTCACCATGGTAAGCGCGCATTTACGCTCAATGAGCTGCACCGCCTCGCGAAACTCCTCCCAATCGCAGGGAAGATCGGGGCGATTTTTAAGGAACAGGCGCGCGACACGAACAGGAATCCAGATGGATCGTTCAAAACCACCCTCGAGCTCGCAGTCAATATGTGCACAAGGCTTTTTTGATGCATACCCACTCGAGAACGAGGAGGCCGCCATCTTATCGGGAAAGACGACCGTGGCCTCGGTCACCGTATACGACATGGGGGCATCCGCTACTCGTCGTCATCATCGAGCATCGCGGAGCCATCGATGGCGTAAAGCTCATCGAACTCCTCAGTTTCGGGCTGATCGGTCAGCTCGACCTCGGACGGAGCATCGTCATCAAATTCAAGGCCGCAGGCGAGGCGAACCTTATGCTCGATCTCGTCAGCACAATCGGGGTGTTCGCGCAGGAAGGCCTTAGCAGCCTCGCGACCATTGCCGAGTTTGTCCTCACCGTAAGCAAACCAAGAGCCCATCTTTTTGCAGATACCGCACTCGACGGCCATGTCCAGAATCGAGCCCTCCTTGGAGATACCCGTGCCGTACATGATGTCGAACTCGGCCGAGCGGAACGGAGCGGCCACCTTGTTCTTAACGACCTTGGCACGCACGCGATTGCCGATGACCTCGTCCTTGAGCTTAATGCTGTCGATGCGACGAATATCGATACGCACGGACGAGAAGAACTTGAGGGCGCGGCCGCCCGTCGTGGTCTCGGGGTTGCCGAACATGACGCCGATCTTCTCGCGCAGCTGGTTAATGAAGATGCAGGTCGTTTTAGATTTGGCGAGCGAGCCTGCGAGCTTACGGAGCGCCTGGCTCATCAGACGGGCTTGAAGGCCGACCGTAGTGTCGCCGATCTCGCCCTCGATCTCGGCACGCGGAGTCAAAGCGGCGACAGAGTCGACGACAATGGCGTCGATGGCGCCAGAGCGAACGAGCATGTCGACGATCTCGAGCGCTTGCTCGCCCGTATCGGGCTGGGAAATGAGGACCTCATCGATGTCCACGCCGATACGCGCGGCATACGTGGGATCGAGCGCGTGCTCGGCATCAATAAATGCCACGACGCCGCCCATAGCCTGGGCCTCTGCCAAAATCTCGAGCGAAAGCGTTGTCTTACCGGAGGACTCGGGGCCGTAAATCTCGACGATACGTCCGCGCGGCACGCCGCCGATGCCCAGAGCGGCATCGAGGGCCAGGGCGCCCGTGGGAATGGCCTCGACCTCGAGCTCGGGACCACCGTCACCGTACCTCATGATGGAACCCTGGCCGAATTTCTTCTCGATCTCGGCCTTGGTGGTGGCGATCATCTCATCGCGCTCTTTACCCGTCGTGCGAGCATGAACGGTACGTACGGGACCTGAATTCTTGGCCATGAATAGCCCTCCTCTTAACAACCTGCATCGATAATAAACGAACGGCTGTTCGTGGTCAACCGTTCAGATAAATCATATGCAGCCGACCTTTCCAAAACTCAACCAAACGCCGACCAAAAACTGACCAAAAACTTGACCGCAGGTGAACCAAGCAAGGCATGACGAGCAAGATTACGACTACTACCTGCACAAAGATCAAATTCGCCGGAGGTCCCTATCTCCACAATTAAGGGGCCCGGAGGCCCCTTAAAACACGTCTATTCCATAGAATCGAGCACACAGACAATGCGACCCAGTGCCTCCGCGACCGCATGGGCACGAACACACGAACGATCGCCCTCATAGTGACAACGAATGGAGTCCACGACCGGCACTCCCCCATCGGCCGAGCGATACGCCCAACCAATATAAAAAGTGCCAGCCGGATCGTCTTCGGTGCCTCCACCGGGGCCGGCATAGCCCGTCGCGCTCACGGCAATATCGCTCTGATACAGCTCCAGCGAACCGGCAGCCATCTCTCGCGCCGTCTGATACGACACCGCGGTATAGTGGTCGAGCGTCTCTTGCTTAACGCCGAGCACGCGATGCTTAATCTCGTCGCAGTACGTCACCGCACCGCCGCGCAGCACCGCCGAGGCACCGGGGATATCGGCGATCGTCGAGGCGATCATGCCGGCTGTCAGAGATTCAGCCGTCGAAACCGTCACACCACGAACGCTTGCAGGCTCGACAATATCGCGTGCGAGCTCTTCATTGTGCGCGGCAATCTGCTCAAATGATTCCGTCATGCTTACCAGGACCTAGACCGAAAAGACGATCTTGCGGCAGTTCCAGAAGTACTGAGCGCCCGAGATAACGGTCAGGATAACGGCCACGGCGTACAGGAAGCGTGAGACGCCATAGATACCGAGCGTCAGCGCCACCGGGGCCAGGTTAAGGCCAGACATCGCAAAGACGCACAGATAGCCGCAGATGGAAACCATCGTAGTCGCCGTCTTGTACTTGCCGAGCTTATCGGCCGCAACGACCACACCGGCCGCACTCGCGACCATGCGCAGGGCGCTCACCAGCAGCTCTCGGAACAGGATGATGAACACCGACCACACGGTTACGGTGCCAAAATCCAAGAACAGAAGCAGCGCCGAGAACACGAGCAACTTATCGGCGATGGGATCCAAGAACTTACCGAAGTCGGTGATCTCGTTGCGTGAACGAGCCAGGTAGCCATCAACCTTATCTGTGCACGACAGGATGACGTACAGAATAAAGGCGGCGGCGGCGAGCGGGCCGTCGAAGGTGCTCCAATCCGTACCGGCAACGGTCGTGTGAGACAGCGCCGACACGATCATGAACACCGGAATAAAGACGATGCGTACGCACGTCACGATGTTGGCGGGCGTCCAAACACTCGTCAGTTCCTTATTGCTCTCGTTAGCCACGGCGCTCTCCTACTCCACAACATGACCGATAAGCTCGTAGCAGAAGCTATCGGTAAACTCGACCGTCAGAATATCGCCCACAGATGCCTCGCTGGCATCCAGATGCACCGCACCATCGGAATCGGGCGCCTGGAACCAGGCATGTCCGATGAGCTCGGCACCGTCCTCGGTCTCCTCGATACCGTCGACGATCACCTGGGCGCGCTCACCCACGTGCGCGGCAGTCGCGGCAAAGCCGAGCGACTCGGCCAGATCCATGGCCTCCTGGGCGCGCTCGAGCTTAACCTCTTCGTCGACCTGACCTTCCATCTTGGCGGCCAGGCTACCCTCCTCCTGCGAGTAGGCAAACACGCTCGTGTAGTCAAAGCCCACGGCGTCCATAAAGTCAATGAGATCGCGGAACTCGTCGTCGGTCTCGGTCGGGAACCCTACCATGGCTGTCGAGCGGATCACGATACCGGGGATGCGCTCGCGCAGGTCGCGGAACAGGCCCTCGAGCTCCTGGCGCGAACCGGAGCGGCGCATGGCCTTGAGGATGCGCGCGTCGCAGTGCTGCACGGGGATATCGATATAGGGCAGCACCTCGGGCGTATCGCGAATGGTCTCGATAAGCTCGTCAGTCATACCCTCGGGCTGCAGGTAGAGTACGCGGACCCAGACGTTATGAGGACGCACCGCCTCAGCAACGGCCTGCAGCAGCTGCGCCAGATTGCGCGGCGAGCCCTCGGCGAGGTCCTCATCGGCAAAGTCGGTACCCCAGATGCCCGTGTCCTGACCGATCAGAACGATCTCGCGCACACCACCGGCGACCAGGTCGCGCACCTCGGAGATAATGCTCTCGGCATTGCGCGAGTGATAACGACCGCGGATATACGGGATCATGCAGAAGCTGCAGAAGCGGTTGCAGCCATCGGAGATCTTGACGTAGGCGACAGCGCCCTCGACGGTACGCTTGACCTGCGGAATATAGGCGGCAATCTCGCGCTCGACGCCCAATACGCCGTCAATGACCGCCACGATGCCGTCTTCCTCGTCAGCCTTCACAAAGGCCGCGACCTCGGGCAGCTCGTCGGGCAGGTCGTCGCCGTAACGAGACGGCACGCAGCCGCACATGACGATCGGGCAGGAACGAACGCCGTCCTGCACCTCGTTGGCGAGCTCGAGCGTGGTCTCGATGCTCTCGGACGTCGCCGAGGCAAGAAACGAGCACGTATTGACGATGGCGATATCGGCATCCTGCGGATCGAATGCCTCCTCGTAGCCCGCAGCGGTCAAAAGCGAACGCATACGGTCGGTATCGACCTCGTTCTTGGCGCACCCGAGGGTGATATAGAGCACGGAGCCCAACGGTGTATCCATGTTGGAGAGCGGTCCTTTCGAATGAATTAGCGGTAGTTGGTGAACTGCAGCGGCTGACCGTAGTCCTGGTCGCGCAGGAACTGGATTACGGTCTGCAGCGCATCCTTGGAAGCAGAGGAGACACGCAGTTTGTCGGCCTCGATCGTCACCTTGACCTTGAGCTTCTGATCCTTGATGTCCTTATTGATCTTCTTGGCAGTCGTCTGGTCGATACCCTCGACGATGTGACCGAGCACGCGCACGGTACCGCCCGATGCAGCCTGCGGGGCATCCCAGGACACGGCCTTAAGATCGATGCCGCGCTTGATGAGCTTGGAGCTCAGGACATCGATGATCTGCTTGGAGACAAAGTCGGCCGGAGCGTTGATCATAAAGAGCTTGTCGCCCTTCGAAAGCTCGATGGTGGCGCCGGAGTCCTTCAGGTCATAGCGCTGGGAAATCTCGCGCGTGGTCTGCTGGAAGGCGTTGTCGACCTCCTGCATATTGACCTCGGACACGACGTCGAAGCTGGAATCTTTAGCCATGGTTAATCCTTTCGATTACGAGCGGCTTAGTAGCTGTCGTACGAATAGTCGTCTGAATAGGACGTAGTCTGCCCGTCGGTGGCGGTGTCTGTGCCGTCCGTGGACTGGGCGTCAGTGCCATCTGTGCTGTTGGCATCATCGGTACCCTCAGTGCTTTCGCCGTCCTCGGAGTCGGTCGTCTCCTTCTTGGGAACAGCGATCGTCACGCGTGCCACGCCCGACGTCTTGGTGTCGTAGCGGACCTTTTCGCCGTTCTTGGTAACGGTGACGTCGGAAGGCTTGGACGTGGTGATCTCGATCGAGGACTCGGGCGTGTACTCCTGCTCAAAGGGACCAGTCGCCTGGGCGCCATAGACCGATTTACCGTCGACCTTGACCTCAATCCAGGCGGTCTTACCCTTGGCAACAGAAACCTTGACCTTTGTGACCTCGTTTTCTTCCTTCTTGGCCGTCGTCTTGGTGGCGTCCGAATCGGACGACTCATCCGTCGCCTCATCAGTGTCTTCATCTTCATCGACGGATTCGGTCTTCTTGGAAGATTTCTTGGTCGTGGTTTTGGTGGCAGCGGGTGTCACGGGCGTCGTCTCGGGCGCCGAGGAACTGCAGCCGCGCAGAAGCACCACGATAAGCACGATCAACAGCAGCGCCACGGCACCGATCCCGGCGTAAACGATACGAGGATCGAGGCCGTTGTTCTGCGGGGTACGCCCACCGCCGCGTCCACGATTGGAACCACCACGACCGTTACCCTGGGGCATACGAACACGGTTAATGTCGGGACGGCCACGATAGCCACCTTGGCGCTGCATATTGCGCTGGCCCGAACGGGGCGCGAGTTCGCCGCGACCCTGATAGTTGCGCTGGCCCGAACGCGAAGCTGAGGAGCGCTGACTATAAGGCTGCGATTGAGAACGAAGGCGCGGCGTTACCTGCGTGGTATCGGCATCTGCATACCCGCCGCGCGGGCGGCCGGCAGATACGCCACGGTACCCGCGTCCGGAATATCCGCCATCGCCGTAGCCGGCACGAGGGTCTCGTGCGACACCGCGGGCAGCGGGGAGCGCGCGCTCCTCGGGCGCCGGCGTGCTGCGAAAACGATCGCGCTGGGAACGAATCTCCTCGCTCGAGCCCGTTTCGGTAACATAGCCAGCCTGCTGAGGGCGCTGGCCATATCGCGTCGAACGCCCGCCCTGAACCATCAGGAAGCGGCCGTTGTCGACCGAGGAACGCGAATTGACGTAGCCGGCGGCGTCCTGAAAACGACCGCCCTGCTGCGACGTCTCACGCTCATATGCCATCAGATCGTCAAAATAAGCGTTGACGACCTCCCGCGGATTGAGGCCCAAAAAGCGCGCATAGCTCGAAATCATGCCCTGCGCATAGCCGCGCGGAGGCATCGATGCAAAATTGCCATTCTCGAAAAACTCGATGATCTGCGGCCTGATTTTGATGGTGTTGGCGACCTGCTGAATGGAAAGGCCCATTCGGCGACGCTGCTCGAGCAGCATGTCACCAAAGCGTGCAGCCATCAGAATCCTCCAAACTCACGATCTTCACGTGCCATCTCGGCGTCGACAGATTCCAGCGCGGCAAGGCCTTCTTCATCCAGCAGGACCTCGCGCGGCTTGGAACCGTCGGGCGGTCCGACGACACCCTTTTCTTCCAGCATGTCCATAATACGCCCGGCGCGCGCATAGCCAACCTTCAGGCGGCGCTGCAGGCCAGATGTGGAGCCCAGCTGCGATTCCACCACAATATGAGCGGCTTCCCAGATAAGCGGATCGTCGTCCTGAGGCTCGGCAACGCCGGTGCGCACGATCCCGCCGCCACCTGCCATGGACATGGAGGCAGGTGCCACGGCCGACAGGATCTCCTCATGGTAGTCGGGCTCGCTTTGCGACTTAACAAACTCGACAATCTCGTTGATCTCGTCATCCGAAACAAAGCAGCCCTGGATACGGCGGGGCTTGCCCCAGTCGACCTTAGAGAACAGCATGTCACCCAAGCCGGTGAGCTTTTCGGCACCCATCTGGTCGATGATGACGCGGGAGTCGATGCCCGTTGCGACGTTGAAGGCGATACGGTTGGTAATGTTTGCCTTGATGAGACCCGTCACCACGTTAGAGCTCGGACGCTGGGTCGCCACGATAAGGTGGATACCGGCGGCACGGCCCAGCTGGGCGATACGCACAATCGACGCCTCGACGTCCTTGCCGGCAACCATCATCAGGTCCGAAAGCTCGTCGATGATGATGACCAGGTAGGGCATCTTTTGCGGCGGGTTATCGTAATGCTCAAACTCGCCGGCGGCCTGCTTTTCGTTATAGGTCGAGATCTTGCGCACGTTCAGGCGCTCGAAGACCTTCAGGCGGCGCTCCATCTCGGACACCGCCCACTGCAAGGCACTCGCGGCCTGCTTGGGCTCGGTCACTACGGGAACGTAAAGATGCGGCAGGCCGTTATAGCCTGCGAGCTCGACGCGCTTGGGGTCGACCATGATCAGACGAACGTCCTCGGGAAGGGCGCGCATGAGCAGGGTCGTAATGATGGAGTTGATCATGACCGACTTACCGGAACCCGTGGTACCGGCGATCAGCAGGTGGGGCATCTTGGCGAGGTCGGCGACGACCGGCGTGCCCTCTGCGTCGCGGCCAATGGCAAGCTCAAGCGGACCGCCCTTAACATAGGGCAGCACGTCGCCCAGGTTGACGTTTTGACGCTTGCGATTGGGAATCTCGATACCCACGAGAGAGGTGCCGGGAATCGGCGCAAAGATACGCACGGACTGGGCGGCAAGCGAAAGCGCAATGTCGTCCTCAAGGCTCGAAATCTTGCTCACGCGCTCGCCCTCGCCGGGCTGCAGCTTAAAGGTCGTCACCGTGGGACCGGCAATCCAGCCGACGACGCGAGCGCTACGGCCAAACTCAAGCAGCGTTGATTGCAACGACTCGGCGGTCTGTTCCAGCTCCTTGTCCGAAGACGCGGCAGAAGCGGACTGAGGGTTTGCATGCAGGATTTCGAGCGGCGGAAGCTTAAGGCCGTCCTCTTCTTCGCCCTCGTTATCCGCGGGGGCAATGTCCGCTCCCCCATCGCTCGAAGTAGACGCCTCGGCAGCGCTCGCAACAGACGCATCGGCAACCTTGGGATGCTTGAGGAAATCAGGAATTTGAGGGGCGGCCGAGACGGGATTCACGGCAAACGGCGGCTCGGACTCGTCGACCTTGTCCGGATCGTCCTCCATCGAAAGCTGACCGGTCACTTGGCCGCGCTTGGCATGGCGGCGCGGCAGCAAGGTGGTTTTAGCAGTCTCGAGCGGGGACTCGTCATCCTCGTCATCACCCTCGGTAAGCTCAATCTCGCTCTCGGACCAAGACGGGTCGGGCTCACTCGTATTGAGCTTGGGAGCCGTCTTACCTTTCTTAGCGTGACGGCGCGGGAGCAGCGTGGTCTTAGCGCGCTCGGCCTCCACGGCATCGGACACGTCGACAAACGGATCCTCGTCTTCGTCGTCATCGTCCAGAACCTGGTCCGCATCGTTGCCCATGACCGTGGTCACGGCGGCGTCGGAGCCCTTCTGACGAAGAATGCTCAGGCGCGGACGGGCGATACCGGGCACCGACAGGGCCTCGTCGTCACCCCACGGGCTCGCGTTGACGTCGGCACGACGGCGTTCGGCAAAATCGGCCGCACGGTCGCGGGCAGAGCGCAAAACGCCGCCCACCGAAAAGCCGATGATGACAAAGCCAACGACGGCCAGACCCAACAGGACAACCATCGCGATAGGCTTACCCAGGGCATTCTGCAACGCACTCGCAATGAACGCACCGATGTAGCCACCCGAGGCAGACAGGTTTTGCGGCGTGAACATAAGGTCACACGAGTCGCTCGTACCCGGCACCATCAGCGATAGAATGGAGACGACGGCGACAAACACCACGGCGCCACCCGCAACAGAGCGAATGTTGAGCGGCGAGTCCTCGCCCAAAAAGAGCGTAGCAGCAAACAGCAAAATGACGATCGGCAGCACGTAGGCGCCCAGACCAAAACCAAGGTGGTAGAAACCGGCAACCGCAGCCGTAACGGGTGCGGTTGCCGGCGAAATCACGGCAATAAAGGACGCAATCGCCAAAACGGCGATGACCACGCCGGCGATATCGCGGTTGGCCGAAGGCTCGACCAGGGGCTCGAAATCGTCGAGCTCGGCCTCGTGGACCTTATTGGCACGAAGATGGGAAACGGCACCCTTAGCAGATGCCGGTTGGTTGTTGGCTTTATTGCCTTTGGCGTTTTGTGCAGATCCGCGCGCCAAACTAAACCTCCATGACGACCGGGATGATCATCGGACGGGTGCGCGTACGGCTCCAGATAAAGTTAGAGAGCGAGTCGCGCACGGCCTTGCGAATGGCATCGGAACCGCTGCTCGTAAAGCTGAACTTGCCCTTCTCGATCGTCTTCATGATAGATGCGGAGGCATCCTCGGAGAACTGGTCGTCGATGGCAAAGGAGACGCCGCGGCCCGAGAACTCGATGGCCTCGATCTTCTTGTGCTTAAGCGAGACGATAGCGACAGCCGTAACCATGCCATCGTTGGCAAGCTTCTGGCGATCGCGCAGGACAATGGGGTCGGTATCGCCGATACGCAGACCGTCGACGTAGACGACACCGGACTCAACGGGCGTGCCGCGCTTGACGATACCGCCACGCATCTCGAGCGTGTCACCGTTATCGAGAATAAAGATGTGATCGTCCTTGAGGCCCATCTTGCGAGCAAGCTGAGCATGAGCGCGAAGGTGCACGGCCTCGCCGTGGACCGGCATAAAGTACGTGGGCTTGGCCATGGCCATCAGGAGCTTGAGCTCCTCCTGGCTGCCGTGGCCCGAGACATGGACGAGGGCACGGTTCTTATCCCACACGTCGCAGCCAAGCTTAGCCAGGCTGTTGACGACCTGCTGGACGGCCTTTTCATTACCGGGGACCGGCGTTGCCGAGAGGATGACGGTATCGCCCTCGTGGATGGAGAGCGTCTTGTGCTCGCCGTTGGCCATACGGGACAGCGCCGACAGCGGCTCGCCCTGCGAACCGGTGCACATGACGACGATCTTGTCGTCGGGCAGGTTATCAATATCGAAGGCATCGATGATATCGGCGTCATCGATGTTGAGGTAACCGAGCTCGCGAGCCACGCGGGTGTTGGTGAGCATGGAACGTCCGGTCACGACGACCTTTCGGCCGCACTTGCGAGCGGCGTCGCAGATCTGCTGCAGACGATGGATGTGGCTCGAGAACGACGCGACGAACACGCGGCCCGGAGCATTCTTGATAGCATGCAGCAAATTGGGACCGACCTCGGCCTCGGACTTGGTAAAGCCGGGGACCGTAGCGTTGGTGGAGTCGGACAGCAGCAGGTCGATGCCCTGCTTGGCAAAGCGGCTGATAGCGGCATAGTCGGGCGTGACACCGTCGATGGGCGTCTGGTCGAGCTTAAAGTCGCCGGTGTGCATAACGGTGCCCTGGTTAGTGCGGATGAACACGCCCAGAGCGCCCGGGATGGAGTGCGTCATCGAGAAGAAGTCGAGCGAGATGCCACCCAAATTGACGTGGCTGCCGCCCTTGACCTCACGGAACTTGGGTGCACGAATGCGGAACTCGGAGAGCTTGCCCTCGATAAAGCCAAGCGTCAGCTTGCTCGAGAAGATGGGCACCTTGTTGTTGAGGTCTTGCAGCAGATACGGAAGCGAACCGGTGTGGTCCTCGTGGCCGTGAGTGACGATGATACCGCGAAGCTTTTCCTCGTTCTCCAGAACGTAGGTGTAATCCGGAAGCACCAGGTCGATACCGGGCTGAGAGTCGTCGGGGAACATGAGGCCAGCGTCGACGAGCACCATGTCGTCGCCGCACTCGAAGACCGTCATGTTCTTGCCGATGCCGTCAAGGCCGCCGAGCGGGATGATCTTCAAGGGAGATGATTTTTTAGCTGCCATAGGTGAGTGTTGTTTCCTTTCTACGAAACGGGTCTGGAACAACCGACGGGGCGCTTCTGGCAAACCGACCGTCGGGAACGTACAAACATGCATCACAGAGTCGATGCAGTAACCACAGTATGATACCCATTTGCACAACAACAGACCACCCATGCATCAAAGCCCCATCTGAAGCCGTGTATCCCGCCGGGAATAGCAAAAGGGCGACCCCTGTCCGGAGTCGCCCTTGCGGTGCTGCTTATGTGCGGCTGTTACTCGGCGTCGTGGTGACGGCGGGGCTTGCGGCCTCCGTTGTCGCCAGGACGGCGCGGGCGGTCGCTGCGCTCGGAGCGCTCGCGACGCGGACGCTCACGACGCTGGAAGTGCTCGCCGTCGCCCTCGGAGGCACCCTCGGCGCGAGCCGGGGCCTCGGGCTTGTCGAGACGATCGAGCGAGATCTTACCGCGATCGTCGACCTCGATGACGACGACCTTGACCTCGTCGCCCACGTTGAGGACGTCCTCGACCTTCTCCACACGACCCTTGGCGACGCGGGAGATGTGCAGCAGGCCGTCCTTACCGGGCAGCAGGTTGACGAAGGCACCGAACGGCTGGATGGAGACAACGCGACCGGTGTACTCCTCGCCCGGCTCAGGAACCTTGATGATGAGCTTGATGCGCTCGACGGCCTGATCGACAGACTCACCGGTGCCGCCGACAAAGACGGTGCCGTCCTCCTGGATGTCGACCGAAGCGCCGGTCTCGTCCTGGATGCCGCGGATGACCTTGCCGCCGGAACCGATGACGTCGCGGATCTTATCAGTCGGAACCTGGATGGAGACGATGCGCGGAGCGGTGCTGCGCGTGGTATGACGCGGCTCGGGGATCACATCGAGCATCTTCTGCAGGATGAAGGCGCGACCCTCCTTGGCCTGCTGCAGGGCGCGGGCCAAGATATCGAAGGTGAGGCCGGTGGCCTTGTTGTCCATCTGCAGGGCGGTGATGCCCTCGGTGGTGCCAGTGACCTTAAAGTCCATGTCGCCCAGGAAGTCCTCGAGACCCTGGATGTCGGACAGGACCACGGTCTTGCCCTCCTCCTGGATCAGGCCCATGGCGATACCGGAGACCGGGCGCTTAATGGGCACGCCACCGTCCATGAGGGCGAGCGTGGAGCCGCAGGTCGAAGCCATCGAAGAAGAGCCGTTGGATTCCATGACCTCGGAGACCACGCGGATGGCGTAGGGGAACTCGTTCTCGTCGGGGAGCACCGGAAGCAGAGCGCGCTCGGCCAGGTTGCCGTGACCGATCTCGCGGCGTTTGGGGCTACCCATACGACCGGTCTCGCCAGTGCAGAACGGCGGGAAGTTGTAGTGGTGCATGTAGCGCTTGCCCTCGGTGGGCTCGATGGTATCCAGACGCTGACCCTCGTTGAGCATGCCGAGCGAAAGGACGGAAAGCACCTGGGTCTGACCGCGCTGGAACAGGCCGGAACCGTGAACGAGCGGCAGGTAGTTGTCCTTCACCATGATGGGACGGATCTCGTCAGCGGCACGGCCGTCGACGCGCTCGCCCGTCTCGACGACCATGGTACGCATGGCCTTCTTCTCGAGCTTCTTGAGTGCCACGGGGATCTCGCGCTCCCAAGCGGCCTGCTCCTCGTCGGTGAACTCGGCGCGGATGGACTCCTTCAGAGCCTCGACCTTACCGATGCGGGAGAGCTTGTCGGCGTCGCGCAGGGCAGCGGCCATCTCGTCGTAGTGGGCGAAGATGCGCTCCTGGACCTCCTCGACGGGCTGGTCGAGCGGGTACTCCTTCTTGACGATGGCGCCGTTGACCTGCTCCCACTCGGCGACGAACTCGTCCTGGGCCTGGCAGAAGGCAGCGAGGGCCTCCTGGCCAAACTTCATAGCGGCGAGCATGTCGTCCTCGGAGATCTCCTCGGCGCCGGCCTCGACCATCGAGATGAAGTCGGCAGAGCCGCCCAGCTCCAGGTCCAGATCGGAGTTCTCGCGCTCCTCATAGGTGGGGTTGACGATAAACTCACCGGTCTCCACGTTGCGGCCGATGCGCACGCAGGCGAGCGGGCCCTCGAAGGGCACGCCGCCGAGCGTCATAGCCAGGGAGGCGCCCATGACGTTGATGACGTCGAAGGGGTTAACCTGGTCGGCGACGAGCGAAGTGGCGACGATGTGAACCTCGTTGCGGAAGCCGTCCGGGAAGCTCGGGCGGATCGGGCGGTCGATCATGCGGGCCGTGAGCGTTGCCTTCTCGCTGGGACGGCCCTCACGCTTGAGGTAGCCACCC
This sequence comes from uncultured Collinsella sp., assembly GCA_958365315.1. Lineage (GTDB taxonomy): Bacteria > Actinomycetota > Coriobacteriia > Coriobacteriales > Coriobacteriaceae > Collinsella. Next base: position 23,329 of record CATWXC010000002.1, read on the forward strand.
GGGATACGGCCGGCAGCGTACATCTTCTCGTTGAAGTCGACGGTCAGCGGGAAGAAGTCGTAGTTCTTGCGCTCCTTGGAAACGACCACGGTGTCAAGCATCGTGGTGTCGCCCTGCTTGACCAGGCAAGCGCCGGTGGCCTGCTTGGCAAGCTCGCCGGACTCGAAGGTGTAGGTCTTGCCGTACAGCTCAAAGGTCTTGGATACGAGTGTCATTGTTCTCCTTTACCCCACAGGCCCCTTGCCTGCGGGCTTCTCATGTGACGCGGGCCCCCTGCCCCCGCCACGTTGTAGAGCGTGATTGTTCACGCCCTTACACAAAAAGAGCGCCCCGCTGCGCAGGACGCTCTTAGCATGTACAAATCCTACTGGATGTTGTCGCGGATGCCCAGAGCCTTGATGAGCTCACGGTACTCGACGATGTCGTTCTTCTTGATGTAGGAGAGAAGACGACGACGGCGGCCGACGAGCATGAGCAGGCCACGACGGGTGTGGAAGTCCTTCTGATGGGACTTCATGTGCTCGGTCAGCTCCTTGATGCGCTCGGACAGGATGGCGACCTGAACCTTGGGGTTACCGGTATCGACCGGGGAGTTACCGAACTGGGCGGTCAGCTCCGCCTTGCGCTCTTTGGAAACAGTCATTGTTTCACCTTTCGTTTCGCGTCGCCCGTGGGCGACTCTATTCGCCTCGGACTGGGAAGCCGCCGGTGGAGCGAGCATCCAAGGTCGAGGTACCAACAGGTCGGTATGTTACCACAAGCGGAGCGCGCCTGCGCATCATCACCGACCCAACATGAATTCCATCGCACGGAGCCGCTGGTCGGTATGCGTCGCCGCCCACACATGCGAAAGCCCGAGCAAGAACGCCGCCGTATGCGGGTCAATTCGCTCGGCCAAAAGAGCATCGAACGTCATGGACATCAGGGCGCGCAGCCATGCGACCTCGCCGACCGATACCAACTCGGCGCCAGGCACGCTCGAGGCGCACGACCCGCACAAAAGCCCGCCGGCTTGGGCCGAGAAATGCGAGAGCATGGGATCGCCGCACGAGACGCAAGCCGAGAAATCGGGCCGGTAGCCAACGTGCGACAGCAGCTTAAAGACAAACGCTGCCACGAGCAGGTCCATATGTGCCGAGTCGAGCCCGCTGCCAACAAGCGTGAGCGCCCGCTGCGTAATGGCAAAGGTAAATGGATCCTCGGCATCCTCGAACGAGCACACGCGCGCAACCTCGGCAATCGCGCTGGCGGCACAGGTCGTCTCGTAGTCAGGAGCAGCGCCGAGCGGCGCCTCCAAAAGCTCCGCCTGCGAGACCACGTCGAGCGAGCGACCATGCGCCAACAGCATATCAACGGTGCAGAAGAGCTCGCAGCGGGCCGCAAGGCGACCGCCAGGCTTACGTGCGCCCTTAGCCACGGCACGCACCTGCCGCCCCCGTTCGTCGAGCATCGTCAAGATCAGGTCGGTTTCCTTGAGCTTCGTCTTGTCGAGGACGAGCACCTTTGTGCGATATGTGCGAGAGCCTGCCATGAACGCCGAGGCTTAATCTTCGGCGTTATAGCCAAAGCGGCGGATCTGCGCCTCGTCATCGCGCCAGCCGGCCTTGACCTTCACGTCGAGCTCCAAAAAGACCTGAGTGCCAAAGATGCGCTCAAGATCGCGACGGGCGTCGATACCGATATGCTTGATCATCTCGCCGCCCTTGCCGATGATGATGCCCTTCTGCCCCTCGCGCTCGACGTAAATCGTGGCGTGCACGCGCAGGACCTTCTTAGTCTGCTCGAGCGCGTCACAGATGACGCCCACGGAGTGAGGGATCTCGTCGCGGGTACGACGCAGGACCTTCTCGCGCACAAACTCGGCCACGAGGGTCTCGTCGGACGCGTCGGTGCCCATGTCCTCGGGGAACCAGCGTGGACCCTCGGGCAAAAAGTGCGCGACGGTCTCGATAAACGCATCGACGTTGAAATTCTTGACCGAAGACGTCACGATCTCATCGTCGTATTCCATAAGCTCGTGAGCGGCCTTGAGCTGTTCCATAACCTGGGCGGGATCGGCCTCATCGGCCTTCGTGAGCACCAGGACCTTCTTGCAGCGGGCGCTCTTAACGCGCTCGGCGACCCAGGCGTCTCCCCTGCCGATGGGTTTGGTGGCGTCGATCAAAAACGCGACAACGTCTACGTCATTGAGCTCAAACAAGGCGCTCTTGTTAAGCTCGGAACCCAGGCCGTCCTTAGGTTTGTGAATACCCGGGGTGTCGACGAAGACCAGCTGGTAACCGGGACGATTGACCACGGCGCGCATACGGCGGCGGGTCGTCTGGGCCACCGGAGAGGTGATGGCGACCTTCTTGCCGTAACAGGCGTTGAGCAGCGTGGACTTGCCGGCGTTGGGGCGACCGACCAGGGCCACAAAGCCGCTGCGGAAACCGGGTTCCACGTCTCCAAAGCCCGCGAGGCCCTCATCCTCGTCGCACAGAGCATCGAGTTCCTCGTCGCTCACGCCCTCAAACGGATCGAACTCCTCGACCTCGTCAAACGAATCGGCACCTTCAGCCTCGTTCAGGACCTCGTCATCCAAAACTTCATCGGTAGGCTGCATATTGTCGGACATGGGAATCCCTTTCTAAATAAAGTCGAGCGCGTGGGCAAAGACAAGCACGCCCACGATCGCGGCGGTAATGGAAAGAACGTATACAGAGGCGGCGGCGATATCCTTCGCGCGCTTGGCCAGAGGATGCAGCTCCTGGGTCGCCAGGTCGACAATCGCCTCCATGGCGGTATTGCACAGCTCGCCGTGAATCACCAAGCCGCAGCAGATGATAACCGTGGCCCACTCGGCAATATCGAGCCCCACGATGCAGCCGGCAATGACGGTGCACACGCCCGCCACGAGCATGACCTTGATATTGCGCTCGGTCTTGACGGCGGTAACGAAGCCCTCCATGGCGTATGAGAACGACTTTAAAAAGGACGGATGGTCCTTGTTCGATCCGGGAATCATAGACGGCTCCTAGTCGTGGGCGTGGTTGGTGATGGGGCCGACGTGGACGAGTTTGGGGTCCTCGCCACGCTCGAGCGCCAGATCGCGCAGGATGGCGTCCTCGCGGGCCTCCATGACCTCGGCCTCGTCGTCCTCGATATGGTCATACCCCAGCAGGTGCAGCATGCCATGCACGAGCATCAGGCGACACTCGTCGGCAGGACTATTGCCAAAGCCGGGGGCCTGACGGGCAATGACCTGCGGGGCCAAGATGATATCGCCGAGCTCGAGCGTCTCGTCGGCGGGAATATCCTCGTCAAAGGCCGAGTCGCATTCAAACGAGAGCACGTCGGTCGTACGATCGATGCCGCGCCACTCGTGGTTGAGCTCGTGCATCTCGTCCTCATCGACATACGAAAGGGAAATCTCGACCTCACGCTCAACACCCTCGGCGGCAAGCACAACCCCGCAGATGTGCTCCACCTCCTGGGCATCGAGCAGCGTATCGAGCTCGGCATCGTTGCTGATCAATACACTCAACGGGACTCCTTTCGATCGTGTGCGCGCTGCTCACGCGCATCGTCGTATGCATCATAGGCCTCAACAATACGGCCCACCAGGGCATGGCGCACCACATCGGCGCGCTCCAGGTGAGAAAACGCCACATCGTCGACGCGACCCAAAATCCTTTCGACATCGGCAAGACCACCGTGACGACCCACCAGGTCACGCTGGCTCAGGTCGCCGGTAATCACGAACTTGGAATTAAAACCCAGACGCGTCAGGAACATCTTCATCTGCTCAGGCGTTGTGTTTTGTGCCTCATCGAGCACCACAAAGGCATCACTCAGCGTTCGACCGCGCATGTAGGCGAGCGGGGCGATCTCGATCACGCCACGCTCCATAAGCTCATCGGTGCGTTCGCGATCCATCATGTCAAAGAGGGCATCATAGAGCGGGCGCATATACGGGTCGATCTTTTCCTCGAGGGTGCCGGGCAAAAAGCCCAGGTTCTCCCCCGCCTCGACAACCGGGCGCGTCAGGATCAGGCGGCCCACCTCATGGCGCTTGAGCGCGGCGACGGCGAGCGCCATGGCCAGATAGGTTTTACCGGTACCGGCGGGACCGAGGCCAAACGTGATGGTAGAAGAGCGGATAGCATCCACATAGCGCTTTTGACCGAGCGTCTTGGGGCGGATAACGCGACCGCGATACGATAGCAGCACGTCATCGCGCAACGACGAGGCATCATGCTCGCCGTCGCGCAGAACGGCCAGACAGCGCGAGACATCATCGGCAGAAAGCGTGCGCCCGGCAGCAGCCTCACGAAAGGCATGTTCGAAAAAACGCGCGACCAGCTCGACCTCGTCCGGATCGCCACTCACGGCAACGCTGTCACCGCGGGCAACCACATGGGCGCGCACCAAGTTCTCGAGCGCACGAAGGACGCCGTCACCGGCGCCCAAAACGCGCGAGGGGTCGATACCCTCAGGAACGGTAAGTCTAATCTTCGAGGCTTCCATGAACCTCCCTGTGTGCATGGACCAAGCCGGAATCATCGACTCCGATGATAGCAACATCGAGCAGGCACGGGGCTGCGAGTCCACAGGTATCATCGAGACGGGCATGATGGAACGAGCCGAGCGTCAAATTGTCGCCATACTCGAGCACCGCACGCTCGACCGTGCCCACGCGGCGGCGGGCATCGGCGATCGCAAGCTCCTGTGCGGCGGCACGCATGCGACGGCTGCGTTCGGCCATGACCTCAGGGGGTACCTGGTCGGGCATGTCGGCGGCGAGGGTGCCGGGGCGCTTGCTATAGCGAAACACGTGCATGCGCGAAAAGCCCACGCGACGGCACAGCGCCAGCGACTCCTCGAACTCCTCGTCCGTCTCGCCAGGAAAACCGACGATGACATCGCACGAAAGAGACGCCTGGGGCAAGTTGGTGCGAATCATGCGCACCGTGTCCTCAAAGGCCTCGGCGCTATAGGGACGGCCCATGCGATGCAGCGTCGCCGTGCAGCCAGACTGCACGGGAAGGTGCAAAAACGGCGCGATACGCTTCGGATAGCGAGCCATCACCTTGAGCAAGCGCTCGGAAATATCCATGGGCTCCACCGAGGAGATGCGCACGTGGGCGATCTCGGTGCGCTCCATGATGGCCTGGAGCAGCTCATCGATCTCGACATGTTCGTCGGTCGCGCTCTTGCCGTCGTAGGCACCCAGGTTCACGCCGGTCAGCACCACCTCGGGCACGCCGGCCTCCTGGGCCTCGCGCACCTGTTCGAGCACAGACTCGACAGGTACGGAACGCTCGGGGCCGCGGGCCTTCCACACGATGCAATAGGTACAGCGGTGGTTGCAGCCATCCTGGATCTTCACGCCCAGCCGCGAACGACCGAGCGCATCGACCACGTCGCCATCGCTGCAGGCGGGCACGCTATCGGATTCGACGCCCAGCACCTCGCAGACGCGCTCGGCGACGTCAATCTTGGACGGTTCGGCGATCACGCGATCGGAAAGCTCCAGCAGCTCCTCGGGGTGCAGGTTGACGACGCAGCCGGTTACGACCACGCAAGGCTCGCCGGGATAGGCCAGGGCGTGACGGACGGCCTTGCGGGTCTTGGCCTCGGCCTCCCCCGTCACGGCACAGGTATTGATAACGATCAGTTCGGCGTCCCGGGGCTCCACCATCGCAAAGCCCAGGCGCATAAGATCGGCAGTGATACGGTCGGACTCAACCCGGTTGACACGACAACCGAGGTTGACGACGGAAATATGGGGTGCGAGCACACGGGCTCCTTAATCGAGGATGTCGTCGAGGGCACTCTTGATACGGTCGGTCACCGACTTCTTACCGGATGCGACGTCATCGCCCATCTCGTCGGCAAAGGCGCGAAGCAGCTCGCGCTGCTTGTTGGAGAGATTGGTGGGAACGACCACGCGCAGCTGCACAATCAGACGACCGCGCGAGCCGCCACCGCCGATACGCGGCATGCCGTAGTTGTTGACGCTCACGGTGTCACCGTACTGTGTGCCGGCGGGAACCGTCACTTTAACGACCTCGTCAGGCATAATGCCCTCGACCTCAATCTCGCAACCGAGCGCAGCCTGCGCAATCGAGATATCGCTCACCAGATACAGGTCATCGCCATTACGCTTAAAACGCTCATGGTCGGCGACACGCACGTTGACGATCAGGTCGCCCGACGGCTCGCCACGAAGGCCGGCCTCGCCAAAACCACTCACGCGCAGCTGGCGACCGGTCGAAACGCCGGCGGGAATATCGATGTCAATCTTTTCGTGTGAAGGCGTGCGGCCCTGGCCGTCACAGGTCTCGCAGGGATGATCGATGACCGTGCCTTCGCCGTGGCAGTCGGGACAGGGCGAAGAGGACTGAACCTGGCCCAGGAAAGAACGCTGGACCGTCGTCACATAGCCTGTGCCGTGACAGCGGCTGCACTGCTTTTCGGTCGCGCCCTCGGCCTTGCCGGTACCATTGCAGTCATCGCAAGGGGCAAGGCGGTCGTAGCTGATCGTCTTTTTGCAGCCGAGCGCCGCCTCCTCGAGCGTCACCGAAAGGGAGATGGCCATATCGCGACCGCGACGGCGCTCGCGACGGCTGCGAGCGCCACCGCCGGCGCCACCGCCAAAGAACGACGAGAACAGGTCGTCCATGCCCATGCCGCCAAAGATATCGTTGATGTCGACATAGCCAGAGCCGCCGGGGCCGTCCGCGGTGCCGTAACGGTCGTAGTTAGCACGCTTCTGCTCGTCGGAAAGAACGGAATAGGCCTCATTGAGCTCCTTGAACTTGGCCTCGGCCTCAGGGTCGTCCGAAACATCCGGGTGTACCGTACGGGCTTTCTTTAGAAACGCGCGCTTAATCGTCCGCGCGTCGGCATCCTTGTCAACGCCAAGTACCTCGTAGTAATCCCTATTTTCCGACACGACCGAATCCTTCCAACTTTCATTATTGTCACAGTGCGTCCTATACCCAAGCTGGGCCGGGCGCAAACAGAGGGTTTGATGTTATTGCATTCCGTACGGCGAAAGCACGGCCCGCTGCGAGCAGCTCGCGAACCAAACCGACACGAGCGCGAACATAAAACCGTTGGCAAATCCATTGGCAAACTGCATCGCACCGCGCTTCCACCACAGCAGGCTGCGATGAAGCACGCCGTCCGACAGCACCATGAACAAGCCCATGGCAAACGGAATGAAGCACATCATGGCAAAGGCGGAGAACACGCCCGAGATGGCCGACAGTACCAAAAACGGCGCGATGATACCCATGAGGTAGAAGCCGGTGCGAGCCTTACCCTCCAGGCGCTCGGCCTCAACGTGTGCACGACCGACCAGGTCACCGCCCGAAGCGCCGTTCGTGCCGGCGTGACCCATGTTGGGGATGCGCACCTCGTCGCCATCATGCGTGCCGGCGGGAAACTCAATCGTCTGCTCGGAGGTTACGCGGGTACGGCCGCTGCCACCGCAATCGGGGCACGGGTCGGCAACGACCTTGCCGGAACCGCCGCACTCAGGACAAACCGTCTGGAACGTGCCCGCACCAAACAGGAACGACAGGTCGACATCGATATGGCCGCGACCACCGCAGCTCGGGCAGGTGTGGGCATGCTCTGACGAAACGGAGCCCGATCCTCCACAATGTCCGCAGGTGTCAAAGCGGGTGTAGCGAACGGTCTTGTGGGCACCGCCCTTGGCCTCCTTGGCGTCGAGCTTGATATCAACGACCACGTTGGCGCCACTCTCGGGGTTGTAGGCCGCCTGGCCGCGACGGGGCTGGCCCCAGGCGCCCCCGAAGGGGAAACCGCCGTCAAAGGGATTGCCGTAACCGGCGCTGCCGGCATAGCCACCGCCATAGGGCGAAGCCGTCGGTGCACCCGCAAAGGGATTGCCCGACCGCATGGCGTCGTAACGCGCACGCTTCTGCTCGTCCGAGAGCACGGCGTAGGCCTCGGAAACCTCTTTAAACTTCTCCTCGGCATCCGGCTCTTTATTGACGTCCGGATGGAGCTTACGGGCCTTTTGCTGGAAAGCCTTTTGAATATCACGCGAGGTGGCGTCCTTGGAGACACCCAAGATCTCGTAGTAATCTTTTTCGTTCATCGTCGCCATGCGCGGCAACCTCCTGCTCGCAGCAGCGTATATATTGCGGTAATTCTACCCGAGCGGCCTAAGCTAGACCCCAAAACAGCTCGAACAGAACATTTCCATCGAGCCAACCCAGGTGGGTCGGCGCCAGGCGGGAACAGGTGCGGCCGGCGATGACGTCGACAGAGGCGATAGGCCCTGCATAGGTATCACCGTTCTCGGGCACCCAAGTGGCAAGCCCAAGCTCAAGAGCACGGTCACAAGCCACTGTCAGCTCCTCAGAGGGGATGACACGAGCCGCGCGAACCAACAGGTCGGAATCAACACCGCGCGTCATGCGACAAGCGAGCATCAGGTCCTCGGCTGCCGCCTCGCGATATGTCAGGTACTCGGCCTCAAACAACGTCGCGTCATCGTTGCGCTGGACCAGACGCACGCGGTGAAAGTCACCACGGGGGGCCACGCCGGGAAACAGCCCAGCCAGGCGATCGAAGTCCTCGGCATCGAGCATACCCGCGGCAGAACGACCCAAACCCAGATAGCCCCGACCAGTCCAGTAGGCGATATTATGAGCACATTCATGCCCATCGAGCGCGTAGCTCGCCACCTCATACGGATGGTAGCCCGCCGAACTCAGCCGCTCGCGCGCAACGTCCATGCATGCGGCTTGGAAATCCTCATCGGGCTCAAGCGACTCATCACGGCACGCCATGCGGTAAAGCGGCGTGCCCTCCTCGAGCGTGAGCGGATAGACCGACACATGGTGCGGGGCCGCCGCAAGCGCGCCATCGAGCGTGTACTGCCAGCTCGCCATAGTCTGTCCGGGAAGCCCACACATAAGGTCGCACGACACATCGAGCCCAACATCCTTCACCGTCGCGATAGCCTCAAGCGCCCGTTCGGCATCATGGATACGGCCAATGACAGCCAACTCGGTATTGTCCAGCGTCTGCACGCCCAGAGAGATGCGCGTGACACCTGCCTCGTCAAGCGCGGTGGCGAGCCCAGCCGTCAGCGATTCTGGATTGGCTTCACAAGTAAACTCAACGGGCTTGCACCACATGGAGATACGACGGGCAAGTTTCACGAGGCGCTCCCCTGCCAGCGACGGCGTGCCGCCGCCTACGTAGACAGTGCGGATCTGCCTGAGTGCCCCAGCGTTGCCAAAGGCATCGAGCCGCGTATACAGGTGCTCAAAATAGGCATCGAGCGCAGCATCCAGGTCGCACGGGGCCACGCTTTGCGAGTCAAAGTCGCAATAGCGGCATTTTTGAGCGCAAAACGGCACGTGCACATACAGCGCGGTAACGGCCACCGTTAGGCCTCCAGCGGATGAGCGGGCACCGACTCACCGGCGGCAAGCGCGGCCTCGCAGGCCACCACGTCGCGCTCGATATCATCGACCAGCGCCATAAACTCCTCGTACGTGGAGCAGCGCACCACCCGAGCGCGCCAGGCGGCGGCATGGGGCATACCCTTTAAGTACCAGCTTGCATACGTACGAGCGCGCGACATAAGCGGCAGAAGCTCGTGCGTCAACGTCAGGTGCTCACGCAGGGCCTCCAGGCGCTCGACCGAGGAGCGAGAAGGAACCGGCGTGCCATCGAGTGCAAGGGCGCGTGCATCGCCGAACACCCAGGGATTGCCGTAGATACCGCGCGCAATAAACACCGCGCTGGCACCCGAACCGCTCAGATGCTCAGCAGCGTCCTCGGCCGAGAACACATCGCCCGAACCAATCACGGGAATCTCGACGGCTTCGGCAACCTCATCGACGACAGACCAATCGGCCTGGCCCGTATAGAGCTGCGTGGCACAACGACCGTGCACGGCAACTGCAGAGGCGCCCGCCCCTTCGAGCATCTGGGCAAACGTTGCGGCATTGCGATCCTCGGCATAAAAACCCTTGCGGATCTTCACGGTCACGGGAACATGCGCCGCACCCACCGCTGCCTCGACAATCTTCTCGGCCAGATCGGGCGTGCGCATAAGCGCCGAGCCCTCGCCCTTGGTAACGACCTTGCGAGCCGGACAGGCCATGTTGATATCTATCAATGACAGGCGATCGCCCACGCGTTCCTCGACGGCAGCGACGGCGCTCGCAAACTGATCGGGCTTGGAGCCAAAGAGCTGCACGCAAATCTGCTGCTCCTCGTCGGCCGGCAGCACCAGGCGCCACGTCTTGTTGCTGGCATAGGCAAGGCCTGCAACGCTCACCATCTCGCTGTAGGCAAAGTTGGCGCCGCGGCGGCGACACATGATGCGATAGGCGGGGTCGGTTACGCCCGCCATGGGAGCCATAAGGAACGGCTGCTCGGCATAGGCGCCCAGCAGCCGCTTGCTGTATTCAGAAAGCGCCATGGAACTACTCGTCCACCTTGAGAATCGCCATAAAGGCCTCCTGCGGGACCTCGACCGAGCCGATGGCCTTCATGCGCTTCTTGCCCTCTTTCTGCTTCTCGAGCAGCTTGCGCTTTCGCGAGATATCGCCGCCATAACACTTGGCCAGCACGTCCTTACGGCGCGCCTTAACGGTGGAGCGGGCGATGATCTTGTTGCCGATGGCGCCCTGGATAGGCACCTCGAACAGCTGCCGCGGGATGATCTCCTTGAGCTTGTCGCACAGACCGCGGGCCAGGCCATAGGCCTTATCCTTGTGTACGATAAACGACAGAGCGTCCACCTCGTCGCCCGAAAGCAGGATGTCGAGCTTGACGAGCTCGGAGGGGCGATATTCATTGAACTCATAGTCGAGCGAAGCGTAACCCTTGGTGCGGCTCTTGAGCTGATCGAAGAAGTCCAAGATGAGCTCGGCGAGCGGCATATCAAAACGCATCTCGACCGATTTGCTCGTCAGGTGGATCATATCGGTCGTGACGCCACGGTGCTCGATAGCGAGCTGCATGACGGCACCCGTATACTCGGGCGGGCAGATGATCTTTGCCTTGAGGTAGGGCTCTTCGATACGTTCGATGCGCGTGGCCTCGGGCAGATCCTGCGGGCTGCGGACATCGATCATCTCACCATCGGTCTTGTACACGTGGTAGTCGACCGAGGGGCTCGTGGCGATCAGGTCCAGATTGAACTCGCGCTCCAGGCGCTCCTTGACGACCTCCATGTGCAGCAGGCCCAAGAAGCCCACGCGAAAGCCAAAGCCCAGCGCCACCGACGTCTCAGGCTCCCACACCAACGACGGATCGTTGACGTGAAGCTTATCGAGCGCGTCGCGCAGGTTCTCGTAGTCCTTGTTGTCGATGGGGAACAGGCCCGTGTAGACCATGGGCTTGGCCTCGCGGTAGCCCGGCAGCGGCTCGGGGCAGGGGTTCGAAGCCCACGTAAGGGTATCGCCCACGCGCACAGCCTCGGGGTCCTTCAGACCCGTGACCACATAGCCAACCTCGCCGACGGTCAGAGCATCGACCGGCGTCTCAGCAGGGCGCTTAACGCCCACGCCATCGACCAGGAAGTCCCCCTTGGCCTGCATCATGCGCAGGGTATCGCCCTTTTTGATGGAACCGTCAAAGACACGCACCGTGGCGACGACGCCGCGGTACTCATCGAAGTACGAATCCAGAATTAGTGCCTTGAGAGGGGCATTTGCATCGCCCTTGGGAGGCGAGATCAAAAAGACGATGGACTCCAGCAGATCGTGGATGCCCTCGCCGGTCTTGCCCGACACGCACACGGCATCGTCGGCGGGAATGGCCAGATCGTCTTCGATCTCGGTCTTGACCTCGTCGGGGTGCGCCGAGGGAAGGTCGATCTTGTTGATGGCCGGAACAATGTCCAAGTTGGCGTTCATGGCGAGCGTCGCATTGGAAACGGTCTGCGCCTCGACGCCCTGGGTGGCATCCACGACCAGCACCGCGCCCTCGCAAGCGGCAAGCGAACGCGAGACCTCGTAGGTGAAGTCCACGTGGCCCGGCGTATCGATCAGGTTGAACTGATACGTCTCGCCGTCGTCGGCGTCATAGGACACGCGGACGGCATTGGACTTGATCGTGATACCGCGCTCGCGCTCGATGTCCATCGTGTCAAGCAGCTGCGACTCCATGTCGCGCTCATCGACGGTATGGGTGAGCTCGAGGATGCGGTCACTGATCGTGGACTTGCCATGGTCGATATGCGCAACGATCGAGAAGTTGCGGATGTGGGAAATGTCAATTGAAGTATTCATGCGGACTATCTTACCCGAGCGGTACAAAAAATGGAGCCTGTTCCATAAAACAGGCTCCATTTATGCGCGTAATCTGTGTGATGTGAAATTTACAACTTAAGCGTTGATGCTGTTCACGAGCTTGGCAAGACCGGACTTGCGGTTGGAAGCCTGGTTCTTGTGGATGACATGCTTAGCGGCAGCCATGTCGAGACGCTTGGTGACGGTCTTGAGGGCAGCCTGGGCCTTCTCGGCGTCGCCCTCGGCGACGGCGGACTGGACGTGCTTGGTCAGCGTCTTGAGCTCGGACTTGACAGCCTTGTTACGCATGCGAGCTGCCTCATTGGTGCGGATACGCTTCTTCTGAGACTTGATGTTTGCCACTTCTGGAGTTCCTTTCGAGTTCCTTGCAAAAAATGTATGACACCTCTGAGACACGGTGAGGTCATGCAAGCGCCTACTATAGCACGCTCCCCCTCAAAGGGATAGAACGAATTTGTCAAATAGGCAGGTATCATCACGATTTTCTCAAGATGTTCGTAATCCAGAGCAAAAGCGCGGTCTGAGAATCGGCCGAGCTCTTGAGCGCGAGCTCCACATCGACGGCGCCCTCGAGCGCTGCGACGAGCTCTATCATCGAAAAGCGACGTGCCCAGGTCAGGTGATTCTTGACCTGCCAAGACTGGAGCTTGAGCGTCGCGGCCAGCTCACGCCCCTGTCCGCGCGCATCGAGCGCCTTGGCGACGATCAGCTCGCGGATGCGGCCGCACAGCAATGTGTAAGTCCACACGTAGCTCTTGGCGGGCAGTAGATTGAAGAGCTCGAGCGAGCGGCGCATGTCACGGGCCGAGACCGCATTGAGAAAGTCCCAGGGTTGAACCTCGGCCGTACGTACAATCCAGCGCTCAACGTCGGCAAGCTCAATCTGGGGCGCCTCGACCATCTGGGCAAGCTTAGCCAAGTCGTTATCGAGCATGCGCGTGTTTTCACCCGAACGCGAAACGAGCTCCTCGGCGGCCGCCGTCGAGATCGACTTGCCGTGCTGCGTCGCCATCTGCTGCACGCGGCGCGGCAGTTCCCAGCGCTTGGTACCCGAGCAATCGACGATAGCCTTCTTGTCGATCTTGGCGATTGCCTTGTACAGGCGCGTATTCTTGGCAAGTGAGTCGGCGATAATGAGACAGACCGTCGTGGGGCTGGGACTTGCGAGATACTCGACGAGCGGCTCGGAGATCGCTTTGGCGAGTTTTGAGCAGCCGTCAAGGATTACCAGGCGAAACTCACTGCCCATCGGAAAGGTGTTGAGCGATCCGATAATCGACTCGATATCGGGGTCTTTGGTCATATCGCGCTCGTCGAGGTTGAACTCGACCATGCCCGTCTTTTCCAGACGCGCTTTCATACGCGAGACGGCGTGATCGCGCTTGACTCCGTCGGTACCGACGATCAGATATGCCGGCAGCAGACCGGTTTCGGACATTGCGCTCCCCTCTCGCAGACTCTCGAATTCGTACCGTGCCATTTTAGCCCAGGGGCCCACCGCGCGCCAACGATGTCATCACGGTCGCTGGCATCGCATCGCAAAGCCATTCGCACTCGGCGTGACGGTAATGTCGCCGTGTTCGATGGTGCACGCGAATGCGCCACCCGCATCGCGAACCGCATCGATGCAGGCATCGGATGGATGGCCGTAGCGGTTGCCCTCGCCCGCACTCGCGATAGAGAGCTCGGGCTTAAGCGCTTCCAGCAGGTCTAGGTCGACAGAAACCTTTGAGCCGTGATGTCCCAGCTTGAGCACATCGATATCCCCCACCTTCTGTACAAACTCGCGTTCCTGATCGAGCTCGGCATCACCGGTGAGTAGCATGCGGAGACCCTGGCCTCCTTGGACATAACTGAGCAGCAAGACAAGCGAGTCTTCATTGCCCTCGCCATCCACGGACTCGAATGGCCACATCACGCGGGCGCAAAATGAGCCGATGTCGACCGTATCCCCACGGCGCACCTGCCGATACTCCACGCCAGGTCGGCTCAATACCTCGGCAGGAGCATCCTCCAGCGCATCCGCCGCCACGGCAATCGTTCCGACCGAAAACTGTTCGAGCACGGCAGGCAGACCACCCCAGTGATCCTCATCCCAATGCGTCACAAAGACGGCGTCGATATGGTGCACGTTATTGCGAACCAACGCCGACACCACGCGCTCATCGAGCCCACAGTCCACGAGCGCCACGGCGCCACCCTGGCGGATAAGAATCGCATCGGCCTGCCCCACATCGAGCACCGTCACCGAAGGCGACGCGAATCGATCCCAGTAGACGTACGGAATCGCAGCCAAGAGCACCAGGCATGCAAGCCCCGCCGCCATGGGGCGTGCGCGGGGACGTGGCCACCAGACCAAGAGGACCGCCAGCGCGAACGGCACCACGTATACCCAGACCGTATCGGGCGGCACAGTAACGGATGCGCCCGGAACAGCAGCAAAAAGCTGCTCAAAGAACAGCGCGCAACGAGCGACAATCATGGGCACCACGAGAGCCACGCGACTCAACAGCGGCACAAGCGAGCAGGGCACCAGCACGACCGACGATGCGAGCAGCACGCTTATCACCGGACCGATCACGGCGTTTGCGAGCGGGGCAATGAGCGAAAACGTCCCAAATGTAGGAATGGTAACGGGAAGAGTCGCCAGCTGCGAGCACAGTGTGACGGACAAAATACTGGCAACCCCCGAGGGCACGCCCAGCTCAACCAAGGCGTAGGTGGCGTAGGGGCAAAAACAAAGGATGGCAAATACGCTGGCGCACGAAAGCTGAAAACCCATCTCAAACAATACCGTCGGACGCAGCAACACAAAGATTGCCATGGTCACAAACAGAGCCGAGAGGCCATGCCGACGACGTCCGGCGCCGTTGGCGACAAGCGTCGCCGCCACCATACAGCACGCGCGCACGGCCGAAGGCGAAGCGCCCGTAAAGACGGCATAGGCAGCAAGGGTCAGCACCAACAGCCCCCGCTGAAGCCCACGAGAGAGGCGCGTCTTTTGCAGGGCGCTCTCAATCACAAACCCCACGATGGCAAGATGGCTGCCCGAGACAGCGATGAGATGCGCGGTGCCCGTTACCGAAAACCAGTCGCCCGCCGGCTGGGCGCGCAGCTCGGCCGAACGACCGCAGACGACACCGGCAATGAGCGAACGCGCCGGGTCGGTCGCAGGCGCGATGGACGCAAGCAGACCATTTCGCAGCCGAAGCAGCGGCCCCGGAGAGCCCTCATCGACCGACACAATCCGAACGGCTTTAACCTTGCGTACCTCGCCTCGAAGCACGCGCGAGCGCCCGTACGCGTCGTTCTCAAAGCGCGAAATTCGACCGATAGCACGTACATGCGAACCGACGCCGAGCTCGCGATCACACGACAGCCGCACCTGACCCAAACGCTTTTCGCCCGCATACGCATCGCAGGTATAGGAGTACGCACCGTCATTGATGGACGGGTCGCCGTGCACAACAAACTCGAGACTGCTCGCGGCCCGATTATCCAGTGCCCTCGAAGCACGTACCGCCCCGATCGCCCAGCCCGCGGACACGACCGCCCCCGCCACGAGGCCAAGGGCCGCGGCATAGAGCCATCGTCTCCACCGCACAAGGCGCATACAGGACCGAGCCAATACGATGCAAACCGCAGCCGCAACGGGAATGGCCATAAGCAACATGACAGGCGCTGCCCACTCTCCCAGTAGCAAATCGGCCACCAGGTTAAGTACCAAGCTACAGCTCACACACAAGCCGGCACAAAGTGCCATCGTCCACGGCATCAATGGCCGAGGTGGCATCACATGCTCGCGCTTGGGCGTGCTCATACGCAGATACAATCTTTGATTTTGGCAAGCTTTTTCTCACCGATTCCCGATACGCGCATCAGGTCATCGACTGAGGCAAAAGCACCGTTCTTTGTCCGCTCGTCGATAATCGACTGAGCCATAGAAGGCCCAATGCCCGAGAGCGTCTGCAGTTCCGCCGCGCTCGCCGTATTGATGTTGACGAGCCCTGCCACATCATTCGCGCCCGAAGCCAAGACAGCTCCGCCATCGGCTCCACCGTCCGCGGAAACCGTCTGCTGCTCCCCCACCTTTGGTACGTATATTTTTTGTCCGTCTGCGACCTTGGATGCCCGATTAAGCCCTGTCACATCCGCCTCGGCCGTAAGCCCTCCGGCGGCATCGATAGCTTGGGACACCCGTGCTCCATCTTTGAGCCGATACACGCCAGGCCTCACAACGGCGCCATCCACATCGACGTACACCTCCGCAGCAGAGGAACTCTTGGCCGAAGACTCATCATCAGAAGACGCATCCCCGGCCCCGTGCACATCCGAGACGCTCGCCTCATCACTACGCTCAAACGACACGCTACTGGAGTGGCCACCAAAACTTGCCATCGCCAAACCGCTCGCGGCGGCAATGACAACCAGAATCGCCGCCACCACCGCTTTATGCCCGAGCAACTTGCCCGCCCAGCGGTCCATCCGTTTAACCCGTTCGTGTTGCTCGCGCTGCGCCATAGCAAACACCTCCCAACACCATCGTGTCAGGAAACGAGCGTCGCAGCTTCCGCACGTCCACACTAGTTTTCGCGGTCAAACCAAATACCGACCAAAACCTTGCGCGAACATGTCCATTTATTCAGTCACGCGTCAGCGAATGAACATCTTGACATCATTTGCCCAGATAGCAAAAGACCGACGATACAGGCGCATCGTCGGTCTATGCAGGCAATTACTCGTGATCTTGGTAAATCTCACGCGGAGCAAGCTCCGAATGTTTGCGTTTTAAGGTCTTAGGGGCCTTATACGTGTTGCTGGAGAAGTCGATGTACTCGGTCTGTCTGAGCAAACGCTCGATCATCTCCTCGTGGTCGAACAGCTCCCAGGCCTCGTGCACGGCATCGAGTTTGGCGTGCGTCTCGGGACGACGCGGCATAAACAACGTGCAGCAGTCGGGCGCTGCCTCAGTGGAAATATCGAACGTGCCGATCTCCTGAGCGCGCGCAATGATCTCCTGCTTGTCGGACCCGATGAGCGGACGAAACACGGGAATCTTCACGGCCTCGTTGACGGCCATGATGTTCTCGAGCGTCTGGGAGGCAACCTGACCGAGCGACTCGCCGGTCACGATGGCCTTGGCGCCCTCGATATGCGCAATGCGCTCGGCAACCGAATACATAATGCGGCGATACATGATCACGCGCAGGTTGCTGGGGCAGGTGACGGAAATCTCACGCTGGCAATCGCCAAACGGCACCACGTACAGGCGGCCGATCTGCACACCCGGCTCAAGCGCACGGATGATGTCCTGCACCAAATACTCGCTCGTATCGGGCGTCTGCGGACGACCGGAGAAATGTACCGGCACGCACACCGCGCCGCGCCGCGCGAGCATCCAGGTCGCCACCGGAGAGTCGATGCCCGATGACAGAAGCGTCACGACCTTGCCGGCAGAACCCACCGGCAGACCGCCCACGCCGCGCTCGGAGCGCGCGTACACGTAAACGCTACCCTGGACCACCAATACGTGCACCATCGCATCGGGGTCGTGCATTTGAACCTTTTTATCGGGGAAGGCCTCACACAGCACCTCGCCCACCTGACGATTGATATCAATCGAGGTGAGCTCATAGTCAGTATTGGAGCGCTTGGCGTG
The DNA here is from genome assembly GCA_958365315.1 of uncultured Collinsella sp. GTDB lineage: Bacteria > Actinomycetota > Coriobacteriia > Coriobacteriales > Coriobacteriaceae > Collinsella. The sequence continues at coordinate 41,284 of CATWXC010000002.1, forward strand.
CACCTTAAACGAATCGAAGGGGCCAAACTCGCGCAGCGCCTTAACGGCGGCGGCGCAGTACTCCTGCGGGTCGCGGTTGGTGCGGTACGCCAGGGACACACGGGCAACGCCGGGGACGGTGCGGATGACACGCGCCGCCTCGTCGGCCTGATGCTCGTTAAAGGTCACGAGGATATAACCGGAAATTCGAGACACGGCGTTCACGGAAAAGGCGGCCAAAGCCGCCTTAATGTTATCCATGAGGATATGCTCAAAATGTGCGCGGTTCTTGCCCTTCAGTCCAACCTCGTGATAGTGGACCAGGCAGACGCGAGCTGCCATTTAGGCTTCAGCAACCTTATGGCCGAGCGCCTTCTCGTAACGGGCCTCGTCGTAGGAGATATCGCCGTCCACGATCTCGTCCATAGCCATCGAGATGGTATCGGCGCCAGAGAGCGCGATGGTGATGTCGTCGACATCCTGAACGGCAAGCACACGGTTATGCTGGCCACGCAGCATGCTATTGATGTCGCAGGCACGCTTGGAGGCAAGCGAAGCGAGCAGAAAGCGGTTGTGATCGGTCTTCTCCAGAAGATCGTCAATGCAAGGCTTTACAACGGACACGGACCTCAGATCCTTTCATGCATATCGAGAACGCGAACGAGCTCATCGGTCGCGCGGTCGAGATCGTCATTCACCACGACGTCGTCGTAGCGGTCGGCAAGGGCAAGCTCATGGGCGGCGTTTGCCATACGCAGCTCAATCGTCTCGGGCGTCTCGGTACCGCGACCGACCAGACGCTCGCGGAGCACCTCGAGCGAGGGGGGCTTGATAAAGATCAGCACGGCCTCGGGGAAACGCTCCTTGACCTGCAAGGCACCCTGGACATCGATCTCCAAGATGAGAGACGAACCAGAGGCGAGCTTGGACTGGACCTCGCTCACCAACGTGCCGTAGCAGTTACCGTGGACCTCGGCCCACTCAACAAACTCACCGTTTGCCACGCGGCGGTCGAACTCCTCGCGCGTCAGGAAAAAGTAATTGACGCCATCGACCTCGCCTTTACGTGGGGCTCGCGTGGTAGCCGAAACCGTCAGGCCCAGGTTAGAGCGACGCTCGCGCACACGAGTGACGAGCGTGCCCTTGCCCGCGCCTGACGGTCCAGAAATCACAAAGAGCTTTGAATCCTGAGCGCTCACTTATTTGGTCAGCTGCTCGAGGAGCTGCTCGCGCTGACGGACGCCAAGGCCCTGGACGCGACGGGTAGCGGAGATGCCGAGCTCCTCCATGATCTTGGCGGCCTTGGCCTTGCCGTAACCGGGGAGAGACTCGATGAGGGTGGAAACCTTCATGCGGGAAGCAATGGGGTCATCGGAGTTGAGCACGGACTCGAGGGACTTCTCGCCCTTCTTGATCTGCTCACGGAGCTCTGCGCGAGCGTGACGCGCGGCGGCAGCCTTCTCAAGAGCCTGCTTGCGCTGCTCATCGGTAAGCTGAGGGAGTGCCATTCGTACCTCCAAATAGTTGGGTTATATCTGATTCAATATTTGGCATTTTAGCACGTAAAACGTACAAAATGGCCAATCGCGGCTCCATAGGTTAGACGATACCCGCAAAAAGTGCAATATATCGCGCTAAAAGATGAGCCCCTGACCTGCGATTCCACACAAAGGATGGGAAAGTTTTCGCAGGCACAGGGGCTAATTTGTGCTAATAAGACCCAAAAGTGGTGACTTAAGGGAATCTTTATGCGACGTTTTCGACCAGCTCGGCAACGATGGCGTCAAACGCGGCAACCGGATCGTCGGCGCCGGTAATGGGGCGGCCAACCACGATATGGCTCGCGCCGCGCTCGATAGCCTGGGAAGGCGTGGCAACGCGGGACTGATCGCCCAGCGCAGCACCAACCGGACGCACGCCCGGGGTCACAATCAGCGCATCGGGACCCAGCAGCTCACGCATGTCATGAGCCTCCATCGGCGAGCACACGATGCCGTCGATACCGTTGGCCTGGGCGAGCTTTGCCAGACGGGCGGCCTCCTCGGCAACGGGCGACTCGACGCCGATCTCGCTCAACGCACCCTGATTCATGCTCGTGAGCACGGTGATGGCGACGAGCTTGGCTCGATCCTCGCGTGCCTCCTCGGCACCCTCACGGCAGGCGGCGAGCATAGCACCCGAACCCAAGCCGTGAACCGAAAGCAGATCGGCACCGGCAAGCGAAGCCGAGCGAGCGGCACCGCGCACCTGATGCGGAATGTCATGGAACTTAAGGTCGAGGAAGACCTTAAAGCCCAGGTCCTTAAAGGTCTTGACGATCTCGGGACCCTCGGCGTAATAGAGCGTCATGCCCACTTTAAGCCAGGCGGCATGGCCCGAAAGCTCATGGGCGAGCTCGAGCGCACGCTCACGGTCGCAGTCGAGGGCGACGATAACGCGGTCGCGGGCATCGGTCTCTAGCATTCGAAAGCACCTACCAGCTCGTTGATGTCCTTCACACCCTGGGACTCGGCCCAGGCCTCGAGCTCGTGCGCAATCTTGAGCGAAGCGCACGGATCGACGAAGTTGGCCATTCCGACCGATACGCAGGTAGCGCCAGCCAGGATAAACTCGGCCGCGTCCTCACCGGTCATGACGCCACCGACGCCGTTGATGGGAATGTCGACGGCCTGGGCAACCTCCCAGACCATACGAACGGCAATGTGGTGGCACAGCGGACCCGAAAGGCCGCCCTTAGGCTTGGCCACACGGGACTTGCGGGTATGAACGTCAATGGCCATACCCTGGATGGAGTTGATGACCGAAAGGCCGTCGGCGCCGGCGGCCTCGAGAGCCTTGGCAATCTCGGCGACGTTAACCGGAGCCATCTTTACGAACAGCGGCTTATCGGTCACCTTGCGGCAGGCAGCCATGACGGCAGAGGCGCCCTCGGGCGAAGAGCCCATGGCGGCACCGCCGGCGGCGATATTGGGGCAGCTGACGTTGATCTCGTAGCCGGCAGCCCAGGGACACAGCTCGACATACATCTCGAGCGCGCGGACAAACTCCTCGACGGAGTGACCGGCGACCTGGCAAATGACCTGGCAACCGTCCTTGGAGAGCTGCTCGAGCCACGGACCGGACTCGCGGGCGAAAGCGGCCACACCAGGGTTCTGCAGGCCCACGGAATTGATCATGCCGCCGGGGATCTCGGCCATGCGGGGTGCAGGATTGCCGGGCCAGGGCTCGGCAGCGCAACCCTTGGTGGTGATGGCGCCCAGCTGGGAGACATCGAAGAAGTTCTGGAACTGCCAACCGTAGCCAAAGGTACCGGCTGCGGTGTTGATGGGGTTCTGCATCTTGACGCCGCCGAAATCGACGGCCATGTTCACGGTACCCACTAGAAGACCACCACCTTGGAAGCATCGAACACGGGGCCGCACATGCAGGCGCCCTTCATACCGTCGACCGTCTCGACATTGCAGGTGTTGCAGGCACCAAAGCCGCAGCTCATCATGCGCTCGAGCGACACCTCGCAGTACGCTCCGGCCTCGGCGGCAGCCTCGGCGACCTTCTTCATCATAACGGCGGGGCCACAGCTGGCGACGTAGTCGTAACCGCCCTCGCCAAGCAGCTCGGCGGCGGGATCGGTGCAGAAGCCGTGCGTGCCCAACGAGCCGTCGTCGGTGCACACGTTGACCGTGGCTCCCAGCGCGCGGAACTCATCGACGCCCACGGCCTTGGACGCGGTGCCAAAGCCCAGGCATACGTCAACGTCCACACCCTGCTCGGCAAGCATGCCAGCCAGGCAGAGCACGGGCGGAACGCCAATGCCGCCGGCGACGAGCAGTGCTTTCCTGGTACCCTCGGGCACGAACCAGCCGCGGCCGCCAGGGCCCAGCAGGTTGGAGGTGGAGCCAGGGGCCATCTGCGACAGACGACGGGTATCATCGCCCACGACGGCGTACCACAGCTCGACGGTGCCGGCCTCGGCGTCGGCGCGATAGAAGCTCAGGGGCACGCGAAGCAGCGAGGAAGCATCGCCCGGCACGGCGATGTTCACAAACTGACCGGGCTTGAGCGCACTTGCAAGCTTGGGGGCCGAGATGACGAGCGAGAAGATGCCGTCGGCGATCTCCCGGTTCGAGACGACCTCGAAGTCATGCATGCGTGCAGTGGAAGGTGTGGGCATAGACGCTCCAATCCCCCATGCGGTTGCATGGTCCAAACGAATAGAAAGCGCGGCACCGCAAGGGCGCCGCGCACAAAAGCGATAAGGCTATGCTAGCAGATGCAGCCGTCGGCAAGCGTCTGCTTACCGCCGACAAACACATCGGTGGCACGACCGGTGAGCGTGCGGCCGGCAAAACCGGAGTTCTCGGCGCGCGACTCGTAGCCGTCCTCGCCGACCGTCCAGGTGGCGGACGCGTCGAACACGGTCAGGTCGGCAACGGAGCCCGCCTTGACCTGAACCTGGTCCAGACCCAGAATCTCGCGCGGCTTTATGGCCATGAGCTCGACCATGCGGCCCATGCTCATCTTGCCCGTGTTGACCAGCTCGGTAAGCACGAGCGCCAGCGAGGTCTCGAGGCCGATCATGCCGAAGGGCGCAAGCTCGAACTCGCGGGCCTTCTCCCACGGGGTGTGGGGAGCGTGGTCGGTGACAATAGCGTCGACGGTGCCGTCGATGACGCCCTGACGGATAGCCTCGGCGTCTTCATCGGTACGCAGCGGCGGGTTGACCTTGAGCGAGGTATTGTAGGTCTCGTCCAGGTCGTTCTCGGTCAGGAACATGTGGTGCGGGGTGGCCTCGCAGGTGACCTGCACACCAGCTGCCTTACCGGCGCGCACGAGCTCCAGGCCATGGGCGGTGGAGATGTGCTGGATGTGCAGCTTGGCACCGGTCAGCTTGGCGATCTCGATATCGCGAGCGATCTGCAGCTCCTCGCCTGCCGCCGGCCAGCCCTCGAGGGCCAAACGAGTAGAGACCTTGCCCTCGTTGATCTGGCCGTGACCGACCAGGTCCTCGTCCTGGCAATGGCTCATAAAGACCTTGCCGAACATCTTGCCGTAGTCCATGCAGCGACGGAGCATGCCTGCACCCTGCACGCCGCGACCGTCGTCGGTGAAGGCGACGGCGCCGTGGGCGACCATATCGCCCATCTCGGACATAGCCTCGCCCTTAAGACCACGGGTCATGGCGCCAGAAGGATAGACGCGGCAGTGGCCGACCTCGGCAGCGCGGGACTTGACGAACTCAACGACGGTACCGTTATCGGTAACGGGGTCGGTGTTGGGCATGGCGCACACGCCGGTGAAGCCGCCCTTGGCAGCCGCGCGGGTGCCGCTCTCGATGTCCTCTTTGACCTCGTAGCCGGGCTCGCGCAGGTGGACGTGCATGTCCACCAGGCCAGGGACGAGGTACTTACCGGAAAGGTCGCGGACCTCGGCTCCCTCGGCGGCGAGGTTCTCGCCGACCTCGGCGATCTTGTCGCCGTCGATCAGGACGTCAACGACACCGTCAAGCTCGACGGACGGGTCGACGACGTGGGCATTCTTAAGAAGCAAGGCCATTATCGGCACCTCCAAGCAGCAGATACAGGATAGCCATACGCACGCAGATACCGGCGTAGACCTGCTCCAGGATGACGGAGCGTTGCGGGTGGTCGGCCATATAGGAGTCGAACTCGACGCCGCGGTTGATGGGGCCCGGGTGGCAGATGATCGCGTCGGGCTTCATGAGCTTCTCACGGTCCTTAGTCAGGCCGAAGAGCTTGTGGTACTCGCGAATGGTCGGGAACGGGGCACCCTCGAGTCGCTCCTGCTGTACGCGCAGCATGTAGACGACGTCCAGCTCGGGCAGGACGGAATCGAGGTCGCTCGTCACGTGGTCGCAGCCCAGGACCTCGGGCGCCGGCGGCAGCAGCGTGCCGGGGGCGACGGCGTAGGTCTCGCAGCCCATGATCTTAAGGGCGGGGATCAGCGAGCCGCAAACGCGGGAGTGGGCGATGTCGCCGACAACGGCGACCTTCAGACCGTGGAAGTCACCCTTGTGCTCCCAGATGGTGTACAGGTCGAGCAGAGCCTGCGTGGGGTGGTTGTGCTTACCGTCACCGGCGCAGATGACACTCGCGGGCGAATTCTGCGTGACGATGTAGGGAGCACCGGCATGCTTGTCGCGCACGACGATGCAGTCGATCTTGTAGGCGTTGAGGGTCTCGACGGTATCGACGAGGCTCTCGCCCTTGACCGTGGAGGTCGAGGAGCCGCCGAAATTGAGGCTGTCGGCGGAAAGACGCTTCTCGGCGAGCTCGAAGGAGCTGCGGGTACGCGTCGAGGGCTCGTTGAACATGTTGACGATGGTCTTGCCCTTGAGTGTGGGGACCTTCTTGATGGCACGCTCGTTGACCTCGGAGAACGCCTTGGCAGTCTCGAGGATGAGCTTGATGTCCTCTTCGGAGTACTCGGTAATGTCGATCAGGTGCTTATGATTGAACGCCACGGTACTACTCACCTCCCAGCGGCGCGGAGCCCACGTGGGAACCCGGCGCGACGTCGTTGATCTCGACAGCGGTACGGCCGTCGACTTCCTTCATATATAGGTGCACGTTCTCCTCGTGCGACGAGGGAACGTTCTTGCCGACAAAGTCCGGCGAGATAGGGAGCTCGCGGTGACCGCGGTCAACGAGAACTGCCAGCTCGACTCGGCTCGGACGGCCCAGGTCCATAACGGCGTCCAGAGCGGCGCGGATGGTACGACCCGTGTACAGGATGTCGTCCACCAGCACGACGCGCTTGCCGTCGACGCTGAAGGGAATGTTGGTAGCGTGGATCGCGGGAGCGAAATTGGTCGCATAGTCATCGCGATAGAAGCTGATGTCCAGGCTGCCGAGCGGAACGTCGACACCCTCGATCTCCTTGATCGCCTCGGCGAGCTTCTTTGCCAGAAGGTCGCCGCGCGTGACGATGCCGACCAGAGCGAGGTCTTCACAGCCCTCGTTGCGCTCGAGGATCTCGTGCGCGATGCGGGTCATCGCTCGGTTGACGGCGGTCTCGTCCATGATGACCGCCTTGGGGGAAGTCGTGCCCATCGATCTCCTTCCTCACATGTCTTGACTGCTGACACAGTCAAAAAAATAGATGCCCGACCGCTCAAAGCGGACCAGACACCCACAGGAAGTACTGCTCATTGACAGCTATGTAATTCCATGTGGGTATCTCGTACCCCTTTAATGGTCAAGGCATAGTGTAGCCAACCTCGGGCTCAAATGCGAGCATAAATACTAGTCAATCCGTAAACGGAGCCAATAGCTCCATAAACCTATATATATTTGTGGGACGCGCTTGAAAACCTTGTTGCGAGCTGGCATAATCCCCTCTGCTGCACGCTAATCGGATCTACGTCCAGGGCCGTGGCGTGGGCACTATCGCCAAAAGAGGAATATCTCTGTGTAGATTGCGCACAGAGACATGCTTCTGTGCTATAGTTCAGGCTTGTTTGTTAACGCGACATGTTCGTTTGTCGCCCAAGGAGGGTCAGTTATGTCCAAAGTTTGCGAAGTTTGCGGTAAGCACCCCGTTGCCGGTCGCTCCATCAGCCACTCTCACCGCGTCACCAACCGTAAGTTCCGCCCCAACATCCAGCGCGTCTACGTCGTCGTCGATGGTCACCGTCGCAAGATGAACGTTTGCTCCACCTGCCTCAAGTCCGGCAAGGTTGCGCGCTCCTAAATAAGGTCTTACCAACAAGTACCTCGGACTCTCCGGGTCAAAGACCTCGCGTTCACATAGAACTTACCAAAGGCGCCCTCCACTACGGAGGGCGCCTTTTTGCACTCATTGGGGACAGACTTACATGAGTGTTTTCGAGCATAGGGGCCGCGTCACAGATGTCAAAGGGATCTAAGCCCAGCCGGTATGCCTTGTAGCTTGACCAACGGTACGCCTCGAGTGAGTTGATCGCACCTTTCACCGGATTGAGAGGGATATAATCGAGCAGCTGCACCGTCTGCGTGTCCGACTCAACCGCGACCCGTGAATAGCGATTGTCAAACAAATGCCCCGTTCTCCCCGTTTTCCCATTGAAATACTCATGTAAGCCTGCCCCCAATGAGTGGGGCGATGCAGAGAGCGGATTGTTTTGTTAAAACGCTTCATTTAGTTGAAGCGTTTTAGTGTGCCTTTTACGGGAATCTTACCGTTCGCCGAATAATTTCTTGCTATCATGCAAGGCGTAGGGTAAATCTCCGATCGCAAGGAGACACAAATGGTGAAAAAGTCACCGGAAAACACTACTCCCGCAATTGTGGACAACGTAGAGGCGCTTGAGGCTAAGCTCGCTCAGATGCGAGAGGCCCAGGCGCTTTTTGCTACGTACACGCAGGAGCAGGTCGACAAGATCTTCTATGAGGCCGCCATGGCCGCCAACAAGGCTCGTATCCCGTTGGCGAAGATGGCCATCGAGGAGACCGGCCGCGGCGTTCTTGAGGACAAGGTCATCAAGAACCACTACGCCGCAGAGTACATCTACAACGCTTACAAGAACACCAAGACCTGTGGTGTCCTGGAGCGCGACGAGGCTTACGGCATCACCAAGATCGCCGAGCCCATCGGCATCGTGGGCGCCGTCATCCCGACGACCAACCCCACCTCCACCGCGATCTTCAAGACGCTGATCAGTCTGAAGACCCGCAACGCCATCATCATCTCCCCGCACCCGGCTGCCGCCAAGTGCACCATCGCCGCCGCCAAGCTCGTGCTTGACGCCGCCGTCAAGGCCGGCGCCCCCGAGGGCATCATCGGCTGGGTCGATGTCCCCTCCATCGAGCTGACCAACATGGTCATGCGCGACGTCGACATCATCCTCGCCACCGGTGGCCCGGGCATGGTCAAGGCCGCTTACTCCTCGGGCAAGCCCGCCCTGGGCGTTGGCGCCGGTAACACCCCGGTCGTCATCGACGACACCGCCGACGTGCTGCTCGCCGTCAACTCCATCATTCACTCCAAGACCTTCGACAACGGCATGATCTGCGCTTCCGAGCAGTCCGTGACCGTCATCGACACCATCTATGACCAGGTCAAGGCCGAGTTCCAGAAGCGCGGCTGCTACTTCGTCAAGCAGGGTGCCGAGATGGAGGCCCTGCGTGCCGCCATGTTCAAGAACGGCGCTCTCGATCACCGTATCCCCGGCATGGCTGCCGCCAAGATCGCCGAGCTCGCCGGCATCGAGGTTCCCGCCAAGACCAAGATCCTGATCGCCGAGGTCACCTCCACCGACCCCGCCAAGGAGGAGTTCTCCCACGAGAAGCTCTCCCCGGTCCTGGCCATGTACCACGCCAAGGACTTCCAGGAGGCCGTCGACAAGGCCGAGCACCTGGTGCTCGCCGGTGGCCCGGGCCACACCGCCTCTCTGTACGTGCACCCCGCCCAGGCCGAGAAGATCAGCCTGTTCGAGCACGTCATGAAGGCCTGCCGTATCGTCATCAACACCCCGTCCTCGCACGGCGGCATCGGTGACCTGTACAACTTTGGCATGAAGCCGTCTCTGACCCTGGGCTGCGGCTCCTGGGGCGGCAACTCCGTCTCCGAGAACGTTGGGGTGAAGCACTTGATCAACGTTAAGACTGTGGCCGAGCGCCGTGAGAACATGCTGTGGTTCCGCGCTCCCGAGAAGGTCTACTTCAAGAAGGGTTCCACGCCCGTCGCCCTCGACGAGCTCGGTACAGTCATGGGCAAGAAGCGCGCCTTCATCGTCACCGACCAGTTCCTCTTCAAGAATGGCAACACCCGCGCCATCGAGGCCAAGCTCGACGAGATGGGCATCGCCCACGACTGCTTCTACGACGTCGAGCCCGATCCGTCGCTGCAGTGCGCACGTCGCGGCGCCAAGCAGATGGCTCTCTTTGAACCGGACGTCATCATCGCCGTCGGCGGTGGCTCCGCTATGGACGCCGGCAAGATCATGTGGATGATGTACGAGCACCCCGAGTGCAAGTTTGAGGACATGGCCATGGACTTCATGGACATCCGCAAGCGTATCTTCACCTTCCCCGAGATGGGCAAGAAGGCCTACTTCGTCGCCGTCCCGACCTCCTCGGGTACCGGCTCCGAGTGCACGCCGTTCGCCATCATCACCGACAAGGAGACCGGCATCAAGTGGCCGCTCGCCGACTACGCGCTGCTCCCCAACATGGCTATCGTCGACGCCGACAACTGCATGACCGCCCCGCGCGGCCTGACCGCTGCCTCCGGCATCGACGTCATGACCCACGCCATCGAGTCCTACGTCTCCATCATGGCTTCCGACTACACCAAGGGCCTCTCCGAGCGCGCTGCTAAGCTCGTCTTCGAGAACCTGCCCTCCAGCTTCACGAACGGCGCCAAGGACCCGCATGCCCGCGAGGAGATGCACAACGCCTCCTGCATGGCCGGTATGGCCTTCGCCAACGCCTTCCTGGGCCTCAACCACTCCATGGCCCACAAGCTCGGCGCTTTCCATCACCTGCCCCACGGCCTCGCAAACGCCGTCATCCTGACCCGCGTTATGCGCTACAACGCCGCCGAGGCTCCCGTCAAGATGGGTACCTTCTCCCAGTATCCTTACCCCAACGCGCTGCACAACTACGCCGAGATGGCCAAGTACTGCGGCATCGAGGGCAAGGACGACAAGGAGGTCTTCGAGAACTTCATCACGAAGCTCGAGGAGCTCAAGGACTTCATCGGCGTCAAGAAGACCATCGCCGACTACGGTGTTGACGAGCAGTACTTCCTCGACACCCTCGACGAGATGACCGAGCAGGCATTCAACGACCAGTGCACCGGCGCTAACCCGCGCTACCCGCTCATGAGCGAGATCAAGGAGCTCTACCTGGACGCCTACTACGGCCGCGAGCCCCAGGACTACGCCGTCTGCTAGTTTTAGCACGGTTATTTGCGGCGGGGGTGCACGGGTGTACGCACGCCCCCGCCGTTGCTTCTATCGCATCGTTGAAAGGATGCAATCATGCTGCTCCCCGATTCCAAGACCGAGCTCGTCCGTCGCGGCAACAAGGTCGTTTACGACCTGGGCGACAAGATCGTCAAGGTCTTTAACGAGACCAAGCCCGTCTCCGACGTGTTCAACGAGGCTTTGAATCTTGCCCGCATCAATGAGTGCGGCATCCGCAGCCCCAAGGCTCTCGAGGTTTCTCAGCTCGAGAACGCCAACGGCTGGGCTCTCGTGACCGAGAAGGTTCCGGGCACCACCCTTGCCGAGAAGATGACTGCCGAGCCCCAGCGCTTTGGTGAGTACCTCGAGATGTTCGTCGACCTCCAGATCGAGATCCACGGCTACACCTCCCCGCTGCTCAACCGTCAGCGCGATAAGTTCGCCCGCATGATCGACAGCCTCGATCAGCTCAATGCCACCACGCGCTACAACCTTCAGGAGCGTCTGGACGGCATGACCAAGGAGTTCAAGGTCTGCCACGGCGACTTCAACCCCTCCAACGTCATCGTCGGCGACGACGGCCAACTGTACGTCTGCGACTGGGCACATGCCACCCAGGGCTCCCCTGCTGCCGACGTTGCCACCACCTACCTGCTCTTTGCCCTCAACAGCAAGGATCAGGCCGAGGCTTATCTGGAGCTTTACTGCGACCGCGCCGACATGCCTATGCAGGTCGTGCGTCAGTGGACGAGCATCGTCGCCGCTTCCGAGCTCGCTCGTAAGCGCAACGTGAACGATGAGTTCCTGAAGAACTGGATCGACGTCGTCGATTATCAGTAATATCTGAGCGATTTATTTCGCATCGGAGGCACAAAGGAAACCCCGCAGCTCGCATGGGCTGTGGGGTTTCCTTTTAGCGATTGAGTACGTTGAGAAGATAAAAGGACGGCCCCGCATCTCCCCTATCTGAAGAAATGCGGGGCCGTCCCGTATATCAAACTACAAGCGAAATCGTAGATTAACGACGGGCCGCCTTCACAAGCTCGGCAACCTTGGTGACAACCTCGTCGATCGCCACGTCCTCACGCTCGCCGGTAGCACGGTCCTTGAGCTCCACCGTGCCATTCTTGAGGCCGCGCTTACCCAGAACGACCTGATACGGGAAGCCCATAAGGTCGTTGTCGGCAAACTTAAAGCCAGGACGCTCGTCACGGTCGTCGACGACGACCTCGATACCCTCGGCGCACAGACCATCAACGATCTGCTCGCAGACGGTAGCGCACTCCTCCTTCTTGGGGTCGAGCGGAATCATAGCAACCTCGTACGGGGCAACGGAGACCGGCCAGACGATGCCGTGCTCGTCGTTGTGCTGCTCCACGACGGCAGCGAGCGAGCGAGACACGCCCACGCCGTAGCAACCCATGATAAGCGGCTTCTCCTTGCCGTCCTCATCCATAAAGGTGGCACCCATGGCCTCGGAGTACTTGGTGCCCAGCTGGAAGACCTGGGAGACCTCGATACCGCGAGCAGCAGAGAGCGGCTTGCCGCAGTGCGGGCAGGGATCGCCGGCGACGACGGTAACCAGGTCGGCCCACTCGTCGACGGTAAAGTCGCGCTCGGGGCAGGCACCGGTAAAGTGATAATCGACCTCGTTGGCACCGCAGGCCCACTGCTTGGACTCGCGCAGGCTCTCGTCGCACACCAGACGGATGCCCTCGGGCAGGTTAACCGGTCCGATAAAGCCCTTATGCAGACCGTTCGCCTGAAGCTCCTCGTCGGTCATCATACGATAGCCCTTGCCAAAAACATGCTCGGCCTTGCAGTCATTGAGCTCGTGGTCGCCCGGGACAATGGCCACGACCGGCTTGCCCTCGGAGTCGATCAACGCCAGCGACTTGCGCGTACCGTTCTCGGGGAAGCCGAAGAACTTGGCGACGGCCTCGATGGTGCCCATACCCGGAGTCTCGACCTTGGTGAGCGTACCGTCGCCGGGACCCTCGGTCACAACGACCTTGGTGCTGGCAGCCTCGTCATCGGCAGCAAAGCCGCAATCGTCGCAGTAGACGAGCGAAGCCTCGCCGGCGTCGGCCAGCGCCATGTACTCGACGGAGGTGTCGCCGCCGATCTCGCCGGAGTCGGCGACAACGGGCAGAGCCTTGATGTAGCAGCGCTCGCAGATGTTGGCGTAGGCCTGCTTCATCTTGTCGTACTCCTCCTGCAGGCTCTCCTGCGTGGCAGAGAAGCTGTAGGCGTCCTTCATGATGAACTCACGGCCGCGCATCAGGCCAAAGCGGGGACGGAACTCATCGCGGAACTTGTCCTGAATGTGGTACAGGTTGACGGGCAGCTGCTTATAGGAGCGCAGCTCGTTGCGCACCAGGGCCGTGACGGTCTCCTCGTGCGTGGGGCCCAGCACAAACTCGCGACCATGACGGTCGTCAAAGCGCACAAGCTCCTTGCCATAGGCATCGATACGGCCGGACTCACGCCACAGCTCAGCATCGACCATAATGGGCATCATAAGCTCCTGGGCGCCGGCGGCGTCCATCTCGTCGCGCACGATGTTCTCGATCTTGCGAATCGAGCGCCACGCGAGCGGCAGATAGGAATACAGGCCGGCGGCCTCCTTGCGAATCATGCCGGCACGGAGCAGCAGGCGATGGCTCGCAAGCTCGGCGTCGGCCGGATCCTCTTTGAGCGTCGGCGCATAGAGCTTAGACATATACATTGCTCGGGTCATTTATTTCTCCTCAATAAGCTTGTCGACCTCGGCCATAAGCGCGTCGACAATTTGATCCTCAGCTACTTTACCAATGATTTGGCCATGCGAAAAGAGCAGGGCCTGGCCACGTCCGCAAGCAACGCCCAGGTCGGCATCAGAAGCCTCACCGGGACCATTAACGGCACATCCCATGACGGCAATCGAAAGCGGCGCGGCATAGTTCTTAAGCCGCTCGGTTACTTCCTCGGCGATGGGAATCAGGTTAACCTGGCAGCGGGCGCACGTGGGGCACGAGACGATCTCGGGACCACGGCGACGCAGGCCCAGCGACTGCAAAATTCCCCAGGCGACCGGCGGCTCCTCGACCGGATCGGCCGTGAGCGAGACGCGCATGGTGTCACCGATGCCCTCAGACAGCAGGATACCGAGTCCCACCGAGCTCTTGATGGTGCCCTGCAGCTTGGTTCCGGCCTCCGTCACGCCCAGGTGAAGCGGAACGTGGGGAATCTCGCGCGACAGGGCTCGATAGGTATCGAGCGTCGTTTGCACGCTATGGGCCTTGGCCGAAAGCACAATGTTCGTAAAGCCGCGGTCTTCAAAATGCTTGACGAAACGCTCGCTCGACATCACGAGCTTTTCGGGCTGCGTGAGGTCGTCGCGCTCGGCGATATCCTGCTCAAGCGAACCGGCATTGACGCCGATACGAATCGCACAGCCAGCAGCACCCGCAGCATCGATCACCGCGTCAACCTTGGCCCAATCGCCGATATTGCCGGGATTGATGCGCAGCTTGGCAGCACCAGCCTCAACGGCACCAATGGCGAGCTTATGGTTAAAGTGGATATCGGCGACAATCGGCACCGGAGACTCGGCGCAGATGGTGCGGAAACCCTCAAGCGCGGCCTCGGTGGGCACGCTCACGCGCACGATATCGCAGCCAGCCTGCGCCAAAGCACGCACTTGCGCAAGCGTTGCCTGGGCATCAGCGGTATCGGTGCAGGTCATGGATTGGACCACCACCGGCGCGCCGTCACCGATCTGCACGCCGCCCACATGCACGGGACGCGTTAGCTCGCGAGGCAAAGGATGGGATAAAGACAATCCAACCACTCCCCTACAGAATAAATCGAAGGATGTCGGAACGAAGCATGTAGACAAACAGCAGCGCAAAGAGCGCGATGCCCACATAGCTCACAATCGTCTGGACCTTGAGCGGAAGCTCGCGGCCCGCAATCTTTTGAATGATCTCGATGACCAGCTTGCCGCCATCGAGCGGTGGGATGGGCAGCAGGTTCATAAAGCCAAGCGAGAACGAAATGAGGGCGGCAAACGAAAGGAACGTGGCAGGGCCGGCAGCAGCAGCCTGTGAGGACATAACGCCAATACCCACGATCGAAGAGGACTGATCGAGAATCTCCATCGTATGTTGCGGCTGGAGCAGGCGCATCACACCCTCCGCTGTCTGCACGACATAGGAGAACGACAGGCGAGCCGACGTGATGGGGTCTAAACGGACCACCTGCGTAGAGGCATACACACCGAGGCGCTCGTCCTCTTTGAGCGCAACCGTGGTCGTATGCTGTTTACCGTCACGCTCGTACTCGATGGCGATATCGTCCTTACCGGCAGCCTTGCCGATGGCATCGTAAACGTCCATCCAGGTAGAGCACGATACTCCGTCGACCGAAAGGATTGCGTCGCCGCCCTCGATTCCCGCCGCGGCGGCAATCGAGCCTTCGTCAACCTGGCCGATGACATTGGTATCCACCGGCACCGTGACACCCGCGATGGAATAGATGCTCATAAGGAGCAAAAAGCCCGTCAGGATATTGACGGTAATGCCCGCAAGCAGCATAAAGGCACGCTTGACAAAGCCCTGGCCCAAATAGGTGTGCGAGCGCTCGCGTGCAAGGAATTCGGCCTCGCCGCACGGCAGTTCCCATACATCACCCTCGGCAGTCGCGTGCTCGCGATCGAACCGACGGCCGTCAAAGGTGGTATAACCCGCCGCGTCACGCGGCAGGGACTGGTACTTGGTGGGATAGTAACTAGGCGAAGGCTTTTCCCCTTCTTCATACCAAGGAGAGATGGAGCCCCAGCCCAACAGCAAAGCACAGGCCTCGAGCACATCCTCCTCGGACAGCTCGAGCTCGACGGCAAGATCGGCCACCGTCACACGGCCGTGGCGATAGATGGCAGCAAGCACGCGATCGGCACACGAGACATCGGTCGGATCCATGCCACAGATGGCAGCATACCCACCCAGCAACAGCGGGGTCACGCCAAACTTGGTGCCGATGCGACGAGACGTGTGGTGGATATCAAAGCGACACGGCAGGCCCAAAAAGAACTCAGTCACACGGACACCGCAGGCACGCGCCGCCAAAAAGTGGCCGCCCTCGTGCAAAAACACGAGGACGGAAAGCATCAGCAGGCCCCAAAAGACCGATGAGAGAACGCTCAGAACAGTATCCATAAAACGAAAAAGCAATCCTTATGGGTTAAGAACGGGTTGCGGCGAGCACCTGCGCAGCCTTTGTACGTGCCCAGCCATCGATGTCGCGAAGCTGATCAAACGAATCGACCGTCTGCGCATCGTGAGCGTCCATGCAGGATTCAACAATGCGGTCGATATCGGTAAAGCTGCAGCCGTCATGCAGGAAGGCATCGACGGCGACCTCGTTGGCGGCATTGAGCACGCACGGCATGGTGCCGCCCGTCTTGCCGGCACGTTCGGCCAGCGCAAGGCAGCGGAAGGTATCCATATCGGCCGCGTCAAAGGTAAGCTGTCCCAACTCGCGGAAGTCGATACGCGGAGCCGGCGTATCCCAACGCTCGGGATACGAGAAGGCAAACTGGATGGGAATGCGCATGTCGGAAGCGCCGAGATGCGCCATCACAGAACCGTCGGCAAACTCGACCATGGAGTGAATCTTAGACTGGCGCTGCACGACCACGTTAATGAAATCGAGATCACAGCCAAACAGATGCATGGCCTCGATACGCTCCAGACCTTTGTTCATGAGGGTGGCGGAGTCAATCGTGATCTTGGCACCCATAGCCCACGTAGGATGCGCCAGGGCATCGGCGCGCGTCACGCGATCGAGCTCGTCACGCGTGCGGCCAAAGAACGGGCCGCCCGAGCAGGTAAGCCAAATGCAGTGAGCCTCGCGCGGATTCTCGCCCAGATAGCACTGGTAGATGGCAGAATGCTCGGAGTCGACCGGGATAAGCTGGCCCGGCTGCGCCAACGGCATAAGCAGATCGCCACCGACAACGAGCGATTCCTTGTTGGCCAGGGCAAGACGCTTGTTCGAGGTCAGGGCAGCATGGCTCGCCTCGAGACCGGCAGCGCCCACGATGGCCACGAGCACGCAGTCGACATCATCGCGGCATGCGAGCTCGCACACGGCCTGCGCGCCAATTCCGAGCTCCGTGCCCTCGGGCAGTTCCTGCAGCACGGCGTCGGCGCCATGGGAGGCGTCCGCCACGGCAACCGCCGGAACCGAGAACTCACGGGCAGCGGCAACGAGCTCGGAGGTGCTGGAATTAACAGACAGCGCCGTCACCTGCAGGCGATCGGCATGCTGACGGCACACATCGAGCGCCTGAGTGCCGATAGAACCAGTACAGCCCAGAACGGCAACACGAAGACGCCCGTCGGGACCGTAGGTGGTCTGATAAGCCATTACAGCACGCCTCCGATCATCAGCAGCAGCTGCGCGGTAATGCAGCCAAAGATGAGCGAATCGCTGCGGTCGAGCATGCCGCCGTGGCCCGGGATGAGATTGCCGGAATCTTTGACGCCCACGCCGCGCTTGATACGCGACTCGATGAGGTCGCCGATAACGCCCAGGATGGAGACGACCACGCCGCACAGCAGTGCATAGGGAAGGCTCAGCTTATAGAAGTGCGTTGCCCACAGGATGAGCCAGATCAAGACAGAGCCCAAGATGCCGCCGACAAAGCCTTCCCAGCTCTTTTTGGGAGAGATCTTGGGAACCATCTTATGCTTGCCGATGCGGCTGCCCACGATGTAGGCAAACGAGTCGGAGACCCAAAGGGACGCGCAAACGCCCACCGAAAGCAGGGCGCCGGCAAAACCGGGCACGGCATCGCGCAGCAGCACGATAGCCGACAGCATAAAGCCAGTGTAGATAGGGCCCATGAGCGTCACGGCAACGTCAGAGATGCGAGTGCGCGGAGACCAGACATACCAGATACCAACCGCAAGCATCAAAGCGAACAGCAGGGCGTTCAACAGCAGCGAATCGCCCAGAGCCGAGAGCGGAAAGAGCACGGCGGCAGTGATACCAAGGCGCTCGTTGGCAACCTTGCCGTCGAGCCTCGTCATGCGGAAGAACTCATAGCAGCACAGACCGCTCATGACGGACACGAAGATGGCCGTGGGCACAATACCCAAAACCAGGCACAGGATAAAGACAACGGCATAGACGATACCGGCGGCGGCACGGGTGATAAAGCCCGCCAGCCACGAACCGGAGCTGCCCTTCGCTGCAGGCGACCCTGCAGCGGGAGCCTTACGCGCGGGCTTCGCGGAAGAAGGCGCCTTGGGAGCGGATGCCTTGGGACGTTCGGACACGATTAAGCCTCCTCGGTCTTACTCAGTCCACCAAACCTACGGTCGCGACCCTGGAAGGCCAAAATGGCGTCGACAAGGCCCCAGCGATCAAAGTCGGGCCAATAGGTATCGGTGACATAGAACTCGGAATAGGCAACCTGCCACAGCAGATAGTTCGAAAGACGAAGCTCGCCGGAGGTGCGAATCACAAGCTCCGGATCGGGCAGCCCAGCGGTGTACAGGTGCGAAGCAACCATATCATCGTCGATAGCGGCGGGATCGATCTTGCCGGCAGCCGCATCAAGCGCGATCTGGCGGACAGCGCGGGTGATCTCAGCACGGGCACCGTAGTTAACGGCCAGCGCCAGCGTCATACCGGTATGGTCAGCGCACTCGGCAAGGCCGCGCTCAAAGACGTCGCGGGTCTTCTTGGGCAGCGCGGAAATATCGCCCAAAAAGACAACGCGGACGTTCTCGCGCTTAAGCAGCGGCAGCTCATCGATAAACGTCTTGGCAAACAGATGCATCAGAACGTTGACTTCGTGCTGCGGGCGATTCCAGTTTTCGGTCGAAAATGCATAGGCCGAAAGCACGTCGACGCCCAAGCGCACGCAGGCGGTAATGATCTCGCGCAGCGAGACGATGCCGGCCTTGTGGCCTTCGGTGCGGGCAAGACCGCGCGACGTGGCCCAACGGCCGTTGCCGTCCATGATGCACGAAATATGGTGCGGAATGTTATTGAGGTCAAGGTCGGAAAAACCGACGCCCGCAGGGGCGTCGGCAAAGTACTCGACCAGTTTATGCTCGTCGTATTGCACCTTAGATCTCCATGACCTCGGCTTCTTTTTCCTTCAGAAGCTCCTCGACCTTGGCAACATACTCGTCGGTATGCTTCTGAACCTTGGCCTGCTCGCGACGAACATCGTCCTCGGTGAGCTCCTCGTCGCGCTCGAGCTTGTTGTTAAAGTCGCGGCGGATGTTGCGGATGGAGACCTTGGCCTGCTCGGCGTACTCGCGGCACTCCTTAACGAGCTCGCGACGACGCTCCTCGGTGGGAGCCGGGAACGGCAGACGCACGACGGTACCATCGGAGTTGGGGGTAATGCCCAGGTCGGAGGCACTGATAGCCTTGACGATGGCATTGATGAGCGCCTTATCCCACGGCTCGATAAGCAGCATGTGGGCCTCGGGGGTCTTAACGGCGGCAACCTGCGTGACGGGCGTGGCAACACCGTAGTAGTCGACGGTGATGTCGGACAGAATGTTAGCGTTGGCGCGGCCAGTGCGGACCTTGGAGAAGTTATGCTTGAGGGACTCGAGTGACTTGTCCATGTGGGCGGTGATGTTCTCTGCCATGCTTAATCCTCCTGATAGACGAGCGTGCCGACGGGCTCACCCGCGAGCGCGCGCTTGACGGTGTCCTCGCCATCGATGTTGAGGACCAAAATGGGCATACGGTTGTCCTGGCAAAGAGCCGTAGCCGTGGAATCCATAACCTGCAGGCCGCGAACGAGCACCTCGTGATAGGTGATCTTGTCAAAGCGGACGGCGTCAGCGCACTTGACGGGATCCTTGTCGTAGATGCCATCAACCTTGGTGGCTTTAATCAGAATCTCGGCACCGATCTCACAGGCGCGAAGGGCCGCGGCGGTGTCAGTCGTAAAGTACGGATTACCCGATCCGGCGGCAAAGATAACGACGTTGCCCTTGGACAGGTGGTTGATGGCGCGACGGCGAATATAGGGCTCGCAGATCTCGTTCATCTGGATAGCGCTCATCACGCGGCAGGGAACATCATTGTGCTCGAAGGCATCCTGCAGGGCAAGCGCGTTCATAACGGTAGCGAGCATACCCATGTAATCGGCCTGGGCGCGGTCCATACCACCGGCGGCACCGGCCATGCCGCGGAAAATATTGCCGCCGCCGACAACGACGCCGACCTCATGACCAACGGCGAGCAGCTCCTTGACCTGCTTGGCAAGATGATCGGTAACCTTGGGGTCGATGCCGTAGTTGCCATCGCCCATCAGCGCTTCACCGGAGAGCTTCAGAAGCACGCGTTTATATCGGATGTCGGACAAAGCGATCCTCCTTTAATTAGACTCATAACATAATATCAAAGGCTTAACGGGGAGCCATGAAAAAGCAGGCTGTGAGTAAAACCCACAGCCTGCTCATTACCAGCTACAAGAGCTTATTTACTCGCCACGCACCAGACGGTCAAAGGCAACGACGGTAATGGTGTCGCCGAGCTCCTTGGAGACCTGCTCAGCGTACTTCTTGATGGTGAGGGAGCTGTCCTTGATGAACTCCTGCTCGGTGAGCACGGACTGCTTGTAGAACTTCTCCAGACGGCCAACAGCCATCTTCTCCTGGATAGCCTCGGGCTTGCCGGACTCGGCAGCCTGAGCCATGTAGATCTGCTTCTCGTGCTCGACGGTCTCGGCCGGAACCTGATCGCGGGTAGCGCAAATCGGGGCGACGGCGGCAACCTGAAGGGCAACGTCATGAGCAAAGGTCTTGAAGGACTCAGCCTGAGCGGTCTCGGCCTTCTCGAAAGCGAACTCGACGAGAACGCCGATCTTACCACCCATGTGGATGTAAGAAGCGAGAGCGCCGTTCTCAGCCTTGCGGGCGGCGAAACGGGAGATCTTCATGTTCTCGCCCATGATGTGAATCATCTCGGTGAGCTCGGAGGAAACGGTCTCCTCGCCCATCGGCTTCTCGAGCAGAGCGTCGACGTCAGCAGGCTCGGTGGTAGCGACAACCTCAGCGACCTTGGAAGCAAAGCCGGTGAACTTAGCATTGGAGCCGACGAAGTCGGTCTCGCAGGAGAGCTCGAGCAGAGCGCCGGTCTTGCCGTCCTCGGAGACGAACGCGGCGACAGCGCCCTCGTTGGTCTCACGGCCAGCCTTCTTGGCAGCCTTGGCGAGGCCGTTCTTGCGCAGAACGTCGACAGCGGCGTCCATGTCGCCGTCAGCCTCGACGAGAGCCTTCTTGCACTCCATCATCGGGGAGTCGGTCATCTCGCGGAGCTGCTTGACCATAGCGGCGGTAATCTGGGCCATTGTGGTTCCTTTCAAAGAGATGAAAAAGAATTAACTAAGACTGATTTACTCGGCCTTGGGCTCAGCGGCCATCTCGGCCTCGGAGACCTGCTCCTTGCCGGAGCCAGCGAGGCAGGCGTCAGCCATGAGCTCGCACATAAGGGTGACAGCGGAGATAGCGTCATCGTTGCAGGGGATGCCGTACTCGACCTCGTCGGGATCGGAGTTGGTGTCGATCAGAGCGACGACGGGGATGTTCAGGCGCTGGGCCTCCTTGATAGCGTTCTCCTCGCGCTTGGTGTCGATGACGAAGAGCGCCTGGGGCAGACCCTTCATGTCGCGGGCGCCACCGAGGTTGGTCTGGAGCTTGGTGAGCTCCTTACCGAGCACAGCCTGCTCCTTCTTGGGGAGCACTGCCATACGGCCGTCCTCGACCATGGCCTCGAGCTCCTCCATGCGGTTGATGCGGGAGCGGATGGTGACGAAGTTGGTCAGCATGCCGCCGAGCCAACGCTGGTTGATGTAAGGCATGTTGGCGCGCTCAGCGGCGTTCTTGACGGCCTCCTGAGCCTGCTTCTTGGTGCCGACGAACAGCACGTTGCCGCCCTTGGCGACGTTCTTGACGAAGGTGTAGGCCTGGTCGGCGTCGAGGATGGTCTGCTTGAGGTCGAGGATATAGATGCCGTTGCGCTCACCGAAGATGAACGGCTTCATCTTGGGGTTCCAGCGACGGGTCTGGTGACCGAAGTGGCAGCCGGCCTCGAGCAGGGTGCGGATATTAATCTTGGTAGCCATGTTAAACCTCCTGTGGTTTGCCTCCGCGCGGGGTCATCCTCCAAAACCAACCCGGACATGTGCTACCAAAGCCCGGGCACCACGGTATGAAGTAGCCGCGCGTGCGTGATAAAAACCTGTTGCCGTGAAGCAACCCGATGAATGATAGCAGGATTGCCTCTTTCTGCCAACCCGCAATCAAAACCACACACCTAAGCGCAACGCGAGCCGTCCAGCTTACTCGCCCCGGGGATGGGCCTGGGTCACGGCACGCTTAAGCCGGTCGGGCGTAAGATGCGTATAGATCTGCGTCGTGGACAGGCTCGCATGCCCCAGCAGCTCTTGAACCGAACGCAGATCCGCGCCGCCCTCAAGCAGATCGGTCGCAAACGTATGACGCATCGCATGAGGCGCGATGTCGGCCGGAATGCCGGCGCACGTCGCCAGCATATGGAACCGTCGCCTGAGCATAGCGGCACTCATGCGATTACCGTGCGCAGAAATAAACAGCGGATGCAGACCGGCTGCGGCGTCGCGGTGCTTTGCCTGGGCGAGCAGCTCCGGTCTCCCCTGCTCGACATAGGTGCGCGTCGCCTCGAGTGCGCGACGATACAGGGGAACGATACGCTCCTTGCTGCCTTTGCCCCAAAGGCGAACCACGCTCTCCGACCAAGCGATGGATTCCACGTTAAGCGCCGCAAGCTCCGAGATGCGGGCACCTGAGGCATAGAGCAGCTCAAGCATTGCCGCATCGCGCAGTCCCGCGGGCGTCGAGGTATCAGGCGTCTTGAGCAGCGCCTCGACCTGCTGAGTCGTAAGGACGCCCGGCAGGTCGCGCGGCAGCTTGGGCGACGCGATCGCCGAGACCGCATCACCCTCGACAAACCCCTCGGCAGCCATCCAGCGATAGAGCGACCGAATAGCCGACAAATGTGTCGCAATGGTGCGAGGTGCCACATGTTCGCGCGAAAGCTCGGCCAAATACGCGCGGACGGTACGCACGTCGGCCATACGCGCATCGACACCCGCACGCTCGCACCAGGCAGCAAAGCGCTCCAACCGCGATCCATAGGCAGTCACCGTATTGGGAGAGAGCCCCTCGACACGTGCGATGTAGGCGATAAACGAGTCGACGGTATCGTACAGGTCAAAGGCTATGACCGGTCGCCTCCAAACAAGTCGGAACGCGAGGCCAAGTAGGCATCGAGGGCCTCGAGGGCGCGATCCGCATAAGCCTGGTAGCGGTCGCGCTTACTGCGGCGCTTGCCGTCCTCGAGCGGCGGCACCAAGCCAAAGTTAACGTGCATGGGCTGATAGCCCACGGTTGCCGGATCGGTCGCATAGCCCACGAGCGCACCCAGGGCGCCCACTCGCGGTAACTCAACAGGCTCCGCCTCGATTGCCTCGGCATAGGTGTTGATTGCAGCGAGCAGACCGGTCGCCACGGCCTCCATATAGCCTTCGGTGCCGGTAATCTGCCCGGCGAGGCGCACACCCGTGCCGGGCACGGCAAAGGTGCCGTCAAGAACGTGCGGCGCATCGACAAAGGTATTGCGGTGCATGACGCCATAACGGAAGAACTCGGCATTCTCCAAACCGGGAACCATGTGGAAGACACGCTTCTGCTCGCCAAAAGTCAGATTTGTCTGGAAGCCCACCAGGTTATAGGCGGTCTTTTCCTTGTTCTCGGCGCGCAGCTGAATCGCCGCCCAGGGGCGACGTCCGGTACGCGGGTCGGTCAGGCCGACGGGCTTCATGGCACCAAAGCGGATGGCATCCTTGCCGGTGCGGGCAACTTCCTCGGCAGGCTGACAGGCCTGGAACAGGTCGCCACCCTCAAAGTCCTTAAGCACGACGCGGTCGGCGGTGGTGAGCGCCTCGATAAAGGCCTCGTACTCCTCCTTGTTGAGCGGAGCGTTGAGATAGTCGCCGCTCCCCTGCTCCTCGTAGCGCGACTGCGAGAACAGCACGTCCATATCAAGCGTGGAGGCATCGACGATCGGCGCCGCGGCGTCAAAGAACGCCAAGGCATCGCCACCGACGAGCTTCATGACCTCTTCACTCAATGCCGGTGAACACAGCGGGCCCGCGGCAATGACCACATGGCCCTCGGGAATCTGCGTAACCTCGCCGTGCACGACCTCGATATTGGGTCGGGAGGCAACCTCGGCCTCAACAAGCCCGGAAAACTTGACGCGGTCGACCGCCAGGGCACCGCCAGCGGGAACGGCCGCACGATGGGCGCAATCGAGCAGCACCGAGCCCATGCGCTCGAGCTCGGCCTTAAGCAGGCCAGCAGCGGAATCCGGACGGGTTGACTTAAACGAATTTGAGCAGACGAGCTCGGCCAAGTGATCGGTATGGTGGGCCGGAGAGCTCACCTGGGGGCGCATCTCGCACAGTTTTACGGCAAACCCGCGATCTGCCAGCTGGATCGCACATTCCGAACCCGCCAGACCGCCACCGATAACCGTTACCTGATCGAACTGCATCTGCAAACACCTTTCTAATTGACACTCTTTCCATTGTGACCGAAGGGCGTCTGGGCGTGAAGCGCAAACTTTGAGGGCGCATACCTTCCATCCATCATGCGCTCGATAAGGCCCTCGAGCTCGAGCGAGCCCAAGAGCTTGAGTACACCGACAGCATCAAGCGAGACGAGCGCGGCAATGTCGTCGACCTTGAGCGGCGAGGCGATAAGCGCGTGCATCACGGTCTGCTGTGTTGGGTCCAGATCGGCAATGCCAGGTGCATCGGGACGCGAGTAGCGCAGCGTGCCGTAGATGCGCGAGATGGCCATCTCGATTGATTCCTCATCGATGATGCAGCAGGCTCCGTTAGCGATGAGATAGTTAGTCCCGCGCGACTCGGGCGAAAGGATAGAGCCCGGCACCGCAAGGAGCTCTCGGCCCAAGTCCATAGCGGCCTCCGCCGTGGAGAATGTACCCGAGGGCATGCCCGCCTCGGAAACAAAGAGCGCCTGCGACAAGGCGGCGATTACGCGATTGCGCCGCGGAAAGGCGAACTTACGCGGTCCCATACCCCACGGCGAAATCGAAACGACCGCGCCGCCCGTATCGAGTGTGCGCGTGATGAGGCCGGCACTCGAGCGCGGATAGACAACATCGGCACCCGTCCCCAGTACCACGACGTGTTTGCCCCCGGCGTTGACCGCAGCCCAACCTGACGCCTGGTCACAGCCGACCGCACCGCCCGAGACCACCGTCACCCCCGCCTCCACCGCCACCTTTGCCGCAAGCTCTGCCACGGCGAGACCGTACGGCGATGCCTTGCGAGCACCGATGATAGAAAGCGCGGGCGTCGATAAAACGGCAGGGTCGCCGCGAACGTAGAGGGTCTTGGGCACATCCGGAAGCTCCAATACGGTGTCGGGATACAACGCATCCGTGGGATGCAGTTCAAAGCTCTTCTCGCCCATTATTGGTCCCTCCTTCCCTGATACATCGCCGCCTCGAGCACGTGATCCTGCGATACCCGTTCGCTTTCGGCGACATCGGCGATCGTGCGTGCGATGCGTACCAGGCGCACGATGCCGCGACCCGTGAGATGTGTGCGCCTCGACAGGCCGAGCACGCATTTCTCGGCAGCCTCATCAAGCCCAAAGGTCGAAACGACGCCGTCAATGGACCGCGACTCGTCTTCCTCGGCCTCGGTGTCCGCATCGTCCGTACGGGATTCACGCCAGGCGCGAAAGGCGCGCCCACGCACGACGTAATCGCGCAGCTCGGCCGATGACATACCCTCCGCGCCCTCAATGATCACCTGAGGATCGGGGCGGGTCACATCGATCATCATGTCGATACGATCAGCCAAAGGACCGCGCAACTTGCCCCGGTAGCGCTCGACCATCGACGCGGAACAGCGACACGGCACTTCGCGATCTCCCAAAAATCCGCAGGGGCAGGGATTGCTCGCAGCTAGCAGCTGAAAGCGCGACGGGAACGTAAAGGCCCCGTCAACGCGCACGATCCTGACGTAGCCGCGTTCGATGGGCTGACGCAGCGTCTGCAGCACGCTGGTGGGAAACTCGGCGAGCTCGTCCAAAAAGAGCACGCCTCCATGAGCCAGGCTAATTTCGCCCGGATGCACCGGACGCCCGCCGCCGATGAGTCCCGCGGTCGAAATGCTGTGATGCGGGCTGCGGAAGGGGCGATGCCCCGCAAGCAATCCATCGATGTTCTCGCCCAAGACCGAATGGATGCACAGTGCCTCTTGCTGATCCTCAACAGAAAGCTCGGGCAAAATGCCCGTCATGCGCCGCGCAAGCATGGTCTTGCCCGAACCGGGCGAGCCGATCATGAGCAGGCCGAGCTCACCGGCGGCCGCAAGCGCCATACCACGTTTAGCGACCTCCTGCCCCAGCACGTCGGCATAATCGAGCTCGGGCTCAAAAGTCGCCTCGAGCACTTCAGAATCCAGGTAATGCCGTGCGGCGTCCCCCATGCCATGGGCAAGCTGAGATAGGTGGTCGATAAACCCACAGTCAACGCCCGCAAGCGGCACGTGCTGATCGGACCTGCCGGCGATAAAGGAAAGCCCCATATCGCGCGCCAACAGCTGAAACGCCACCTCGCCCTTGACGGGCAGCACCGTGCCGTCCAGACCAAGCTCACCTGCGATAAGGCAGCGATCGAGGTTGTCACGGGGAATCTGCCCATCGGCCGCCAGAACCGCGATGGCAATCGGCAGGTCAAAACCGCTGCCAGTTTTACGGATATCGCCGGGTGCTAGGTTGACGGTAATGCCAGACCGAGGAATCTCGAAGCCGGCCGAGCGCATGGCGCACCGGATACGCCCGCGCGACTCCATCACCTCCATACTCGGAATGCCGAGCATCTGGATACCCGGAACGCCACCGGCAAGCGAGACCTCGACGGTGACGGGAATTGCCTCGACGCCGCGGATACAGGCCGCGTGCACGGCAAAGGTCTCGAACGCCATCACGACACCTGCCAATCGAACGCATTGTACTGGTGCTCGATCTCGGCGATATGCCCGCCGCGGATGGTGACGCCCACGGCATCGAAGCGAATCGACCTGAGAGGATAGTGCTCCATGAGATAGCAACTTGCGATACGGCGATACCGACGCTGCTTTTGGGCGTCCACGGCCTCCTCGGGAAAGACCCGCGTGGTGCAATCCAGGGCGACGCGTCTCGTCTTGACCTCGGCCATCACCACGACATCGTCGAGCTCGTCGAGCAGCACCAGATCGGCTTCACCCTCAATGCAACGATAGCCCTGCTCCAACAAGGTGTAACCACGCTCGTTAAAGTAATCGATGGTGATCAGCTCGCCCAGCATGCCGAGCTCGCGGGGGCTGAGCCCCTTGATAAACTCGGGCGTCATCGCCCCGCAGTCGAGCTCGCCGTCTTCCCAACGCTCCTTGAGTTGCTGCGTCTTGCTCTTTTTGCTTGCGGCACACATGGGGTCTCCTTTCCCGCACACTGCATTGCCCCGATGATGAGGGCACTTTTCATGCGGGTAAGTACCGGAAACAAACCAAAAGCTGACCAAATGCCGACAAAAAACGGGCCGTACGCAACAATCACGTTGCACACGGCCCGCTACCAGCAGGTTTATAAAACGCCAGAGGTCCCCGTCTCCACAATTGGCCTAAAAAAGGCGCTCAGTCTGCAGAAAGTTTCCGCAAAAGCTCACGCGGTGCAGCGGACAAAGTCCGTGTTTGCGAATCGCCTCGATGTGCTCGGGGCTTGCGTAGCCCTTCGACTCGGCAAAATGATACTCGGGGTACTCGGCGTCGTACTCGACCATCATCTCGTCACGCGTGACCTTGGCCATGATGGACGCCGCGGCGATACAGGCGATTTTGGCATCGCCCTTCACCACGTCGCGCTCGTTGGGTACGGCGCCCAAGGGGTTACCGTCCATAAGCACGCAATCGGGCTCGAGCCCCGTATCGGCCACGGCGCCCGCGACGGCAGCGCGGATGGCGCGGGCCATGCCCATATCATCGATATCCGCGGGCGCGATATGGCAAAAACCAATCGCCGTCGCGACCTCGGCAATCTTCACCGAGAGCAGCTCGCGGCGCGCCGGCGTGAGCTTTTTGGAATCGTTGATGCCCCAGACGCGCGGCTCCATGGGAAGGCACACGGCGCACACCGTCAAAGGACCGGCCACCGAGCCGCGACCCACCTCGTCCACGCCCACGACCACGCCATCCCCACCGAGCTCGTGCATCAGCTCGTACATGCCGTTGACGCGCTCGCGCTCGGCAAGTTCCTTGGCATGGCGCTTAAGAGCACGCTCGCAAGCCTTGATCACTTGCTGGCGCGGATCCTCACGATAATGCTCCACGAGGGCGGGGATCTCCTCAAACGTGGCGCTCGCCAGCTCGCCGGCAACCTGCGATGCCGAAACCGAGCTCGTCATGTTGGCCATATCGGGGCCTCCTTGCATGCAAATCAGATAAAAAGAAGGGCCACCCGAAGGTGACCCTTTTGTCCAAATGAGTGGACAGACGCTGCGATCTTCTTAGCGCTTCTCGGGGATGCGAGCAGCCTTGCCCACCTTGTCGCGGAGGTAGTACAGCTTGGCGCGACGGACGCGACCATGACGGACGACCTCGAGCTTGGCGATCTTGGGGCTGTGAAGCGGGAAGGTACGCTCAACACCGACACCGAAGGAAATCTTGCGGACGGTGAAGGTCTCACGGGCACCGGCGCCGGCCATGCGGATGACGTCACCCTGGAAAACCTGGATGCGCTCGCGGTCGCCTTCCTTAATGCGGTAGTGAACCTTGACGTTGTCGGCAACGCGGACCTGCGGGATGTCCTCGCGGATCTGCTGACGCTCGATTGCGCGGATGTAATCCATGTGCAATTCCTTACTCTTCTAGAGGTGCCGTACCACCTTGGCCGGCACGTAGTTGAACAAACGTATTCGAGTATACACGCCACGACCTTGGCTGCAAGAACTATTTTGCCCGTGCGCAAAAAGACAAAAACACGCACTCTTTCTGCACTTATGCGCCGTCCGCAGCATCAGTCGTCGGCGTCGTCACGGTCGTTCCAGGCGCGATATAACCGTATTCGAGCAGCACCGAAAGCGCATGCTGCTTCCAGGTGGCAAGCTCTTCGTCATTATAGTTGTCATGGGCCCATTCATTCATCGCGTCCTCGGCGTCTTGGGGCACCAGGTCCTGGCTGTCCGCCATCAGGTACAGGATGCCTAAGATGTCGAAGTCCTGCTTTGTCATCTCTTCCTTGTTTGATGTGCTGATGAGGTCGTGATCGATGCCGTAGCGGCAGATATCGGTCAAAACGGTAACGAGGCCCGTAGGAATCTGCGAGGCATCCTTCGCGGCAGAGGGCGAGGTGTCGTCAGTCAATGCAGCGGCATCGTCGCTCACCGGAGCAGACTCGGCTGCGTTCGCATCGGAAGCGGCCTGTTCTCCCTGGGCAAGAGCCGTGCCATCCGTCGTTGCCGAAGAATCCCCCGAAGAAACGGACGTAACGCTCACCGGTGTTTCGACCACGGTCGTCATCGGGTCGACCGGTGCGGGTGCGGCGATGACCTCGGCCCAATCGGAATACACGCCGTCAATAAAGGCGCGAACATGGAAGGTGCCCGGTTGCGAGATAGTCATCGTACCGTCTGTCGCGACCGAAATGCCCTTGCTCTCGAGCTCCTGGGCCTCCCAGTTGCAGACCCTATCGACTTCCTTGCCCGTCGTGTCATAGACCGTAGCCGTCAGGCCTTCGATGCCGTTAAGGTTCTCCTCGACGCCGACGACGGTCTGTGCCGAGCCCTCGAGTTTGATGCTGCCGTTAAACGGCTCGGGCGCCACATCGCTTACCTTATATTTGTAGGCCGCGGCGTCGATCTCGTCATTGGTCGAGACGTGCCCGTTCACGTCCACATAGGTGTCCTCGGGGATAAAGTACTTTACGTAGGCGGTACCGGCCTTCTTGCCTACCACAACTTGCTCATGTGTAACAGGGTCGGTCTGGATCTCGATGACGTCGGACTTGCATTCCTTGCCCTTCTTGTCCACCACGCGCCAGTCACCCGACGACTTCACAAAGCCGTAGTAGTCAACATCGTCCTCGTCCCTTGCACGCACGCGATAGGAAGAGATGGGGTCTTCCTCTCCCACTGTAAGCCTTCGGGTCTTATCGGTCTGCAGCGAGACGAGAATCTTGGAGATGGGCTTAATGGGCTGCGGCGTGCCCAGCTGCGTATCGACCGTCACCGACTCAAACGACAGATTGGAACCCGTGATGGACATGGGGTAGGTGGCGGCCATGTCATTAAGCACGTTGCACGTGCGCGGAGCGTCACCGTTGCGCGAAGGCACCTCGCGATCGGCCAGGACCGAATTCCAATCGATGGCGCGCACCATGTGGTTGTTGGTGCGATGCGACCAGCTCGTAACGTTTCCGGCGGTGGTATCGTAGCCGTCGTCGCCACGATGGGCAATCGAGCGCAGGAACAGGTTCTGCACGGCGTCGGTCGACTGATCGCCAAAGGTGGTGTAGAACGAGCGCTGGTCATAACCGGCGGTATGGAACTCCTGGACGGCGGCGTTGTCGTCGTAGCACTCGCCGTTCATGTTAAAGATGATCACGTCGAACGTCACGCCCACCGGCTGGTCATAGTCCTCGGACAACGTCGTGGTAGAACTCGTCTGCTTGCTATTGACCTGCGTGTGCGCCGGGATCGTCATATTGACGGTAACCGACTGGTTGTCCGTTGTGGTGATCGACTGTTCCTCGGTTTTACTCGCCTCCCACAACTGGGACATCGTGGTTTCGGCCGAAAACGAGGTCTCGATCTCCTCGCTCGCTGTTGCGGGCACGCCCAGCGACTCCTTGAGGCTCACCGATGCGCCCCACGAGCCGCCTTTGGAATACGATGCGGATTCAGAAGTGCTCGTGCCGACCGTCTCCTCGGTACCGCGGGCGAGCGTGATGCTCTGCGAGGCGTCCTCATAGCCGACGTTAAGAGCCGAGGTAACGAGCTCCTGCTCAGTCTTAGAATCAACAAAGGAATAACCCGGCGCGTCCTCGGGCGCACAGTTAAGCTTGTTCACGCTGTTGAGCTGCTGAACTCTAAAGTTATAGAACGCGATGCCAAAACCATTGAAATCGTACTGGTAGGTGCCGCCGAGCTTGTCGACACAAGCAATGGTGGCATAGATGACGTCCTGCTCAGTCGTGTCTTTCGACAGTCCGTCGAGCGGCACGTATTTACGGAAATCGGAGCCCTTCAGCTTGTGACCGATACAGCCGGCGATATCGTCGGTCAAGCGCTCGTAGACCGCATTGAGGCTTTTTGCAGATGTCAGACCACTCTGCTTCGATTTGTCGGCACCATCGGAATGCTCACCGTTGCCGCCCGAAAGCGCATCATAAAGATAGATGTAGTGACCCTTACCAAAGTCCTTCTCAAAGCCTTTGCCGGCGTGGTCCCAGTACAAAAAGTCCCCGGAGTCGTCGCCTCCACCATAACCAAGGATGTTATAGGCTAGCGATGCCCAGTTGGGCAGCACCTTTTTGACGGCGGCCGTATAGAACGAGACGTTGTCGTACATCGAGGTACGGCCCTCGAGCTTGCCGTCATCGATATCTACAAACGTGCAGTCGCGATCGTTGACCGTAATGGTGAGCGGGTTGACCACGTCGCCATAGAGCTCGTCGCGCGAATCATCCTGAAGGGCAAAACCGACTGTCGGCATCCCGCAAAGTGCCGTGACCGCAACGACCACCAAGCACAGGGTCATCTGTGCTCCCCGACGCGCTCGTTGCAAATACCT
The DNA here is from genome assembly GCA_958365315.1 of uncultured Collinsella sp. Lineage (GTDB taxonomy): Bacteria > Actinomycetota > Coriobacteriia > Coriobacteriales > Coriobacteriaceae > Collinsella. The sequence goes on from CATWXC010000002.1 coordinate 73,095, forward strand.
GGTGAGGTTTTTCATCGCAGTCCTCCCGTCAGTTACCAATGTATTGAACCAACGTAAAACGCCGGCGCGTCCACAGGGGCGCGACGGCGCGAAGGGGGGCGTAAAAGGCGCAAATGGAACGTGACTCAGTTAAGCGGAACGCTTGGCCTCGAGCTTGGCCTGAGCGGCAGCCAAACGCGCCAGAGGCACGCGGTAAGGCGAGCAGGACACGTAGTCCACGTCGGCCACGTTGAACAGGCCCTTGATGGACTTAGGGTCGCCGCCGTGCTCACCGCACACGCCAAAGTGCATGTCGGGGTTGGTGGCGCGACCCTTCTCGACGGCCATGCGCACGAGCTCTAGCACCGCCATGTCGATGGTCTCGAAGGGGTTATCCTTCAAAATCTTTTTATGCATGTACAGCGGGATGAACTTGGCCTCGGCGTCGTCACGTGAGAAACCGAACGTCGTCTGGGTGAGATCGTTAGTGCCAAAGCAGAAGAAGTCGGCGTGATGGGCGATCTCGTCAGCGACCATGCAGGCGCGCGGCAGCTCGAGCATCGTGCCCACGGGAATGTTGAGCTCGACGCCCTCCTCGGCGGAAACCTCGGCGATCACGCGCTCGATGACCTCGCGGGTCTGGACATGCTCGGCCATGATGGAAACAAGCGGAACCATGATCTCGGGGCACGGGTCGACGCCTTCCTTGATAAGGCGAGCGGCAGCCGTTGCCACGGCACGGACCTGCATGAGCGGCAGATCACCGAAGACGACTGACAGGCGCACGCCGCGCAGGCCGAGCATCGGGTTGGACTCGACCATGCCGTCGATACGGCGCAGGCGGGCACGCAGGGCGGCGAGCTCCTCCTCGGGAGCGCCGGCGGCTTCCTTCTTGGTGATGGCAACCTCGAGCTCGCGAGGATCGTCCAGGAACTCATGAAGCGGCGGATCGAGCAGGCGAACGACCACCTCGCGACCGGACATGGTCTTGAACATGGACAGGAAGTCCTCAGTCTGGACCTTGAGCAGATCGGCCAGGGCCTGCTGCTTCACAGCCTCGTCGTCGGACAGGATGAAGCTCTGGATAATGTTCTTGCGATCGCCCAGGAACATGTGCTCGGTGCGGCACAGACCGATGGACTCGGCGCCAAACTCGAGCGCGAGCGCGGCATCCTCGGGGTTGTCGGCGTTGACGCGCACGTGGTTGGCGTGACCGTCGGTCTCGTCCAGACGGATCTCGTCGGCCCAGGACAGGATGGTGTCCAAGTCGCCAGTGAGCTCGGCCGAAACCAGATCGACGGCGCCGTCGACGACGATGCCCTGAGTGCCGTCGATGGAGATGATGTCGCCCTCGTGCAGCACGCGATCGCTGCCCTCAATGTGCACGACCTTCTCGGCGGCGTCAATGTGGAAGCGCTCGACGCCGCAGACGCAGGGCGTGCCCATACCGCGAGCGATAACGGCGGCATGGCTCGTCTTGCCACCGTGGCTGGTCAGGATGCCCTCGGCGGCGACCATGCCCTTCAGGTCATCGGGGTTGGTCTCCCAGCGAACCAGAATGACCTTATGGCCCTCGGCAGAACGCGCAACGGCGTCATCGCTCGAGAACACGACCTCGCCCACGGCGGCACCGGGACTGGCATTAAGGCCGCATGCGAGCGCCTCGTACTTCTTGGAGGAGTCGAACTGCGGGTGCAGGAGCTGGTCGAGCTGCGCGGGGTCGATGCGGCTCACGGCCTCCTCACGGGTAATGAGGCCTTCCTCGACCATCTCAATAGCAATGCGCAGAGCGGCGGTTGCGGTACGCTTGCCCACGCGGGTCTGGAGCATCCAGAGCTTGCCCTGCTCGATGGTGAACTCGATGTCGCACATATCGCGGTAGTGATCCTCAAGCGTCAGGAAGACACGCTCAAGCTCCTCACCTGCGGACTCGAGGCCCGGGGTGGTCTTGAGGTCGGCGATGGGCTCGGTGTTGCGGATGCCGGCGACGACGTCCTCGCCCTGGGCGTTGACCAGAAAATCACCGTAGAACTCCTTGGTGCCGTCGGCGGGGTTGCGCGTAAAGGCGACGCCGGTCGCCGAGGTCTCGCCCTTATTGCCAAAGGCCATAGCCTGAACGTTGACGGCGGTGCCAAGGTCGTCGGAAATGCCGTGCTGCTTGCGGTAGATGCAGGCACGCTCGTTCATCCAGCTACCAAAGACGGCCTGAATGGCAAGGCGCAGCTGGAGCTCCGGATCGTGCGGAAAGACGGGCTTGCATTCCGCGACCTCGAGCTCGGGGTACAGGGCGGCCTCGACGTTCTCAGAGAAAATGCCCTTAAAGGTCTCGACGAGCTCCTGCAGGTCCTCGGACGAAAGCTCGGAATCGACGCGAACGCCGGCGACCAGGCGGGCCTGGGTCAGGGCATTCTCAAACAAGTCGGCATCGACACCCATGACGACGTTGGAGAACATCTGGATAAAGCGACGATAACTGTCCCAGGCAAAGCGCGGGTTCTGCGTCTGGGCGATAAGGCCCTGAACGGAGTCGTCGTTGAGACCCAGGTTGAGGACCGTGTCCATCATACCGGGCATGGAAAACGGAGCGCCCGAACGAACCGAGACGAGCAGCGGGTCACGGGCGTCGCCGAGCTTCTTGCCGCAACGGGCCTCGAGGTCGGCCTCGGCGGCAACGATCTCGTCGAGCGCGCCTTCGGGCCAGACGTTGCCGGCACCAGAGTACTCGACGCAGGTCTGGCAGGTAATGGTAAAGCCACCGGGAACCGGCAGGCCGATACGGCTCATCTCGGCAAGGTTAGCGCCTTTGCCGCCAAGCACGAAGTTCATGGACTTGTCGCCCTCAGTGACACAGGTGCCCTGGGCATCGGTTCCAAAACGGTAAACCCTCTTGCAATCGCTCACGATACTTCCCCTTCCATGCGCTCTCGCGCACGACCGTGGTGACGAATCGGCCCGCCGGATGCGGGCCGTGAGGGAACTATACGGCGGGATTTGAACGGGCCTGAGCAGAGAATACGCGGTTTGGTAAACGTGCTAAAACTAGCGGTAAACGGTAGGTAAAGGTGGTTACCTTATGAAGGTACCACTACAGTGTAAATGCAGGTCAATAGCGGTAGAAACTGCTAAAGCGCTTTATCACTATCAGGTATTTTAGCTAACCCAATAAGCTACTTTTGTTGAGCGCGGCGGGCGGCACGGCGGGCTCTTGCCTCTTGAATCTCTTCGAGGTGGGCGATGATCTCGGAAGCGCTCTCCTCAATCGCTTTGCCGTCGGTGCGCACCACAAAGCAGCCCAGGCGCTTCATAAGGGCGCGAGCCTCCTCGAGCTCGCTGCGCACGCTCTCGGGCTCGGCATAGGAGCCGGCGACGGCACGGGCGTAGTCATCGCCCAAACGGCTATCGCGAATCTCAGAAATAACGTCGACGGTCGAAATCAGGCCAAACAACCGCAACGGATCGACCTCGTAAATCGACTTGGGCGGCTCCATACCGTGCGCCAACGGAACGTTGGCGACCTTGTAGCCCTGATAGGCCAAATACATCGACAGCGGCGTCTTAGATGTGCGCGACACGCCCAGCAGCACGATATCGGCACCCGACAGATCGTCGGAGCCGCGCCCGTCATCGTGCTCAACGAAATACTCCATAGCCTCGATACGATGGAAATAGCGATCGTCGGTCTTGTGAATCACACCCGCAACGCCCTTGGGAGGCACACCGATGAGCGACGACAGCACGGCAAGCGTCGGGCCGATCAGGTCGACCGAGCGGATATGCAGCATGCCCAAGTAGTCGAGCACGCGAGCACGAAGCGCCGGATCGACGATGGTATGGAACACGGCGATATCGCGATGGTCGGCATCGACTCGCGGGCCCACAAACGACTTGACCTGCTCCACCGAGGTCACCTTAGACAGACGTAAAACACGAAAAGCCCCTTTATCAAATTGCCCGGAGGCCGCAAGCACCACCTCACAAGCGGTATCACCGAGCGAGTCAGAGATAACGATAACGGTGGGACGAGCGGTGACCGGGCAATCCATGCGGGGCTCCTTTTGCGCTTATGCGCAGGCTGGCTTACTTTTTGCGGGCAAGCTCACCAATGTTGGCGATGCCGGAGAAAACGGCCTCGAAGCGGTTGAGCAGCTTAAGGCGATTATCGCGGAGCTGCTCGTCCTTGTCCATGACCATAACCTCGTCGAAGAAGCGGTCGATGGGCGCGCGCAGGGCGGCGAGCGCGGCAAACGCGGCAGGATAATCCTCGGCGGCGAGAGCTGCGTCGACGGCGGTCTGAGCGGCCTCGGAGGCGTCGGCAAGCGCAAGCTCGACCTCGCCCATCAGGGCGCGATCGTACTCCGCGCCCAGCTCGGGCTTGGAGATGTGCGCGGCGCGGGCATAGGCAGTAGCCAGGTTGTCGAAGGTCTCGGCGTCGTTCTTGCGGGCCTCGTCGAGGGCGGCACAGCGGGCGAAGAAGACCGACGGGGCAATGATATGCACCGCGGAAACGGCGGCAACGGTGTCGGCCGGGATCTTCTCGTCGCGGGCCATGCTCACCAGACGGCCGTGGAAGAAGTCACGAACCTGCTGGGCGACCTCGGCAGCGTCAAACTCAATGCCCTGCTCGCTATAGAGCTCGAGCGCAAAGTCGATGAGCGACGTGGGGTCGATCGGCAGACGGTCGCGCAGGATGTTGATGATGCCGATGGCAGCACGACGCAGCGCGTACGGGTCGGAAGAGCCGGTCGGGGGCTCGCCGATGGCAAAGATGCCGGCAATGGTATCGAGCTTGTCGGCGCAGGCCACGATGCAGCCAGCGGTGCCCTCGGGCAGCTCGTCGCCAGCAAAGCGGGGACGATAGTGATCGCGAATAGCGTGAGCGACCTCTTCGTTCTCCCCCATCGCGATGGCGTAGTAACCGCCCATCACACCCTGCTGGCTCGTGAACTCGACGACGGCGTTGGACACCAGGTCGGCCTTGCACAAGTGCGCGGCGCGGCCGGCATCGGCGGCCATGTGGGCACCCAGGTGCGCCTCGCGGGCAATAGCGAGCGCAAGCTGCTCAATACGCTCGGACTTGGCGAGCACGCTACCGAGCTTCTCCTGGAAGGCGACCTTGGCCAGGCGCTCGCGGAACTCGTCGAGGGAGATCTTCAGATCCTCCTCGTAGAAGAACTTGGCGTCGTCCAAGCGGGCGCGCACAACGCGCTCGTTGCCGTCGATCACGCGCTCGGCATTCTCGGGCTTGCTGTTGGAGACAATCACGAACTCACGCGTCAGCTTGCCCTCGCCGTCATAAATCGGGAAGTAGCGCTGGTTGGTGAGCATAGACTCGCAGATGATCTCGTGCGGGACCTTGAGGAACTCCTCATCAAAGGTACCGACGAGCACCGTCGGCCACTCGCAGAGGTTGATGACCTCCTCGAAGACCTTCTTGGGCGTATCGACGTGGCAGCCGGGGCGCGCAGCCTCGACCTCGGCGATGCCGGCAAGGATGGCCTCGCGACGGCGCTCGGCAGAGAGCACGCCGGCGTCCTCGAGCACCTGCTCGTAAACAGCGGGGCTAGCGACCACATGGTCACCGGGGCCAAGCACGCGATGACCGCGCGTGGTATTGCCGCTCGTCACATCGGCAAAGGACACGGGCACGACGTCCTCGCCCAGAAGACAGCAGATCCAGCGGACCGGACGCACGAACGTGGCGTGCTCGTGGCCCCAACGCTGACTACGGTAGTTGGGCCACTGCAGGCCGGCGATGGTCTTCTCGCATAGAGCGGTCAGAATCGGCGTAGCCGGGGCGGAAGGAATGTTCTTCTCGGCAAAAACGTACTCACGGCCGTCGGTGTCCTCGCGACGGACCAGATCCTCGGCAGCCACACCGCACTTGCGGGCAAAGCCCTGGGCGGCCTTGGTGGCGTTACCGTTGGCGTCGAAGGCGATGTTTGCCGCAGGGCCACGCTTGACCTCGTGAACCTCATCGGTCGCGGTGGCGACGTCGGCAACGAGCGCAGCCAGGCGACGCGGGCTCGAGATTACGCGGACCTCGCCGTGGGCCAGACCGGCCTCATCGAGACCCTTGGCAATCATAGTGCCAAGCTGCTTGACGGCATTGTTCAGCGGTGCAGAGGGCATTTCCTCCGTACCGATCTCAAACAGGAAATCCTTAGCGTCTGCCATGGCTTACGCCACCTCGCCTTCCTGATCGGCATTCTCGTTGATTCCGGCGACCTCGGCCATATAGGCCTCGCAGCACGCCTTGGCGACGGCGCGGACGCGCAGGATGTAGTTGGCACGCTCGACTGCGGACAGCGCACCGCGGGCATCGAGCAGGTTGAAGGCATGGCTGCACTTCATGACGCAGTCATATGCCGGCAGCGGCAGCTTGCGCTCCAGGCAGGAGTGGCACTCGGCCTCGTAGTCGTCAAACTTCTGACGCATCATCTCGACGTTGGCGACCTCAAAGTTGTAAGCGCTGAACTCGCGCTCGTTCTCCAGGAACACGTCGCCGTAGGTCATGGGCGTGCCGTCGGGCAGGTAGCTCCACACCAGATCGTAGACCGAGTTGACGCCCTGGGCGTACATGGCGATACGCTCCAGGCCATAGGTGATCTCGACGGGCACGGGGTCGACTTCGATGCCGCCCACCTGCTGGAAGTACGTAAACTGCGTGACCTCCATGCCGTTGAGCCAGACCTCCCAGCCAAGGCCCCAGGCGCCGAGCGTCGGGCTCTCCCAGTCGTCCTCGACAAAGCGGACGTCATGGTCGTTGGGGTCCAGGCCAATGGCGGCCAGCGAACCCAGGTAAAGCTCCTGGGCGTTGACCGGCGAGGGCTTGATGAGCACCTGGAACTGATAGTAGTGCTGCATGCGGTTGGGGTTCTCGCCATAGCGGCCGTCGGCGGGACGGCGGCAGGGCTGCGCATAGCAGGTGCGCCACTCGGCGGGACCGAGCGAGCGCAGCGTGGTCGCGGTATGGAAGGTACCGGCACCGACCTCGGAGTCATAGGGCTGCATAATGACGCAGCCCTGCTCGCCCCAGTACTGCTGGAGGCGCAGGATGATGTCTTGGAAGGAAAGCGATGAAGCGTTCATGCCTCTAATATCCCCTCGTCGAAACGATTACACGGTTAGGTACTGTACTATAGCGGTTTTTAGTCGATAGCGCCGATACGGTTGAGCGGCCAGTAGCGCACAAGCGCCACGGCGATCAAGTCGGAGCGGTCGACCGGGCCAAAGTAGCGGGAGTCAGCAGAGTTCTCGCGGTTGTCGCCCATCACCCACACACAGTCGTCAGGGACGGTGTAGGGATAGCTCACCTGAGCAGCGGGCGCCTGGACGGAAAGCGGCCAGCTCATGCCAGTCGTATAGTCCTCGTCGAGCGCCTGGCCGTCAACGACGACCTTGCCGTCCTGCAGGTCGACCGTCTGACCGGCCGTAGCAATAACGCGCTTTACCAGCACGTCATGCTCGGACGTGGCATCGGGGTTGTGGAACACCACGATATCGCCCTGCTTGACGGGCTGGCCGAGTTCGAGCGTCACCTTCTGCGCCAGAATCTGGTCGCCGATCTCGATCGTGGACTCCATGGAGCCGGTGGGCACCACAAAGGGCTCGATCACAAACGAGCGAATCACGAAGGTGACGACCAGTGCGATCGCAACGATTACGATCCACTCAAAGGCGCCCCTCAGGGCAGAATGCTGCGATGGAACCATTCTCACTCCTCGCTCTGCGAATACGAAGCGTCCAGGATCTCCTGCGCGTACGCGCGCTCCTCGGGCGTAAGTCGCGCCGTCTCGATAAGATCGGGACGCCAGCGGCAGGTGCGCTCGATGGCATTCATACGGCGCCAGGCGTCAACCTTGGCATGGTCACCGCTCACGAGCACCGGCGGCACGCCCTCGCCATTAAACTCGGCGGGGCGGGTGTACTGCGCGTACTCGAGCAGGCCGCCGTCCTCGGCGGTCGAGAAGGACTCGTCCACGTTGCTCATCTCGTCGCCCAAGGCTCCGGGAATAAGCCGTACGACGGCATCGGCCACGACCATAGCGGGCAGCTCGCCGCCCGTGAGCACGTAGTCGCCGATCGACAGACGCTCATCGGCATACGCATAGGCGCGCTCGTCGACGCCCTCGTAACGGCTGCACACAAACAGCAGGCGCTCGCTTTTGAGCAGGCGCTCGGCCACATGCTGCGTAAAGGGCTCGCCGCAGGGGGTGAAGAACACCACGGTGGGCTTGGGACCCTCGGAGCCAATGGCCTCGATGGCCTCGGCAATGGGCTCGACCTTCATGAGCATGCCCTGCCCGCCGCCATACGGCTCGTCATCGACGGTGCGATGGCGGTCGTGCGTCCAGTCGCGCAGGTTATACGCCTTAAAATCAAAAAGGCCGGCCTTGCGGGCGCGGCCCAAGATCGACGTGGACATGACGGGCTCAAACATCTCGGGAAAAACCGAAAGGGTCTCAATCAGCATGCCGTCCTCCCTACCTGTCCATATCGATCAAGCCGTCCATAACGTGAACGGAAATTATTCCAGTGTCGGGAAGATCGAGCACAACCTGCTCGATCACGGGAATCAGCACCTCGCCGTACCGATCACCCTCGACAACCCAAACATCGTTGGCGGGCGTCGACATGATCTCGACAATCGTACCGAGCGAGCCAAAGCGCTCGTCGACCACCTCGCGACCCATAAGGTCGGTATAGACGGCGTCGAGCAAATCGAGCTCGAAGTCGTCACGATTGGCCAGCACATAGCATCCGGTGATGCCCTCGGCGGCCGTCAAATCGTCAATGCCCTCAAACGAGACCAGATCGCCATCGCCCGTATCGGTGACGGATACGACCGTGCAAAAACGGTCGCGCTTGAGCGCCGGCGGCGTCAAGGCGACACGCATACCCGGCTCCAATACAGAAGGAAGCCCCCGCAGCGGCTGCGCGAGGACCTCCCCCTTCCTTCCGTGCGGCTTTACCACACGGGCGATGTTTTTGTACTGGGACCTCAAGGTCCTAGCCCAGAACCTCTACCTCGACAGCAGTGTCGAGGCGAGCGGCCAGTGCACGGGCGAGCGTGCGAATGGCCTTGATGGTACGGCCACGACGGCCGATGACCTTAGCGACGTCATCCTCGGCAACCGAAACCTCAATCGTGGAGGCGTCGTCGCCATCGATGACCTCGAGGCTCACGGAATCCGGGTCGTCGACGATCTGAACAACGAGATATTCGACGAGATCGGCGATGCGATCTGAGAGCATTGCCTCACCCTCGAGCTGTGCAGCGTCAACCTCAGGCACGATTTACTCCTCGGCGCCCTCAGCGGCCTCGGCGGCAGCCTTAGCGGCCTCGGCCTCTTTGGCGAGCTGCTTCTTGGACTTCTTGACGACGGTCTCGGTCTTCTCGCCCTCGTTGGCGGCCTTGACCAGAGCGGCGACGGCGTCGGTGAGCTGAGCGCCCTTGGACTGCCAGTCAGCAATCTTCTCGAGGTCGAGGTTGATGGTCTTGGGGGCGGTCATCGGGTTGTAGCGGCCAACCTCCTCGATGATACGACCGTCACGCGGGGCGCGGGAATCGGCGACGACGACACGGTAGTACGGACGCTTCTTAGCGCCGTGACGAGCAAGGCGAATCTTGACTGCCAAAGGAAACTCCTCCAACCAAGCAGCTTTAGGCTGCAACTACAAACAAACAGTTGAACATAATACGCCATCGACGCGGGCAGGTGAAGTCCGTGAGACCAACTTCTTCGGTGTAGTCGAGGGCAAATCCATATCTTAGACAAGAATTCGCGATTTGCAAGCGCATCCACGCACCCCACATGAGCTGCGCGGTATACTCATAACATGGAAAGACGCGAACATACATACGGTTATGAGGATGCTGCGGGCGTCACGCCGCCGCCCTGGACGGGTCCGGCGGTGGGCCTGATGGACCTCGATGCATTTTTTGCGAGTGTGGAGATGCTCGACCATCCCGAATGGCGCGGAAAGCCGCTCATCGTGGGCGGAGACGCCGAGTCACGCGGCGTCGTGTCCACGTGTTCGTACGAGGCACGTCGCTTTGGCGTGCATTCTGCCATGGCCTCGGCCGAGGCGCAGCGCCTGTGCCCGCAGGCCATTTGGACGCACGGACACTTTGATCGCTACCGTGAGGTGAGCGCGCAGGTCATGGCGATTCTCGCCGACGAGACCCCGCGCGTTGAACGCGTATCCATCGACGAGGCCTTTATCGATATCACGCCAGGCCGCTTTGCACCCGAAGACCCGCTGCTGGTTGCGCGGCGTATAAGCGACCGCGTTGCGGCGCTGGGGGTGACGTGCTCCATCGGCGTTGGGTGCAACAAGACCGTGGCCAAAATCGCAAGCGAGCGCGACAAGCCGTTTGGACTGACCATTGTGCGCCCCGGTACGGAGCAGCGGTTTTTGGCCGCGCTGCCCGTGTCCGCCATGAGCGGAATCGGGCGTTCGGCCGAGGAGCGACTGCGTCGCATGCGCATCTATACGCTCGGCGAGCTTTCACGCGCGCCAAAGTCCACCCTGGCTGCAATCTTTGGCGTGAATGGCGAGCGTATGCGCCAACGTGCTTTGGGGCTCGAAGTATCCGAGGTTACTGGCCTGGATGAGGAACGCGAAGTTAAATCGGTGAGCATTGAGCGCACCTTTGCGAAGGATTTGACTGAGCGTGGGGATATCGAGGCGGCGATCGCGCTGCTCGGCGAGTCGGTTGGGCGCCGCCTGCGCCGTCAAGGGCTGACGGGCGGAACCGTAACGCTCAAGCTCAAATACTCTTACGGCAGTGGACGCACGGCACAGCGCCGCTTGCCCCACCCCACCGACGACGAGAATATCTTTGTGGCCGTAGCGCTCGAGCTGCTCGACAACATCTGGCAAGAAGGCATGCACGTGCGTCTGGCGGGTATCGGCATGAGCGACTTCAACCACCAAGGCGGTATCCAAACCGACCTGTTCTGCGAGATCGATGACCGCGGAGCCCAATCCAGCGACCGCCGCGACCTCTCCGTCGCCATCGACGCCGTCCGAGACAAATTCGGCGACACCGCCCTATCCTTCGGCCGCCAATCCCGCTTCAACGATTAACCGCCTTTGGGCAAAAAGAAAACCGGGCAGGTGCGGAAAACCGCAACTGCCCGGCGAACGGTAGAGGGAAGCTCTAGAGAAGCCCCGTCCCAAATAGGGTTCTAGAGGAGGTTGAGGGGGAGCTGGGGAGCGTCGCCCCAGAGCTTCTCGAGACGGTAGAAGTCACGCGCCTCGGGGGTGAAGACGTGGACGACGACCGAGCCGTAGTCCATGAGCATCCAGGTCTTCTGCTCGCGGCCCTCGATGGAGAACGGGTGCTCACCGCAAGCCTCGGCGACCTTCTCCTCGATCTCGTCGACGATCGAATCGACCTGACGGTTATTGGTACCGGTAGCGAGCACAAAGTAGTCGCACACGTCGGAGAGCTCGGTCAGATCGAGCACCTGCACGTCCTCGCCTTTCTTGTCGTAGGCGGCCTGCGCGGCGGCTCGGGCGACATCCTCGGCGGCAACACCGCTCGCGGACAGCGAGGCGGCGGTGCGGTCGGACGTGGCGACGAAGCTCTTGTGCTCCACACCTTCAAGAATCTGCTCGTCGGTCATGGTCTCGTCGGCCATGGAATACCTCTTTCTAGACGCACCCGAGCTAGCGCAGCTGGGCGTAATGGTTGTAAATCGTAATAGCCGTGGGATAAAGATAGCGCCCGGACTGGATCACGTAGACCAGACCCTGCGCAAAACAGGAGAAGAACAACTCGTCAAGCGTCGACTCCCCCACCATCTTGCGCAGCGCGTGGGCATAATCGCCGTGGCGGTTGGGCTCGATGGCATCGGCCACAAAAACCACCATATCGAGCGGCGTCATGTCGCAGGCGCCCACGGTGTGACGGTCGACAGCCTGGAAAACGACCGGCGATAGCTCGGGAAATAGCTGCGGAAGCTCATAGGCGGCAACCGGGCCATGCAAAAGCGGCGTCGCGGCAGACGGAGAGCCGGCAATCTTAATGCCGTAATGCAGAGCGCGCGTGACCAGCTCGTCGTCGGAGAGCACCTTGTCCCAGTCATGAATCAGGCCGGCGGCGGCGGCATCAAAGCGGTCGACACCGTATACCTCGGCTAGATGCAGCGCAGTCTCGGCAACCCCGAGCGAATGCACGTAGCGCTTACGTTTATCTTTCATACGCACATCGAGCAGCTCTTGAATGCGCTTGAGGAGCGCGCGCTCATCGCCCTCAAACTGATCCTCTACCGACAACGTAGACCCCCATCACTCAAAATCTTCTTGACCCAGATCGACATACAACCCGCGTTTGCGAATATAGCCGAGAACGGACTCGCTCGTAAGATAGCGCACGCTCATGCCACGGGCAACTCGCTTACGAATGTTGGTCGAGCTAATCGCCAGCGCCGGAATCTGGATATAGCGCACATCAAACGGCAGGCCCGACTCTTTGATTCGGGCACGCGCCGTATCGATATCAAAGCCCGGTCGCGTCGCCGCAATAAACGTGGCAAGCTCGGCGATTCGGCCGGCATCATGCCAGGTCACAATATCGATAATCGCGTCGGCGCCCGTAATAAAGTAGAGCTTTACCTGAGGCGGGTAAAAATCGCGAAGGGCATGCAGCGTATCGGCCGTATAGGTCACGCCCGGACGGTCGATCTCGAAACGGCTCGCCAAAAAAGCCGGATTCGCAGCGGTGGCGAGGACCGTCATGGCATAACGGTCCTCGGCAGGCGTCACCGGTTTGTCGAGCTTAAAGGCGGGAGAGCCGGCCGGCATAAAGAGCACGGCGTCCAAGTCGAGCGACTCGCGCGCCTGCTCGGCGGTAACCAAGTGCCCGTAATGAATCGGGTCAAAGGTACCACCCATAATGCCGAGCCTAAACTCCTGCCCGTCTTCTAGAGGAAGCTCGGGCAGACCGATTCCACCGCGCAGCGACATGGCTTACTCGCCCTCCGGGGTCTCAACAACGTCGACTTCGGTAGTGCCTTCGGAACCCTCGGTGACATCAGCCACGTCCGAACCCTCGGCCGCTACGTCAATAACCTCAACGCCTTCGTCCTCAAGCTCCTCCTCGTACTCCGAGAAGTCCTCGGCGCCCTCAAAGTCAAAGGCGCGCTGGCAAATGCGGACCTCGTCGCCCGCACGGCAGCCGGCCTTCTCGAGCGCGTCGTCAACACCCATGCGCGCAAACTTATGCTGCAGGTAGATGACGGCCTCCTCGTTTTCCCAGTCGGTCTGGATGACCATACGCTCGATGGCGCGACCGACCACGCGGAAGGCATGGGGCTCTTCCTGAACAATGCGGAAACGCTTCTCACGCTGCAGGCGACGGCGCTCCCACTCATCATCGCGCAGATCGACCGGCTCATCGGAGACAGCCAACTCGGCGCGCAGCTTGGCCACCTGTTCGCCCACGGCAAGCATCAGCGTGTTGAGGCCGGCGCCCGTCACAGCAGACACGGCAAAGAACATATGTCCATCGTCGAGCGCAGCGCGTTTGAGGTCGGCAATCTTGTCAGCCGTGCCCGGCGCATCGCACTTGTTGGCGACGACGATCTGAGGGCGCTCCGAAAGCTCGGCGCCATACTGCTCGAGCTCGCGGTTGATGATGCGATAGTCCTCGATCGGATCGCGATCCTCAAAACCGCCCGTCATATCGACAACATGCATGATGAGTGCCGTGCGCTCGATGTGGCGCAGGAACTGATGGCCCAGGCCACGGCCCTCGCTCGCACCCTCGATAAGACCGGGGACGTCGGCAACGACATAGGAGTACTCGCCGGCACGCACCATACCCAGGTTGGGCACGAGCGTGGTAAACGGATAGTCGGCGATCTTGGGTCGGGCGGCACTCATGCGCGCGATAAGCGAGGATTTGCCCACCGAGGGGAAGCCAACGAGCGCGGCATCGGCCATGAGCTTCATCTCGAGCTCAATCCAGTGCTCCTCAGCCGGCTCGCCCAACTGGGCGAACGCGGGAGCACGGCGCACCGATGTCACAAAGTGCGTATTGCCCAGACCACCGGCGCCACCAGGTGCCACGACAACGCGCTCGCCGTCGTGAACCAAGTCGGCAATCTCGAACATCGGGGTCTGCGTCTCGGGATCGAGCTCGCGCACCACGGTGCCCATGGGAACCTTAAGGATCAGGTCCTCGCCACTCTTGCCGTTGCGGCGGGCGCCCTGACCGTGCGTTCCGCGCTCGGCACGAAAGTGATGCTTAAAGCGGTAATCGATCAGCGAAGACAGCTGAGCATCGGCCTGGATGACGACATTGCCGCCACGACCGCCGTCGCCGCCATCGGGGCCGCCCTTGGGGACAAAGGCCTCGCGCCTAAACGACATGCATCCGGCACCGCCGTCGCCGCCGCACACGTTAATGCGGCTGATATCGGTGAACTGTGACAACAGAATCGCCTCCTACAAAAAGAGGGAGACCCTTGAATCCTAAAACTCAAGTGCCTCCCACATATGTGCTCTATGAAGGGTGAATTACGCGTTCGCGAGCGGGCGTACGCTGACCCTGTGCTTGATACCCTTGTGGAACTCAACGGTACCGTCGACCAGCGCGAACAGCGTGTCGTCCTTGCCACGGCCAACGTTCTCACCCGGGTGGATGTGCGTGCCGTGCTGACGGACGAGAATCGTGCCCGTGGTTACCGTCTGGCCGGCGAAGCGCTTCGTGCCAAGGCGCTGACCGCGGGAGTCACGGCCATTACGGGAGGAACCGAGTCCTTTTTTGTGTGCCATTGTGTATACCTACTCTTTCGTTACGAGTGTAATCTACTCGGCGACGGGAGCCTCGGCAACAGCCTCAGCCTCTGCCTTGACAGCCTTCTTGGCGCGGGAGGTAGCCTGAACCTTCACGATCTTCAGCTTGGTGAGCTGCTGACGGTGACCCTTCAGACGACGATAGCGCTTACGCTTGTGGAACTTGAAGACCAGCTGCTTCTCGCCCTTGAACTGCTCAACGATCTGAGCGGTAACCTTGGCCTTGGCCAGCTTGTCGGGATCGGTGACGATCTTCTTACCATCGTTGAGGAAGATGACCGGCAGGGTGACCTTGTCGCCCTCATTGCCCTCGATCTTCTCGACGGTGATGACATCGTCGGTGGCGACCTTGTACTGCTTGCCGCCCGTGTTAACGATTGCGTACATGTTTACTTGCCCTTCATGCATCAGTTAGTGCAACAGCCGAATATAGTAGCAGGCGATAATACCCCCGTCAACGAGTATGTGGAGCAAATCCACAAGTTCGCACAGGTATGGGGCTGACGAGTCGGCCCTCGTCGTCCTCGCATGCTTGATTCTGACGCTCGACATCGTAGGAGCAGATGGTCACGAGGTCTTGCATACCGGTGGAAACAATAGGTGCATCGACGCCCGGGGTCAAGCCCTGCAACAAAACATCAGCAGCAGAAAGCAAAATCTCCGGACGCATGGAGCCCTCGTTGTCGGCATGGGTGTCGAGCATGAGCACCAGATGGTCCTCACGCTCCCCCGCCGCGAGCTCATAGCCAACGAGCGTATGGTCCAGATCAAGACGCTTGCTCTTTTTGCCGCGCGCATAGTCAATGCCATGACCCGCGCGCAGCGTGTCGATCGCAGCGCGCACCTCGTCGGCGCTCACGGGGGCCTCGGGGTCCAGGTGCAAGTCGATGCGGTACGACAGACGCGTAAGTTGAGCCGTCAGCGCCGGCGTGCGCACGTCGATATAGGCGGCCTCGATGGGTGCCAAATCTGCCGGGGACGCCGCGGCCAGGCGCTCAAAGGCCTCGTCAAGCGCGACGAACTCGGTCATAAACAGGTCATACCACTCGCAGGTCGACGACGTGCCCACGGGCAGCGCCGACGAAAAGCCCACGCGCATATGCGGCGAGAAGCCCTGCGTCACGGCATAGGGCAGGCCCGCACGGCGCACGATGCGCTCAATGGTATGGATTAGTTCCAGATGGCCCAGGTACTTAAGGCGATCACGCTTGCCGTAGCGAACGCGCAGCCTAAAGAGCGTGGGATTGTCGGTCAAACGCTCACTCATGCGCGATCACCCATCAATACGTTCTTGGCGTGGAGCGTGGGGCAGATTCCGCAGCCGGTGCACGACGTGCGGGTGCAATCGGGCGTCGTGACGCCCTCAAGCGAACGGCGGTATTCGCGCTCGAGGAAGCCGCGCGAGCAGCCGGGGCTTACGTGCTCCCAGGGCAGGCGCCAGTCAAGCTCGTAAGGCAGGTGCACCAACTCGTTGAGGTCGATGCCGTTTTTGGCAGCGGCCTCCTTCCAGTTGTCGAGCGAGAAGTGCTCCACCCAGGCGTCGAAGCGCGAGCCCGCACGCCAGGCGTCGATGATGACCGGCGTCATATCGCGACCGGCACGAGAGAGCGCGGCCTCGATAAGCGAGGTCTCCGCATCGTGGTAGTGTACGCGAACGGCGCGGTTGCGCACGCTCGTGATGAGCAGCTTCTGGCGGCGCTTGACGTCGTCGTAATCGAGCTGCGGGCACCACTGGAAGGGCGTTGCCGCCTTGGGGATGAACACCGAAACAGAGATAGACACCGAGATAGACCCGCGGCGCGCCTTGGGCACCACGGAGCGGCCGAGCTCCAGCACGTGATCGGCCAGGTTGGCGATAGCCACGATGTCCTCGTCGCGCTCGCCGGGAAGGCCCATCATGAAGTAGAGCTTCATACGGTTCCAGCCAGCCTCGAAGGCCGCCTTGGCCGCGCGATCCAAGTCCTCTTCGGTCACGTTCTTGTTGATGATGTCGCGCATACGCTGGCTGCCCGCCTCGGGCGCGAACGTCAGGCCGCCCTTCTTTTCGCCGGCGACCGACTCGGCCATATCAACGCCAAACGAATCCAGGCGCTGCGAGGGAATGGACACGCGAATGCCCGTGTCCTCCAGACGACGGTTGAGCCTACCGAGCACGTCGCGGATACAGGAGTGGTCAGTCGTCGAAAGCGAGGTAAGAGACACCTCGTCATAGCCAGTCTTTTCCAAACCCTGGATCACCGATGACACGATTTGGTCGGCCGAGCGCTCGCGTACCGGACGATACGTCATGCCTGCCTGGCAAAAACGGCAGCCGCGGGCGCAGCCACGCAGGATCTCGATAGACAGGCGATCGTGGACGAGCTGCGCATACGGCACGCACGACTGAGAAAGCGGGTTGGTGGCACCAAAGTCCTCGACGACGCGCTTGTAGACTACCGGCGGGACGTCCTTGCCCTCGCGCGGCACGGTGTAGCCATGCGGCGAGCAGGGCTCGTCATAGCGCACCTCATACAGAGACGGCACATAGGTACCGGCGACCGTCGCAAGCTGCTCGACAATCTGAGCGCGCGAGACGCCCTCGTCGCGCAAGCGGCGATGCAGCTGGCAGATCTCGAGCAGCGACTCCTCGCCCTCGCCAATGAGGATGGCATCGAAGAATGCCGCGTACGGCTCGGGGTTATACACCGAGGGACCACCGGCGACGATGATGGGATCGTCCTCGGTTCGGTCGGCAGCCAACAGCGGAATGCCGGCGAGATCGAGCGCTTCGAGGAAGTTCGTCACGGCCATCTCGTGCGGCACGTGCATGCCGACGATGTCGAACGAGGCCACGGGCGCTGCACCCTCGAGCGACAGAAGCGGAATCCCCGCCTCGCGCATGGCATCGCCCATATCGGGCCACGGCACGTAGCCGCGCTCGCAGGAAATGCCCTCGGCCTGATTAAGAATGTTGTAGAGAATGGCGATGCCTTGGTTGGGCAGACCGACCTCATACACGTCCGGATAGATCATGCAGCAGCGATAGTCGGCATCGGCCTTTGAGAGCGTCCCCCACTCGTGGTCGATATAGCGACTCGGCTTTTCGACCTTGGCGAGCAGCGGCTCGATCAGATGAAAACAGTCTTGGTATGGAACGCGCAAAAGAAACCCCTAAGCAGCGAGATCGGATGCATCCTCGAAAGGACTCATGGGACGGGTGGCACCGGCGACCGTGGTCACCAGGTCGCGAACGCGCGAGAACGTGGCAGCAGCGACCTCGTTGGCGCGGCTGTAGTCCACATCGCGCTCGTAGAGCGACACGAGCGCGCGGCCCATGCCATAGGTACCCGCGGCTGCGGTAAGCGCCTTAACGACAAAGCCGATGTGCGGCGTCTGCTTCACCAATGCGCGGGTGACGGCGCGAATCACCAGACCGCCGGCGAGCACGCCCGCGACCTCGTAGCCGCGCTCGGGCTTTATGCCGCGTCCAAAGATGGCCGCCAGCTCAAAGAGCATGCCCACCTGCGCCAGCGCCATCACGGGATAGTCGGCACCCGGCAAAAACACCAAGGCGCCCGTCGCCATGTTGGTGAGCGCGCACGAGGTAATGATGCGATTTGCCGCCGCGATGCGCATAAAAGCAAAGTTGGCGGCAAAAGCCGTCTCCTTGTCCGTACGATCGAGGATCCAGCGGGCAAGCGTCTCGAGCAAATAGGTCTTATCGGTCGCCGCCACCACGCCGAGCATGGGCGTAGATTCCTCAACGAACGGCACCTCGACGGCGGACTCGGCAAGCACGCACACGGGCGCGCCGGCAATCACGAGCTCCTGCACAGCACTCTCCAGGCGGTCGGATCCGCACGAGAGGACCAACACCACGTCGGTATCGGCCTTGGGAACGATACGGTCCTCCCCCAGGCGATCAACACGCACAATGCCCGAAGTCGTCTGCGGCACAAAGGCATCGCGCACCGTCTCGACCAAAAAGGGAGACGCGGTCGAATCAAGGTAAACCGAGACACGCACCGGTGTATCGGAATCCTTCTTAACAGACGCGCCCATCTTAAAAGCGCTGGTCAACTTATCTACGGGAATCTTCATGGCAAACCCCTCCAGCGGTTACGCGGCGCCCGAACGATGCCGCCATATGGATTGTACGATACCCACCGTCAGCAACTGAATCATCATCGACGACGAACCAAAACTAATAAACGGCAGCGGAATACCGGTAATCGGCATCATGCCAATGCACATGCCGATATTCTCGAAGGTCTGGAACGCCCACATGCCGACGATACCCACGCACGACAGGCGCAAGAACAGTGACTCGCACTTAAAGGCGACGCGAATCGTCGAGAAGATCAGCAGCACGTAGAGGCACAGGAGCAAAAAGGAGCCGCAGAAGCCGAACGTCTCGGACAGGAAGGCGAAGACGAAGTCGGTGTGGAACTCGGGTAGAAAGCCACCGGCCGACTGCGTCGCGTGGCCCAGGCCCTTACCAAAGAAGCCACCCGAGCCGACGGCAATGAGCGACTGCTGCAGGTTGTAGGCATCATCCGAATCGGCTTTGTCGGGGTTGATGAAGACTGTCAGACGGTTCATCTGATACTGCTTGATCAGCACGTCGTGGCCAAGGAGCGAATCAAAGACCGAGTCGAGCGCCAAGATGAGCGCAATCAAACCAACCAGCAGGGCCAAGGTCGACAGCACCCATTCGCGGCGTGCACCGCTCATGCAGATGACGATGGCACCCGAGACCAGCACGACCAGGCCCGAGCCCAGGTCGCCCATGGCGACGACGGCCAAGAACGGAATGGACAGCATACCGCAGAGCTTAATGTAGTCGCGAACGGTATCGATGCGGCCGTTGTATTGCGAGCCAAGCGTGGCCATAAAGAAAATGGTGATGAGCTTGGCAAGCTCAACGGGCTGGAAGGTCAGGCCGATACCGGGAATCTTGATCCAACCCGTCATTCCCAAGCCGCCCGTGTAGGACAGGCCCGGAATCTTAGGCGAGAAGATCACGATGAGATCGACGACGAGCAGAGCCGTCGAAAAGTTGGAAATGCCACGCAGGTCGGTGCGCCAAACGAGCACCGCCAGCACCGCGCCAATGCCAATGCCCAGCAGGTGGCGCGAGAACGAGGCATCGGCCTTAAACTGCGACGCCGACCAAATAATGATGGCGCCATAGGCAACGAGCGCAACGGTAGCCAGCAGCACGCCGATGTGTACCTTCTGGCGGAACGTGCCGCGCGAAGCCGAGAGCTGCTTGTTAACGCGGTCCAGGCTGCTGCGAGAGCCGGTTTTGGTTGAGCGGAACAGGTCCGCCGGCGAAAAGTCCATCGCAACCTCCTATCGAACCGAGGAATCGCCCGTGGCCGTCGACGTGTCGGGCTCGTCATAAATCGCACCGAGGACATCGCGCACGACGTGCAACGCGGTATCGGAGCCGCCACCGCCCTGCTCCAAGATAGTGGCAATCACGTACTTAGGGTCATCGGCCGGCGCGTAGGCGCAAAACCACGCGTAATCGTCCTCGCCGCTCTTCTCGCCCGTGCCGGACTTGCCGTAGACCGTAGGGGTCAGGGAGTTAAAGTGCGCGGCGGTCGAAGTCGACGCGGAGTAAATCACATCGTGCATGCCGTTGCGGACAAGAGCCAAATCCGAATCGCTGTTGATCTTGGCCTCCAGGCGCTTCTTCTTGCCCTTGCCGTTGTATTTATAGGCATCGCCGTCGCCATCGCGCGACACGGCTGACAAAAACACGTGAGGCACGTACTGTTTGCCGCCGTTGGCAAGACCCATATAGGCGCACGCCATCTGCAGGGGCGTCACCAGGATGTCGCCCTGGCCGATGGCAATGTTGGTCATATCGCCGGCATTCCACTTGCGGTCCTCGGCCGAGGCATCGGTAAAGTACGACTCTTTCCACTCGGCGTCGGGAATGCGTCCCGCACCCTCACTCGGCAGATCGATACCACAGGTCTTGCCCAGACCCCAGCGACGAAAGACCTCTTGCAGGCCCTCGGGATGCTGGTCGTTGTAGAAAAACGCCTTGCCCATATCGTAGAACACGGGGTCGCAGGAGTTGGCGATACCGGACTGCAGCGTCATGACACCATGTCCGGATTGAAGCCAGCAACGCTTGCCCCATGACTTGCCCAAGCCCGTCCAATAGCCCGTGCAGTTGGTCGTCTGGGTCGACGTGTACGTGCCAAACTCAAGACCGGCCAACGCCGAAAGCGGCTTGATGGTCGAAGCCGACATGTACTGGCCGCTAATAGCGCGGTTGAGCAGCGGATGCGAACCCTCGTCATCGTTGAGCTCGGTCCAAACATCGTTGGAGACGCCGCCGATAAACACCGAAGGATCGAACTTTGGCTCGCTGGCCATGCCCAGAATCTCGCCGTTATTGGGGTCGAGGCACACCACGGCACCGTTGCCGGCGTCGCTGTGGCCTGTGGTCTTAGCGAGCTCAATGGCACTTGCAAGCGCCGTCTCGCAGGCTTGCTGAATCTTGAGGTCAAGCGTGAGCTTAATGTCGGAGCCGGCCTTGGCGGGCACGGCGCCGGCCTGACCGGTCACGTTGCCCGAGGCATCGACCTTCACCGTCTGCTCGCCGCGAATACCCTGCAGCAAGTTCTCGTAGTAGCTCTCGACGCCCGCCTGGCCCACGATATCGCCCGACTGGTACGTAATCTGACCGGCTGCGCTATCGTTATCGCCCGAAGCCTTCTTGTTCTGCGCCTCGAGCTGCTCGGAGGTAATGGTGCCGGTATAGCCCAAAATGTGACAAGCCGTCTCGCCGTACGGGTACTGGCGCTCGGTGCGCTCGGCAATCTTCACGCCCGGGAACTCGCCGGCATGTTCCTTGATATAGGCAACCGTGGAGCGGCGCACGTCCGTCGCGATGGTATGCAGGCTCTGAGCGCCCTCGGAATTGTCCTGGATATTGCGCAGCACCGCGACGTAGGGCATACCGAGCACGTTGGCAAGATGGCGCACCAGCACGGTGTCATCGGCCAAGTCGCGATAGGCAACGACGGCAAGTGAAGGACGGTTTTGCACAAGTGCCACGCCATTGCGATCAAGGATTCGCCCGCGCACAGCCGGCGTGGTGACGGTACGGGTCTGGTTGCTCTTGGCCTGCTTGTCGTAGTAGTCCGACGAGACCATCTGCATGCCCCACAGCTTGACGGCGAGCGCGGCAAACATCGCGCCCACCCCGGCGGTGAGGATGGAGAAGCGACCCTTAAAGGCGGTCGCGGCGGTATTGCCCTCGCCCTCAGTGGCGCGCGGGGCCGTTCCATGCTGCGTGTCGTAGGTAAAACGGGAATCGCCGCGACGCATGATGACCAGCGCGACAACAATGGCCACGACCAGCACGATACCGGCGATGATAACCGTCATCTGGGAAGACATCTTTGAGCCTCCCCTATTTGAGTTTGCGGGTCTTGGGCTTGAAGCGCATACCCGTCTGATGACCACCGCGTGCGGAGAATCCGTAACCGGACTGCGGCACGATACCGGACATCAAAAACGGAATGGAAACCAGACCCGTCAGGATCGAAGACGGCAGCGCATGGCCAAAAACAGCCACCACAAAGCTCGTCTCCAGACCCATAAACAGCAAGATGATGCTGTAGACCACGTTGATGGCAAGCGCAAAGGCGCCCACGGTAATACCGCGCGCGCTCGGGGAGCCGCTCGTCTGACCGGCCGCGCTGTGCACCAGGGCAAAACTGCCCACCGTCAACAGCAGCGACATAACGCCAACCGGAACGGCGGCGGAAAGATCATAGAACAGGCCGCTGCAGAAACCGCAGACGACAGCCCGCGTGGGATCGCCCGAGAACACGCTCAGGCACACCAGGATAATCATAAAGTTGACGCGACCGCCCGCAATGGAGATTTGCGGCGCCAGGCCTGCCTGCAGCAACACGCACACAATGGCGGCGATTACAAACGTGCGGGAGCTCGCCCCCTGCTCGTGTAGATCCATGGACATGCCCCCTATTCGCTCGAGCCGGAATCGGTCGTCTCGGACGTGTCGGAACTGTCATCCGAGCTCTCGTCCTTCGTCTTGGTCGCAGCATCGCGCGACGTTCCCTGCGGCGTGCTGTTGGCCGTGCTCACGTCCTCGTCCGAGGCCGACTGCTCGTCGGTCAGCGAGGTGATGACCAGCACTTCCTCGTTGTTCTCGGCCGTGGTCTGAGCGCGCACCACGATGGTGTAATACACATCGTTAGCCGACTTCTCCACCGAGGAAACAGTGCCGAGCGGCAGGCCCTTGGGGAACACGCCGCCAATGCCAGAGGTCACGATGATGTCGCCGACTTTGACGTCGGAGTCAACACTCACGTACTCAAGGCGCAGGGTGCCATCGGGCTGGCCCTGCAGCATACCCTGGGCGCGCGTGTCCTGCACCATAGCCGACACGCCCGAGTTCTCGTCACCAATCAGGCGCACGGTAGAGGTCTTGGCCGATACCTCGATAATCTGGCCGATAACACCGGCAGAACTCGTCACGGGCATGTTGATAGTAAGGCCGTCGGCAGACCCCTTGTCGATGGTAACGGTCGAGGTCCAGGCATCGCCCGACGCACCGACGATACGAGCAGCAGTCGACTTAAGGTTGTAGGTCGATTGCAGTCCGACCAGGCCTTCCAAGCGCTCGGCAGTCTTTTGAGCCTCGGAAAGCTCGGCGACCTTAGAGGTGAGCACCTCGTTTTGCTTCTTGAGGTCGTCGAGCGACTCCTGCGAAGCCGTGAGGTTGGAGAACACGTTGCCGATCGCGTTGAAGGGAGCCGCCAAGGCCGAGCCCAAAAAGCGCACCGGCGAGGTAATCGTCGTCATACCCGAGCGCACGGCATGAATCGGCCCGGCCTCGCCCTCACGGATGTAAAACGTGAGCAGCAAGACCGAAATCAGGCTGAAAACAATCAACGGGCGCATACCCGTTGATTGTCGCTTGGTATTCAGATTTGGAGAGAAACCCGAAGATCGTGCCAAATGGAATCCACCTTTTGGAAATTAAGCATTGGTTTGGACGAAGCCACCGTCAAAGGCGTTAGCCTCGAGCACACGGGCGCAGCCGTTTACGACGTTATCGAGCGCCGTGGGGCTGACGTTGACCGAAACGCCGGTCTCGTCGCGCAGGCGCACGTCGAGACCACGCAGCAGCGCACCGCCGCCGGTCAGCAGAATGCCGTAGTACATAAGGTCCGAAGCAAGATCGGGCGGCGTGGCGTCCAGAGCGTCCTTAACGGCCTTGGCCATCTCGTCGAGCGGCTTGTTAAGCGCGCGACGAATCTCCTCGCTCTCGATGCGCACGGTCTTGGGCAGGCCCGTGATAACGTCGCGTCCGTTGACCTCGACGTCGAGCTCATCCTTGAGCGGCACGGCGGAGCCGACCTTGATCTTGATGTCCTCGGCCGTGCGCTCGCCGATAGCCAGGTTGTAGGCATCGCGAACATGGGTGAGGATAGCCTGGTCGAACTCGTCGCCGGCAATGCGGATGGACTGCGACACGACAATACCGCCCATAGCGATAACGGCGACCTCGGTGGTGCCACCGCCGATATCGATGACCATGGAGCCCGTGGGCTCCTCGACGGGCAGGTCGGCGCCGATGGCAGCCGCCATGGGCTCCTCGATCAGATAGGCCTGGCGAGCGCCTGCCTGGATCGTGGCCTCAAAGACGGCGCGCTTCTCGACCGACGTGACGCCGGAGGGAACACAGACGACGACGCGCGGACGCGGAGTCCACGGATAGCGCTTCTCGGAAGCCTTGTCGATAAAGTAGCGAAGCATGGCCTCGGTAACATCGAAGTCGGCGATGACGCCGTCCTTAAGGGGACGGACGGCCACGATGTTGCCGGGCGTACGGCCGAGCATGCGCTTGGCCTCGATGCCGACCGCCAGGATGCGCTCGTCGTTCTTGTCGATGGCGACGACGGAGGGCTCGCGGATGACGATGCCCTTGCCGCGCACGGAGACAAGCGTATTGGCGGTGCCGAGGTCGATGGCGAGATCGCCCGCATAGCTACCGAAGAACATATCCATCAAAGAAAACAACGCAACTCCTGATGTGTTGGATGATTGCTGGAAAACTACTAGCCCATCATACTAGCGCAAGCCCGGCACCTCACTTGCGGTGAAGCGCCGGGCAGAGCCAAATCTCATAAGGTCACTACTGGTTGTCAGCGGCCGAAAAATCGATGTCGAAGGAGGAAACCGCCCAACCGATATGGTTGTCAGAGCGCACGAATTTAACGGTGTACTCCTGCTCGCCGCCCTTGGACAGCGAAGCCTTCACCTTGGCGGTGGTCTCGGTCATGGACTGATCCATACCCTCGATGGAGACGGTGGCGCCCTGCGGGATCGAGGAGATGATCATCGCCTTGGCGTCCTCGGACAGGCTCGAGGCCAGGCAGGACTCGGCCTTGGCGGTATCGCCGTCGCCGGCAGCCTGGAACAGGTCGGTGATGACGGACTCCTGCGAGGGGTAGCCCATGCCGCGCGTATAAGCATAGCCAAGACCGCCGGCAGCGATCACGATGAGCAGAAGCAGTACCAGGAAGATCTTGAGACCCGTGTGGCGGTGGCGACGACGAACCTTGGCCTGCTTGCGGTCCTGCTGGACCATCTCGGACTCGGACAGCGTAAAGAAGCCGGTGTCAGAGGGGTCGGGCATAAACTGACCGGTCGCGCCCGTGGGATCGAGCGGGTCGACGGCGGGAGCGTCCATCGCGGGAGCCGGAGCCGTGGACATGGCCGTCTGGGCCGAAAGCGCGGCGAGCGAGTCGTGCACGCGGGCAAGCTCGTCGGCCTGCTCGGGCGTGAGCTGGTAGATGCCGTCGGCGGTAGCGGCGTTAAAGGCATCGAGTGCATCGGAGGGACGGCCGGCGGCGGAAAGCGCTTGGCCCATGCCGGCGTTGAGGGCGCGCGTATCGTCGCGCGGGCCGGCAAAGTCGATAGCCGTGCGGTAGGTCTCAACGGCGTCCGCGGGGCGGCCGAGCTTGATGAAGCAGCGGCCCAGATCGCCGAGGGCGGCCGCAGGAGCCGGGTTGGCGCCGTCGATGGCAGCCTGACGGAAGGCAGTACCGGCGTTGGCATAGTCGCCCGACTGGAACAGTGCGTTGCCCAGACCCAGGTAGGCCTTAAAAGGCGTGGCGTAGGAAGCGTCCTGGGTGGCTGCAGAGAACGCCTGGGCAGCCGTGGTGTAGTCGCCCACCGCGGCGAGTGCCTTGCCGCGGTTGGTGAGCAGGGCGCCGCGCTTGCCATAGGCGCCGTCGTTGAGAGCGGCGGCGTAGGCCTCGGCGGCCTCGGCATACATGCCCAGATGCATCAGGGCGTTGCCGCGCAGGTGGTCGGCTTCACCCATGATCTCGTTGGGAGTCTTTGCCGCGCCAAGCATCTGGGCGGCAGCGGAAAAATCACCCGCGCGATAAGCGGCGCGGCCCTGTTGGATCAGCTGGCTATTCAAGGAAGTCCCCTTTACTCGTGAACGATCTCGACATGAACGATCTCGTCGCCGGCGCGCAGCTGCGAGATGACGTCGAGGCCCTCGACCGTGGTGCCAAAGACGGTATAGCCGGAGTCGAGGTTGTGCTGGGCACCCAGGCAGAAGTAGAACTGCGAGCCCGCGGAATCGGGATCCATGGAGCGAGCCATGGCAAGCGCGCCGTCAACATGGCTGTTGCGCGGATTGGTGGCAAACTCGCCCTTGATGCAGTAGCCGGGGCCGCCGGTACCGGGCATGCCGTCAGGACCCTCAAGGCCGGCAGCGACGTCGGCGCCGGACATATCGCGGGTATTGGGGTCGCCGCCCTGGATCACAAAGCCGGGCACGTAGCGATGGAACTTAAGGCCGTCATAGAAGCCCATCGTGGAAAGCTCGCAGAAGTTCGCCACATGGATGGGGGCGCCCTCACCGTCAAACTTGACCTTGATGGTACCCTTCGACGTCTCGATCACCGCGCACTCGTCACCGACGAGCTGGTACTCGGGCGTATAGAGCTCTTTCTTAAAACCAAACATGTGGTTCCTTCCTCGTGCGTTTAAAGCATATTTGTACGAATTGTAGCAATAAGCACGGGCTTCCATCAATTGCGCACGCAGGTTATACCGCCGGAGGGGAACAAATTACGAACGCTGCTGCGGCCTCCATGCGCTCACGTTGGCGTCGTACTGGTTGAGCGCGCTGTTACCGCCCTGCGCGATGGGCGCCAGGATCTCGCTCTGGCGGGCGCTCAGCGACTCGCCGTCGGGAATAGACAACGAGATATCCCAGCTCTGGCAAATAACGTCGACACGCTCGTACATCCACTGGGCAAGCTGCTTCAGGTGCTCGATGTCCTCTGCGTAAACGGTATCGTCCTGGACCTTCAGGTTGTTGAGCTCATCCTGGGTCTTCTTAATCTGGTCGCGAAGGGCATAGGCGCTCTGCGACAGCTCTTGGCGGGTGGAGAGCGGCGTGCGCAGATAGCCGTTGTTAAACGAATCGATGACCTCGCCGATCTGATCCTCGTCGCTGTACGACACGATGGTCTGGTACAGGCCGTCGAGCCTGGTGTAGAGCTGGTCGTCGGTCAGGACAGTCTCCTCCTGAACGACCTCGGACGTATCCTCTTGCTTGGACTCTTTCTCGGTGGCCTCGCCCTTTTGGCGCGACGGGAAGGCGGTCTTGGCGGCCTGGCCAAACTGGTCGTAGAAGCCGGGCATGACGCCCATGGGGTCGGCCGTCACAAACCAATAGGCGCCACCGCACACGGCGGCAAGCACCGCGATGACGATGAGCGGCTTGGGGATATGGCGCTTGTGCTTGTGATAGGCGTCCTCGTCGGGGTGCACCTTGCGCTTGGGCTTTTGCTTTTTGGGTTGGGCATCGTCGCGCAGGGACACCGGCGTCGGGATATCGACCTTAGGGATGCCAAAGTCATTATCGAAGGCCGGCAGCACGCAGGTCTCGTTGGGGTCGGCCGCATCGGAGAGCACCGCGGCGGCAGAAGCCGGTGCATGGGGAACCTCGGTATCGATCTGCTCTTGCGTTAGGCGCGGAAAGCCGGCCGTGCGACCCGCAGCCAGATCGGATGCGGCCGCGTCCTCGGAAAGGATGCCCGGCGCAGGGCGGCCACACTTGGGGCAGGTGCGATCGTGCGGGGACAGACGGGCGCCGCAGCCGTCGCAGAACACGAACTCGGTATGCTCGGGGCCATCGCCCGGACCAACATATGCGTTGCAATAGGGGCAGAACGAGGCGCCGTCCTCGATGGTCTTTAGGCAATGCGGGCAGATCACGGCATCCTCTTTCCGAAGCAATTCAAACAATTGAGGTTAGAGCATAACATCGACACGGCCCCACAAACGCAAGGCACCAATTCAACATCGCAGGGTAATCTGGCTGAGTAGTCTTTTTGGGACGGGGCTTTTTTAGCTACCCCGGCTGATAGCGTAACGTTTTTGTTGATTGACGGCCGGAGTAGCTAAAAAAGCCCCGTCCCAAAAAGACTACTCGGTGGGATATGGCTACTTCTTCTTTTTCTTGGGCATCGAGACTTTGATGCCTTGGGCCGATTTGGTCACGCGGGAGCGTTTGGCGCCCGCGCTCTTCTTTTTCTTGGGCTGAGGTTGGCCCTGGGCCACGCCCTCGAGCGCGCGGGCCTCGGCCTCGCGGGCGGTGCGCTCCTCGCGGCGCTGTGCCATGTCGGCGGCGACGCGTTTGGCAAAGCGCTCGGCAGTCGATCCCGTCGAGCTCACCTTACCGCCGCCGCGGCCCAGACGAACGCGCACGCCACGGCCAAAGCCGGTAGCCACATGACGACGGCGCGGCTTGAGCGAGTCCATCATCGTGGCAAGCTTAAAGAACACCGCGCAGGTAAAGACGACGATGACCGCCAAGATAACCATCTGGCCCATCGACAGGTTGGCGATGGACAGCAGCTCTGGGAACCCGATAACACCCGTCAAAATGCCGGCGACGACAAACACAAAGAGCACCACACGCAAGGGCGTAAGCGGCTGTGAAATGCGCCAGATGAGGCTAACGCTCGCCGCACACGACGTAATCAGGCACATCGTGGACAACGTGAGTTGGCTAAACCCGAACACGCGCGCCACAAAGATATCGAGCGCCGCGGCCAAAATAACCGCAATCGACGCCGGCAGCGCACGCTTAAGCACGTTGGTCAAGAACGACCCCTTCACGCGGGCGTTGTTGGGCTCCAGGCCCAAAACAAAGCCCGGCGCGCCGATGCAGAAGAAATTGATGAGCGTCATCTGAATGGGCTCGAAAGGATACGGAGGCAGCGCGATGCACAGCGCGGCCAAGCCCATAGAGAACAGCGTCTTGGTGAGGAAGAGCGCCGCGGAGCGCTGCAGGTTGTTGATGGAGCGACGGCCCTCGGCCACCACGGCGGGCATCGAGGCAAAGTCGTTGTCGACGAGCACGATCTCGGCCACGTTGCGTGCAGCATCGGAGCCGGCGGCCATGGCCACGGAGCAATCGGCCTCCTTGAGCGCCAGCACGTCGTTGACGCCGTCGCCCGTCATGGCCACGGTGTGCCCGCGGCGCTTGAGCGCCTGCACGAGCTCGCGCTTCTGCTGTGGGGTCACGCGACCAAAGACATGGTAGCGGTCCACCGCCGCATCGAGCTTGGACGGCGTATCGAGCGTCGTGGCGTCCACGTAGGCATCGGCCCCCGGCACGCCCACCACGCGCGCGATCGACGACACCGTGCGGGGGTCGTCGCCGCTGATTACGTTGAGGGTCACGCCCCGCTCGTTAAAGTAGCCGATGGTCTCGGCTGCCGAGGTGCGAATCTCGTCACGGATGGTCACAAAGCCCACGGGCTCGGCCTCGCCCACCATATCGCCGTCGGGCGTAAAGCCGTCCACGCGCGCCACCACAAGTACGCGGCAGGTATCGGCGAGCTCGGCCACACGATTCTCGACCTGCGCAAATGTGCGATCAGAGAGCACAAACTGCGCGGCGCCCATCACATAGGAGCCCTGCGCAAACGACGCGCCGCTCCACTTTTTGGACGACGAGAACGGAATGACCGACAGCGGCTCGGACACCTCGACTGGACGGTCGGCGTAGTAGTTGAGCAGCGCTTGACAGGTCTCGTTGGCATCCGCCGAGGTCGCACGCGCCACGTTGGCAAGCGCAAAGTCGAGCACCGTGGTCTCGACGGGGACAGCCGCCTCGTCCGAGTCCGCGCCAAAGCCAACACCCTCAACAGGCAGCGGGTAGGTGCCCTCGACCTCCATACGGCCCGAGGTGATGGTGCCCGTCTTGTCCAGGCACAGCACGTCGACGCGCGCGAGCGTCTCGATGCAGTAGAGCTGCTGGGCCAGCACCTTGCGACGCGCCAGGCGCACCGTGGCAATCGCGAGCACCGACGAGGTCAGCAGCACCAGGCCCTGCGGAATCATGCCCAGCAGGGCACCTACCGTGGACAGCAGCGCCGAAGAAGGCACACGACCGGCCAGCAGCTCGGAGAAACACCAGGAAAGCGCGCTATCGCCCGGGGTTCCCGCAGCATCCCACAGCTCGCTCACACTCGAGGTAAAGAGCGCCAGACCAAGCGGAATCATGATAATGCTCGCGAACCGCACGATGGCGTTGAACGCGTTCATGATCTCGGAATTGACCTTTTTGACGTACTTGGCCTCGTTGTTGATCTTTGCCACGTAGTTATCGGCGCCGACATGGATCACGCGGGCGCGTAGCAGGCCCGAGTCGATAAAACTGCCGCTCATGAGCTCGGAGCCTGGCTGTTTCTTAATGAGGTCGCTCTCGCCCGTCAGCAGACTCTCGTTGACGAGCGCCTCGCCCAACACCACCACGGCGTCGGCGGGAATCTGGTCACCGCGCCCCAGGCGAATGATATCGTCGAGCACAATCTGGTCCAGGTCGAGCTCCACCTCGGCGCCGTCGCGCACCGCGATGGCCTTCTTAGAGGTGAGCAGCGTAAGCTTGTCGACCATCCGCTTAGAACGCATGGACTGAATGACGCCAATTGCCGTGTTCAAGAACACCACGAACAGGAACGTCAGGTTCTTAAACGAACCGGTCAGCAACACCAAAATCGCCAAGACCACGTTGATAAAGTTGAACAGCGTGCAGAGGTTCTCGATGATGAGCTCGCGGACCGACTTGGTCTTAAGCTCCATGTTGCGGTTGATCTTACCGGCGGCGATGCGCTCCTCGACCTCGGCGGTCGAGAGTCCGCGCTCGATATCCGTTGCTGCCATACCTTGTCCCATCACGTCGCGTCGGTATAAGAAAACCGCCCGGACCATGCGAGGTTCGGACGGTCTTACGTTCGAGGGTGCCCCATGTTGGATTCGAACCAACGGCCTTCTGCTCCGGAGGCAGACGCTCTAATCCCCTGAGCTAATAGGGCGAACGGTAGGCATTATACCCAAGTGCGCCACGGGCTAACAAAATAATAGAAAAAGCTTTGCAATTACGTGGGAGACGCGGCGCGACGGCGCGCTTTAGGCGGCAAAAGCGAGTCAGATAGTATAAACTCTCATGCACATATATAACGGCTCGCGATGCGGGCCGTTTTTGCAAGGGCTATCTATCGAGGTGAGAGGCACACCATGATTGCGATTTTAAAGCAGAGCGCCAGCGACGAGGCCGTCGGCCACATCGTCAGCTGGATCGAGAAAAAGGGACTCAAGACCGACGTCTCGCGCGGTGAGAACGAGACCATCATCGGCTTGGTGGGCGACACGACCAAGATCGACCCGTTTCTGCTCGAGTCCATGGACGTCGTCGAGCGCGTGCAGCGCGTCTCCGAGCCGTTCAAGCGCGCCAACCGCAAGTTCCACCCCGAGGACTCCATCATCGACTGCGGCCACGGCGTCAAGATCGGCGGCGACCAGTTCCAGGTCATCGCCGGCCCGTGCTCCGTCGAGGGCGAGAACCTCATCCGCATCGCCCGCCGCGTGAAGGCCGCCGGCGCCACGATGCTGCGCGGCGGCGCCTACAAGCCCCGCACCTCCCCGTACGCCTACCAGGGCATGGGCCCCGCCGGCCTGGACCTGCTGTGCGAGGCATCCGCCGAGCTCGACATGCCGATCGTCACCGAGATCATGGACCCGCGCGACGTGCAGGTTTTCCTCGACAAGAAGATCGACGTCATGCAGATTGGCGCTCGCAACGCCCAGAACTTCCCCCTGCTCAAGGAGGTAGGCAAGACCAAGACCCCGATCCTGCTCAAGCGCGGCATGTCCGGCACCGTCGACGAGCTGCTTATGGCAGCCGAGTACATCATGAGCGAGGGCAACGACAACGTCATCCTGTGCGAGCGCGGCATCCGCACCTTCGAGACCCGCACCCGCAACACCTTCGACCTCAACGCCGTGCCGGTGCTGCACCACCTGTCGCACCTGCCCGTCGTCGCCGACCCCAGCCACGCCACCGGCTACACCCGCTATGTCGAGCCCATGGCGCTCGCCGCGACCGCCTGCGGCGCCAACGGTCTGGAGATCGAGGTCCACGACGACCCGAGCCACGCTTGGTCCGACGGCGCTCAGGCCCTCACCCCCGACCAGTTCGACGACACCATGCGACGCATCCGCGCCATCCGCGAGGTCGTCTGCCAAGAGACCATGGAGTAGCCCATGGGTACGGTGAGAAACGCACGCGTTAACCAGGGTGGCCCCAAGTGCGCCGGCATCGTGGGCCTGGGCCTCATCGGCGGCAGCTTTGCCCGCGGCTATGCGCAGGCGGGCGTCCGCGTGCTGGCCTGGGACCCTGACGATGACGTGATGACGGCCGCCAGCATGGGCACCGTTGCCGGCGAGCTCAACGACGAGACGCTCGGCGAGTGCGACATCATCGTCCTGGCATGCTACCCCGAGGCCTGCATCGAGTGGCTCGAAGCGCACGCCCAGGCACTCGCCGACGCCACCGACACCGAGGCCATCATGGGCCCCGTGGTGATCGACACCGTGGGCGTCAAGAGCATCGTGTGCGAGCGCGCCTTTGAGCTTGCCCGCGAGCACGGTTTTTACTTTGTTGGCGCGCATCCCATGGCGGGCACGCAGTTCTCGGGCTACGCACATTCCCGCGCCGACCTGTTCCAGGACGCCCCGCTCGTGCTTGTACCGCCCGCGGTTGACGACGCACTTAAGCTGGAGCTTTTGGGTCAGGTGCGCGAGATGGTACGTCCCCTGGGCTTTAGCAAGTTCAGCGTAACGAGCGCCGCCGAGCACGACCGCGTCATCGCCTTTACGAGCCAGCTCGCGCACGTCGTCTCCAACGCCTATGTTAAGAGCCCGACCGCTCAGGTCCACCACGGCTTTTCGGCCGGTAGCTACCGCGACCTCACCCGCGTAGCGCACCTCAATCCGCAAATGTGGTCCGAGCTCATGATCGACGACGCCGATGCGCTCGCCTTCGAGATCGACCATCTGATCGAATCGCTCGGCGCCTACAGCCGCGCCCTTAAGGACCGCGACCAGCGCTATCTGGAGAATCTCCTTGCCGAGGGCGACCGCATCAAGCGCGCGCTCGACGACGAGGCCTCCCACTAGACCACCCATCACGCCAGGTCGAAAGGACCGAAGCTTATGGCGATTACCATCGATATCGACACCGCACGCCCCTACCAGGTGCATGTGGGCACGTTTTTGCTGGAGCAGGCAGGCCCGCTCGTACGCGCCACCGCCGGCGGCTCGCGCGCCGTCATCGTGACGGACACCAACGTGGGCCCCCTCTACCAGATGCCCGTTAAGCAGAGCCTCGAATCCGCAGGCTACGAGGTGAGCATCTGCACCTTCGAGGCCGGCGAGGCCCATAAGCGCGCCGAGACCTACGTTGCCATTTTGGAGTTTGTGGCCGAGCACGAGCTTTCGCGCTCCGACGTGATCGTGGCGCTCGGCGGCGGCGTCGTGGGCGACGTGGCGGGCTTTGTGGCCGCCACCTACATGCGCGGCTGCAAGTTTGTGCAGATTCCCACAAGCCTGCTCGCCATGGTGGATTCGTCGGTCGGCGGCAAGACGGCCATCGACCTGGCAGCTGGCAAGAACCTGGCCGGCGCCTTTTGGCAGCCGAGCGTGGTCATCGCCGACGTGGGGTGCCTCGCCACCCTCACGCCCGAGCAGTTCGCCGACGGCTGCGGCGAGGTCGTCAAGCACGCCGTGATCGCCGACCCCGAGCTCTTCGCCGAACTGGAGAAGACCCCACTCACGCTTGAGCTGCTGAACCGCGACGTGGCCCGTGTGGCGATCATCATCGCCCGTAATATCGACATCAAGCGCGCCGTGGTCGTTGCCGACGAGCGCGAAACCAATCAGCGCAAGCTCCTCAACTTTGGCCACAGCGCCGGGCACGCCGTCGAGGCCTGCAAGCACTTTGAGCTCGGCCACGGCAACTGCGTGTCGATTGGCATGGGCATCATCACGCGTGCCGCAGCCCTGCACGGCATTTGTGACGCCGAGCTGCCCGGACGTATTGAGGAGCTCTGCGCCCGCCACGGCCTCAAGACCCGCTGCGACCTAGATGCCGATGCCGTCTTTGCCGAGGCGCTCCACGACAAAAAGCGCGCGGGCGACACCATCGACCTGGTAATTCCGCACGACATTGGCCGTTGCAGCATCGACCGCACGCCGCTTTCCACCTTCCACGATTTGATTGCCGAGGGCCTCGGCCAGAAGGGAGGCGTTTCCGCATGTTAGCCCGCATCACCCCGTCCCCGCTCAAGGGCACCGTTCCCGCCATCGCGTCCAAATCGATGGCACATCGCCTCATCATCTGCGCCGCACTTGCCAACGGCGAGACACACGTTGCCTGCAACACGACCTGCGCCGATATCGAGGCCACGGTCCGCTGCCTCACGGCGCTCGGCGCCCGCATCGAGACCGTCGAGGACGGCTTCCAGGTCCATCCAACCATGAAGAGCATTGAATTTGGCCTGCTCAGGGCGCTTGCCGGCGGTACGCTCGACTGCGGTGAGAGTGGCTCCACGCTGCGCTTTATGCTGCCGGTCGCCTGCGCGCTGGGTGCGGAGGCCACCTTCGTGGGCCAGGGCCGCCTGGGCGCCCGCCCACTCTCCCCGCTTTCGGACGAGATTATCGCCGCCGGTTGCGACCTGCAGGGCCTGGGCGGTTTTCCGCTCAAGACGAGCGGCCGCATGCGCCCGGGCACCTTTGTGCTTCCGGGCAACGTGAGCTCGCAGTATATCTCCGGCCTGCTGTTGGCGGCCCCGCTGCTGGCCCAGCCCTCCTGCGTGCAGGTAACCGGCCTCATCGAGAGCCGCCCCTACATCAACCTGACGATCCAGGCCATGAAGGCCTTCGGTGTCGAGGTCAACGTCGAGCGCATTCCCGCCAAGGACGGCCAGCCCGAGGTCACGAACTTCCGCGTGAACAGCGGCTCGTACCGCACGCCCGGCAGCGTAGCCGTCGAGGGCGACTGGTCCAACGCCGCCTTTTGGCTGTGCGCCGGCGCCATCGGCTCCGACCCCATCACCGTGGAAGGCGTGTCACTGAGCTCCGCACAGGGCGACCGCAACGTGCTCGCCGCGCTTTCGCGCTTTGGCGCCCGC
Organism: uncultured Collinsella sp.; assembly: GCA_958365315.1. Classification (GTDB taxonomy): domain Bacteria; phylum Actinomycetota; class Coriobacteriia; order Coriobacteriales; family Coriobacteriaceae; genus Collinsella. The sequence continues at coordinate 108,434 of CATWXC010000002.1, forward strand.
ATCGTGCGCTCCACCAACGCCGCCACCGTCCAGTCCGACAAGCTCGCCGGCTTTGAGATGAGCGCCCACGACATTCCGGACCTGGTGCCTGTTATCTCGGCCGTGGCATCGCTGGCTCAGGGCCGCACGTTCATCCGCGACTGCGCGCGCCTGCGCATCAAGGAATCAGACCGTCTGGTCACCACCACCCGCGAGCTCACCGCGCTGGGCGCGCAGGTGCGCATCGCCGGTGACGACCTCATCATCAAGGGCGTCGACGCCTTTACCGGAGGCGAGGTCGATTCACACAACGACCACCGCATCGCCATGATGGCAGCCATCGCCGCGAGTCGCGCCACCGGCGAGGTCGTGATCCACGGTGCCGAGGCCGTCAACAAGTCCTATCCCGATTTCTTCGACCACTACCGCCTGTTGGGCGGCAAGGTCACGCTCGAGGAGGAATAGCATGTCCTCGACCTTTGGCAACGTCTTACACGTAAGCATCTTCGGCCAGTCGCACTCCCCCGCCATCGGCTGCTCGCTCGATGGCATTCCGGCAGGTATCGCCGTTGACCTGGAGCAGCTGCAGGCCTTTTTGGACCGTCGCGCCCCCGGCCGTGACGAGACCGCGACCAAGCGCCGTGAGGCCGACGCCGCCCACATTATCGCCGGTGTGGTTGATGGACACACCACGGGCGCGCCTATCGCCGCGATTATCGAGAACACCAACACGCGCTCCAAGGACTACTCCGAGCTACGCCGCAAGCCCCGCCCGGGCCATGCGGATTTCCCGGCACGCGTGAAGTACCACAACATGCACGACGTCGCCGGCGGCGGACACTTCTCCGGCCGCCTGACGGCGCCCTTATGCATCGCCGGCGGCATTGCGCTGCAGGCGCTCGAGGCCCGCGGCATTAACGTGATGGCGCACGTGGCGCAGATCGGTGGCATCTCCGATCTGCCCATGGACGACATGGTCTATCGCGAGGCCGACCGCAAGGCGATCCTTACCAACGACCTGCCCTGCATTGACGCCGCCGCTGCGGGCCGCATGCGCGAGGAGATTCTGGCCGCGCGCGACGAGCTCGACAGCATCGGCGGCATCGTGGAGTGCGGTATCTACGGCCTGCCCGCGGGCATCGGCGACCCCATGTTCGACGGCATCGAGAACCGCATCGCGCAGATCGCGTTTGGGATTCCCGCCGTGAAAGGCGTGGAGTTTGGCATGGGCTTTGCCGTCGCCGCCATGCGCGGCAGCGAGAACAACGATCCGTATCGCATCGACACCGAGACCGGCCAGATCGAGATCGAGTCCAACAACGCCGGCGGCATCCTGGGCGGCATTTCAACCGGCGCGCCCGTCATGTGGCGTATGGCCGTAAAGCCCACCCCCTCCATTGGCCGCGAGCAGCAGACGGTGGACATGGACGCTATGGAAAATGCCGAGCTCTCGGTCCACGGCCGCCACGATCCCTGCATCGTCCCGCGCGCCGTCCCCGTAGCCGAAGCAGCCGCAGCGCTGGCCATCTGGGACGCCCTCCTAGAAGACGCCGCCCAGCGCTAAAAATCTCCGGGGGCCAACTCCGGCACCCACGCCCACCCAGTGAAAGGGGTCCCTATGGACCTTGCTGACATTCGCCAGGCCATCGATGGCATCGACACCACGCTCCTCAACAGTTTTGTCGAACGCATGGACATTGCCACCGAGGTCGCCAAATCAAAAATCGAGATGGGCAAGGCCGTCTTCGACCCCGCCCGCGAGCGCTCCAAGCTCAGCAACCTTGCCGGCCGCGCACCCGAGCGCTACGAGGCGCAGACCATCACGCTGTTCCGCCTCCTCATGAGCATGAGCAAGGCCGAGCAGCAGCGCTATATCAACGAGCTCAAGGGCATCACGGTCTCGCAAAAGGCCCACACCACTGCCGAGGCCTTCGACACGCCCTTCCCCCAGACTGCCAGCGTCGCCTGCCAGGGAGTTGAAGGTGCCTACAGCCAAATCGCCGCGTGCAAGCTCTTCGACGTGCCCGATATCGCGTTCTTCGATACCTTCGAGGGGGTCATGCGCGCTGTGCGCGACGGCTTCTGCGAGTTTGGCGTACTGCCCATCGAAAACTCCACCGCAGGCTCGGTCAACGCGGTCTACGACCTGCTCGCGCAGTTCGACTTCCACATTGTGCGCTCGCTGCGCCTCAAGATCGACCATAACCTGCTCGCCAAGCCCGGCACCAAGCTCGCAGACGTGCGCGAGGCCTACAGCCATGGCCAGGCCATCGCGCAATGCGCCGGCTTTATCGAGGCGCACGATCTGCACGCCACCAAGTATCCCAACACGGCTATGTCGGCCGAGATGGTCGCCAACTCCGAGCGCACCGACGTCGCCGCCATCGCCTCGCGCAGCTGCGCGGCGCTCTACGGCCTGGAGGTGCTGGAGCCCAACATTCAGGACTCGGACAACAACTACACGCGCTTTGTCGTCATCAGCCGCGAGCCACGCGTCTACCCCGGCGCCAACCGCACCTCGCTCATGATCACCACGGCCAACGAGCCCGGCGCCCTCTATCGCGTGCTCGAGCGCTTCTATGCGCTCAACATCAACCTTATCAAGCTCGAGAGCCGCCCCATCCCCGGGCGCGACTTTGAGTTTATGTTCTACTTCGATCTGGACTGCCCCTTTGGCAGCAAAGCCCTCGACGACCTGCTCGACTCGATTGACGACGTGTGCGAGAGCTTCACCTACTTTGGCAGCTACACGGAGGTGCTCTAGATGACTGGCGTCGCCACAACCCGCCCCTACGGCGTGCTGGGCCGCGTGCTGGGCCACAGCTACACCCCGACCATCTACAAGGAGCTCGCGGGGCTTGAGTACGTTCGTTTTGAGCGTGAGCCCGAAGACCTCGCGGCCTTTATGACGGGCGACGAGTGGGAGGGCACCAACGTGACCATTCCCTACAAGCGCGCCGTCATGGACTATCTGGACGAGCTGAGCCCGCTCGCCGAACGCATGGGCAACGTCAACACGATCACGCGTCTGCCCGATGGCCGTCTGCGCGGCGACAACACCGACTACTTTGGTTTCCAGTGCCTGGTCGAGGAGCTGGGTGTGGAGATTGCCGGCAAGAAGGTCCTCGTGCTCGGAGCCACCGGAGGAGCTGGCACCACGGCAAGCATGGTGCTGGGCGACCTGGGCGCGATCGTGGTGCCCGTGGGACGCACGAGCGAGGTCAACTACGACAACATCGCACAGCAGTCCGACGCCGCACTGCTCGTCAACTGCACGCCTGCCGGCATGTTCCCCCACTGCCCCGACGCGCCTTGCACACTCGAGGGCCTCAACGCGCTCGAGGGCGTCATCGATATCGTTTACAACCCCGCCCGCACGGGACTCATGCTCGAGGCCGAGCGTCGCGGCATCCCCTGCATCGGCGGTTTGCTCATGCTTGTGGCCCAGGCGGCGCAAGCCATCGAGCGCTATACCGGCCAGGTAACACCGCGCGAGCGCATCCTGAACGTAACGGAGCGTCTGTCGCGCCGCGAACAGAACATCGCGCTGATCGGCATGCCGGGCTCGGGCAAAACCCGCGTGGGTGAGCAGATCGCCCTGCTCACCGGACGCGAGCACATCGACCTGGACCGCGCCCTCGAGGAGCGTCTGGGCATGCCTTGCGCCGACTTTATCGTCGAGCGCGGCGAGCCGGCCTTCCGCGAGCAGGAGACGGCGGCCCTGGCTGACATCTCCAGGCGCAGCGGCTTGGTGCTTTCCACCGGCGGCGGCGTCGTCACGCGAGACGAGAACTACCCGCTGCTGCACCAGAACAGTCAGATTGTGATGCTCAACCGTAAGCTCGATGAGCTCGCCCACAAAGGTCGCCCCATCACCGCCCGCGACGGTATCGACAAGCTGGCCGAGCAGCGCATGCCGCGCTACCGCGCCTGGGCCGACCACATCATCGACTCGCGCGACTGCGCAGCCAACACCGCCCGAGCCCTCCTCGACACCCTCTAAACCACCACAAAGGGGACAGGCACCTTTGTGGTGGTTTAACACTCTGCTGCACCGCCGAACCGCCCGCCCAACCAAAAAGGAAGCAACCATGAAAGCTCTCGTCATCAACGGCCCTAACCTCAACATGCTCGGCATTCGCGAGCCGGGCATCTACGGCAGCGACAACTACGACCGCTTGGTCCAGATCTGCAGGGAGGCCGGCGCCCTACAGGGCTTTGACGAGGTCGAGGTCTTCCAGTCCAACCACGAGGGCAGCATCGTCGATAAGATCCAGGAGGCATACGGCAAGGTCGACGGCATCGTCATCAACCCAGCGGCTTACACGCACACGAGCGTGGCGATCCTGGACGCCCTCAAGGCCGTCGCCATCCCCGCCGTCGAGGTCCACATCAGTGCCGTCGAGACGCGCGAGGACTTCCGCCAAGTAAGCTACGCGCGCCTGGCCTGCTTTGCCACCATCACCGGCGAAGGCCTCCAGGGCTACGCCCATGCGCTGGAGCTGCTGAAAGAGCATCTGCTACACTAATCCATGGGACAAAATAATCAGGTTTGTTTGTCCCAAAACTTAAGTAACTGTTCGATTGACATACAAAGGAGCATATCCATGTCCCAGTACGATTACCTCGTTGTCGGTGCCGGCCTTTCGGGCGCCGTCTTCGCCAACGCCGCCAAGCGCGCCGGTAAGTCGGTCCTGGTCATCGACCGCCGCGACCACATCGCCGGCAACATCTATACCGAGGACGTCGAGGGCATCCAGGTCCACCGTTACGGCGCCCACATCTTCCACACCTCCATGAAGGACGTCTGGGACTATGTCAACCGCTTCGCCGAGTTCAACAACTACGTCAACTCGCCGGTAGCCAACTTCCACGGCAACATGTACAACATGCCCTTCAATATGAACACCTTCGCCAAGATGTGGCCGGGCGTCGTCACGCCGGCCGATGCCCGCGCCAAGATCGCCGAGCAGGTGGCCGCCGAGAACATAGGAGAGCCGACCAACCTTGAGGAGCAGGCGCTGTCCCTCGTGGGCCGCGACATCTTCGAGACGCTCGTGAAGGGCTACACCGAGAAGCAGTGGGGCCGCGACTGCCGCGACCTGCCCGCGAGCATCATCAAGCGCCTCCCCTGCCGCTTTACCTACGACAACAACTACTTCAACGATCGCTACCAGGGCATCCCCATGGGCGGCTACACCAAGATGGTCGCCAACATGCTCGAGGGCGTCGAGGTGCGTTGCGGCGTGGAGTACAAGGAGCTGATCGCCGCCGAGCCCGATATCGCCGCCAAGACGATCTACTGCGGCCCCATCGACGCGTTCTACGACTTTAAGCTGGGCACGCTGGAGTACCGCAGCCTGCGATTTGAGACCGAGACGCTCGACGAGCAGGACCACCAGGGCGTGGCCGTGGTCAACTACACCGAGCGCGAGGTCCCCTACACGCGCATCATCGAGCACAAGCACTTCGAGTTCGGCACGCAGGACAAGACCGTCATCACGCGCGAGTACCCGGCCGACTGGAAGCCCGGCGACGAGCCCTACTACCCCATCAACGACGCCAAGAACGACGCCCTCTACAAGCAGTACGAGGAGCTGGCGACGCAGGAGGGCGACGTGATCTTCGCCGGTCGCCTGGGCGGCTACAAGTACTACGACATGGACAAGGCCATCGCCGCGGCCTTCGAACTCGTCCGCAACGAGCTGGGCGTGGAGCCCACGGAGGCGTAAGGGTCCAAAACGGGCCTCTGCGCGAGCCGAAACGGCACAAGCAGGCAAGCCAACGCCGGCAGGAGCAATTTCGCCCCTGCCGGCGTTTTAGTATGGAGACGGAATTGGGTGTTCTGCCCATTATTTAGCCGAAGATTTAAGTGGACGCAGCCCGCATAGAAGCAAAACCCGGAAGTATGCGGCAAATTCAAAACTTGCCGAGCACAACGGGATACCACAACGCCTCTACCTGCGGCTTCTCTGTGCGAAAAGGGCGGTGTGCTCGGGGGTTCCGGAATTTGCCGCATACTTCCGTGCGGCGATTCCAGAAGTGCGGGGTAAAACCGAGATCGGCCGACCAGACCCCGGTTTTGCGTTTCCGCGACCTGCGGTTTTGTTGCCAAATATCGGGTTATGCTCGGCGATTTCCGATTTTTCCCCGCACTTCCGGAAAAACGTGGTAAAACCGAGCACCCGAAAGCGAGAAACGCGCCAAACGCCCTTGGGCAAACAACCCCTAAACGCAAAAACCGCCTTTCGGCGGTTCCCACGGACCAAGCCGGACATACCATCGCAAGGCCTCATCACAGTTGAAACTTTAAGAAATAACCCAATGCCAGTCAATCACTATCCAGATGGAATGACAACGGTCGAGTTAAATAGAAAAGCTGATCTGCGGCAGGTAAAGTGGCCCCCATACTCCGCCAGCAGCAACATTCTCAATAATGCCCTTTGCATAGGAATACAGGTCTTGCATGCCGAAGCTAAGCGCCTCCCTATCGAATGCTTCGTCGTCTAAATCAGACGGAGCACGATAGATACCGGACACGGATATTTCGGAACGGTAATAGTGCCCCTCATCACTGGGAATGAGCTCTATGACGAGATTGAGCTGCCGAAATCTAGCTCCATTTTCATCAGTGAAGGCATTCGTTATGTCATTTCTAACGTTAAACTCACCGTCTGACTTATTAACTCCCTCCTTCGGGGTCATTCCGCCATCAAATGAAAACCTATCGACTTTTTTAGACATGCATGTAATCGACGAAGACTCAATACGCTGCTTCTTCAGAGAGTCCATTTACATCTCCAATCGGAAGAGATTCTCATCAACCAAAGGATCAGAATCCCTATAAGCAGGAACTTTTCCTCCTGGTATTACAGACAAAAGCGACGAGCTAAGACTTGCACTCCCCTCATGAGAAGCCAAGCCGAGATATCTGCGGACCTCAGGAACATCGCGAATGAGCCTCATAAGGGTATTGGCAGTAATAGATTGTTGCGATGCGCCGTTCTCCCAACGAGAGGCCGTGGGCTTCGAAACCCCTAAGACCGACTCAAAATCATGCTGTGTTAAGCCGAGATCTGAGCGCAAATGCTTTATTTCCGAGGGAGATAGAAGCTCATGAGCCTTGGCGTATTGTGCGGCAAGCGCATGGGCGAGCTTAGCCGCCTCCGCAGCGGTCATTTCATCGTTGCCACACTCGCAAACATAATGCTCAATTCCTTTTACGGTAATTTTCTCGCCACGGTAAGTTTCAGTCATTGGCGCCGTGGTAAATTGCATTTCTTTGCCACATTCCATGCAACGCATGACTCCTCCTTTAATGAATGTATCCATCGATGTTCGCAGACAAAACGTTTAAATGCGCATTGCCTTCGGAATCGATTGAAAACTTAACGTACCAATCCTCGTATTCAAAACCTCGGCACACGTAGACATCTGCGTAAACATCATGCAGAGGCCCATCCATATCGAGCGCGATGGATTTTCTAAAATCGTCAGGCTTCAGATAATCAAATAGGTCAGCAATGAAATGATCGATGTCCAAATAACCAAACTGATTCATCAGGTGCCTGCGCACCCTACCATTTACAATCATCTTTCCCGAGCGAGCCAAAGACTTCGCTTCGTCAAGTGAATATGTCGGTCGGAGCTTGGTTCGGTTCATAACCACCCCTTAGTTAGCATAATGCTAACTATATTCGTCTTGTTGCCAATTGGCAACTCTATATGACGGTCCACACCAGGCGCATTAACGCCCTTTTTTGCGTCTATCCGGAAGTATGCGGCAAAATCAAATTATATCGAGCACACTAAAATGCCGCAACGTCTCTACCTGCGGTTTCTCTGTCGAAAAGGCCGGTGTGCTCGTGGGTTCCGAAATTTGCCGCATACTTCCGGCGGGCGGTTCCGGAAGTGCAGGGAAACTACGATCGGCCAACCAGATCCCGGTTTTGCGCTTCCGCGACCTGCGGTTTTGTTGCCAAAAATCGAGTTGTGCTCGGAGGTTTCCGATTTTTCCCCGCACTTCCGAAATATGAGACCCTGCAAAGCGTGTTCTAGCTACATTAGCGGCATCCGCGACAACATCCAGTTGTCGTGGAAACGTCAAAGGGCCGTTGCCGGAAAACCGAACAACGACCCTTCTTTGTCTCCGCCTCACGTAGAGTCCACGGCGACTGCATCACTGAGAACATCTTACCGTAACGTCAAGCAACCCAACAAGGCGACGATTGGCGACGCAGTGGTTCGGCTCCATTTTCCATCTAAATAAAACTAGGGGATGCCCTCCGTAAGGAAGGAACCCCCTTGCAAAACGATGGCCTACAGCAGGACTTCGTTTTTCATTTAGCACATCGTACCGCAGCGGCTACTTGCAGAGCCGACCCATTTCCGACATAGGCAAATCGACCTAAATCTCCCGAACGACGAGCCTGCCCTCCAGCATGAGCTTGTGCGCGAGATTGTTGCTACGTCCAGCAATACCGAGCGAACTGCCATAGTAATCAAGGAGGGCAAGCACTTTGGCCACCTCTGACTCGCGAACACCCTTGGCGTAGTTTGAGTATAGAAAGACCAGGCTGGTATGCCCGTTATACAAATCCACCGTGCTAAAAATAGACTCAAAGTACGAATAATCGGTTCGCGAGAGCGAATGGCCAAAAAGATTATCGAAGATGTCTTGAGACCATCCCCCCCCCTTGCGGAGGATAAGCAATCGAGTCACTTGGAACCCCTCGAGCAGACTTCAACACACGATATGTCTTGGTAAACGGGAGGATATCCCGATCATCCAAATTGTCGGAACCGTCGATTCAAAAAATGCTTTCACCATCGAGCGTGCCGTGGATATTGACAAGATTGGCATCCCCAAACCGCTGGTTAAGCCACCGCTATGGAAACATATAGTCCCGCAAAGCACCGAACGAGACGGCATAGTCGGATATCACGTCTCAGGCGATCTACAGTGGTTGAATCAGTCGCCGCCCCACGGTCTCTAGGAGTTCAATTAGTTGAGCAAAAGTCTTAATTTCTTTTGACAAAACAAGCTTCTAAAACCAAAGGGCCGTTGCCGGAAGCCTCCGAACAACGACCCTTCTTTGTCATCGTCTCACTTAGAGTCCACGACGACTGCATCACTACTGGGATAGTACCCTAAAGTCATCGCTAATGCGACGCATAGAGGAATTACGTTCGGTGTTCGACTCTTTCGTGAGTCTCTAATCGGCCATCAACGGAGACTAATATTCTTGCTCTCGATCGGCCCATCGTCGAAACGGTACTTGACCAGCCAGAAAGTCGTTACACGCATGAAAAAAGGGCAACACTCTCTTATCGAAAGCGTCGCCCTTAAAGCTCCCAAAGAGCTTTTGTATTGCAGCTAGACATCTTGCACTATCTCTATGAGATAGTGCAAGATGTCTAGCTCGTCGCCACAAAAACTCCATCTAACATGATACATGAGACTCAGGCCATAGGGTACCACGCGTCGATCATGCCTTTAAAAAAGCTAAAAGCAGTTTTTACAGGATCATTTTTATCGTAATAGTGAGCATTACGATACATGCGATTGACACACTGGTGAAGATGGGCCCCCTTGGCCGCAACAACACCAGAAGATGCAAGTAGTCGATGCAAATAAAGAGTCGTCGCAATTTGCTGAATCCTGTCGTTGCTCAACTTCGTTGATAGGGTAATATCCGAAAAGCCGACAGCCCGTAAAGCGTTTTTAACGTTTCGGCTGATCTCATGAGAAGGATCCCCTCCCTTAAGATCGTCGATAATGCAATTGTTATGTCCGCAGGCATTACGAAGCGCCTTGACGCTTTGAAGTTGGTAAAAGCGGCTTTTTAGCTTTTTATCTCGATCCTTATTTGCGATAAATAAAAGAAAATGATTAAAGGTGCCAAAAGGAATAAGCTCAACAAATGCCCAAACTGGATAGCGATAGCCAGGGTAATCGGCAATTATCTGATTTGTGTAACACCCATTTGCGCCGCGATCGATTTCTGCCTTAACGGAATTAACCGTTTTCCCATTTTCCAGAATTCGGTTATTAGAAGCGATAAACTTCTCAACAACTAAATACCCGTCTTCATGACTCGCTTCCAAATACCTCAACAATTGAATTTTGGAATAATGTTCGACATCAATTGAGATCGAAAGAAGTACCTGACGAAATTCATAATCAATAATTGCGAGATCGCAAAGCATTCCAAAGTCCAGATTAATGAACAGACCATCGTTCAGCCCGCCCATATACCTAGGAAACCCCTTTCGGAATAAATTAATGCGAAAGAAATTGTTGTTGGCCTTAAGGTACTGCTCGGCATCATCCTTCGAAGTTAGCTCGAATGAAATGCCCTCCGATTCAAGATGCTCAACTTGCTGAGCGGGAGTAAGCCATGGCTTAGGTCGAAATACTTCCATGCAGTCTCCCGCACATCTACAAAAGGTTTAATAGCTCGATTATTGTACAGCCAAACGACTTTGTGGCACCCATATGCCGCATGAGCTATGGCCCGTCTGGAACCGCCGGGAGCGACGCACTTGCATCTGGGAAAGGACGACACCCCTAGATAAAGCGTGGCACGTAATGTTGATTCTTAACTGCGGGCATAACCGCGCTCATCTCCAATCTTAAGCACCTTTAAGACGGTGGTCATATAGCCCATGCTACTTGGCATCATCCTCGATGCCCTCTCCGTCGGTCTCGTCAAAGCCAACGTTGTCCAAAGCCGAATAAGCGGGCCCAATCTGATTCCACTTTATGGAATCAATCGCTTCAAGGTATGAACTCAAAGCATTAAGCTGATTCTGCCGAGACATAGCCGAAATCTTCGCAAAGGAATCAGTCGCAAGGCCGACCTTCGACAGGGACGAAGGAATCTGCGCAGCCATATCGGAATAGTGATTAGACAAGTTGTACTTCAACAACGCACGCGATGCCGCCGCAACAGACTCCGCGTTCTTCTGACTCATCGTCTTGATAGCCTGTGAGGCAGCCTCATAAGAAGATTTAAGCGTTTCCTTGTCAGCCATTTCCTCATTTTCCTTAGACATAAACGTCTCGTCAGTCATTAAGTCGACAGGATTTGAATAGAAGCGGCAACCTACCAATCTGGAGGCGATTTGTTCGTGCAAGGTATAGCCCTTGCCATCGCTAGCCTTCGTTGCAAAATCGTCTGTATTGCTGCTGCAAATAGCCATTTCTGCACCCGGGTTATCATTCATAAAACGCTCTAGAGCCGCGATGATTAGACAGTCTTCCTGAACTAGACCCCATTCCGCCTTTGACTTCGATGGCTTATTGCCCTTAATAGCCATTTTTGTCGCAACGATAATATCCTCTTGTATAAGAGGAAGAACTACGCACCTATCGGACTCATTCGAAATATGATTAATTAACTCCAGCGCATCCTTAACATCACTATTAAGTTCAGCCCGAGCGGCCTTCACGGCATCAAGCAGCTTCACTTTGGCCGAATGACTTAAAAGCGAGTTTTCAGCTACTTCCTGAACACTCTTTTTGACCGCCCCAAAAGACTCAACGGCGACAGACATAGTCTGGGGCAGAACCTTTTCCAATTCGAGTTGAACGACCTCGGGGAGAATCAATTTGACACCGCTATCCCCCAATCGCCCCATTAAGCGCTCGAGCAATTTCGGACTAGATTTTTCCTTGCGAGTAAACGCACAATCAACGATTACGCAGGTGTCAAGAAAAACGTATTTCATGAGTTTACATCCTAGAAAACGATGTCTGCCAATGGGTTACTCTTATCTCCTACAGCCGCAACATAAAGCACGATGCGTCATCGTGCAGCTTAAGCCGCGGATAACGATCGAAGTCAGGGTCCAGGTTTTCCTCGGCACGTAGACAGACAAGGAGCTCATCAAACGACTCGCGAGTCGCCGTAGCGAGAAACGCCGCAGGATCGGCCAACCCAAACAGATCAAATGCGCGCTCCAGCCCGTCGGACATGGCGCAAACATAATCAACATCCTCGACAGGATACTGCATCACATTGAGATGCTCCAAGGCAACCCCAGACGGATCAAGAATCCAATAGCCATCGGGCTTATTCTTGAGCTGACGGTTCGCAAGCAATATATCGTTGACGGCAGCACGCTTCTGCACCCCAGTCATTGCTCTGCCACGAGAGCGATCGACCATCACGTCCACTGCTGTTTGGTCGAGCTCCGCAATCCGCTCATCAGACATAGTCACGAGCGAGCCGTCTTTAAAACCGATGAACGCTGGAGAGTCACCTAGGGAGACAATATCGACCAAATCGCCTGAAACAGAGACCACCACCAACGTGGAGGAGGGAAACAGTTCCTCGTTGTCCGTCACACCGTGTTTGCAGATAAAGTCGCGCGAATCATCCACCGCGAGGCGTATAGAATCGACAATACCACGAGACGCATCTAAATACTCACAAATGCGGCCGCCAACAAAATGACTGAACCACTGAGCGTCCGAACCAGAATGATGCGGCAGCACACGCGTGCCGGTGATACCAGAGGCTCCATCGAGTAGCACGGCATATGTCGACCCAACTGCAACGTAATCTTCATTAACCTGATTACCTATAGCAGAGCAGGAAAACTTGGCCTTGAACATGGAATCACCGCTTTCGGTAAACTGGCAAGCAAACGCAAAGCCATATCATCACTACCTAAGCCTGAGCAGACTTCAGGAATTTCGCCTTTGCTTTCTGGTTACCATTGAATACAGTATCAACAAGAGATTGACGTGCAGATTTGCTCATATGAGGATGCTCGACAATATATCCAGCAGACAAAACCGTAATCGCCACAATAAAAGGCCACGCAGCATGCTCCCGCGCAGTCTTAATGGATTTCTTTGCTACGTTGCAAAACTCCTTCTCAGAGTTCGACCGCAGATATAGCGCGAGCATAAATAACGAGTAAAAATCGCTTTCATCAATAATCTTGGAGAAACCCAGAACACTAAGCGGTCCACAGGCATTAGACGCTACCGTATCCAGTTGTCCGATACAACCCGACAGCGCAACCATCGATAGCAACCTTCTAATTTTTGGCTTAGCTTCATCCGGAGAATCGAAATGGCCGAAAACCTCTTCAACCATTTCGTCGTAGGAATCATCAACCGCTTCTAAAAGCAAATTTAGAGCAGCACCAGTTGCGTAGTAGATTTGTTCTCTAACAGTCGCCTTAAACGACTCCTTTAGTTTTGCCTGCTGACGATTAAGGCAACGTCCCGATATAGCAACATATTTCAACGCAATAATAGCCGACTGAAAGGCATTCCTAGTTTCAGGAACATCATATTCATAAACGCCAGCATAACTAACTCTTTCGATGGCTTCGCAATTTCTTTGTTCCAACTCGTCAGTTACGTTGCGAATGACACCCGTACCCTCTTGAGAGGGTGGAGCAATCTTAAGACCTTCCAATCCACTTAAACACTCATAGGTTTTTCCCTTGCTAAAGACGACATCAGAGCCATTCACGGCATCCGATGCCTTTTCGACTAGTTTTTGGGTTAGCCAGGGAATGAAACGAGTGTCCTCAAGCAAAACGAGTATCTCTTCATTAATGGAAAAATCAAGCTCATCCAAAAGGCGCAGTACATAGGATTCTCCCTTGTCCACGTCCTCGTCAAGCTCAAGATCAATTGCCTGAGCAACAAAATAGGCATACAGGCTTCTCGAGGCAAAAGAGTAGTCGAAGCCATTGTCATCAACTAGGAGCACACCAGACTGGACAGAAGCATCCATGATTATTTTTGGAGTTATAGGGATACCGTATTCACTCAGGTAGTTTTCAGCCACTTTAGAGAATGTCATACTCGAAAAAACAGTCGTTCGATCAGAGTGAATTTTAAGAGCAAGTTTCTTCAAAACGGTAATAACCGCATCCGCCAATATATCGAGCATCTGATTCTCGCCATCTGATATGACATTACATATCTTTCTTTTGACGTTTGAATTCATAATTGACGTAAATGGCAAGTCACCCTTGATAAAAGACGCACCGGAATCATAAATGTAGAAATCAATATATTGATTGATAAAGGGAGGAGTCATATCAAACAATTGAAAATGAGAGCCAACAGCTTTATCAACAATGGCAATAAGCTCATCTACCTGTGCATCGGAAAGCCCAGTACCCTTACACCTCTTTTGAATTAACTCGTCTCTTTTATTTTTCGTCCAAGGACAGATAAGCAGATGCCGAAAATCGACCTCAACTGTTTCGTCCAACTCAAACGTAAAACTATTAGCAGAAATTAAAACAATATTGCCGGCAGTCTTGAGCATCGATTTAATGACATCGGATTTTTTAGCTTTTCTCTTCAGAGAATCAAAGTCATCAACGAGCAAAAGAACTTTTTCACGAGGAATCCGTCCAAACAGTTCAACAGCTTCCCGAGTATCACCATACTGATCCTTGATAATGGATGACAGCGTTCGTGAAATGGAACCAGTTGAATAATCGGGAGTCAACAATAGAGGCGAATAGCCCATCGCCAACGACTCGCGGTATATGGCTTTAAGTAAAGAGCTCTTGCCCGCACGAATATCACTATGGATTTCAAGCGTTTTAACATCAAACAGGAACTCCATAAAAGAATGGATATCAGATATTAACTTTTGATCGTTAATTCTTAGTTCACCATCTTTTGTGCCAGTTGCGATCTCTTCTTTCAAAGAAGGAAACACAAATGAGTCCTTAAATGATTCGCTTGAGTTGTCTTCAGTTTCAAAAAGCTCGTTCACAAAATCTGAGCGCGGTCTGAAGTACGTTTTTGATTTTATATAACGCCGATAAGAGTGGGCCTCATCGAGAGGCGCGTGAATTTGTGCAGAAGCTTCCCAGCCATAGACCCTTTCCGCAAATTCATAGCTGCCAAACTCTCCAAAGCGAATTAGTAGCATTTTATAGGAGCTCTGGTCATCATCGCAAAGTGAATAAGCTCCTCCTCGCACGACAACACAGGACTCACCAGTCAAACCACCAACACGGCGACTTTGCCCCATGTGTTCATGCCCCGTAAACGCAAAGTCAAAGCAGCTGGCAAGCATATTCTCCAGGCTAATACGCTCATTATCGCGGAACCACTCTGGACCATGATGCGAAGCAAAAATATGAAGGCCTGAGTCCGGTGTGTTATCAAGTAGAGCGCGCTCAGGGTTTCTCAATACGTGAAACCCTTTATCATCACCATCAAGAGTAGATAAGGGGGCGCTATTAAAACCAGATACCGAGACTTGTGTCCCCTCAACCTCAAAAACAATTGGCTGCGGCTGTCCTAAAACAAATCCGTTGTTATACATATTGGCAAATTCAAAAAATGACGCCATGTTATCGATATCCAGATCGTACTGTACGCCAGAAAAGCACTCAATAGACTTACATGGGCCTTGCAAATCATGATTTCCCGGCAATATATAAACTTTCAATTGGTATTCAGGTTGGTTCAGTTGTTCAATCAGATAGTCAAAGAACATAGCCGCTGATTGATATTCGCTTTCCTTGCCAGTACGGGCAACATCACCAGTAACAAGCAGCAATACGGTTCCAGACTTAATACTCTTTTTAATAGTCACGAGGATATCGTCTACCCGTTTTTGATAATTGCTCTGGAGTTCTTCGAAATGAAAATCCGTAAGCTGGACAATACAAAGCTGAGGATCAAAATCACGGCAATCCACTGCGCGACCTCCGAAATACTACTCCGTCGAATACATTGATTCTACCTACATACGCCACTCACTTGCCAGGCATTAAAGAAGCAAATAAAGGGACGGCTCCATAGAGGGCGATCGGAATAAAGGCGAAAACTATACCAAAGACAATCAAGCGACGACACAGCTTCTCGTCCCGCCCAGAAATGAGGGAAAATACTGCAAACACCATAATCAATAGGCCAAACAAAGAGCATGCAAGAAAAGCAAGCTCGAAAAACTTAAGCTTTGAATGCGCAGTAATGGACGCCATGGTAAACACCACAGAAAGCACGGCAGAAAATAGTCCGACGATTTCGACATTACTTGACACGCTTGCTTTTACATTGTCAATTTCCTTAGAAGCACGATCGGCAATCCTCTTATTCGACGACAAGAAGTCCGCACGCAATCGGGCAGTTTCAATATCTGCCAGAAGCTTTGGGTATTCGGAGGATGCTGGATGAAGCAAAGATACAGCCTTGTCAAAATCAATGTATGCTTTATTCATATCCCCCTTCAACGCAAAAAGGCGAGCCCTTGTAACACGATATTTTGAATAAGATGGATCCAAACTGATTGCACGGTCGACAAGCTTGATCGCCTCATCAAGGTAAGCCGCATCTACCTCTACCCCGCTCTCCATAAGTGAGGCAACAATATGGGCATATACGTGCAGGCACGATGGCCTATCCGGGAACCGAGAACAAAGTGTGTTCGCATCTTCTAGCAACTCAGCATGAGATTTCCCAAGAGGATTACAAAACTCATAGCAGCTAAGATAAACAAGCTTGAAATCGATGTTATCTTCGAATCGAGTTGCCCCATGCGTAATAAGCGACTGCAGTTTTTGACGATCGCAGGCTCGTCTATAAATCACCGAGAGTAAGTAAAAGCCGGCAAAACCGAATCGGAAATTAGACCCATTCCCTTCATGGGTATAGATATCTTCCAATTCGGAAAGGATGATCGCGTGCCGAATGTTGGTGTAAGGGGCCGCTTCCCTGGCCGTAAAAAGCAGGAAGCGGCTATCGCCTAGAATTTGAATTGCTTAGGTTCAGATTCACAGAAAGGCGATAACCGCATATGGACAAGATACACGAGATTGCCGGCGACGGCACCCAGATGCCGAGATTCGACGACGGCATGGTGAACATGGCCGAGCTCATAAGGGTGATGGCCGAGTCGCTCGTCAACGAGATCATGGACGCCCAGGCCGACGAGGCCTGCAACGCCGGCAACCGGAGGAACGGCTACCGCGAGCGCAAGCTCGCCACCAGCGTCGGCACCATCAACCTCAGGATCCCGAAGCTGCGCGCCGGCAGCTACTTCCCGGAGGACCTGATCGAGCGTTACTCGCGCGCTGACCGCGCGGTCGTCGCCGCGGTGTCCGAGATGGTGACCAACGGCGTGTCCACCAGGAAGGTCAAGCGCGTGGCGCAGTCCATGGGCATCGACAGGATGAGCGCCAGCCAGGTGTCGAGGATATGCTCATCGCTGGACGAGTCGGTCGCCGACCTGCAGGAACGCGACCTGTCGGAAGTGGGTTACCCCTACATCTGGCTCGACGCCACCTACATCAAGTGCAGGGACGCCGGGCGCGTGCAGTCGACCGCGCTCGTGACCGCCATCGGCGCCGGCTCGAGCGGGTACAGGCGCCTTCTGGGGCTCGACGCCATCGACACCGAGTCCTACGACGGCTGGAAGTCGTTCCTGCTGTCGCTGCGGGCGCGCGGGGTCGACGGCGTCGCCTGCGTCACGAGCGATGCCCACGAGGGCCTCAAGCGCGCCATCCAGGAGGTCTTCCCGGGCGCCGCGTGGCAGCGATGCATCGTGCACCTGATGCGCAACGCCGCCGGCAACGCGCAGACCAGGCAGAAAAAGGGCGCCGTGCTTGGCATCCTGAAGGCCGTGTTCGCCGAGCGCGACCCCGAGCTCGTGAGGGAGCTCTACCAACTCGCAACCGCCAAGATCGAGGGCTTCTGCCCCAAGGCCGCCGAGCTTTTGGAGGAGGCCGAGGCCGACGCCCTGGCCTACCTGGACTTCCCCTACGAGCACCACGTCAGGCTGCGCACCAACAACGTGCAGGAGCGCGCCAACCGCGAGCTCAAGCGCCGCAGCCGCGTCGTGGGTAGTGTCGCGAAAGTTGGTGTAAGGCTCGGCTCGCGATGGTGGCCGGAGGCCGCCTGAGTGAGCCGAGCCTTACACCAACTTTCGCGACACTACCGAAAGGATCTCATCATAGTCCTTAGACGTAAATAAAATATCAACCAGATCAGTAATAGCCGAATCGAATTTCGCAGAGTTCGGCTTAACATCCGATAGAATCCAATTTAGTTCGTGAAGTAAGTTGCTATGCATGCGCTTCGGCCTCCCAGACATGTAAAACGTCTCACGCCATCACAGCGACGACCCTTTTTTGACGCAGCCCTACAGAGAGTGGCAATAGAATACGGGTTTTGCGAAAACATGAGGATCGCCCATATGCACATAATCGATTGCCGCGAATCGCTACCGCTGCAATACAACCACACCTAAACGAGCAAATGCTCGCTCAGTAAACGGTTAACCAAATTGCAAGGTCAGCGAACAGATATTAACGTCATGCGCCGGGCAGTGAACGCCTGAGGCAATAGTACTCCCTAACGCTTTAACGAAGTACATTAGGCTAATATTTTTCGTTAAACGGTAGCCTAAAAATCGGATTGCCGGAGTCCAACGCCAAGAAAAACGATTTGCCGGCTTGGAAGCGCTTTTTTGCGGATCGCGTCGAAAATGATGGTGTAAGGAGGTGCCTCAGCGTCCGTTTAACGAAAAACGGTCTTCGTCCTAGAACTGAAATCACCATAAAAACAGGTTCTGAGAAAGGACGAAGACCACTATGAAAATCTTATCGGAACCGACGTCGGACATGCTCGCCATGCTCCGCTTCGATGACGGCGCCATCGACATGCAGGAGCTACTTCGCAATCTAGCAAACGTCCAGCTGGTACAAGCTAGTATAGAGTACCGGAAACATCACTGGCGTTTTCGTATATATACGTAAGTAGACGCTCTTTCCCAAAATGATCAACAAGCTCAGCAAACCCCTGAAGCTTCTTGCCTTTGAATGAATACTTACTACTCATAAGATCATTGATATCGGCCCACTCATAATACGAGTTTTTAATTAAGCCCTGACTCGATACGTTCTCATTCGATGCGAACATCTCGGTTTTCGCATTATTAGTCGATATTGCCGATTGCAACTCACTCCAAGAGTCTTTCCTAATTGAAGCTGAAAAGACATATACCTCATAGCTTTTTAAATACTTAGCACCGTCATAACTACCAGAACTAATATGCGCGGTTTTTACGACATCGATATATTTATAATTAAATGCATCGACAAAGGAAGGGCCGAACCGCAAGCAAGCGACATGCTTCGCAATATCATCTGAAATAACAGCTTTTTCATCTAGCTTGCCTTCCGCAAAATACTTTTCAAGCCCTTTTGCTGGAATCTGATACTTGTCAGTATACAAATCAAACCGCAACAATACATACACGAAGCCGTTCAGTCGAACGAAAATCAATAAATCGCCTACCCTTCTAATACCGAAAGTGCGACCCAATTTGTAGGACAAGATTGTTGCAAGGGAGGCATGATTTTCAAAAATACTGCGTCGCAGCGAATCGATTTGTTGAGAGTTGCTTATAAAAGGCTCTGCTAGCTGCCAATCAGAATTGCCATTTGCCTCAAATATTGAAGCAGTTGAATGGCACCATTCA
Source organism: uncultured Collinsella sp. (assembly GCA_958365315.1). Classification (GTDB taxonomy): domain Bacteria; phylum Actinomycetota; class Coriobacteriia; order Coriobacteriales; family Coriobacteriaceae; genus Collinsella. Next base: position 127,897 of record CATWXC010000002.1, read on the forward strand.
AGCAGAACCCTCATTAGCTGGCGATCATTTTTAAAATCACATTGGCCGTTATAGTCATAGGTCAAAAAGCCCAAGACCCCCAAAATCGATTCAGCAATCTGAGTAGTCTGAGTCGAATACCCATCCAGCTTTTTTGGCAAGGAGGAAAAGCCAGTTGAATTGTCCAAGCGCCCGAATAAACCGAGCAAAGGAAGATATGCATAGTAATGACGTTTAGCAAGAAGCAGAAGGGAGCCCGTATCACCAAATAATGCATAACGTGAAAACCCGCCCGAAAGTGAAGCCCACTCAACTTTCTCGATAGAGTTCTCCAATGTCAGCTCTGGCCTATCGGCGACAATTAATGCAAAGAGATGCATTTTGATTCGGTCACCTGCGGAACCGACTACTGAATCACCTTCAATACACGAGACACTTACCAGTTTTTCAGAATCGAGAGCCAGCCCAAGTTCTTCCTTTATTTCACGACAGACCGCTTCAAGTGCGCTTTCTCCCCACTCAATTTTCCCGCCAGGCAACTGCCATAAACCAGCGCCGTGTTTCACAAGACAAGAGCGCTTGACAATCAATACGCTACCCTTATGGATAATAGCAAGCGAAGCATTCTGCAGGGCCGGGGATGCGCTTAAGCCTATATCCCCCGCGCTCTCGGCCACCTCAACAGTAAAGTCTTTAAAATAATTCGGCTCATCTTTATGTGCTATGAATTCAAGTGTGCTTCTTGCCAGATCGTCCCTAAGTTGTCTTTCAAATGAATCAGCATCCTTGAACATGCCATAGAAAACGCCATCTTTAGATATTTTATTTTTAAAGCACTTAACCGATTGCAGTTGATCAGGATCAACAGCCGATAACGAATCGATCGTATCCTTAAAATAAAACATTATTTTAGTATTGCCGGACCGGCGAACGAGCTTCAAGGCGCGTTCGTACTCTTCTATGGTCCCCGAATCAGCCCTCGGCGTTGCAGATCCGATTCTATCGTGCATCAAGCCAACAAAGATATCGATTGAGGAACCTGCTTGACGATTTATAACGTCTTGACAATCATGCCCAATAGAAGGAGCGGCATCAAACTCCCACCTAAACAAATCCAAATAAATGTTAAATACAGGTCCGATTACGCTGTTGATCCTCTTGACGACGTTATCGACCGCAGTTCTTTCATCTTCCAAGCCGGCAGGAGATGCCAGAAAAACTTTCAGCACTTTAATTTCCGTAGGCATAACCGCACACAGCCTTCAATAGAGTTGGAATAAACGTCATGCACTAGTCACTGAACGTATTTAGATATTACTACGGGCCGCTTCTATTAAAAGGAAACGTATGACTGTTTTCGCCAAACGGCGGTACACGTCATCGAGAAGCCGATTCAAGATCTAAACAAATGAATAAGAGACATCAGCCTGCACCGAGGTGACGCATAGTTTCTTTCGTAAACTGACAACCGCATAGCGGAACACAGCCCGCGCCCCGTCATATGATTTCCAGCGGCTAAACAACAAATCATTGACGAAGGGGGCACGGGCCGTGTCTGCGGATATCGTATCAGTCGACGAGAAGTTACTACGCAATGACATATAGAACCTGGTGTTGATGTGCACTAAAAAGTGGTCCGAGTGTTCACTGGGAAATAAGCACCGTGAGCACGAAAAAATGAGCAGTTTAAGCAAGAGGGCCGCGCCCCGGGGACCGGGGGCGCGGCCCTCGCCGTATGGTTTCCCCGGGCGGTTACTTTGGCGAGCCCGCCCGGGAAGGATGGAGGAGATGACCGTGCCCCTGGACACAGTGAATGATATACGGTCGATGGATGCCGCCGGGCGCTCGAGGTCCGAGACCGCCCGAATGCTCCACGTGAGCCGGAACACCGTGGCGAAGTACGCCACCCGCTCGTTGAGCCATTGGTAGAGAGTCTGCCGAAGGGGTACCCCGACTTGCGGGTCGCGCGCATGACGGACCCTCCGCATTCCTCGACCGTCTAGACAGTCTTGCGCTTTTCCTCTTCCGTCTAGCTCGTCATCTGCGAACTCCTAACCGGACCGATTCGGTCCAACTATTTGTCCGCGCACCCATCTCAGCAATCAAGCAATGCATTCATAGAGCTCCACAAAGAATCCAATAGGTTATCAGCAGATTCTTTCGTCAAGCCCTTCGCAAAGAGATACACCTTGAGCTTAGGCTCAGTACCACTCGGACGAACAAGTACACGAGACCCGTTCGAGAGTCTCCACTCAAGCACGTTGCTCGGCGGCAGTGTTTGAACGGGCTCGTCAGGTAGCGAATTCACTATTGGCATAGGCGCACCCGCTTTGTAGTCAATCACATGGTCAACTGTCAAGTTGGCGATCTCGGTAGGAGCTCCCGCGCGAAATCTGTCCATAAGCGCAGCCATTCGCTCGTCACCGTCGACACCCTCGAAAGCTCTCGTTAACTGCTTGCCAGACCACCAGCCGTAGCGGTCATACAAGCGCGCCATGGCATCGACCAGATCAAGCCCATCGGCCTTCAGGTCCGCGGCCATCTCGCACACAAGCATACACGCTTCGATGCCGTCTTTATCGCGCACGTGCGTTCCAGACAGATACCCAAGGCTCTCTTCAAGGCCGAACAGGAAATCTCCCCGTCGACCATCCTGCTCAAGTAGCCCGATCTGCTCACCAGTAAACTTAAAACCCGTCAACGTGCGTCTGAGCTCTAAGCCATACCCATTTGCCACATCATCTGCCATGGGCGTTGAAACAATCGTGGTGACAGCAACTTTTCGGTCAAGCCCCTCCCTCGAAGCAGCCCGTCGAGCAAGCCAGTCCAGCAATAACACGCCAACCTGATTACCCGATAGCGTTACATATTCACCGCCATGGCGAACAACAACTCCCACTCGGTCAGCATCGGGATCCGTCGCCAAGGCAAGGTCGCATCTCTCTCGGCTCGCGAGATCAATAACAGCCTCCATGGTCTGCGGAACCTCGGGGTTAGGCTTAGGACACGTTGGGAAGTCACCGTTCGGCTCGGCCTGTTCCGCAACGACATGAAATGCTCCCATACCCATATTGCCAAGCACGCGCCGCGCACACACAAGGCCGGCGCCGTTGAGCGGAGTATACGCGACTGATAGGTCACTGCAATCAATGCCCTGCGAGCACGAGAGCGCAGAGCTGACATAACGGTCCAAGACATCTCCACTGGCCCACGCAGTCAAACCAGATTCAATTGCCGCATCGAAAGGCTCCGCGCAAACATCGTCAAAAATATCAACCGAATCGATGGCAGCCTGAATTTGCCGGCACATCTCTGTTGTCGCCTGACAGCCATCGGGTCCGTAGACCTTGTATCCGTTGTACTCAGCCGGATTATGCGAGGCGGTAACGATAATGCCCGCCGAGCAGCCGAGGTCTCGGACAGCGAACGACAGAACCGGCGTGGGAGAGGGATGTCCGAATACCACGGAGCGAATTCCGTTTGCAGCGAGCACCTCAGCGGCACGGTGAACGAATTCAGGGCCGCCGTGGCGCGAATCCCGTGCAATAACAACCAGCGGTTCATCAACCTGTGAGTTGAGCCAATTGGCGAGACCCTGAGTAGCCTTACCCACCGTCCACACATTCAACCGGTTAGGGCCCATCCCAAGCTTAGCGCGCAAGCCACCCGTACCGAAATGGAGGTCACGAGCGAACGCGTCCTTTAGAAGCTGAGGATTAGACGCGAGGGCATTAAGAGCCTCCCGATCCTCATTACCGTCCATCGCTTCCAGCCAGCGATCAAATTCGTTTTCGATAGATACGTCGTTCACCGTCATTCCCCCGTCGACGAGTCCATAACCCTAATTGCTTATAAGATGCGAAGAGCTTATACCTCTATGAAAATCTCACTGATTTCCTTGCGGTGGCTATACGGAACCATCGTGCAATCCGGGTAGTAACCGGCACCCAAGACAACCGCGATGCGCTCGCTGTCCTTAAGGTTCAGCAGCTTGGAAATAGCCGCTTCCTCGGCACCGGTATTCCCCCACTGTAGGAAACACGACCCGATTCCCTTGAAGTGGAGAGCGTCGGCGAACCTCATGGCTACAAGACCCGCATTTAAATAGCCCTGATTGCGCTCTCCGTAAAAGGTGAACGCGTTGAGATCGAACGTCACGACAAAGAGCGTGACGGCGTCCTTGTCAAACCCACCAAGGCCCATAATCGCATCTTTGAGCTTGGACGCCTTTGCCTGATCGGTAACCTCGAGAATCTTAATCATCTGCCTGTTGCAGGCGGTAGGCGCATACCGAGCCGCTTCCACGCAATCAAGAACATCGTCGCGCTTCAAGGGCACGCGCTTAAATTCACGAACAGAATGACGATCTTTGATAACGGTCGTGAAATCATCAATGCAATGCGCCGTCGCATCTTGAAGCGTGTATTCATGAGCGCCGACAGGGACCGGTTCGAAAGAGGCCGGAATCGTCTTCAGGAATTCGTTCACGGCTTTATAGCCGTCTTCCTGCTGCCAGCCATGCTTATCAAACAGGTCTTTCCAAACCAAAAGAATGCTGACGCCCATCTCATACGCCGTCGATACCTTCTGGTTCTCGGAATACGTCTTCAAATAATCAATCAGCTCTCGCACCTTCTTCTTGCCGAAGGGACGAAGGCTCTGAGAGCACATGCCCTTTTCTAAGCTGTGAACGATCAGAAGCACGTGATAATCAACACACGCGTGATCCGACATCGACTCCGCGTAGTTGGCGACGAATCGATTCGCATCGGTACGCATCTCCCTGCGAACCTTATGTGACTTAACAACCCTACGCAGGGCATCAATTGATTGCAGCTGCTCCTTAACGGACATTCTTTTTTCTCCTTACGATTGAAAGGCCAAATTCGAATAGTGTTTTGTCAAATACATGTGCCCAAAGCGCCGTCAAAGGAATGAACAGAATCGAACCGACAAATAGCTGAAGGATCAACGTCAAAACAGAGATACCAAATACCCGTTGGACTAGTAATGCCGGAAGTGCGCTTGCAAGTCCAATCAGGTAGTACGGCACGCTGGCAAGCACTGCCTTTGAGTAATCGAATCGTGACCTCAAACGGAAATATTGATAAAGCGGAACGAAGCTTTCAGCCACTAGGGACGCTATAGCCGCACCCAACGCAGCCAAACGAGGAATCAGCAATACATTGATAAGCACGTTCAAAATACTGCTGATAAGAGTGGACTTCACATAGATGTCATCAATTTTGCTCGGAATGATGTACTGCATTCTGATGACATTGCCTAACCCCATGGCAATTAGAGCAAAACCGGACAGACGCAAGATGTTGGCGCTTTGGCTGAACTCAGCACCAAACAAGAGGTCAATCAAACTGTCTGCAACTGCGAACAAGCAAAACGCCATCATCGAGGTCATTATTGCCATGAGCCTTAGGGAGAGGGAGATATAGTGCTCGATTTTCGCCGAGTCCCCCTCAGCCACCAATTTCGACATCTTCGGCATCATGACTGAACCGAAAGAAGCAATCAGGCCTGACAGGCAGTAGACGATTTTCTCTCCATTATCAAAAATACCCGTCTGAACCATGGTGCTCATCGCACCCAGCATCACTCTGTTCAACGACCGATATACATTCAAAGCAAGCGTTGGGATTAGCAACAACGAGCAGGGAAAGAGGTGCTCTTTGAAGTCCAACAGGTACTGAGGAAGGATTCGTACGCGCTTCCTCAGTCCTATCCAGTTCGTAAGATAGCCGCACACATATCCGCTCACCATGATCAATGCGTACAGCGGCGTGTCGCTCTTCGTTTTCACGAACAGGAAAATCCCGGCGACGCTCAGCAGCTTGACCGTAATATTCCTGATGGAAACACGCCGAAAGTCCTCGAGGCCAAACCAAAACCAATCGATATCTGAAAAGGTGCCGACCACCCAAATCAGAAACACCAAGGCCATGATGAAATGTTCAGAGGAAAAGCAGAATGCGTAAATAGCATAACAAATCGAAATCAAAACCGTCGAGCAGCACTGAAGTCCAAAAAGACGCGAGAACAGCTGATTCAACGCATCCTGATTGCCACGTACTTTGGCGATTTCCCGCGTTCCATAATTGGTAAGCCCGAGCTTGGCAATAAGAATCACGAATTGCGCGATGGAAAACGAATACGCGTAGATTCCAGTACCCTCAGCGCCGATGATTCGAGCAAGGTATGGTGCCGTCACAAGCGGCAATCCCATATTCAGAATCGAATACGCTGAGTTATAGATAAAGTTCTTTTTTGTGCCTACTGCCATAGAGCTAATCCTGAACACATTTCTCGAGATAGCCAATAGAGCTGGCTCTCAACTCGCTGAATTTACTTTCAACCGAGGTGTAATCAATATCCTCGTTGAGAACGGCTTCGATTCCCGCACCGACAATTCGCTGATCCAACGCAAGGTCATGCAGCAAGTTCTCAATCTTTTTCTTTTGATAGTCAAGAACGACAAACCGCTTATGGAAAATCAACGAGAATACCGTGCCGTGGAAGGTGTTGGTGACAACAGCTGATGCGCCATTAAAGCAGGAAAGAAAAGAAACGACAGTCGATTCATAATGCATATCAGCGAACGGCATACGGCGACCAAGTGACACTATTTTCAAGCTGTTATCGGCTGCATACTGTTTGATCTCGTCGACCACCGCAGCTGAAGGCGTATCGAACAGATACAGTAGAAGATAGGTGCCCGCTTCTTCCATTGACCTACAGAATCCCTGATAAAAAATTCGATCCTTCAAGAGCGTGGGGTCGCACACCTTGCACGGCACCCGATCCGTCCGAGAAGTGATGTACTCGAATGAATAGTCATCCCTAACGCTGATGTTCGCGTACTTCTTTATGGACTCACATGGATACTTCAGCGAATCCAACGTTTCATAGGGCGAATTCGCGATTGAGGCTGCATAGCTGACGATCTTAGAACCATCCCACGGCAATCCCCAGAAGACATCCTGGGACTCCAAGAAATATGGCGACGTTACATCCCAAACGGTATCGCTGCCAATGGAAAGCAAATCAAAGCGTTCAGCTCCACTAGGATCGACGATGTGAAAATGTTCACGAATGAACTGCCGGGAATCTCGATACTTTTTAATAACGGCGCCTGGACTTGACCTAGACACCAAAGCCTTTATAACGTCCTTGAATTCCTTCTTGTAAGAAAGCGCTGAGAGCTTATTGATCGTAGAGATGAATGACACATTGCATCCAAGCTTGCTGTACGCATCCTGCATCGCAAGCGCTTGAAGTACGCTTCCGCAATTGGTGCTATATATGACTGTAATGATTCCGACGCTATGCTTCATGAGCTCATCGGCCTCCTTATCGCTTGCTTAAATAGGGTTTTCGATTTTCCGCACCCTCGGGAATGTCAACGGTCTCTGAGCTATCCATAGCCTTCTCTTGAGAAACGTTCATGCACATAACCGCAAGATAGAAGGTTACCCAAACACTGAAATAATCAAGAATATGCGATGTAATGGCAACGAAGACGAGATACAGCATCATAAAGAAATGCCAATAGTTCTTCTTTGAGAATTCCACAATGCCGAAGGCGAAAGATGCGATTCCCAGAAATCCCGTTTCCAAGTAGATGCCGATAGTGTCGTTGTGAAGAATACCGTTCCACACAGTACCGAAATGCGATGAAGCGTACCCGGCTAGATAGTAATTAATCGAACCATAGCCATTAAAGTCGCCAGACATACCCGATATGGCAAGATGATAGATGGTTGGACGGCCAGTCATCTCAGCGTTAAGGTCAATTCCAAAGGAGCTATACAGCCATCCCATCACGTCATACCTGTAAAGCCACATCAGAACGAATGGGCTCAGAACTATCGCAACCATAACGAGCACACGATAGACGCGTTTCACATCACCCTTAGGCACGCGACTCGACAAGACAAATGCAACCGGGGCGAGAATGAAACTAAGGCGCTTCATCGAAAGCATACAGAAAAGAAAGCAAATAAAGGCCTTTCCTTTCTGCTTCATCGCCAGAAAGAGCATCTCCATGATTAGAAAGTCATGAGCAAGAGAGGATTCGGTCGCCGCCTCGGAATCAGACCAGTTTATTGAGAGAATGCTACTTAAGGACAGATTGTCAGCATTCATAAAAAGAAAATGGCAGCAGAATCTGACCAAGAGGATGTTGAAGTAATAGTTCCAATCCTCTTCATCGACCGAATTAGCAAATAGCAGGGCATTGATAATCGGCAAACCAAGGCGTCCAAGCGCAGAGAACAGGAACCCTCGTAACCCATCATGCATAATCTGAATTGGAATTGAGATGGCTCCAAAAACGACGATAAAGAAAAGTATGTAACCGGCATACTGAAATCCGCGTATTTTAGCGGTGCCTCTATATACAAAGATGATGCCGTTGGCAGCACAAAAGAGCAGCAAAGTAGCCATATATAGGGCCTGTGACGCATACCCCAGCATGTAGGCAACATAAAGCAGGTTGTAGAGAATGAACAACAGGAACCTAAACCCCGACTTAGGAAGAAGCGGGGTGTTCAAAGCTCTCTGAATAATACTTGTCATCGTATTCATATTCGTATTGCGAATCACGCTAGCCAATGTGGCTCAGACGATCCCTCAGCAAAGCCTGCTTTTCGGCACACAGACTTGCAAGCTCACGCTGAATATCAGTGAAATCGATATTCCGCACACGGGAAGACCATTCCTGTACATCAGAACAAATAAGATCGTTGGCACCGACAGCATTCAACAGAGTTGTAATCCTAGTACTAAAGTGAGAAGGAAGCGTTACGGCAACCGGCTTATTAAAGACGAGGGAAAACACGGTTCCATGGAATGAGTCAGTGAACACACAGTTTGCGCCCTTAAAGAGCCCAACCCATTCATGGACATCTGGAGCGATGATGTTTTGGCAACCGGGCTTAGTCTGATAGGGCATCGTAATAATCGACTTGATCTTCAAGCCGTGTTGCTTTGCATATGCACGAGCACAATTCGCCGTGTCGCTATCTCCATGGAGCTGATACAAAAGAACATAGTTCTCTTCGTCAGCATCCTTAGCAAAGTGGCTCCACGTATCCGGCGAAACAAGAAGCGTCGGGTCGAGCATCAAATCGACGTCTGAATAGCCCATTTCCCGAAGCAATTTGATTCCTGACGTCTCTCTTACGGACAAGTAGGTATATTTCGAGAGCTGATTGTTAATGAAAGCTGAATCTTCCTCATTAAAGGATGATTTACCAAAACTCGAAGCAATCGAAATGCATGTGGAACCGCTAGGTGCAAATGCAAGGAAATACGAAGGATCGAACTTCTTTGTATAGTAGTTATTCCAAACCTGATCGCTACCCGAACAATAGATATCTGCCTCCGGAAGATCATCCATCAATTCCTGGCACGAAAAGTATCTTTTGTTCGTAAGAGGCATTTCTCTATCGATGAACCTGTCGAATGTAGAAATCCTCTTACGATTTCCCAGAGACTTGAGGAATGCTTTGGCAACCCGAATTGGAAAGGCCGAATTCATATTCGACACGTCGTTAAACAGATTTCTGAACGTGCCATAACCCAATATATTGTTGGGGCAATAGTCAATAATAATCGGCTCAAAACCAGCATCCTTAAGATACTGGACAGTCGCATACGCTTGCAGCGCGGCTCCGTAGTTATAAGCACGATGATACGTCATGATAGCAACTGACTTTTTGGGCATTAGATTCCCTTCCCTCATTTCGTTTTTAAGCCGAATGTTAACGACCTATGATTAGTGAATTGTTAAACGCTGCGAATACCATCGATGCGGCCACAGCAATCGTTTTTATAGAATCAAGCCCATACCGCCGTCGAGCTCTTCGCGCATTTGCTGCATTCGATCGTACGTAATCGATGCACGAAGGAACTCTGACCCATAGACCCCTCCCCCGGATTTGGTAACCTTTTTCGTCCGCTCTTCAAACTCCTCCACAGTCATCAAGACCTTAGCGGGAGACCCAGCCGCAACGACCCCATTGGGCAGACTGCGCGTAACGACAGAATTGGCACCCACAACGCATCCATCACCGATACGAACGTTCGGCATCACGATGCTTCCGTAACCGATAAACACGTTGTCACCGACTGAAACTTTGCCGACCTTCGAGTATCCAACGAGCTTCTTTGTACTGCCATCGTGGGCAAGAAGGCAGACATTGGATGCAAAGGTGACGTTATTGCCGATTTCAATCAGCCATGGGAAGTTGGCATCGATGTTGCAACCCTTTTCCATCTGAAAATCGCTACCGACAACGAGCCCATGTTTGACCAGTCGCTTAAGGTAAAGGGCTTTAAAGGCGTTTCGAATGGAACCTAGCATAGGCTTTGATACAACTCCTTAACCTGCTTCATGTGAGCGTCGAGAGAATAGGTAGATTCGATAAGGTCGAAAGCGGCTTCGCTCATCTGCTTCCGATCGTCCGCATCGTCCAAAAGAGAAGTAAGGGCATCGCCAAGCGCATCGATATCACCTGGCTCAATCAACACACCGTTAACCCCCGATTGAACCACTTCGGGAATAGCCGCGATGTTCGTGCTGACTGTGGGAATACCATGCGCCATCGCCTCAAGGATGCTCATGGGAAGCCCCTCATTGTATGACGGCAGGACGTTCAAGACGGCGTCGTTCAAGATGCGCTCGCGCTGCTCCGAATCGACCCAGCCAAGGCACGCGATGCGATCAGAAAGCCCAAGCTCATCGATCTGGCTGCGAGCTGCCTCGATATCACCGTCGCCGCAAAGGGCGACATGGTATTTGCTGTCGATTCGAGAGGCTACGGTGCTAAACGCCTTGATCAGATCGAATGTCCCCTTGCGCTCACCAAGCCTGCCCATAAATACAATGGTATATGCGTCAGGGTTGTAGAGATTCCTCCCGTACGTGGGAACAGCATTGTAGAGGACCTTGAAGCGAGCATTAGGAAAATGCTGTTCCATGGAGCGCTTGATCGAGTCGGAGAGCACAAGGTTCACATCGACATCGCTGCATACCTTCTCGACCTTTTCCTGCGCGTCTGGGCTCAGATCCGCAAAAAACGGTTCGAACTCCGCTGCATGATGGTGAAACACAACGGGGATACCGCTCTTCTTTGCCTCTTCCGCGATCATTGCCTTCCGCCAAAAACTGCCCCGTTCGGCAACATGAAGATGAACCAGGTCGACTTCGTGTTTCCTCAACATATGACGGATTTTCGGGAGCGTCAGCGCAAAGTGAGCTGCAACACGCACCTTATTACCCGGAACGTGGGTTGGAACAAAATCGATGTTAAATTCATCCCAGTCAGGGTATGACAGATAGTTTTTGACAACGGAGACCATGCCACCCTTCACATCTAGAGAGGAGCAGCACATCAGCACCCGTATTTGAGAGGCAGTGGATTTCATCTAGCACCCAGCCTTACGGTATTTGAAGATGAGTGGAACGATCTTAAGGTCATCGACCAGGTAGCGCTTTGCCAAACGCGCGGGATCCTGCGTGATTCGATAAAGCCACTCAAGCCCGCACCGCTGCATCCACTCGGGAGCTCGAGTCACGTTACCCGCCTCGAAATCCAAGCTCGCTCCCAATCCGAGCATCAGCTTCGCATGAATGCGATCCCGATAGTGATGAATGAACTTCTCTTGCTTAGGGCAACCGAGTCCCACGATGAGAATGTCGGGTTCAGTCTCATTGATTTGGCTAATCGCCTCATCAACTTTTTTGGAATCGCGTTCGAAGCCATAATCGGGAGACATCGTGCCCACAACACGCAATCCCGGGAACTTAGCTGTTAAGTTGTCCGCCGCCTTCTGAGCAACACCAGGTGCCGCGCCGAAGAAGTACATCGTGAGACCACGCTTGGAGCACTCGGAGCACAGGGCGGGAAACAAATCGGATCCGGAAATCTTTTCTTTTATCGGGCTACCGTATCCCTTGGATATCCAGATGAGCGGCTTTCCATCCGTCAGGATAAGGTCCGCATCACGGTATACGGCACGCAGCTCATCGTCCTTTTCGAGCTGCACGATATGATCGACGTTAGGCGTGACGACGTAATTACCCTGTCGCGATCCAGAAGCCAATTCGCAGCAACGCTCGACCGCATCATCAAAGGTGATGTTGTCGACCTCGGTATTCATGAACTTCAAGCGACTCAATTCGACTCTCCCCAATGGTTGCCATACCGCACGTTATCGCTCTCGACCAAAATATCGCCCAGCTGGATTTCTATGGCGTTGATGTCGGTACGCGCTAGCAAAGCGTGACGAACACCGGCAGGAATCTCGATAACGCTTCCAGCGACCACGGGGCGCTCGCGGCCCGCGAGCGAAAACAGACCCTCACCTGATACGATGGTCCACACCTCTGAACGGTTAACATGGCTTTGCTCACAAATCTGACTACCCGCCCGAACGAAAATCTCCTTCACAATCGTTCGCGAGCCATCGCGATAGGAACCTGAGTCGACAACCCGGTACGAGCCCCACGTCATGGTCTCTTGCATAGGGCGGTCCTCGGCCGCCTCTTTCACCAGAGATTTAATGTGCGCGGATTCTTCTTTTCCGGACACCAGGACTCCGTCTGGCGTTGCGACCACCACGGAATCATGGAGCCCTGCGATCACCACGGGAATGCCTAGCTCATTGATGGCATGAACATCAGAGCAACTGTCTTCGTCAATGGAAACCCGTCCGCTTACAGATTCGCCCATCTCCTCGGTAAGCGTGTTCCAAGTACCAAGGTCCTTCCAAGATCCAGCATACGGAATAACGGCAACGGATTCCGCCGTCTCCACCACCTCGTAATCGAACGAGTTTTTTGGAAGCTCAGCATAACGCGACCGAAGGTCCTCATAGCTTGCATACGATCCATACTGAGACAGGATTTCGAGAACATAACCAAGGCGGAATCCAAAGACGCCACAGTTCCAAAGAGCCCCGCGACCTATGAGCTCGCTCGCCTTGACCTCATTGGGTTTCTCGGTAAAGCGCTCCACCATCCGCGGAGAGCCCTGCGATTCAGAGGGAACGATATAGCCGTACTTCTCGCTCGGGTAAACAGGTTCAACGCCCAGCAGCACGATGTCTGCTGTATTCGCCTCGATTGCCGATGCGACATCTGCAACCTTTTGGAAGTAGGTATCCTCGACATAGGAATCGATGGGCATCACAATAACCGGGTCGGCAAGACCCGCACCCTGCTCTGCCAGTAGGTGCTCGCACGCAAGCATGATTGCAGGAGCGGTATCACGACGCTCAGGCTCCACGACCTCAGCATAGTGACCCTTAACTTGCATCTCGAGAGCACGAACCTGTGTCGCACAGGTTGCCACAGTTACATCCGCGCCGGGAACCACGCGTTCAATCTGGTCGAAGGTTCTCTGCACCATCGATACATGGTTGCCATTGGCATCGCGCAACACTTTAAGAAACTGTTTTGATCGCGCATCATTCGAAAGGGGCCAGAGCCGAGAACCTGAACCACCTGATAGCAAAATGATATGAATAGCTTGGCGCATCAGCACGCACCATCCCCGGTAAACACCTCAAGCACGGTGAGGCAGATGATTTTAAGATCCAACAGGACACCCCTCTTTGCTATATATTCCAGGTCGCGGCGGACCATGCCATCGAACCCGGTGCTGTTGCGCTCTGTCACCTGCCAGAGGCCCGTGATGCCGGGCTTGACGGCAAGGCGCTGCAGGTCGAATTCTGTATACTCGGCGACCTCGTTGGGCAGAGGCGGGCGCGGGCCCACAACGGACATCTGGCCCAAGAACACGTTGACGAACTGCGGGAACTCGTCGATGGAGTGCTTGCGGATGAACTTGCCGATCCTGGTGACGCGCGGGTCGTCCTTCATCTTGAACATGGCGCCGGCGACCTCGTTCTGCTCTTTGAGCTCAGCGAGGCGCTCGTCAGCGTCCCTGTACATGCTGCGGAACTTCCACATGCGGAAGGTGGACAGGCTGCCATCGTGGTGGGTCTGGCCCACGCGCACCTGGCTGTAGAACGGGTTGCCCTCGCTCTCCAGGCGGATGGCCGCGGCCAGCACCAGGCTGGGCACGGCGATGACGGCAAGCACGCAGCCGCTGAACACAATGTCGAATGCGCGCTTCACGGCGCGGTAGCCCAGGCGCGTGCGATCCCAATCCTTCACGGCCTGCATGGCCTTGTAGCGCATGCTCACGTCGCTGCCATTCATGGCTTGCGCAACAAGCGCGGCCCCCACCGGCGCGTTTTCCCCGATCACTTCTTTACTAGTCAAGTTCAAATCCACGTCCCTGATTACAGGGATCCCCCAATCGATGAATTCAAAATGCGAATGAATTGCCGGTGCAACGCCCCTTACGTTTTGATCGGAACGTCGAGCGGAAGAACTTCCCTAAAGCGGGAATCGCCCTCGCCCACGTCTACCAAGCACCAGCGTTTGCGACGATCGATCTTGTGCACGCGAGCCTCTTGACCCACCAACGGGCCTTGCTCTATGTGCAGCACGCCGTCTTCTATGCGGGCTACGCTGTTGCGCACCACGCCGTCATCGTCGAGCACGCTGCGGTACCAGTCCTGCGCATCGTCCGGCATGGGCGCATAGGCCCGCTCCTTGCTACCGGCAATCCTGCAGCCAAAACTCAACTGGGCCAAAGCCTTGTCGAGCAGGGCGGCATCGCGCGTGGCGACGAAGAAGTATTCCTTGTACATAGGTTTGGTTTGGAGCGACCAGGCGCCGTCCCGCTTAAACCAGAACTCCTTTTGCATCACAAAAGCGTCCTGCATCAGCTCGTGCGGGATAATGCGGCGGACCTTTTCGCAGGTCTCGCGCTCTTTACCGTTGGGAGTGTGGACCAGATACCAGCGTACGCGGCCGTGCTGGCTGTTGGTAGTAGCGCCACAAAAGGCACCGGGCAGCTGCTCTTGGCGCCGCATTGTCTGTTCCATCTCTCGCCCCCTTCTTTAGCTCCGCGACACACGCGGATGCAGGGCGTTAAGAACAGGCTTCTCGCTCGCAGCTAGGCGCAGTCGCAAAAGTACAGGTTTTTGTAGAGGCGTATGGAGATGCACCCATTCGCGGCGCATTTTGTGCAATCCGGGAAAACGCGAGCAGTTTGCTCGTATAATGAACTCCGTCGAAAGATACAAAAACCTGTACCTTTTTGCACAACAAAAAAGCCGCTCTAACCAGCGGCTTTTCTTCTATAGACAACAAAAAAGGCGACCGCCCGCGAGGACGATCGCCTTTGTTAATTCTTGTGTTGTTTGTGCTAGGCGCGAGTCTTGATCTCCTCGAGCACCTTGGCCACAAACTCGTCAACGCTCATCTGAACGGTCTCGTTGGAACGATCGCGGACGGAGATGTTGCCGGCCTCGACCTCCTTCTCGCCCAGGATGAGCATGTAGGGCACGCGGTCGATGCTGCGGGCCTCGCGGATCTTGTAGCCGATCTTCTCGTCGCGGTCGTCGCAGACCACGCGAATGCCGGCGTCCTCCAGCTTGGCGCACACCTCGTGGGCGTAGTCGCGGCTCTTCTCAGAGACGGGAAGCGCCTTGACCTGCACGGGAGCCAGCCAGGTGGGGAACTTGCCCGCAAAGTGCTCAATCAGAATACCGATGAAGCGCTCAATGGAGCCAAAGCACACGCGATGCAGCATGATGGGGCGCTTCTTGGTGCCGTCGGCGTCCACGTACTCCAGGTCAAAGTTGAGCGGCATCTGGAAGTCGAGCTGAACGGTACCGCACTGCCAGGTACGGCCGAGCGAGTCCTCCAAGTGGAAGTCGATCTTGGGGCCGTAGAAGGCACCGTCGCCCTCGTTGACCTCGTAGTCCATGTGCAGCTGCTCCAGAGCGGTGCGCAGGCCCTCCTCGGCGCGAGCCCAGTCCTCGTCCGAACCCATGGAATCCTCGGGACGGGTGGAAAGCTCAACGTGATACTTAAAGCCAAACTTCTGGTACACAGAGTCGATAAGGTTGACCACACCCACGATCTCGTCGGTCAGCTGGTCGGGGCGCACAAACAGGTGGGCGTCGTCCTGGTTAAAGCAGCGCACGCGGAACAGGCCGTGCAGGGCGCCGCGCAGCTCGTGGCGGTGCACCAGGCCAATCTCGCCAGCGCGGATGGGTAGCTCGCGGTAGGAGTGCGGCTTGGACGCGTACACCAGCACGCCGCCCGGGCAGTTCATGGGCTTAATGCAGTACTCTTCGTCGTCGATGACGGTGGAGTACATGTTGTCCTTGTAGTGGTCCCAGTGGCCCGAGGTCTTCCACAGCTGCTTGTTCATGATGAGCGGCGTGGAGATCTCCACGTAGCCGGCCTTGTGGTGGATCTCGCGCCAGTAGTCCAGCAGCGTGTTCTTAAGGATCATGCCGTTGGGCAGGAAGAACGGGAAGCCGGGGGCCTCGTCGCGCATCATAAAGAGGTCCATCTCGCGGCCGATCTTGCGGTGGTCGCGCTTCTTGGCCTCCTCCAGCATGTGCATGTGCTCGTCGAGCTCTTCCTTGGTGGCAAAGGCGACGCCGTTGATGCGGGTGAGCATCTTGTTGTCCTTGTCGCCCTTCCAGTAAGCGCCCGAGACGCCGGTGAGCTTAAAGGCCTTCAGCGCCTTGGTGTAGCAGATGTGGGGGCCGACGCACATGTCGATGTAGTCGCCCTGCTGGTAGAAGGTGATGCGGGCGTCGTCGTCCAGGTCGCCGATGTGCTCGACCTTGTACTTCTCGCCGCGCTCCTCCATAAGTGCGATGGCCTCGGCGCGGGGCTTCTCGTACACGGAGAACTTGAGGTTCTCCTTGACAATCTTCTTCATCTCGGCCTCGATCGCGGGGAAGTCGTCCTCGCTGATCTTGACGCCCTCGGGCAGGTCGACGTCGTAGTAAAAACCGTTGTCGGTCGCGGGGCCATAAGCAAAGTCGGCCTCGGGATAGAGACGCTTGATGGCCTGCGCCATGATGTGCGCGGCGGAGTGGCGGATGACGTGCGTGACCTCGTCCTGCGGGAGCTCGGCCACCGAACCGTCATTGTAGAGTGCCTTCATGGGTATGTTTTCTCCTCTCGGATGCCTGATGCAAGTGCGTGCGATGCGCTCGGCGTTTTTGACTTGCATCATTATAGGCAGGTTGCCTTGGTATACAAGCGCCCGCCGCACCTTAATGGCACGGCGGGCGATTTTCTACGCATGCTTCATCGTGTGGGGCGGGGCTGCGGGGCGCGCGTGGGCTGCACGTGCGGCTTGCGCGTGGCGCGCGGTGCCCGTGGCTTGCAGCCGGCCCGGCGATGGATGCGTTACTGGATGCGAGTTCGGCAGTAGGGGCAAACCTTCCAGTGCGCATCGAGCGGGCGATGGCAGCTGGGGCACACGTTGCGAACCTGGGTGTCGCACACGGGGCAGACGACAAAGTCCTTCTCGATGGGGGCGCCGCACTGCGGGCAGGTGCCGTACTGGGCAAGCTGGCGCTCGCGCAGGGCCATGTCCAGCTCCTGCTCCTCGCGGTCGGCCGCGTAGGAGTGCGGACGCAGGACCAGATAGGCGATGAGACCCACAAACGGGATGAGGGCAATGATGCCCCATGCCACGTAGGCGCTGGCGCCGCGGCGACGAGCGTCGATGAACACATAGACGACCGACAGCACGTACAGGGCGATGATAAAGCCCACGAAGGCATAGATGACGCCCATAAGCTGCGGCGACATGAGCTCGTTGATGTATTTGGACATTGAGGTGTACCTTTCGGAATATTTACAGTCCGGTCAAGTTTACCACGGGGTTTGTTTATATGGGACCACGGCTGGGTACGGGGCCGGTGCAGACACAAACATCTCAATCTGTAACAGGTGGAGGCGGAATCCGGGTCTAGATGTTACAGATCGAGACACGGGGGTCCCTCCCCGGCTTAAATCTCAATCTGCAACAGTTACTCAGCTTAAACGGGTCCAGATGTTACAGATTTAGACAAAGGAAAACGTCCAATCTCAATATCTCAATCTGTAACAACAACTCGGCAAAAACAGGTCAAACCGTTACAGATCTAGACATTCAAAACCGACTGATAGGTTCATCTAAATCTGTAACATCTAGACCCCAAAACGGTCCCTAGATGTTACAGATCGAGACAGAAGAATCTCTCCCTGACTTTAAATCTCAATCTGTAACACGTAGGACCGATTTTCTCCTCTTACTGTTACAAATCAAGACAAACAGAGGGGCCGTCTGACAAACGTCTCGATCCGTAACATCTGGAACCCAGTTCTTCTGCTTACTGTTACAGAACGAGACGAACTTCTGACACCAGGGGCGTCAGACGAGGTCATCGATGGTCCTGAGTCTCCCCTCGCCTGCCGTTGGCGGGTATTGCGGGGCTGTTCGCCGCATTGCCGCCGCGCAGGCGGTGCGCACACCGTAGGATAGACCTATTGACAGCCTGTCAACTCGTCTGGGAGGCACTGTGGCGGAAACGTATGATATCGCGATTGTGGGCGCGGGCATCACCGGGTGCGCCATCGCGCGGCAGCTCGCGCGCTATGACCTGTCCATTTGTGTGGTCGAAGCGGCCAACGACATCGCGCTGGGCGCCTCGAAGGCCAACGGAGGCCTGGTGCACGCCGGTTACGATCCGGCGCCGGGCACCGTAAAGGCGCAGGTCAACGCCCGCGGCTGCGAGCTGTATGGCACCTGGGCCCAGGAGCTCGGCTTTTTGTTCCGCCGCACCGGATCCATGGTGTTGGGATTTAACGACGAGGACCGTGCGCATCTGGAGCAGCTGCGCCAGAACGGCTTGGCCAACGGCGTGCCCGAGCTGTCGATCATTAGCCCCGAGCGCATCCACGAGCTGGAACCGCGTGCCAGCGCCGACGCAACATGCGCGCTGTGGTGCCCTTCGACCGGTTACGTCGACCCGTTTGAAGTGGCCATCGCCGCGCTGGAGAACGCCGTGTCCAACGGCGTGACGTTTATGCGGTCCGCGCCGGTGGAAGCGATTGAAGTTGCTGGCAGCGAGGCTACCGACGGGGCTGCGCGCTTTACGCTGGTGACGCCTGCCGGCGACGTGCGCTGCCGCTACCTGGTCAACGCCGCGGGCAACGGTGCCGCGGACATCTCGCGCATGGCAGGCGCCGAGGAGTTCCAGATGGTGTGGCGCCAGGGAAACATCGTGGTACTGGACAAGGAGCCGCGCGCGCTCATGCCGCTCTACCCCGTGCCCACGCCGGTGTCCAAGGGCGTTATCGTCACAGGTACCGTGCACGGCAACACCGTGATTACCGCGACGGCAGCCGTGCGTGAGCCGGGCGACACGCAGACTTATGCCAGCGATGTGAACGCGCTGCTGACGGGGGCGCGCAAGCTGGTGCCCGATCTGGACACGCGCCGCGTGGTGCGCGCATTTGCCGGCGGACGTCCGGTCATTCAGGGGACCAACGACTTCTTTATTGGGCAGTCCGCCGTGGTGCCAGGCCTGTTCCAGGCGGCGGGTATCCAGTCGCCAGGCGTGGCGAGTGCGCCGGCGATCGCCGAGCGCATGGAGCACGTGATGCGCGAGGCGGGCGTTGCTTTGCGCGAGCGGGCCGATTGGGATCCGATTCGCCGCGCGCCGGACGACTTCGACCGTGCGCCGCTTGCACGCAAGGAAGAGCTCATTGAGTCCGACCCTGCATGGGGGCAGATCGTCTGCCGCTGCGAGACTGTACCCGAGGCCGAGATTGTGGCCGCGATTCGACGCCGCCCGGGTGCGGTTTCGGTCGAGGGTGTCAAGCGCCGCTGCCGCGCGGGCATGGGCCGCTGCCAGAGCGGCTTTTGCCAGAGCCGCGTGGTGGCGATTCTGGCGCGCGAGCTGGGCTGCGACCCCAGCGAGGTGCTGTTGGAGGACACTGGCTCATGGCTCGTTGAGGGACCTTTGAAGGGGGTGCGCTAGGATGGCGGAATTCAAATCGAGCACGATTGATAGCGATGCCGTTGAGGCAGTGCCAACACAGGTGTTCGACGTGGTCGTTATCGGCGGCGGACCCGCCGGCATGGCTGCCGCACTTGCCGCGCATAAGGCCGGCGCGCGCGTGGCCATCGTGGAGCGCGAGCAACACTTGGGCGGCATCCTGCGCCAGTGCATCCACCCTGGCTTTGGCCTATCGCACTTTAAGCAGGAGTTCACCGGCCCCGAGTATGCGCAGCGCTTTATCGACCAGGTTCGCGCAACCGACATTGCGCTGTTCTTGGACAGCATGGTGCTTGGGATTGATTCGGGCGAGTCCACGGAATCCGCAGCGGTCCATACCGTCACGCTTATGAGCCCCACCGGCATGTTGCAGCTCACCGGGCGCGCGGTCGTCCTTGCCATGGGTTGCCGCGAGCGCACCCGCAGCGAGATCAAGATTCCCGGCAGCCGAACCGCCGGCGTGTTTACGGCCGGCCTGGCGCAGCGATACATCAATATCGAGAACCTCAAACCCGGCTCGCGCGCCGTCATTTTGGGCTCGGGTGACATCGGGCTGATCATGGCACGCCGCTGCACGCTCGAGGGGATTTCGGTCGAGGGCGTGTACGAGCTCATGCCGTACGCCAACGGCCTGCGCCGCAACGTGAAGAACTGCCTGGACGATTTTGGCATTCCGCTGCATCTGTCGACTACCGTCACGCGAGTGATCGGGCACGACCGTGTGGAGGCCGTCGAGGTCAGCCAAGTTGACGAGCACCTCGCGCCCATTCCGGGGACCGAGCGCATCGTTCCGTGCGATACGCTGCTGCTCTCGGTGGGATTGATTCCCGAGAACGAGCTTTCGGTTGCCGCGGGCGTGGAACTGGACCCCCGCACGCGTGGCGCCGTGGTGGACCAGAGCCTGCAGACGGGCGTGCCGGGCATCTTTGCCTGCGGCAACGTGCTGCACGTGCACGACCTGGCCGATAACGTAACGACCGAGTCCGAGCGCGCCGGTGCGGCCGCGGCGGCGTGGGCGCTGGGCGGTAGCACAGGTGTGACGCCTAGCTGCGAACTCACGGTCTCCCCCGCCGGCATTGCGGGCTACGCGTTGCCCGGACGCATTACGGCAGTAGCACTCACCAAGCTCAACTTCCGCGTGCGCCGGCCAGTCGATGCCGCTCGAGTGCGCATCCTGGCCAACGGCGAAGAACTGTTTGCCGGCAAAGTCCGTCCATTTAAGCCGAGCGTCATGGAGAGCTTCCCAGTGCCGGCAAAAGTGATCCAGCGTGCACTCGACCTTGGCGCCAGCGAACTCGTCCTGTCCGTCGACCCCGTAGAGGAGGCATAAAGCCATGAGTGACAACGCGATTGAGACGCTGCAGTTCAACTGCACCACCTGCCCGTCGGAGTGCCTCCTGGCCGTGGAGGTCGAGCGCGAGACGGACGGCAGCGTAGCGGCGGTGCGCTCCGTAACCGGCAACAGCTGCCCGCGCGGCGACAAGTTCGCGCATCAGGAGCTCACCTGCCCCATGCGCGTACTCACGACGACCGTAGCCGTCTCCGGTGGCGACGAGGCCCTGCTCTCCGTACGCACAGCCGAAGCCATCCCACTCGAGCTCCACGCCCAAGCCATGACCCTCATCCGAGGTCTAGTCGTCAACGCCCCCATCCACATGGGCGACGTAATCCTCCCCAACCTCCTAGACACCAACATAAACCTAGTCGCCAGCATGGACATCGACCCAGCCTAAGCAGCTAATCTGGGACAGGGCTCTCTTAGCTACCCCGTCCCCTTCCCTTCGGTAGCAAAAGCGTCCTCTCGGCTGCTAGCGGATTTGTGCCATTTCAAAACTATGCCGGTTTACGGGGCTAAATCGAGAATCCCCAACCACAATGCCCAATTTCGATTTTCGCCAAACCGTTTACCTGCGGTTTTATTCTTGCCATTTCACCCATGGTCAGGCAAACCCAATCCAGCCCCGTAATCCGCCATACTTTTGAAAGCAGCTCATTTGAGACGGGGCTCTTTTGGCTACTCCTGCCTGCCGTCCCAGAAAAATTATGCCAAGGAGTGTCCCAAGGTGCCGACATAAAAGGAACGTCCCCATGTGCCGGGCATGGGATACCATAGTGGCACCCTAGCGAAAGGACGTTATATGGCACAAGTCGATGACCAGCGCGTGGCGCGCATGCTCGATGCGCTCGAGGCTCAGCACCCCGGCGCGCAGCTGCTTGTGAATGACCCGTGGTCGATCTACTATCTGACCGGCTTTTATGCCGATATGTTCGAGCGTTTTTGTGGCGTGCTGCTCACACGCGATGCCGAGCCGGTGATCCTGGTCAACGCACTGCACCAGCTGCCCGAGTATGACAATGCCCGCATCGCCTATCACACCGATGCCGACGTCGTGACCGACGCCATCGCACGCGAAGTCAATCCATCCAAGCCCCTTGGCATCGACACCGTCATGCGCTCTGGCTTTTTGATGCCGCTCATGGAGCGTCACGCCGCGAGCGAGTTCTTCCTAGGCGACTTTGCCGTCACCGCCGCACGCACCTACAAGGATGCCGCCGAGCAGGAGCTTATGCGCGCGTCCTCGACCGCTAACGACGCTGTGATGGCCGACGCCATCAAACTCGTCCACGAGGGTGTGACGGAGCGCGAGATTGCCGACCAGATGC
This sequence comes from uncultured Collinsella sp., assembly GCA_958365315.1. GTDB lineage: Bacteria > Actinomycetota > Coriobacteriia > Coriobacteriales > Coriobacteriaceae > Collinsella. The sequence continues at coordinate 150,493 of CATWXC010000002.1, forward strand.
TCGGCCTGTATCGCAAGCACGGCTGCGAGGGCTTTAGCTTTCCGCCCATCGTGAGCTTTGGCGCCAACGCCGGCGACCCGCATCATGAACCCGACGACACCGTGCTCAAGCGTGGCGACGTGGTGCTGTTCGACATTGGCGGACGTCATCGCAACTACTGCTCGGATATGACACGCACATTCTTTTGGGGCGAGCCGGACGAGGAGGCGGCGCGCATCTACGACATCGTGCGCCGTGCCAACGAGGCCGCCGAGGCGCTCATCGCCCCGGGCGTGCGCATGTGCGACCTGGACCACGCCGCGCGCGATGTGATCGAGGATGCCGGCTACGGTAAGTACTTTACGCACCGCTTGGGTCACTCGATCGGCCTGCAAGACCACGAGCCGGGCGACGTCTCACTCGTCAACGAGCAGGTTATCGAGCCAGGCATGACGTTCTCCATCGAGCCGGGCATCTACCTCCCCGGCCGCACCGGCGTCCGCATCGAGGACCTGGCCCTGGTAACCGAGTCCGGCGTCGAGATCCTTAACAGCTACTCCCACGAACCGGTCCGCCTGGACTAGCCAATGCGGCAAAGGGGCGGTCCCTTTGCCGCATTTCGATTATGCCGCGCCACGAAAACGGCCTATCTACTACGTTTAACCCGCATGGGTCGACCATACCCGGGTTTTCGCAAAACCGGCAAGCCGTCTACCTGCGGTTTTAATTTCGCGATGTTCCGTGTGGTCGATAGTAACCGGTCAAACGTAGTAGATAGGCCCATTTCGTGGCAAGCGAGTCAACTCGGGGCACAGGGCAGCTAAAGAGACACGTCCCAAATTGGCTGCTTTTGAGTTGCGGTGATATACGGACCGTTAGAGGCTTCTGGCTTGTAAAACAGTCCGTATTTCACCGCAACTGCTGAGGGGATGGGTTAGCGCAGCAGGCCGGCTACTTCGCCGGCTAGGGTGATGGTGCCGGCTGCTACGAAGGGCTCGCCCGCGGCCTCGAGGGCCGCGAGGGCCTCGGAAACGCTGGGGTACACGCCTGCGAGCTTATCGGCGTCCACAAGGGCGGCGAGCTCCTCTGCCGGCAGGGCGCGATCGGAATCGGTCTTGGTCACAACCACGCGCGGGAAGGCCGGAATCAGCACGTCGACGATGCCCGCCACGTCCTTGTCTGCCAGCGCGGCACACAGCAGCGTGGGGCGGTTCTCCACGCACGGATCAATCTCGTCCAGCGCGCTCACAAAGTTCTCGCAGCTCTGGGGGTTATGGCAGGCGTCGATCAGCTTGAGCGGATCGGTCCCCAGCACATCAAAACGACCCGGCGTGGGGCAACCCATAAGCGAAGCATCGAGCTTGTCGTGATCGAGCTCGCGGCCCAAATACCCCTCGCACAGCATAATCGCGCACGCAGCATTCTGCGGCTGATACGCCGGCTTAACCATACTCGACGTATAGATAGCACACGGAGTAGTGCAGCTAAACTCCACTGTATCGCCCACGTGCTCCGGCACCTTGGTCGTGGCATGGTTCACCACGAGCGGCACAATGCCGCACTCGCGACAACGCGCATCCATCACGCGCTGAACACTCGCCTCATGCGTGCCCTCGCCCAAAACAACCAAGCGCCCGGGCTTGATAACCGCAGCCTTCTCCCCCGCAATGGCCTCGAGCGTGTCGCCCAAAATACGTGTGTGATCGAGTCCGATGCCCGTGATGGCAACGGCGACAGGATCGGTCGCACTCGTGGCGTCCCAACGTCCGCCCATGCCGACCTCGAGCACGGCGACATCCACCGCGGCCTCGGCAAACACTACAAGTGCGGCAGCCGTCAGCAGGTCAAAAGGCGTGATGGAATAGGCGCGCTCCCCCGCCGCCACACGACGCGCATTCACGCGACGCCCCGCCTCGACAGCTGCCGAAACGCCACGGGCAAAGGCCTCGTCGCTCACGACGCGCCCGTCAATCTCCATGCGCTCGGGATAGCGAACAAGCTGCGGCGACGTATACAGCGCGGTCTTGAGTCCCTCACCACGAAGAATGGCAGCCGAAAAACGCGTAGTCGAAGTCTTGCCATTGGTACCGGCGACCTGAATGCAATCAAAGTACTCGTCCGGACGCCCCAGCTCATCAAGCATATCGACAACCGTCTCAAGCAGAGGCCCAGCATCCCCAGAAATCCGCCCCGTATCAGCAGCCAGCCCCACAGCCTCATCAAACGAAAGCAGCTCAAACGAGAAAGGAACGACATACGACCCAGAACGCTTAGCCATAACCCAAAGTCCCCTCAACATAAAAAGAGGCCCGTAAGCAAAAACGAGCCCCTCCCATTCAAAATATCAGCCAAACACCGCTTTGCAGCAGAATCAAGGCCACAGCCCAGTGGCCCTAACATTCCGGGCGCAGACAACCACGTAAACGAACTAGGAGCGGCCCGCCGCTTTGCTCGGTACAAGTTCCGCACGCAAAGGACAGCACTAAATGTGCTGTCCGTCTTGCGCAGGACTGTTCGCAGTAGCGAGCAAAGCGTCGGGACGCGTCCCCGAGTAAACCTTACGAGAAGTCAGCAACCTGCGAGTTCAGCGCCGCCAGGATCTCCTTGAGCTCAGCTGCACGGTCCCTCTTCTTCTGGACCACCGCGGGCGCGGCCTTGGCCACAAAGCCCTCGTTGGCAAGCGTCTTCTCGCAGCCGGCGAGCTCCTTCTGAGCCGCGGCGATCTCCTTCTCCAGGCGTGCCTTCTCGGCCGAAAGGTCAACCTTGCCCTCGAGCACCACAAAGACCTCGACGCCGCTGTCGACCACGGCGATGCTCGCAGCCGGCTTCTCGACGTCGGTACCCATGACCAGCGAGGCGGTGTTGGCCAGCGGCTCAATCGTGGAGCGCAGGCTCTCGAGCTTCTCGATGTCCTCGGCACCGGCGCGCACGACCACGTCGAGCTCGGCCTTGGGGCTCAAGCGATAACGCGAACGCGTGGCGCGGGCAGCGGAAACGACGGCGCGGCACAGCTCAAACGCGCGCTCGGCGTCCTCGTCAACATACTTGGCGTAGTCGGCGGGCTCGGGCCACTTGGCGATCATGAGCGCCTCGGCGCGGTCCACGTTGCCCTCGGCATCCAGGTCGAGCACGCTCGCCGGCATGTTGTCCCAGATCTCCTCGGTGACAAACGGCATAAGCGGGTGCATCAGGCGAATGGAGGTGTCGAGCACAAAAATCAAGTTGCGCTGCGCTTGCAGACGGCCCTCGCCCTTCAGGCGGGCCTTGGTGACCTCGACGTACCAGTCGCAGACCTCATTCCAGAAGAACTGCTGCACGCCGCGGGCCATGTCGCCAAAGGTATAGTTCTCGATGCCCTCGGTGACCATCTTCACGGCCTTGGCCAGGCGGCTGAACATCCAGGCGTCGGCCGGCGTCTCCACGACGGGCTCGCCGGGCGTGTAGCCCTCCATGTTCATGAGCAGGAAGCGGCTGGCGTTCCAGATCTTGGTCACAAAGCTCTTGGCCTGGTCGGTACGCGGGCTGTCGATGAGCTTCTTGGTCTTCTTGTCGATGTTCGCGTCGAACTTGACGTCCTGGTTGTTGGTGCACAGCGTCAGCAGGTTGTAACGCATGGCGTCGGCGCCGTACATGCCAATGAGATCCATGGGGTCAACGCCGTTGCCCTTGGACTTGGACATGCGGCTGCCGTCCTTGGCCAGAATCGTCGGATAGATGACGACATCCTTAAACGGCACCTCGTCCAAGAAATACAGCGAGCTCATGACCATACGGGCGACCCACAGCGCGATGATGTCGCGCGCGGTGACGAGCGCCGTCGTGGGATGATGGCCCTCGAGCAGCTCCGGCTTTTGCGGCCAGCCCTGCGTGGCAAAGGTCCACAGCTGCGAGCTGAACCAGGTGTCCAGCACGTTCTCGTCCTGGTGCACGTGATGGCCGCCGCACTTGGGGCACACGTCGGTGTCCTCGGTGAGGGCGTCCTCCCAGCCGCAGTCCTCGCAGTAGAACACGGGGATGCGGTGGCCCCACCACAGCTGGCGCGAGATGCACCAATCCTTGAGGTTCTCCATCCAGGTGGTGTAGGTCTGCGTCCAGCGCGCAGGGTGGAAGGTGACCTTACCGGAGTTGACGGCGTCGAGCGCCGGCCCCTTGAGCTTGTCGACGGCCACAAACCACTGCTCGGACAGCCACGGCTCCAGGGCGGCGTCGCAACGGTAGCAGTGCATAACGGAGTGGTCGAGGTCCTCGACGTGATCGAGCAGGTCGTGCTCCTCAAACCACTTGATGACGGCCTCGCGGCACTCGTCGCGGTTCATGCCGGTAAACTCGCCGTAGCCCTCGACGACCACCGCGTGCTCGTCGAAGATGTTAATCTGCGGCAGGTCGTGGGCCTGACCCATGGCGTAGTCGTTGGGATCGTGAGCCGGGGTGACCTTGACAAAGCCGGAACCAAAGTTGGCGTCGACATGCCAATCCTCAAAGATGGGGATCTCGCGGTCGACGATGGGGAGCTTGACGGTCTTGCCCACGAAGGCGGCCTTCTCGGGATCCTTAGGAGAGACTGCAACGCCCGTGTCGCCGAGCATGGTCTCGGGGCGCGTGGTGGCGACGACGATGTAGTCCTGGCCGTTGACCGGCTCGGTCAACGGGTAGCGCAGGTGCCACAGATGGCCCTTCTCGTCCTTGTACTCGGCCTCGTCGTCCGAGATGGCGGTGGTGCAGTTGGGGCACCAGTTGACGATGCGCTTGCCGCGGTAGATCAGGCCGTCGTGGTACCAGTCACAGAACACCTTGCGCACGGCCTGGGCGTAGTCCTCGTCCATGGTAAAGCGCTCGTTATCGAAGTCGACGGAGCAGCCCATACGCTTGATCTGCTCGACGATGATGCCGCCGTACTCGTGGGTCCAGTCCCAGCAGGCGTCAACGAACTTGTCACGGCCGATCTCCAGGCGGCTGATGCCCTCGCTCTTGAGCTTCTTGTCGACCTTGGTCTGCGTGGCGATACCGGCGTGGTCGGTGCCCAGCACCCAGCGCGTGGACTTGCCGCGCATGCGGGCCATACGGATGATGGCGTCCTGGATGGAGTCGTCGGTAGCGTGGCCCATGTGGAGCTTGCCGGTCACGTTGGGAGGCGGAATGGTGACGGTGCAGTCGCCCACGCCCTCACGGCGCTTGTAGTAGCCGCCGTCGAGCCACTTCTGCAGGATCGCCGGCTCGTTGGTCGACGGATCGTAGTTCTTGGGCATCTCTTCCATATATCTCTCCCTGTCCCGCCGGGGAGGAATGTAGGCCCGATTTTCGCTCGGTCAGGTCCTGGGCTCGCTCGAAGACCACATTAAGTGGTCTTCGGCTCGTGCGGAATCTACGAAAATCGGGCCTACATTCCTCCCCTTAGGTATCGATTACTTCAGTCTGAATGGACTTTGCTGAGACTTTAAACAAACACACAGAATAACACAGGTAGTTGGGGTTATTGCGCATATATAAAATAGCCTCCGACCGCGGGTGGTCGGAGGCTATTTGCAAGCACGTTTTTGGCCGGTTTAGCCGTAGATGCGTTGGGGCTGTTCTTCGCCCTTTACGGAGGCTTCGGTCACGATGACCTTAGTGACGCCTTCCTCGCTGGGGAGGTCGAACATCGTCTGCTGCAGCACGTCCTCGCAGATGGAGCGCAGGCCGCGGGCGCCGGTCTTGCGGGCGAGCGCCATGCGGGCGATCTCGTGCAGGGCGGCGTCCTCAAACTCAAGCTCAACGTCCTCGAGCTGGAACATCTTACGGTACTGGCGCACCACGGCGTTTTTGGGCTCAGTCAGGATCGACACCAGGTCGTCCTCGTCGAGCGCTTGCGTCTGAGTGACGACGGGCGTACGTCCCACAAACTCGGGGATCATGCCAAAGGCGTTGAGGTCCTGCGGGAGCACCTGACGCAGCAGGTCGTTCTCGTCGACCGAGGTGGGGCCGGCGATCTCGGAGTTAAAGCCCACGCCCTTGTTGCCCACGCGATCGGCGATGATCTTGTCCAGACCCACAAAGGCACCGCCGCAGATGAACAGGATGTTGGTCGTGTCGATCTGCAGCAGCTCCTGCTGGGGATGCTTGCGACCGCCGGTGGGCGGAACGCTTGCCACCGTGCCCTCAAGAATCTTAAGCAGCGCCTGCTGAACGCCCTCGCCCGAAACGTCGCGGGTGATGGAGAGGTTCTCGGCCTTGCGGGCAATCTTGTCGATCTCGTCCACGTAGATAATGCCGACCTGCGCACGCTCAATATCGCCATCGGCGGCGTTGATAAGCTTGAGCAGGATGTTCTCCACATCCTCGCCCACGTAACCGGCCTCGGTGAGCGCGGTGGCGTCGGCGATGGCAAACGGCACCTCGAGGATGCGCGCGAGCGTCTGGGCGAGTAGGGTCTTACCGGTGCCGGTGGGACCGAGCAGCAAAATGTTGGACTTGGCGAGCTCCACCTCGTCCATATCATCGTCGAGCTGCGAGTCCAAGCCGTCGTCAAAGGCCGAAAGCGCAGCGCCACCCTCGATCACGCGGCGGTAATGATTGTACACGGCAACCGACATGGCGCGCTTGGCGTCCTCCTGGCCCATGACATAGGCCGAAAGCTCGTCATAGATCTCGTGCGGTGTCGGCACGTGCGTAATGACCTGGCGGGCGTCGTCCTCGAGCTCAAAGCCCTCGGCCTCGGGATCCACGGCAGGCTGACCGGCTGCCTGGCCATGGTCGTTGAGGAAGCCCGGCAGCTTGCCGTTGCGGGCGGCGTCCATAAAGTCCGAAGCCAGCGACTCCTCCAGGATCTCGGAGCAGGCGGCGACGCACTCGTCACAGATAAAGATGTTGGTAGGGCCCTTTACAAGACGGCGAACCTGCCCCTGCTCTTTTCCGCAGAAGGAGCAGCGGATAGGGTTGCCGTTCTCGTCAAAGTTGTCCTGCATGTTACCTGCCATCCTAGGCGTCCTTCGCGGCAAGATCGCGCGAGGTGACAATACGGTCGATCAGGCCGTAGTCGAGGGCCTCGGCAGCGGTCAGGTAGTTGTCGCGCTCGGTATCGGCCTGGACCTTCTCGATGGGCTGGCCCGATGCGTCGGACAGGATCTGGTTAAGCTCGCGGCGGGTCTTCTTGATCTCCTCGGCCACAATCTCAATCTCGGTCTGCTGACCCTGGGCACCGCCGCTGGGCTGGTGAATCATGACTTTGGAGTGCGGCAGGCAGAAGCGCTTGCCCTTAGCGCCGGCCGAAAGCAGCACGGCGGCCATGGACGCGGCCATACCGACGCAGATGGTGGAGACCTGCGGCTTGATGAAGTTCATGGTGTCAAGAATCGCCAGGCCGGAGTAAACCTCGCCACCGGGCGAATTGATGTAGAGCGAGATATCCTTCTCGGCATCCTGGCTCTCAAGATGCAGTAGCTGGGCAACGACCAGGTTGGCGCTGACGGAGTTGATCTCCTCGCCCAAGAAGATGATGCGATCGTTGAGCAGGCGCGAATAGATATCGTAGCTGCGCTCGCCGCGCGGCGTCTGCTCGATAACGTATGGCACGAGGGCGGAATCGAACTTAGCGATCATACGCATCTCCATTTCTCTCTTGCGGACCAAATTGGTTCTAGATAAACGTACGGTGCCCGCATGCTATGCATTGGCTGGCACCGTACGAAGCAACCGGATAACCGGTGTATAACTTTACCCCATCACGGGCACATACATGCGCTCGCGGGCAAGGTGGCGAGAATTACTCGGCGTCCTTGGCGGTCTCGTCGACCTCGGTCACCTTGGCGTTCTCGACCAGGTGATCGACGGCCTTGGAGCGACGGATGGACTCGCGGACGGCAGGCATGCGGCCATCGGCGATGAACTCAGCCTTGGAAGCCTCGACGTCCTTGACGCCGGCCTTCTCGAACTCGGCGTTGATGTCGTCCTCGGTGACCTCAATCTTGAGCTCACTGGCGAGAGCGTCGAGCGCCAGGGACTCACGGGCAACGTCGTTGGCCTGCTTGTGCAGGTCGCCGATGAACTGCTCCATGGTCAGGCCGGAAGCGGGCAGCCAGGTGTCCAGCGTCATGCCGCGGGCAGCGAGGTTGGACAGGAAGTTCTGGCCAAGCTCCTCAAAGACGGACTGCTCGTAGTCGGCATCCATCTCGTCGAGCTGCAGACGCTCGGCGAGAGCGGAGACGCAACGGTTCTCCTTCTCGGCCGGAAGGCGGGAAGCCTTGTCCTGCTCGATCTCGATCTTGATGGCGTCGCGCATAGCGTCGATGCTGTCGAAGCCGAAGTCGGACTTGACGAGCTCGTCGGTGAGCTCGGGGGTGTTGCGGACCTTGATGCCCTTGACGGTGACCTCGACGGTGTGGGTCTCGGCCTCCTCGCCCTCCTCGGCCTCGTCGGTCCAGGTGACGGACTTGACGTCGTCAACGTTGGCGCCGATCAGGGCCTCGTTGAACTCCTTGGGGTTGCTGTCGCTACCGGCGATGAGCATACGGCCCTCGGCGGCGAAGTTGTCGGCATTCTCGACGGCCTTGAGGTCGACGGTGACGTAGTCCTCGGCCTCGACGGCGCGACCCTCGACGTCCTCGAAGGTGGCACGGTAGTTGAGGAGCATCTCGACCTGGTTGTTGATCTCGGACTCGGTGACCTCCGCAGGGGGCATCTCGATCTCGACAGCGTCGAAGGAGGAGAGCTCAGCGGCGGGACGCAGGGAGAACTCGACGGTGTAGGTGTAGTCCTCGTGATCCTTGGCGAGGTCGAGCTCCTTGTAGTCACCGCTCTTGGTGGGGACGATGTCCAGCTCGTTGAGGACGGCGGGCTCGTTGGCGGCGATCAGGTCGTTGGTGGCCTGAGCGAGGGTAGCCTCGGCGCCAAGAGCAGAGTCGATGACCGGACGGGGAGCCTTACCGGCACGGAAGCCCGGGAAGCGGTACTTCTTGGCGGTGTCCTTATAGGCCTTCTTGATCGCGGCGTCGACGTCGGCGGCCGGGATGGTGACCGTAGCGGTGAGCTTGGCGTCCTTGACGTCAGAAGCGGTGATGTTCAACACGTTCCTCCTCATACTGCCCAGCTTATCTGAGGTGCTGGTACCTTTATGCAACAAAGTGTCGCGACGGCCGAAGCCGACGCAGATGCGTTGGTGCGGGCGAAAGGACTCGAACCTTCACGGGAATCCCACCAGAACCTAAATCTGGCGCGTCTACCAATTCCGCCACGCCCGCATGAGCGCACAGACTAGGAATGATAGCAGATACGAACGACAAGCGCACGCACACGTTTTACAGGCTCACGACCTCACCACGAGTGCGAAAGGCGGGGCGAGTTGCCCCGCCCCGCCCATTACGACTTGTTCGCTGACCCGCTACTCCCCCAGCAGGGCCTTCTCGGGCGTGATCGGCAGCGAGCGCACCTGGTGGCCGGTGGCGTGTGCCACGGCCGATGCAACAGCGGCGAGCGGCGTGTTGATGACGACCTCGCCGATCGACTTGGCACCAAAAGGACCCGTCGGCTCGTAGCTCGGCTCAAAGGTCACGCGAATGCTGCCGATATCCAGGCGCGTGGGCAGCTTGTAGCTCATAAAGTTGCCGGTGCGCAGACGACCGCGGTCGTCGTGCTCCACGATCTCGTAGAGCGCGTGGCCGATACCCTGGGCAATGCCGCCCTCGGCCTGAACGCGCGCGAGCGCCTCGTTGATCACGGTGCCGCAGTCGACGGCCGCCGCATAGTCCACCACAGTCACCTTGCCGGTGGCCTTGTCGACCTCGACCTCGGCGATGCCGGCCATAAACGGCGGGGGCGAAACGGGCAGGCAGGCAGAGGCATGCGAGGTGAGCGCGTCACCGCCCGCGATGTTCTTTACGCATAGGTTGGCAAAGTCGCGCAGCGTGAGGTAGCAGTTCTGCTCGCGCGCGGCACGCTCGTCGGACAGGCGCACGTACTGACCATCAAAGACCACATCGGCGGCGTCCACGTCCCACATCTGGGCGGCCTTGGCGCAAATTTTCTCACGCAGCTCGGTCGCGGCGTTCTTGGCTGCCAGACCCGTCACGTACGTACCCGAGCTCGCGTACGAGCCAGCGTCAAACGGCGACACATCGGTGTCCACGCCGCGCACCACAATGAGCGAGCTCTCCACGCCCAGCTCCTCGGCGGCAATCTGCGCCAGGATCGTGTCGACGCCCATGCCGTTATCGGTGGCGCCGGTGCTGATGGTAATGAAGCCGTCCTCTTCCAGGCGCATGTCGATGCCGGCGATATCCACGTTGGAAATGCCCGAGCCCTGCATGGTGAGCGCACAACCCAGAGCACGCACACGGTCGCCCAGGTCGACGGCCAGCGGCTTGTCGCGCCAACCGATCATGTCCATCGCGCGCAGCAGGCAGCGGTCGAGCGCGCAGGCGTTGAGCTTCTCGTTGTAGTACTGCGGCATGATCTCGCCCTCGCGCACGATGTTCTTAAGGCGCAGGTCGGCGGGGTCCATGTGCAGCATGTCGGCGAGCTCGTTGACGGCACTCTCCACGGCAAACTGGCCCTGGGTGGCACCGTAGCCACGATACGCGCCGCCGCGGTTGGTATTGGTGTAGACGGCGTCCCAGCTAAAGCGGCTCGCCTTCACGTGGTTGTAGATGGGCAGGCTCTTGTGACCCGAAAGGCCGATCGTCGTGGTGGCGTGCTCGCCATACGCTCCGGCGTTGGACAGCGTATGCAGGTCGATGGCCGTGATGGTGCCGTCGTTCATGGCGCCCAGCTTAACGGTCATCTGCATCTGGTGGCGCGAGTTGCCCGCGGTGATGGTCTCCTCGCGGGTGTAGCAGCAATAGCTCGGACGGCCAGTCTGCTGGGTCACGAACGCCACGAAAATCTCGCAGCAGCCCGTCTGCTTGGAGCCAAAGCCGCCGCCGATGCGCGGCTTGATGACCTGCACCTGCGACTGCGGAATGTCGAGCGACTGCGCAACCATGCGACGCACGTGGAAGGGCACCTGCGTGGAGGTGGTCACCGAGATGCGCCCGAAGGCGTCGGTCGTCGCGAAGGCGCGGAAGGTCTCCATGGGCGCGGTCTGCGTGGCCTGGCTGGTGTAGGTACGCTCAAAGACGATGTCGCTCTTGGCGAAGGCCTCGTCCAGATCGCCGTAATCGCTGGTACCGCTGCACACCAGATTGCGCGGGACATCGCCGCCCTGCGGGAACATAAAGGTCACGTCGCCCTCGGGGTGGACCACGATGTCGTTATCGAGCGCCTGGGTAAAGTCGAGCAGGGGCTCGAGCACCTCATAGTCGACCTTGATGAGCTTGAGTGCCTTGTCGGCAGCCTCCTCGGTCTCGGCAGCGACGATCGCCACCTCCTCGTTTTGGTAGCGCACAAGGTTCTCGAGAATCAGGCGGTCGTAGGGACTCGGCTGCGGATAGCTCTGACCGGCGATAGTAAAGCGGCGCTTGGGCACGTCCTCGTAAGTGTAGACGCCCACAACGCCGGGCACCTTCAGGGCGCGCGACGTATCGATGGAGCGGATCTTGGCGCGGGCATAGGGGCTGCGCTTGAGTTTGACGATCAGGGCGCCGGCGGGCACCATATCGCCCGTGTAGACGGGACGGCCCTCGAGCAGCGCCTTCGAGTCCTTCTTGGGCTGCTTATGGGTGATCTGCTTGTACGAGACACCGTCGCAGCTGGTGTCGTTGACCGGCAGCTCGGGCATCTCAAAGCCCACCTGCACGCCGGACTCGTTGAGGAAGCGGACAATGGCGCGCAGCTGGCTCTCGTAGCCGCTGCAACGGCAGAGGTTGCCGGCGAGCTGGCGTGAGAGTTCCTCGCGCGTGGCGACGAGGCTCGGGTCCTCCTTGGCGGCGCGTGCAAGCGCCAGCACGTTCATGATGAGGCCGGGGGCGCAAAAACCGCACTGCTCGGCGCCTTCGGCAGCCATCGCACGGGCAAGCGCCTCGGACTCGGCTTTGAGGCCCTCGAGCGTGGTGATGGTGTGGCCCTCGACGCGAGCGGCGGGAACCGAGCAGCTCAGCACCGGGTCGCCGTCGAGCCACACCGTGCACAGGCCGCAGTTGGTGGTCTCACAGGCGCAGCGCACCGACGCACAACCCTGCTCGCGCAACAGTGCAAAGAGCATGGTGTCGGGGGCAATCTGAACCTTGACCTTACGGCCGTTGAGCGTAAAGGAAAGATCGATGAGTTTGGCAGCCATTAGCGCACCTCGCTAGAATCGACGCCGGGCACGCGGCGGCAGGAATACTCGTCCGTGGCAAACTTAGGAATCTGCACGCCCTCGAGCTCGTGGGCAAGCGCGGCCGAAAGCTCGATGCCGGCGGCGCGGCGCACAGCCTGAATCGCCAGCGGGGCCGAGATGCGGCGGCGGTAGTCAGCCGAGCCCCACAGGTTGGTGCCATAGCTCAGCGCGCGTACGGACGCGGCGAGGGCACGCAGCTCGTCCTCGGAAGGCTGCTCGCTCACCAGGCCGCACGCCTCGCCCTGCAACAGGGTCGCGCGCAGCGGGCGGGCACCCACGGTGACGTGCCAGGAGTTGTCCCACCAGGCAGCGGTGACATTGAGCGAGGGGAAGTCGGTCGCGGCCTTGCGCACGGCCTCATAGCTCGCGCGGTAATCGTGCTTAACGACCACGACGTGCTCGATCACGTCGCGCACATAGCCCATGTCCACGAACTCGGCGAGCGGCACGCGGCCGGCGCCCGTCAGCTCAACATAGGAATCGAGCGCGAGGAAAGCGGAGAGAACGTCTGAGAAGCCAAAGCGGCCGTAGATGCTGCCGCCCACCGTGGCGGTGTTGCGCAGCTGCACGCCCACGATGTCGTGGACGGCAAACTCAAAGACATTGTTGACAAGCTCATTAAGCGCGGCATGGCGCTCAAGCTGGTGCAGGGTGCACATGGCACCGATGCGAAACTCGGTCTCGGTCTCCTCAATCTGATCGAGTCCGCAGGCCGAAAGGTCAATCGCCGTCGCCACACGACGCGAACCCAGACGCATCCAGATGCCGCCGCCCACAATCTTGTTGTTGCGGTTTTTCTGCAAGAGCTCATAGGCTTCGGCCGCGTTTCCAACACGGACGTAGGTACCGAACTTGAGCACGTTCTCCCCCATCTCTCCACTTGTCCAGTACTTTTAAGTGTACCAAACGAGGGGCCGGCGCCATCGTCACCATTGAAAAAGGCTCCCAGCCGGATAGCTGGGAGCCTCATCATATGCTATATCGAGCGAAGATTTAGCAGACGCCCTGGGTGAGCATGGCGTCGGCGACCTTCAGGAAGCCAGCGATGTTGGCGCCCATGACAAAGTTGCCCTCCTGGCCATACTCCTTGGCGGTGTCGTCCACGTTGTGGAACATGCCGCGCATGAGCTGCTCGAGCTTGCCGTCGACCTCCTCGAAGGTCCAGGACAGGTGCTCGGCGTTCTGGCTCATCTCAAGGCCGGACACGAGCACGCCGCCGGCGTTGGCAGCCTTACCGGGCATAAAGGCGACGCCGTTCTCCTGGAAGTAGGTCGTAGCCTCGATGGTCGTGGGCATGTTCGCGCCCTCGCCGACCACCTTGCAGCCGTTGGCGACGAGCGCCTGGGCGTCCTCGAGCAGCAGCGTGTTCTCGCGAGCGCAGGGCAGCGCGATGTCGCAGGGAAGCTGCCACACGCCGCGGCCGTCGCCCTCGTGCCACACGGCGTTGGGCTTCTCGTCAACGTACATAGCGAGCGTAACGCCCTTGTCGTGGCCGGAGCGCTTCTTGTTGTAGACATGCTCGAGCACGGTGTAGTCGATGCCGTCGGGATCCTCGACCCAGCCGTGGGTGTCGGAGCAGGCGAGCACCTTGCCGCCGAGCTGAGAGACCTTCTGGACGGCGTAGATGGCGACGTTGCCGGAGCCATGAACGACGACGTTCTTGCCCTCGAAGGAGTCGCCGCGGCTCTTGAGGTACTCGTCCACAAAGTAGGCCAGGCCGTAGCCGGTGGCCTCGGTACGGGCGAGCGATCCGCCAAAGGAGAGGCCCTTGCCGGTAAGGACGCCGGTCCACTCGTTGGTCAGGCGCTTGTACTGACCGAACAGGTAGGCAACCTCGCGGCCGCCAACGCCCAGGTCGCCGGCGGGAACGTCGGTGTTGGGGCCAATATGGCGATAGAGCTCGGTCATGAAGGACTGGCAGAAGTGCATGATCTCGTTGTTGGACTTGCCCTTGGGGTCAAAGTCGGAGCCGCCCTTGCCGCCGCCCATGGGAAGGGTGGTCAGGCTGTTCTTGAGGATCTGCTCCAGGCCCAGGAACTTGAGCATGCCCAGGGTGACCGTCGGGTTAAAGCGCAGGCCGCCCTTGTAGGGTCCAATGGCAGAGTTGAACTCGACGCGATAGCCGCGGTTGACCTGAACCTTGCCCTGATCGTCGACCCAGGGAACACGGAACATGACGATGCGCTCGGGCTCGACGAGGCGCTCCAGCAGGGCGGCCTCCTCGTACTCGGGGTGGGCGTCGAGCGCCGGCTGAATGGTGCCGAGGATCTCGGTCGCGGCCTGGATGAACTCAGGCTGCTCGGGATAGCGGGCCTTGAGCTCTTCGAGAACTTTCTGCGTGTAGCTCATGCTTCCTCCAATTGATGGAAAAGAAAAATGTCGTTCGAGGCGCCCCATGCGCCGCGAGCTTTATCGAGTATGGATAATATCGCACTGTTGCAGCAAAGTTTCGCATAAGCCGACGAGCGGATGTTTCGTTTTGATTACGATGCAGGTAGATACGTTTTTGAGCACTCGATGTACAAATCGCGTGTTTCGAAGCTGTTTCGTCCACATGTTCCAAACCCCCACAAAGGGGACAGGCACCTTTGTGGGGGTTTTGGTGGTTAAAGGACGAGCTGATGGTAGTCGGCGGGGGTTATACGGCCTTCGGTGGCAGCACGGAAGGCGGCGAGGGCATCGCCGGAGAACGGCATGGCCCAGCACAGGCCGCAGCCGGCGGTAATGGAGCCGGGCAAAGGCATAATGCGCCCAGGCACACCGGCGGCAAGGCACAGCTGCTCGCATTCCATCACATCGAAGGTGCTGTCGAACGACACGATGATCTTGCGTTCGTGGTCGAGGGCATCACCGGACGGGCCTTCACGGTGTGCTTCACGATACGCCGCGGCGGCCGCCTCCTCTTCCGCAGTATGTCCACAGCCACCGCAGCCGCAAGTACAGGGTTCGGACCCGTCGCAAGTGCAAGGCTCTCCCGTGTCGGGACAAATATCGTGAGACATGGCAACTCCAATCGTCTAGGCGAGTAACTCGGCCGCCGCAAACTCCTCGGGCGTATTGACGTTCTCGAAGCAGAGCGTCGAGCCGGCGACCGCGACAATCTGGGGCTCATCCATATAACCAGCCTGAACGCGATTGATCAGGCAGCGAATGCGCTGGCGGTCGCAGGCGAGCAGCTCATGAGCGACCGGCGCACACGCGTCACGGCGCCAGACGGCGCAAAGCGGCTCAATCCCCCGCTCCTCGCGCGGGACGCACACATCGAGTGCCTCGGCCTCAACACGATCGGCAAGCGCGCCGATGAGTTCCGGCGAGACAAACGGCATATCGCAGGCGACGATCGCCACGAGAGGAAGCCGAGCCGCAGCCAGCGAGCTCGCGATGCCGCGCATGGCGCCCGCCGGCCCCTCAAGGTCCGACACTATTCGCGGCACCAGGCCGCCAAACGCGCGCTCCTCAAGGTAGACAAGCTCGCTGGGACGCGAAGTCGTCACGACCAACTCGCCGGCAACTGGCGCCAGCCGACCCAGCACGCGTTCGATGAGCGGCTCGCCGCAAAACAACATCCGCGCCTTGTCGCAACCCATGCGCGACGACAGCCCGCCCGCCTGGACGACGCAAGAAAGATCGGCACGTCTTACGGTAGTCATACGGCAAAACACCTCCATCGGCATGCTCGAAACCCGGTGCACGAAGCCAAATACCGCCGCCGAAATAGCGGCGCTACGAAAATCTCGTGCGAAAACAAAACAGCGCCTTTGCGGCACGCAGCAAGACCGCGAGCACAAAAGCGCTGGTAGCGTATGGCGGGAACGTATGTGAATCGAACACATCCAAGACGTTTTGCACGCCTCGCAACGGTTTTGAGGACCGCGGAGCCCACCGGAGCCCATCCGTTCCCAAGTGCGGCGGTATTTTACCAAACCGACAGGCCCCATCCCAAAAAGACAAGCAAGAAGTTGCGGTGGAATAGTTCCTGGTTTGGCGTTAGATGCCGAAAACAGGAACTATTTCACCGCAACTGAGGAGGCGGGGGCGGGTGACCGGCCTAGCGTAGGGAGCGCAGGCCGCCGGCTTCTTTGTCGAGCACCGTAAAGCGCACGGCATCCAGGTGTTCCAAGATGCTGATGGCGCGTTTGCGCGACACACCAAGGGCTTCGCGCAGCACGCTCGTGGTAGCAGCGCCACCGGCGTCGGCAATGGCAGAGGCGACGAGCTCACGCGCGCAGGCCTCAGCAGCTGCAGACAGGGCCACATCGCGCTCGACCTTTACGATAGAGCGGTTGAGCGAAAGCTCGCGCAGGGCACGCGTCATGGTGTCGCGATCGAGCTGCAATTGCTCGCCCACCTCGGGCAACGTCGGTGCATCGAGGCCGGCTTCATCCAGCAAGGAAACGATGCGCTCGCAAGCCTCGTGCACTACGCGCGCCGCGGCGGCAGCGGAGTGCGGGTCGAACACTTCGGCGCCCTCGGCGGCGCAAACGCCACGCGAGCAGCCCTCGGCAATCAGAGCCGCGGCAACGTCTTCATCAGCAGCAGGCCACGCAGCATGGGCAACGGCGCCGGGCGTAAAGCCCGTCTCCTTGGGAGCCGCCGCGTGCATGGCTGACAAAGTCGCCGCCAGCGCATCCATCGCGGCGTCGAGCGCGGAAGCATCTGCATACAGCGAGCCATCCGAGCCAGCTAGCGCGCGAGCAGCGCCCTTCGCCACCAACCCACGCAGTGCGGCATCGACCTCGCCGATACCAAGATCCAAAGCCTCGGCAACATCAATCGCCGCAACCGGCAGCGTCTGCAGCGCCAACCAAGCGCCCACACCGCCCGCGATATCGCCGGACTCGAGCGCCGCGTACAGCGCACGCTCCCCTTCAACAAGCTCGCGCGAGCGACGGCAGCGCGAAAGCAGCACGCGCCCGCCGCCAACAAGCATCACGGGCGAATAGGACAGCACTACGGCATGGTCCCCGGCACGTAGCGGCAGCGAGTTTTCCAAGCGCACCTGAACGATACGGGTCTCGCCCACCGCCATGGGGGCCTCACCCTCCATGAACATGATGCGACCGACAACCTCAGCCGTACCCGCCATCACGTGCACACGCGCACCCGACTCGAGCACACGCGGCTTAGCTCCCTCGCGACCCAAATACGTAAACGTCATCATAAAGCGCATCGTCTGGCCAAAGTGGCCCGCCACGCCCAGCATCTCACCGCGATCGAGCGCGGCGACACCATCGCCCACCAAGTTGAGCGCCACGCGCTGTCCGGGCAGTGCTCGCGGCGTATCGCCATGCACCTGAATCCCGCGCACGCGACAGACCGTACGCGACGGCAACGCGACGAGCTCATCCCCCACCGCGACGGGCGCATCGTGCAACGTTCCCGTCACCACGGTACCGGCGCCCTTGATCGTAAAGCAGCGGTCGATGGGCAGACGCGGCGCGGCATCGGTGCACTCGGCACGGTCGCGGCAGGAATCCCAGCAAGCGGCAACCTGCTCGTCGAGCGCAGCCAGCAGGTCATCGATCCCCGCGCCGGTCTTGGATGACACGGGCACGATCGGCGCGTCCGCAAACACGGTACCCGACAAAAAGTCATCGACATCGAGCTCGGCGAGCTCGGTCATCTCGGCGTCGGCCAGGTCGCACATCGTCAGCGCGACCACCATGTGTGTGACGCCCAACAGCTCCAGCACGTGCACGTGCTCGCGGGTCTGCGGCATCACGCCCTCGACGCCCGATACCACCAACACGGCAACGTCGATGCCCGTGGCACCCTGCACCATGGCGCGCAGGTAGTGCGCATGCCCCGGCACGTCGACCAGGCCCACGATCTTGCCACTCGGCAGCGCCAGCTCGCCAAAGCCAAGCTCAACGGTCATGCCGCGACGGCGCTCAACTTCCAGGCGGTCGGGGTTTTTACCCGTCAGCGCCTCGATGAGCGCCGACTTACCGTGATCGACATGTCCCGCCGTACCTACGATAACGGGGCATTCCACCAACGCTTCGTCCCCACTCATCGGCGCACCGCCTTCTCAACACATGCGGCAAGCGTCGACGCCGCCGTCTCGATATCGCGGTCGCCCACGAGCGTGCGCACATCAAACAAAATGCGATCGTGCGAGGTTCGCGTGACAACCGGAGTGTCGAAGTCCTGGACAAGCGAGCGCTTGAGCGCGTCGACCGTCAGGCGCTCGTCAACAAGACGTACGGCAACGCACATCGTGGGCAGCTCCACGGTAGGCAGCGAGCCGCCGCCGGGCGTCGAGGACTCCTCGACAATCTCCAAATCAACGGCGCACGGGCAACCGGCCTTATCGAGCCCGGCGACCATACGATCGCGCAGCTTGCGGGCACGTCGCTCCAGATGAGCCTGCGGAAGCGTGAGCATGTTGAGCACCGGCACCTCGCGATGGGCCACATCCGCCCCATCCATGTAAATGCGCAGTGTAGCCTCGAGCGCCGCCAGTGCTAGCTTGCCCGGGCGCAGGGCGCGCATAAGCGGATGCGACCCACAGGCCTGGACCAGATCGCGACGGCCCATGATAATGCCCGCCTGCGCCGCGCCCAGCAGCTTATCGCCCGAGCACGACACGATATCGAGCCCCGCCGCGACCGAAGCCGGCGTGGGCTCCTCACCGCCGCGCACCAAGATGTCGTCGGGCAACAGCGCGCCCGACCCCTGGTCCTCGTAGAACAGCAGTCCATGCTTGTGAGCAAGCGCCGCAAGCTCCCGAGAGCCTACCTCCTCGTGGAAACCCTCGATGCGATAGTTGGAAGGATGAACCTTCAGGATCATGGCCGTTTCGGGCGTGATGGCGCGCTCGTAGTCGCCCAGATGCGTGCGGTTGGTGGCGCCGACCTCAACGAGTTTGGCGCCCGAGGCCGCCATGACGTCGGGGATGCGGAAGCTGCCGCCAATCTCGACAAGCTCGCCGCGGCTGACGATAACCTCTTTGCCCGCGGCATGGGTCGCCAGCACCAGCAGCACCGCGGCGGCGTTGTTGTTGACCACGAGCGCGTCCTCGGCACCGGTGAGTGAGCGAATCAGCTGCGCGGCATGCTCCTTGCGCGACCCGCGCGAGCAGGTGTCGACGCTGTACTCGAGCGTGCTGTAGCCGCGCGCGACCTCGGCCACGGCCTTGGCGGCCGACTCCGCGAGCGGGGCGCGGCCCAAGTTGGTATGGATGACCACACCCGTGGCGTTGACGGCAGGACGCAAGCTCGGCAGCGCGGAGCGATGCGCGCGATATTCAATGGCCGATGCCAGCTCGCGCTTAGAGCGCGGGGCGGCACCGGCGCGAATGGCGGCGCGTTCCTCGTCGAGCTCGGCCGTGACGGCGGCATGCACCGCCGCGTCGCAGGTCTCCCCCGCCGCCTTCACTACCGGCCACTCGGCAAGCAGCTCGTTGACAGAGGGAATGGCGCGCAGGCGGGCGCGCACCTCATCGGACATGTTTTGGCTATCGCTCATGTGCGGCCTTTCAAAAGAAACGTGGATCAGTCGAATACATCAGCTGAGTCAATTACTCGTCATTATCCCCGCGCGCGACAATCTTTTCCACGCGAACGGCGTTTTCCTGAGTGAGCGCGGCACCCGTCAACGGATCCCAACGCAACGGCGTATGGTCGAGCGGGCCCACGCCCAATCCTTGAGCGCCACCGGAATCGGCGCCAAACGAACGCCCACCGGGGGCGGCCGACGTAAAGATGCACGCCGGATGCAGATACGGCGTCGTCTCCACGCGCACGCGGTCGCGGCCCATATCGCTCACAAGCTCGACGACCTCGCCATCGGCGATACCCATGCGAGCAGCGGCATCGGCATTCATCTGCACAGCATCCAGGCCGGAGCCTGCCTCGGCAGCGCCCGCCGCAGCAAGCCTGCGCGAAGTGTGCGACTCAAAGGGACGGTTGCCGCTAATGAGGCGAAACATTCCCGGGCCGGGCTCCACCATGGGCGCGATCCAACCGGGAACGCGGCCCAGACCGGCGCAGCCCCACACATCGCTTGCCAGCGCGATCCTGCCGCCGTTCAGGGGAATCACCGGCTCACCCGTGCGCGACGGCAGCGCCGCGCCCGTATCGGCCCAACCGCGCTCCTTGAGCTCGTCCAGATTGATCCCAAAAGGCGCCACCTGGGCAGCCGCCAGATCGTCAGACGTAAACTGGAAGTACTCGCCCACGCCACACGCCTGCGCCAGACCGGCAAAAATCTCCCGACCGGGACGTGTGCCGTCATGCTGCACAGGCAGCACGGCATTACGGTAGAACACGCGCGCATCGTTGGTGCCTATCACCGTTCCCACGCCACGGTCGGCCTCCAGATACGTCACGTCGGGCAGCACGAAGTCAGAAGCGCGCGCTGTCTCGGACCAGCGAATATCAACGGTCACGAGCAAGTCGAGCTGTTGCAAAATACCCAACCAAGCCTGCGCATTGCCATAGCCCGCACCGGGGTTACTGGCATAGACGATGAGCCCACGCAAATCGCCGGCAAGAATCGACTGACCGATGGTCGTGCACAGACCGCGCTCGGGGTCGACGAGCGGATAGCGCTCGGACCCCAACTTGGGCTCACGCGGCATCGACGGCGTCGCAAAGCGTGCGGGATCGAGGTCGCCCAACACAAGCGGCGTGGATGGGTTGAGGGCACCGCCGGCGTGTCCGATGCAGCCCAGCAGCACATCGACCATACAGATAGCTCGCGCGGTCTGGGTGCTATTGGCATACGCGATACCGATGCCACCATGAAAGCCAGCGTCCACCACCGCAGCAGGCGCCGCGGCAGCCAAATCTCGCGCAGTCGCACGGATATCGTCCGCCGGCACGTCGCACATCGGCTCGGCCCACTCAGGCGTCCAAGCACTGGCTGCCTGCGCCAACTCGTCAAAACCTGTGGTATAGCGGGCAACAAACTCGTGGTCATACAGGTCCTCGGCAATCAAGACATGCGCAATGCCCAGCAGCAAGGCCAGGTCGCAGCCCGGGCGCACACGCAGCCAGCGGTCGGCAAGCGCAGCCGAACCGCTGCGCCGGGGGTCGACCACGATAATCTTCGCCCCACGGCGACGGGCATCGTTGAGCGCATCAACGGCCCCCATCGTCGACGAATCGACAATGGAACGCCCCAGGTACATGATGCAATCGGTATGCGCCAGGTCGGAAGCGGGGCTGTAGCCCAGGCTGTGCTCCCAGCCGGTGAGACGGCTTACCTCGCAGGCACCGTCGGCACCGTATACGTTGGGCGAGCCCAGCGCATGCATAAAGCAATGCGCCCAGTAGCGGTCGAACGAGGGCACCCCGAGCGTCATGCCCAGCGAACGAGGCCCGCGCTCGTCAACAATCTCCCCAAGGCGCGCTGCGATCTGCGCGAACGCCTCATCCCACGAAATTGCATCGAACCCCGAGCCATCCTGGCGTCGACGCATGGGGTGCACAATGCGATCGCGCTCGTCAAACGGCATAGACAGTCGATGGCGCCCGCGGGCGCACAGGGCGCGCGCCGCGCACGGATGCCCCGGCACCGGCAACTCGGCCACCACGCGACTATCCTCAACGCGTGCCGCAAAGGCGCAATCGGCATAGCATCCCCCGCATGTGGTCACCACGGCGCGACCGTCACGCTCCACAGCAGATGCCATCTCGATTACCCCTTTCACAAGCCAAACACAACAGGCCAACAGCCCGGCAACGAGCCACAGTCCCAAAAAGCCTCCCGCACGGCAACGCCCCGCGGGAGGCCCAACGTCTAACAGACGGTACCTTACGCCTCGGACTTCTTGGCGTAGATAAACCAGTAGCCGAGCGCGATCAGGAGCGCGCCGCCCACGATGTTGCCCAGCGTGGCGGCGGACAAGTTAAACGCAATGCCCGCAGCGTTGAGCGCATCGGCGCCGGCGACGTCGGCACCATAGCCGCATGCATGCATCACGGCACCCATGGGCAAAAAGTACATGTTGGCGACGCAGTGCTCAAAACCGCAGGCCACAAAGGCAGCGATCGGCAGCAGAATGCCCACAACCTTATCGACCACGGTCTTGCCGGCGGTACCGATCCACACGGCCAGGCACACAAAGATGTTGCACAGGATGCCGCGGAAGAAGATCGTCACCCAGTCGATCGTCACCTTGCCGGCGGCGACGCTCACCATGGAGTTGGCGACCGCCTCGCCGTTGAGCTTGTAAATGCCGGCCATGTACACCAAAAAGACGATGAACAGGGCACCGACAAAATTGCCGACCCACACGACGACCCAGGCCTTAAGCATCTGGACCAAGGTGATCTTTTTGCTCTTGAGCGCGCAGACCATAAGCGAATTGCCGGTAAACAGCTCGGCGCCGCACACCAGCACCAGCACCAGGCCCAGGCAAAAGCACAGGCCGCCCACGACGCGCTGGGCACCCCAGCCCAGCGTGCTGTCGCTCAAAAACACCGTAAAGAACAGGCCACCGAAGGCGATAAACGCACCGGCGAACATTGCCAACAGAAAGGCCTTAGCGACCGGCAGGTTGGCCTTGGTCACGCCGGCGGTCTCGGTCTTGGCCTCGATCGCGGCGGGCGCCAGGCAATCGGGAGCGGGGTACTCCACCTTGGAATCTGCCATGTCAATCACTTCTTTCCTATTCAGCAGAGGCAAGCGCTGCTACAGCTCCTGCCCCAAGCGGACAAAGTGGGAAAAGTCATTGGCGGCCACGGCGTCGTACACGGCGTCGACGGCGTCAAAGACTTCCGGGGACATGGGGTTGTAGAACTCCGTGTCGCCCGGCTGAATCCCAACAAAGACGATATCATCGCACGATTGCTCAATCTCTTCGATCAGAATCGACAAAGGGAGCGAATGCGTGGTGAACATCGACTTGCGGGCCACATCAGTTTTATCAAGCAAGCGGATGGACCCGACGGGCAGCGCCATGTCGGCGGCATCGACCAAAACCAAACGCGGCGGACGCTCGCGCTTGACCTCGATGATGTCATCCTCGGGCGTCTGACCGCCATCGATGGTGTACCAGCCGGCAAGCGGCGCGTCCTCCATCTTTTTGGAGAGCACGGGGCCGGCGGCATCGTCGGCACGCAGCACGCTTCCCGCCGTGAGCACGATACCCGCAAAGGGAGCACCGTTCACGCGGCCATCCACAACGCGACCCATTACTGCAACCTCCCCGTCAGATACACGCCCGACACATCGCGCACGCGCTCAACCAGATCGCGGAACTTCATCAGAAACGCGACCTGCTGGGCATGCAGGCCAAAGTCGTCGTCGAACACCGAAATGCCGGCCTTGGCCGACCCGCGAAAACCGCGCTCGTCGAGCAGCGCATCGCAGGCCTCGAGCAGCGACGGCACCGCCGCCTTGTCGAGCTGGCACTCGCCAAAGGAGCGGATGGCCTCGAACTTTGTCTTGGCCTCCCCCTCCTGCAGCGCGTCGACGAGCGAATAGAACACATCCACCGGCACCGACAGGCGCGGCTCAAAGCAGTCGAGCACGCCGGTGTGGTGGCCCACGGCGAGCGTGTAGTACAGCACGTCGCAGGCCTCCTGGGGAACGTCTTCCTCGGTCTCCACAAACTTACGCGTGAGCTCATAGAAGACCACCTGGTCGGGCGCATGACCCAGGCAGGGGTCGGCGACGCCCTCGGCAGCCTCGTCGCTTGCGCGCGAGGCGTCGCCAAAGGAGCCGCCGAGCATACCGGGGCCCGCAAAGTAACCAGAGCGGTCCGTGAGTTCCATCTAGCGACCTCCGGCCAGCACCAGATCCTGCAGCGCCGAGTAGACCTCAACGCGGCGCGGATCGTCCTGCTTGTCGATGAGCAGCGCCATGGCACCGCGGATATCGCCCTTGGGCGCACCCTCGAGCGTGTCCATAAACTCGTTGGCCAGGTCGCGGCCGTAACGGTAGCCGCTCATGGCGCGAGCTTCGCGCTCAATGGCAACGCGCAGCTTGTACGGCACGCCAGGGTGCAGGATATCGGCCTGCTCGCCGGCGGCCTCCACCGTGGTCTCGGCATGGAGCTTTTGGTCCAGCAGACCGAGCGCCATGGCAAAGCCGTAGATGGTCTGCGCGGGGCTGGGCGGGCAGCCGGGGATATAGACATCGACCGGCAAGATCTTGTCCGTGCCGCCCCAGACACAGTAGTTGTCGTAGAAGATGCCGCCGGTGCAGCCGCACGCGCCATAGGACACCACGATCTTGGGATCGGGTGCAGCCTCAAAGGCGCGCAGGGCCGGCATGCGCATGGCACGCGTCACGGCACCGGTGTACAGCAGCACATCGGCGTGACGGGGCGAGGGCACGACCTTGATGCCAAAGCGCTCGACGTCGAAGACGGGCGTGATGGAACCGAAGATCTCGATCTCGCAGCCGTTGCAGCCGCCGCAGTCGACACGGTAGACGTACACCGAGCGCTTGATCTTCTTAAGAAGGGTCGCCTTGGCCTTCTCGATGCTCTCGTCGAGCTCGATCTTGGTCGGGCGGTACTGAAGCCGCTCGGGTAAAAGCGTGGGTTCGGCCATGGTTACTCCTCCTTCGTTTCAAAATCCATGATGATGCCCTCGACCGGCGCAGGTCCAGCGGGAATCTCGGGCGCATCGGGGTTGAGCTCGCGGTCGATATACTCCGGGTTCACGCCGTGGCCGCCCAGATACTCCATGCCGGGGCCCTGGGGCTCACCGGACGCAAGCGTCTCGTTGGCAGCCATGCCGTGCGCGTTGCCGGTCTTTACGGCCGAGGCGGCGCGCAGGGCGTCGAGCTCGCGCTTGCACTCCTGGCACATACCGACGGTACGGGCAGCCTGGATGGCCTCCATGCCTCCGGTCTTTTGCAGCAGGCGCTTGGCGTAGTCGATCTCCTTGTGTGGGGCAAACGGCTTGCCGCAACGCGAGCAGTGCTCGAGCGTATAGACGCTCTTGCTGGTGAGGTCGTCCTTGCTCATGACGGCCAACTCAAACTCCTCGGTGAGCTTGATGGCCTCCATGGGGCAGGCTTCCTCGCAGCGGCCGCAGAAGATGCAGCGGCCGTAGTCGATCGACCAGGTGATGGTATCGGCCGCAAGGTCGGTGTCCATGCGAATGGCATCGGCCGGGCACGCCACGCCGCAGGCACCGCAGGCGATGCAGAGTTCGGCATTGTGCTCGGGCTTGCCGCGCATGTCCTTGTTGGTGGGGAACGGCGCAAACGGGTACTTGACCGTCGCGTCGCCGGCCTTGGCGTTAACCTTCCAAAGCTTCAGCATATTAGAGCGCCTCCTCATCGAGCGGAGCGGCCATGGTGCCCTCGCCCGCAAGCGGCGACTTGTCGCGCCAGACGTTCTCGAACTGCTCTTTGTCGAGCACATGGTCGCGCTTGGCGGCGACATCGGTCACCGTCACGCGGTCGGTGCAGGAGTAGCACGGGTCGAGCGAGCCGACGATCAGCGCCGCGTCGCCCACGGTGTTGCCGCGGAACATGTAGCGCAGGACCGGCCAGTTGCTGTACGTGGCGGCCTTGGCGCGCCAGCGGTAGCACTTCTGGTTATTGCCGAGCATGGCCCAGTGCACGTCCTCGCCGCGCGGCGCCTCGGTGGCGCCGATGGCGTACTTGTGCGGGGTGTACTCCCAATCCGTGGTGAGGATGGGGCCCGACGGGCAGTTCTCGAGCATGGTCTCGATCATGTCGATCGAATCGTAGACCTCCTGGATGCGAACGGCGGTACGGCCGAAGGCATCGCAGGTGTCGGCCGTGGCGGCGTGCATCTTTTGGACGTCCGGATCGGCGTAGCCATCGAAGGGATGGTCAAAGCGCACGTCGCGGGCATAGCCCGAGCCACGCATGAGCGGGCCGACCGGCGAGAAGTCGCGTGCGATCTTGCGGTCCAAGATGCCGATGCCACTCGTACGCTCAATAAAGTTGGGCGTGGAGAGCAAGACGTCGACGAGCTCCTGGACCTCGGAGCGCAGCTGGTGGATGGTCGTGAGCGTGGAGAGCTTCTGCTCGGCCAAAATGTCGCGACGCACGCCGCCGATCACGTTGAGGCCGTAGGTCTTGCGGTGACCGGAGAGCTTCTCGGCCAGGTCCATGGACTTCTCGCGGACGCGGAAGAACTGCTGGAAGCCGGAGTCGAAGCCCGTGTAGTGCGATGCCAGGCCAATGTTGAGCAGATGCGAGTGCAGGCGCTCGACCTCGAGCATGATGGCGCGGATGTACTGGGCGCGCGGCGGGACATGGATGCCCTGGGCGCGCTCGACGGCCTCGGCATAGGCCACCGAGTGGGCGCAGCCGCAGATGCCGCAGATGCGGTCGGCGAGGAACGTCACGGCGTCATAGTTCAGGCGCGTCTCGGCGACCTTCTCCATGCCGCGGTGCACGTAGAACAGACGGTAGTCGGCGTCGACGATCGTCTCGCCCTCGACGAACAGGCGGAAGTGGCCGGGCTCGTCGGAGGTAATGTGCAACGGGCCCATGGGGACGAGTGTGGTCTCCTTGCCCTTGGTATCGGCCAAGAACTCATAGTTTTCCATGTCGCTCGCGGGAGCGGGACGGAAGCGGTAGTCCATGGAGTCCTTGCGCAGCGGGTACAGGCCGCTGGGCCAGTCATCGGGCAGCACCAGGCGACGACGATCGGGCAGACCCTCGGGGATCAGGCCGAACATATCGCGCAGCTCGCGCTCGCCCCACACGCAGGCGGGGACGAACGGCGTCACGGACGGGAACGTCATCTTGGCGGGATCGACCTCGGTGCGCACAGTCACCCAGCCGGGGTCCTCCCCCTCCATGGAGATGACGTAGTACACGGCGTAGCGGCCGCACAGGCTGCGCTCATCGTTGCCGATGATCACGGGAATCCAGCCGTAGCGCTCGTAGTACAGGTAGTGGACGGCCTCGGGCAGCTTGTCCTGCTTGACGGTGATCGTCAGCTGGTCCTCGCACTGCCACTCGACCTTCTCGATGCAGCCCGGAACGGCGCGGCGCAGGGCCTCGACATGGCTCTCGCAGCGACGGGCATACACCTTGTTCTCAGTTTCAATCATTCGTTACTCCACCTCGCTCTGAGCGGTCTCGGTACCGAACACAGCGCGGTACATCGGCGTCGCGTGAAGTTCCTCGGTGCTCTGCTCGAGCACAATGCCGGTCGCGGTCTCCACACCGTGCACGAGAGGCAGCGGGGTGGCGATGCCAAACCACAAGATCATGACGGCCAGGATGATTTCGGGGATAAGCATGAGCGCCGGGGCCTCATGCGTGCCCATGCCCTGGGGCGCATGGCCGAATACCGACTTGAGTGCGATGCGGGTGAGCGCGGAGATGGCCACGGTAAGACCGAGGGCGACCACGACGACCAGCCACATGGGACCGGCGGTAACACCGGCGACAAAAGTCAGGAACTCGGAGATAAACATGCCAAAGGGCGGGAAGGCACCAAGACCGAGCAGCGCCAGGACGGCGAGCGCGGCGGTTGCGGGAGCAACCTCGACGACGCCCTGGATCTTGGCCAGGCTACGCGTGCCAAAGGCGTGCTGGATGTTGCCGGACACGCAGAAGGCAAGCGTCTTGGTAAAGCCGTGGAACACGCAGTGCAGCAGGGCCGCGGCGATACCCAGCGGGCCACCGATACCCAGGCACAGGGCGATAACGCCCACGTTCTCCACAGACGAGTACGCAAAGCGGCGCTTGAGGTCGTCCTGGCGAAACATCGAAAGCGCCGCCACCAAAATGGACAGCGTGCCGACGATCAGCAGCAAAAGTTGCGGATACTCGGCGCCCACGGCCTGGATAGTAAAGCCGTAGAAGCGCATGATCACAAGCATGGCGCACTTAAGCAGCACGCCCGAGAGCAGGGCCGAGACAGGGCTCGGAGCCTGGGAGTGGGCATCGGGCAGCCAAGTATGCATGGGGAACAGGCCGGCCTTGGTGCCAAAGCCGATCACGACAAACGCAAAGGCGAGGCGCATGAGCGTCGGGTCGAACTGGTCGGCATACGGCAGCACGCACGACAGAAACGCGGCCTCGTGGGCGTTGGGAATCACGTCGGCGGCGTTGGCGTAGATCAGCAGCGTGCCGAACAGGCCAAAGGCCACGCCAGCGGTGCAGACCATCGCATACTTCCAAGAAGCCTCGAGTGCCGTCTTGTTCTTGTAGATACCCACGAGGAACACGGTGGAAAGCGTGGTTGCCTCCACGGCGGCCCAGGTGAGGATCATGTTGTTGGACAGGCATGCGAGCAGCATGGTGAACACAAACAGGCTAAACAGCGCAAAATACTGCTTGGCGCGCTCGGCGGGCATGGAGCCCTCCTCGATATCGGCCTTTACATAGGGCAGCGAGAACAGCCCCGTAAGAAAACCGATAAAGCCGATGAGCAGCACAAAGATGGCGCCCAGCGAATCGAGGTGGAACCACAGGCCAAGAGCGCTCGCGGTTTCGCCGCTCATAAGGACGTCACCGGCCGTCATAATCGACAGCACCAGGACGGCTGCGACGGAGACCAGGTTGAGACCGGCAAACACGTTATAGGACGTGTTCTTGGGCAAAAACGCCATGACCAGCGAGAACACCAAAGGAGTCGCGAGCAGGGCGAGAATCAACGTTTCCATGGACTACCCCCTCAGCTCGGACAGGTCGCGCGCATCGAGCGAGTGGGAGTCGTCCCAAATGCGACGCACGACGATGGACATGATGATGACGGCAAAGATGGCGTCGGTGGCGATACCGATCTCGATGATCTCGGGAGCGGTGGGAGCCAAAAGCGCGAGCGTCACATGGCTGCCGTTTTCCATAAGGCAGTATCCAAAGATCTGCTTCATGATGTTGCGCTGCGAGATGATGCAGGTGAGGCCCACAAAGAAGTGAGCGAAGCTAATAGCGAGCGCAGGCGTTGCGACCTCGGCTGTGGGCAGGCTGATCTGCGTCACGACGGCAAAGCAGATCGCGACCTCGACGGCGATGATGCAAATGGCCCACGCGGGCTTAAGGCCGGCCTTGAGCGATGCGTCGCTCGGCTCGCCCATCTTCTTGTATGCGCGGTTGAGGATATAAGGGACCAGGACGACCTTGGTGATAAAGGCAGATCCAGCCCACATAAGCAGCTCCTGCGCACCGGTGGTGACACCGAGCGTGGCGAGAAGCCCCACGAGCACCAGCGACTGCACCGCATACCAGCTGATGGCATGCTTGATGTTCTTGGAGACAACCACCATGGTGGACGTGACGATCAGAAGGCCGCCAAGGATGTTGACGATCGAATAACCCATGTCGTTCTACCTCCTAACCGATCCAGCTGGCCGAAAGCGGGCCGCTGACGATAACCATGATGATGAGCACGATGAACACGAACGCCATTGCCTTGGGGAGCGGTGCACCAGCGGCGACTTCCTCGCTCGGCTCACCGGGCAGGCAATAGCCCATCCACTTGAGGAACCAGGCAAAGGTGGCGACGGTCTCGGCGACCATGATGCACACGAGCACCAGAATCGCGACGTTGCCGGCACCAACGGAAAAGCCGCCGGCGATAATCTGGAACTTCGAGAAGAACGTGTTCATGGGCGGCACGCCGGCAATGGCGAGCGCCGCCACACCAAAGCCCACACCCGAGATCCGGTACTTCTTTACGATGCCGCGCAGCTTGGGCAGCATACGCGTGCCGAGCGTAAAGGAGAACGAACCTGCGATCAGGAAGAACAGGGTCTTGGCAAAGGCGTGGTTAAAGATGTGGCACACGGCACCATCGAAGGCGAGCTGGCTGCCAAAGACCGAAAGGCCCAGACCAAAGAACACATAGGAGAGCTGGGCGATCGTGGAGAAGGCCAGCAGGCGCTTCATGTCCTTTTGCGGCAGGTACATCAGGAAGCCAAAGAGCATGGTGACCATGGCGTCGATAATGGCGACCCAGCCCACGATCTCGGGAATCTCGCCGGCAGAGACGAGTGCACGCGCGAACACGCACACGCCGACCTTGACCATCGAGGCGCCATGCAGGTAAGCCGAAACAGGCGTCGGCGCCTCCATGGCCGAAGGCAGCCACATGTACATGGGAACCTGCGCGGACTTGGCCCAGGCCGCAAACAGCACGAGCAAAAGGACGATGGCCTTGAGCTTGGCGTCGAGGCCGGCAATCGCGGTAATGGCGAAGGTGCCGGTGTGGGCAAACACGATGGCGGCGCCCAGATACAGGCCGAGCGCGCCGATATGCGTGATGATCAAGGCCTTCATGCCGGCCTTCTTGGCCGTAGGCGTCATGTAGTAGCTAATGAGGCCCCAAGAGCACGCACCCGTAATCTCAAAGAACACGAGCTGGCCCAAAAGGGTCGAGCTGTACACGAGGCCGGCCATGGCGCCGATGAAGGTCGCGAGGTACGCGTAGAAGCGACGACGCGGCGCGTCGGGATGCTCACGGTTATTCTCGCTCATATAGGGGATCGAATAGATCACGACAAGCAGGCCGATACCCACAAAGGCGGGCGCGAGCAGCGTGCTCATGCGATCGAAGGTGAATCCCATGACGAGGGTCTGCCCAAACGAGATCAGGGGGACCTGCGTGTCGGGCATGCCGGCGCCAGCGAAATTCGCGGCGAGGGCGATGGTGCAGACCGTCGAGACGGCGGCACCCAAAACGCTGAACCACTTGGCGTACGGACGGGGGAACAGGGCGACGAGCACCGAGGCCACCATCGGGGCCGCGATAGCGACCAAGCCGAGAAGGGACAGACTGACTGCAAATGACATTGTTTCTCCCTTCTCCTACACGCCGACGACCACGAAGACAAACGCCAGAACGGCGATGCCCACGACAGCCCAGGTCTGATTGCCAAGCACCTTAAAACGCGAACGCGAGCAGGAGTTCTCGATCACACCGCATACGACAAAGTCGATAAGGCACTTCACCAGGAAGATGACTGCGCCCAGAACAGCGGCGACGCCCACGGTCGCGGGCTCGCCCCAGGGGACAAAGATCGCGCAGAACCAGGCGACGACCAGGACCTGCTTCATGGACATGGCGAGCTTGGCCATGGCGAGCGACGGGCCGGAAAGCTCGGCGAGCGGACCTTCCTGAAGCTCCTGCTCGGCCTCGGCCTGGTCAAACGGCAGCTTGCCGAGTTCCATGTAGCAGGCGATCGCAAAGGCGATGCCGGCGAGGATCACGGCGACCGGCGCGTCGATGGCGCCCGTCATGATGTGCTGACCCATAGTGGCGATGTCGGTGGAGCCACACACCAGGGCGGCGGCAAACAGCGCCAGCAGCATGGACGGCTCGATGAGCACGCTCATGAGCAGCTCGCGGACGCCGCCGATACCGGCGTAGGCGTTGGACGAATCCACACCGCAGAGGGCGAAGAAGAAGCGGGCGAGCGCCAGGCTGTACATGATGGTGATGGCGTCACCAAAGACCGGGATGGGGCTTTGTGCCGTAAAGAGCGGCAGACCCATCGCGAGCATAAAGGCGACGGCGAAGAACAGCGGCGGCATGATGCGCAGCGCAAAGCTCGCATCCTCGCTCTGGGACTCGGGGCGCGCAAAGAGCTTGGCCAGGTCGCGGTAGTCCTGCATGATGCTGGGGCCGCGACGGTTGTGCATCTTGGCGCGGATCACGCGGCCGAGACCGGAGAAGAACGGTGCGACGGCCATGACGACCACGCCCTGCAGAACGGCAAGTACGATGTTGTTCATGCTCTCCCCTCCTTAACCCATTTGCACGGCGAGCACGAGGAACACCACGAGTGCCGCGACGATATAGCAGATATAGATGCTGTAGTTGCCGCCCTCGAGCTTAGTCGCGAG
This sequence comes from uncultured Collinsella sp., assembly GCA_958365315.1. Classification (GTDB taxonomy): domain Bacteria; phylum Actinomycetota; class Coriobacteriia; order Coriobacteriales; family Coriobacteriaceae; genus Collinsella. The sequence goes on from CATWXC010000002.1 coordinate 182,444, forward strand.
GTCGGCGAGCTTCTCGACACCCTTATGCGGGGCATCGACGAGAACCTTGTCGGGTACGGGCTCCACAGCCTCGGCCACACCGGTGAGCTTCTGGAAGAAGTGTGCGATGGACCAGCAGACGGCCGTGCAGCGGTCGCGCAGCGTGTAGAGCGGCTGCATAAACCAGGACACCTCGGAGGCAAAGGTCGTGGCCACGACGGGCATATGCTCGTTGGGAGCATAGCCGCATGCCCACGGCTGGGACTTCTGCACCTTACCGACGGTCTTGAGCTTGCGGTAGCCGCAGGCAAGGCCGACAAGTACCACGAGCGCAATGGCGATCGCGGGCGTGGAGGTGGCAGCGCCGGAGTACTGGTTCATGAGCTCCATGCCCTCGGCGGCAAACACGCCACCGTACGGATGCAGCACGGACGCGGCGACATCGACCAGCACGGGCGCGATCACGGGAGCGCCAATGCCCAGCACGACGCAGATGGCCGCGAGCAGGCCCTGCGCAAACACCATGGGGGCGGGAACCTCCTTGGCATTGGCCGCGGCCTCGGAGCGGGGCGCGGAGGCAAAGGAGACGCCATAGGCCTTGACGAAGCACGTGACAGCCAGCGCACCGGTAATGGCAAGCGCGACGGCAGCGAACACGGCCACGATCATGACGGCCTTGTCGCCCTGCATGGCGGCGTTAAAGAGCGACTGGTAGGTAAACCACTCGGACACAAAGCCGTTGAAGGGCGGGATGGCCGAGATGGCAAGCGCGCCAATGAGGAAGCAGATGGCCGTTGCCGGCATACGACGGAACAGGCCGCCCATCTTCTCCATATTGCGCGTACCCGTGGAGTACAGCAGCGCACCGGCGCCCAAGAACAGCTCGCCCTTAAACATCGCGTGGTTAAACGTGTGGTAGAGGGCGGCCATCAGAGCCAGGACGGCAATGCCGACCGAGTTGAGCGCCATGGCGGCCATGGAGGCGCCGACGCCGAGCAGGATGATGCCGATGTTCTCGACGGAGTGATAGGCCAGCAGGCGCTTGATGTCATGCTCCTGCAGGGCGAAGGCCACGCCGAGGACCGACGAGATCGCACCGAAGACCATGACCATAAGGCCCCACCAAACCTGAACGCCCGAGGCGGAGAGCAGGTCGAGACCAACCTTGAGGATGCCGAAGATACCGATCTTGATCATGCCGCCGGACATGAGGGCCGACACGTTGGACGGCGCCTCGGGATGTGCCTTGGGCAGCCAGCCGTGCAGCGGGATAATACCGGCCTTGGCGCCAAAGCCAAAGAAGGCAAGCACGAAGCACACGGATGCGACCGCGGGGCTAAACTGCGTGGCGCGGAAATCCGCAAAGGCAAACGAGCCACCGGCGAAGTTGGTCATGGTGAGGAAGCTCGCCATGATGAGCACAAAGCCCACGTGCGCGATCACAAAGTAGAGCCAACCGCCATGGATGGAGTTCTCGTTCTCCTCGATCACGACCAGGAAGTACGAGGTCAGCGACATGAGCTCAAAGGCGACCAGGAACCAAAACACGTTGTCGGCGGTGATGACGAGCATCATGGACGCGACGAAGGTGTTAAAGAAGAAGCCGGCGCGGCCCTTTTTGCCCGGGTACTCATCAAAGTAGTTGAGACCGTAGATCGAGCCGGCAAACGCGAGCACCGAGATGAGCGCCACGAACAGGCCGGACAGCTGATTGAGCAGCAGCTGGAAATGGGCAAACGGGAAGAACACGATGGTGTCGACCGACGTGACATCGCCCAGCATGGCCTGGATACCGGCCACAAACGAAAGCACCGCGGCGGCGGCACCGATAAGGCAGCCGGCGGTCTTGGCGGCGTTATCGGCCTTGATCAGCAGAACCGAGGCGAGCGCACCGATGCACGAGACGGCAAGCGATGCGATAAACAGCGTCATGCTATCCATTGTTTACGCTCCCTTCTGCTTTCTCGGACAGGCCCTGGGCCACAGCGGTAACGTCGACGACCGGACCGTTTTCGATCGAGCGCAGGCGCTTGGCCTCGTCGAGCTCGCGATCGGCCGCGCCGCCCATGACGGTCAGCGCCTTGGTGGGGCACGCCGCCACACAATGCGGGCCGTCCGGATCGAAGGCGCAAAGGTCGCACTTGACAGCGCAGGTGTACTGGCCGGGAGCCCACGTAAGCAGGCTGCTCAGGGACTTAGGATACGAAGGCGTCGGGTCGCACATGCCTGCGACACCGGCGATAGACGTGCCATCGGGATGGATGGCTCCGAAGGGGCACGCGATGGCGCACAGCCTGCACCCGATGCACTCCTGCTCCTTGACGTGGATGCGATCGCCATCGTGCTCGATGGCATTCACCGGGCAAACCTCGGCGCAAGGGGCACCCTCGCAATGGTGGCAGGCAAGGGCGGCCGAAATACCGCCGGTCTTCACGAGCGCCAGACGCGGCGTATCCTGAAGACCCTGCATCCGGTGGGCGTCGGCACAGGCGGACTGACATGTTCCGCAGCCGATGCACCTCTCCGGGTTGATGTCGATGAAGCGGTTCATCCCCACTTCCTTTCAAAATAACAGGCCGGGCTCCCGAACGTACGGGACGCCCGGCCCAAAAAGCCAACGAGAACGGGACTACACGATTTGGTTCACGTGCGTCTCGTCGTCGAACTTGGCGGCGCCGGGCTCAACGTCCTGGGGAGCGGCGGCATCCACCAGAGCCTGCTTGAGCTCGGTGTACTGACGCTCGACCTCGCCCTCGGCCCAGACCTGGTCGGCGATAGCGTCGACCTGACAGGCGGAGAACTTGTCCTCGGGCGTATGTGAGACCGGGTCGACCTTGTGCATGGTCAGCTCGTTGCACTTGCCGATCCACCACTGGTAGGTCATATAGACCGTGCCCTTGTTGATACGGTCGCTCACGTCGGCGCGGCTGTATACCTGGCCACGGCGGCTGTGAATCGAGACGATGTCGCCGTTCTTGATGCCGCGCGCCTGGGCGTCCGCGGGATTCATGCGGACAAAGCCGGGCTCGTCGGCGAGCAGCGCCAGCGTCTTGCAGTTGCCGGTCATCGAGCGGCAGCTGTAGTGGCCGACCTCACGGACGGTACACAGGATGAGCGGGTACTCATCGTCGGGAAGCTCGGAGGGCGCCTCCCAGTCGTGCGCCATCAGGTTGGCGCGGCCGTCCTTGGTGGTAAACTTGCCACCAGCGAACATGTCGGCCGTGCCGTGGTCGTTCACATCGGTGCTCTTGACGGGCCACTGGGCGTAACCGCCCTCGGGAGCCATCTTCTCGTAGGTTGCGCCCACAAAGTTGGGGCACAGGCTAATGCACTCGTTCCAGATCTGCTCAGTGTTGTCGTAGTGCATGGGGTAGCCCATGCGCGTAGACAGGTCCGCGAAGATCTCCCAGTCGTGGCGGCACTCGCCCTTGGGCGGAACAGCCGCGTCAAAGTGCTGGAAGCTACGGTCGGATGCGGTAAAGACACCCTCGTGCTCGCCCCAAGAAGTAGCGGGCAGGATGACGTCGGCGAGCATAGTCGTCTGCGTCATAAAGATGTCCTGGCAAATGAACAGATCCAGCTCGGAGAGCGTCTTGCGCATACCGGCCGAATCGGGCTCGGTCTGCACCGGGTCCTCGCCGTAGTTGTAGAAGCAGTGCACCTTGCCCTCGTCGACCAGGTGGCCCAGGTCGGTGAGCTTGTAGCCCTCCTCCAAGGGGAGCTTTTCCTCGGGCACGCCCCAAGCCTTGGCAAACTTGGCGCGCACGGCCGGGTCGGTGACCTTCTGGTAGCCAGGGTACAGGTTAGGCAGCATGCCCATATCGCAGGAGCCCTGGACGTTGTTCTGGCCACGCACGGGCGCGAGGCCGGAATTGGGTTTGCCGATCTGGCCGGCAACGCAGGCGATGGAGGCGATGGTGTGCACCGTCTTCAGGTTCTGCTTCTGCTGGCATACGCCCATACCCCAGCCAATGATGGCAGAGGGCTTCGCCGTGGCGTACATCTCGGCAGCTTGGTGGATCAACGCGGGCTCGACACCCGTGATGTCCTGTACGGATTCGGGAGTGTAGTTCTTGATGGTCTCCCACCACTCGTCAAAGCCGTTCGTGTGCTCGGCGACGAATTCCTTGTCGTAGAGGCCATCGTTGACCAGACAGTTGGCAAAGGCGTTGAGGAACGCAACATTGCAACCGTTCTTGATCGGAAGGTAGAGATCGGCGATACGCGCGGTTTCGATATGGCGCGGGTCGGCGACGATGATCTTGCAACCCTTTTCTTTGGCTCGCACGATACGCCTTGCGACGATGGGGTGCGAATCGGCAGGGTTATAGCCGAAGAGGAAAATGCAGCCCGCATCCTCCATACCGGGGATGGAGCATGACATGCAACCTGAACCAACCGTGTCCATCAGACCGAGGACAGTAGGGCCGTGTCAAGTACGGGCGCAGTTGTCCACGCTGTGGGTGCCGATGCACGCACGCGTAAACTTCTGCATGACGTAGTTCGCCTCATTGCCGCCGCCTCGCGAGGAGCCGGTGGTCATGACAGCGTTAGGACCATATTCGTCAATTATGGCCTGCATCTTAGATGCGGTGAAATCCAGTGCCTCGTCCCAGCTTACGCGCTCAAGATCCGCGCCCTTAGTGCGGCGGATCATCGGGTGCAGTACGCGAGGAGTCAAGATCTTGGTGTCGTTGATGAAGTCGTAGCCGCTCATGCCCTTAAGGCACAGCTCGCCCTGATTGGTGATGCCGTTGAGCGGTTCGGTACCCACGACCTGGCCGTTTTGGACCAGGAGGTTAAACTGGCAACCGGCGCCACAATACGGGCAGATCACTTTATGCTTCTCCATGACACCCTCCTTCCTTTTTCTGCTACCGATTAATCGGTACGTATTTGACAATCGTTGGGCCTGTATGGCCGCCCGCTTACGCCTCGTTTTCGATGGTGGCTCGGGCACGCTCGGCGGTCAGTTCCGCCAGACGCTCCTCGTCTACCAGGGTGAGGCCCTTGGTCGGGCACGCCTCGGCACACGCCGGACCGCCGGGACGGTCCACGCACAGGTCGCACTTGAGCACGAAGCTCTTGGTCTGCGAACCCACGCGCACGTCGCCCATCAAGACGGGGACCTGCGTGGTCGCCACGCTCACGGCGCCAAAGGGACAGGCCATGACGCAGCTCTTGCAGCCGATGCAGTTATCCTCGTTGACGCCGATACGATGGTTCTTTGGATCAAAGAACAAGGCGCCCGTGGGGCAGGCCTTGGCGCACGGGGCATCCTCGCAGTGATGGCAAGCCACCGGTGCGGAGATCTCGTAGGTGCGCGTCACGCGCAGGCGCGGCGCGCAGATGTTGCCGGGGATGTCGTGTGCCTCAATACACGCCGCCATGCAGGTTTGGCACCCAATGCAGCGTGAGGAATCGGCTACGACTCGTTTATTGCCCATGTTGTTCACTCCCTCCTGAATCCCATGCCGGAGAGACCCTGCGACGTTGCCCCAGGCCGCCCGTGGCCTGGCGTCGGCATATCGAATGCATGCGGCGAAACAGGCACTCGGTAGAATTTCTCCAACGGTATACAGGTTGAATATACGCAGTTGCAGGGGGCAAACTTGAGCATAAGCCCTGCAATACGGGTGTATTGCAGGGGTTTTGGCAGGTTGGAATTATTCTCGATAGGATATAAAGGTGAGTGTATTACACGCGTACGTTCGAGAGAGATTTCACGCCCGCTTCTAAAGGATGTAGTACGTTTGTAATATTGTTCACACTCAATTACTCGAGTGCAATAAAGTAGTCGTTATAAAATTGGCTATTATTAGCCGATACTGTATTTGACTATTCATATTGCCCGCTCATTAAGGGAGGCCAGTGATGTCATCGACGCAAAAACGAGCCATCCTGCAGGTGCGCATTCGCGAGGAAGATAAACAGCATGCCGAGCGCCTCTACGACGCCATGGGCACATCGCTCGCCGAGGCTGTCCGTCTATTTGTCGCGCAAAGCATTTTGATGCGCAAGCTCCCCTTTCAGCCGGTCGCCGTGCGCTCAAAGGATGGCACCGCCGCCTATGGATCGCTCAAAGCATATGGTGACCCCAATCGCCGCTCCGAGGAGCGCAATGCCTGGATTGAATACCTTGCCACAGAAAGCGACGATTCGGTTTTGGGTCCCGAGGAAGTAGATATCCATGAGTAGCACCATCATCGACGAGACCGTCATACTACGTTACCTGCTGGACGACGACGAAGTTCTGTCACCGCGCGCCGCCAAGGTCATCGCCACGCGCACCGCTCGTGTCTACCCCGAAATCATCACGCGCGTCGTGGTCACGCTGCGCGACGTCTATAAGGTTCCCCGCGTTGAGATTGCCGCGGCCATGAAAAGGCTGCTCGATGACGTCATGGTCGACGAGCCCACCGTTGTCGCCCTTGCCGTCAAACTCTTTGGCAAGACCCATATGGACTTTACCGATTGTCTCCTCGCAGCCCGAACCGCCATCTACAACGATGATGTCGTGAGCTTTGGCAAGCCCATCATCCAAGGCATGATCGATTACCGCCACAAGCGCCAAACCGCAGCCGAAGCCCGCAGCCGAAGCACCGACTCCACCATCGACAAACTCCGCCACCGCCCCCGTAGCTAACCCCATCCCATCCTAAGTTGCGGTGAAATAGTTCCTGATTAAGGCTTATTCGAGCTTTTCAGGAACTATTTCACCGCAACTTTCTGTAAGGGTGGTTTTAAGTGCCGCCGAGGGGCACTAATCAACCGTTTGCCGATATGTTTGGCTCTGACTCATGACTCTGACCTGCCCCGTCAAGCTTTTGGTCAGTTCATGGCAAGGTCTGGCGGACCAAATATGGGATAGCGTAGTGTCATTCACTCCCCCTCGAGACCATGGGGTCGAAAATGAGTCATTATAAACGCTGTTCCAAACCGCAAGTAGAGCTGTTCTTCCGGTTATTCGAGGCCCATCATGGCGGGCATCTGTTTGTAGCTACCAAAAAATGGGATGAACGCTGTGCCTACGCGCTCATGCAAAAAGAGATGATTATTCGACTCTACAACCATGTCTACGCTGATCCCGCGTATTGGAATGACCTCGGCGTCGAAGATCGCATCTTTCAATTGGCATCCGCTATTGCGGTCGTTGACCCGGATGCCGTGTTTTGTGGAGCAACGGCGGCACTGCTCTATGGCATCGGTTCTGCATATTCGCTTCTCGACAAGGTGCAAGTGCTGCTGCCGCGTTCCACCAGACGCGATATGTACGAATTCGTTGAATACCGACGCTGGCGGCCGGGCGACGTATGGCAGCTCGGCCCGTTTACGTTAACGGATCCATATCGCACGGTGGTCGACATCGCCCGAACGAGCGCCTTTCGATATGCACTAGGCTATGTCGACGGGCTGGCTCGTGAGTACGGTGTCGAGCGTGAAGAATTGCGTTCATATGCACAAGCGAACTGCCGTGGACTGCACGGCATCGCGCGTGCATTTGACGTTTTTGAACACATGGATGGCAGATCGGATAACGGTGGAGAATCCGAAGCGCGGGCGGCAATGATTCTGGCGGGAGTTGCCGCTCCCGAACTTCAGGTTGAAATCACTCGGCCTGGAAACGCCGGCTATTATTTGGCAGATTACGGCTGGCAAATGCCAAACGGCTCTTGGATGCTGGCTGAGCTGCATGGACTAGGCAAGTTTGAGGACGATGCCCAAAATGATCCGGAACATGCTGCGGCAAAAACCTATCGAGATGCCCTCGTGCGCGACGCGAACCTGCGTGCCATGGGCCACAACGTCATTCATTTCAAGCTCTCAGACACCTACGATGTCAAAGCGTTCGGCTCCATGATGCGCGGCTACGGGATACCAACCACAAAACCCTACGCAGACTCCTGACCGGCTGCCCTCATCTTCTCGACAACAGAACCCATCATCGACCCAGCTCACTCGGCCTCAATAAGTTGCGGTGAAATAGTTCCTGGATCACAGCTTTTGCGGCTAATCCAGGAACTATTTCACCGCAACTTAGAAGGGGATCAGGGGTCCCGGCATGTATATGAAAACGGCTCTGATTCCAAAAGGAACCAGAGCCATTCATCTATCTTATGGAGCGGGCGACGGGAATCGAACCCGCGTCATCAGCTTGGAAGGCTGGGGTTCTACCATTGAACTACGCCCGCAAGATATGGTCGGGACGACAGGATTTGAACCTGCGACATCCTGCTCCCAAAGCAGGCGCGCTACCAAACTGCGCCACGTCCCGAAGGTGTTGAGCAGCTAAGGTCTAAACCTTGCGTGTCCCAAAGCGAAGGAAATTATAGGGGAGACTCCCCGCCTGTGCAAGCGGCGATACCCTAGCTCCTCGAATGTGCGACAAACTGGTTATGAACCAGCCCGATAATGAAGGCGACCACGGCAACCGGCGCCCATGCGGCACCGATATCCGCCAGAGGCAATGCATCGAACGGCAGCCACGCACCAGTAAAGAACGCGTCGCGGACCGAGGTGATCACGCTCTGCACCGCGACCACGCCGCCGACCCAAACCCACACCTGCGGATGCGCGTCGCAAAAACCGTGCATCAGGCCCATAAGTACCAGCACAATGGCAACGGGATACAGGGCATTAAGCATGGGCACCGAGAACATAAGGATCACGTCGAGGCCCACGTTGGAGAGCACGCACGAAAACGCCGCGAAAACAAAGGCGAGAACCGCAAAGGGATGGCGCATGGCCTCCTCGGAGGCCTCCGCTCCCCCTTTAACCACATACGTCTCGCAGAAGTAACGCGAGCAGCAGCTGATGAGGCCGATGCACACGTTCATGCAGGCGAGGAAGAAGATCGCAAAGACCACGACCGTGCCGGCTAGGCCAAAGTGCATGGAGGCCGAACGGGCAAGGATGGCGGCGCCGTTGGTGGCGTCGGGCATAACCGTGCCGAGCTGCATGCCGGCAAGCGCCAGGCCGCAGTAGATGATGGCCATGAGCACGCCGGCGATCACACCGGAGCGCGAGATCTCGAAGGCCACGCGCTTATCGTCGGTAACACCAAGCTCATGGATGGTCTCGGCGATGATGATGCCAAAGGCGAGCGACGCGAGCAGGTCCATGGTCTGGTACCCGGTCAAAAAGCCTTGCACGGCAGCGCCCGCATCGTAGGGAGCCTGAGGCGCAGCAGCCGGTCCCAGCGGCGAGATTACGGCAGCACCCACAACCAGCACGATGAGCGCAATGAGCGCGGGGCCCGTAATGCGGCCGAGCACGCGCGTGATGACGCCCGGACGCAGCGTGAGCGCAAACGCGACGACAAAGAAGCCAACGGCAAACACCAGGCGAGCCGTGCCAAGCGAGACGCCCTCGGGCAGCAGCGGCACCAGCATCTCGAAGGCCGTGGAGCTCGTACGCGGAATGGCCAGGCACGGGCCGATCGCTAAATAGACCGCCGCGACAAAGAACTCACCGAACTTGGGGTGCACGCGGCCGGCAAGCTCGCGTGCCGTTCCGGCAAGCGCCACGGCGATAAAGCCCATGACGGGCAGGCCGATGGCGGCGATGAGAAAGCCGAGCATGGCGACCGACGTGGCAGAACCTGCCTGCAGCGCCAGCAGTGGCGGAATAATGAGGTTGCCGGCGCCAAAGAGCATCGAGAATAGGGCGATGCCGACGGTGACGACATGGTCGGAGCGCAGACCGTGCGGGGCGGATGAAGCCATGGGTCCACCTTTCGGGTTGAAACAAAAACGGGACGGGCAAAAACACCCGTCCCGCAAGTATATACGCTCTAGCAGGCTAAATCACGCAAGGCGTCAATCGCGGTGTCGACTTCCTCGTCCGTGTTGAAATACCCAAACGAGAAGCGGACGACGCCCTGGCGCTCGGTCCCCAGCGCACGGTGCAAGAGCGGGGCGCAATGGGCGCCGGGGCGCGTCGCAATCCCCCACCCCTGCATGAGCGCATCCGAGATCTCGGCCGAATCGATATCGCCCACGTTGAGTGAGACGATCGCCGAGCGCACGGGCTGGTCAAACGCACCGTAGAGCTTAATCCCCGGAATCTCGCGCACACCGGCAAGGAAGCGATCTGCGAGCGCACGCTCGTGGGCAGCAATCGCCTCGACCCCACCCCGGGCCTCGATAAAGTCGAGGCCGGCGGAAAGGCCCGCGATGCCATGGCCGTTGAGCGTGCCCGCCTCCAGGCGCGTGGGCCACTCAAGCGGCTGCAACGCATCGAAACTGTGCACGCCCGTGCCGCCCATGGCCCACGGCGCCACGTCAATGCCTTCTGTCACGGCCAGGCCGCCGGTCCCCTGCGGACCCATGAGCCCCTTGTGGCCGGTAAAGCACACCACGTCGAGCCCCATGGCCTGCATATCGATATGCGCCGTGCCGGCAGACTGCGAGGCATCGACGATCACCAGCGCACCGGCCGCATGGGCCATAGCCGCCACGCGCGCAATGTCGACCGCGTTGCCGGTCACGTTGGAGGCGTGCGTCACAACCACGGCACGCGTACCGGGCGTGACTAGCCGCTCGAGTTCGTCGTAGTCGAGCACGCCGTTCGCGTCGCAGCCCGCACGCTCAACGGTCACGCCCCGCTCTGCCGTCAGGCGGTTGAGCGGGCGCAGCACGGAGTTGTGCTCGAGCACCGTCGTAACCACACGATCGCCGGGGCGCACCACGCCGTTGATGACGGTGTTGAGCGCCGCCGTCGAGTTAGGCGTAAAGCATACATGGTCCGCTCTCGGGCAACCCAAAAGGCGCGCGAGCTTGGCACGACAAGCGTGAATCGTACGAGCGGCATCGAGGGCACCCGACGTGGCGCCGCGTCCGGCATTGCCGAGCGAGCACATCGCCTGCGTCACGGCATCGATGACCGTCTGCGGCTTGTGCATGGTCGTCGCCGCGTTATCCAGGTAGATCATCGCACGACCTCCCACATATCGATCACGGTATAGCCCTCGGTGGGAACACCCGCCTCGGCGAGTTCGCCGCGCAGCAGTTCCTCATCGGCAGGCAACGCCTTCCACGCCAAACCGCAGCCGGCAGCGACCTCCCCGGGCACAGGAATCGTGCGCCCGGGAAGGCCGCGCTCGATGCATAGGGTCTCGCACCCCATGGCGGCCGCCGTGGTGGGAAACGTGATGACAAGCGCCGGGCGCTTCTCCCTCATGGCAACTCCAACCAATACGCTACGGGCGCACGACGCGCACGGCCTGCTCCATCTTCTCCACGATCACGTACATGTTGGTGACCTCGCCCACTGCAAGCTGGTCCTTAATGCCATAGTGGTCGAGGCAGGTACCGCAGGTGAGAATCTCGACGCCCTGCTCGGCCAGGCCCTTCAGGTCATCGAGCACCGACGAGCCCTCGACGGTGAGCTTGGCTCCGCCGTTATAGAACAGCATGGACGCGGGCAGCTCCTCCTGCTGCGTCACGGCAAAGATGAAGGCCTTCATGAGCTTGTGGCCCAGCTCGTCGTCGCCGCGGCCCATGCAGTCGGTGTAGACGGAAATGACGAGCTTGCCCTTGCCGGCGCTGGCATCACAGAAGGCGGCGCCATCCTGCTCGGGACCAGCCACGGCAACGGCACCAGAGGTCGCCACGGTCACGTGCCACTCGGCGTCAGAAACCTTCTCGACCGAGGCCGTGCAGCCCTTCTCCTGCGCCATCTTGGAGATGTTCTTGACGGCGGTCTCGTTATCGACCGAGGTCACGACGGCACCCTCGCCATCAAGTTGCTTCAGGGCTTTGAGCGTCTTGACGACGGGCAGCGGGCAGCCATCACCCATGGCATTGACTTCAATCTTGGTAGACATAGTTACATCCTTTCAAAAGGGACCGCCCAGAACAGTAGGCAGTCGCATAAACGGTTCTCCTTAATGCACAACGCGAACGGCAGGACCGCCCAGCTCCGCCTCGCACACGCGCCCGACAACGGCGGCAACGCGCCCCTCGGCATGCAAACGGCGCGCAAGCTCATCCACATCGGCAGCAGGTGCCGCGATAAGCAGGCCACCAGACGTCTGAGGATCGTACAGCGCGTCGAGCATGCCCGGCTCCAGGTCTTCGTCGGCAGCTACACGCGGGCCAAAGAAGTCCTGGTTGCGGTAGGAGCCCGCGGGGATAATGCCAAGGCGTGCCATGTCGAGCACTTGGTCAAAGAGCGGCACCACTCCCGACGCAAGCTCAATCTGCACGCCCGAGCCCTCGGCCATCTCGCATGCATGCCCGATCAGGCCAAAGCCCGTGACATCGGTGCAGCCGTGAAGCTCGAGTCCTTCGGCCAGGCGAATCGGCGCCTCGTTGAGGGTGCGCATAGAATCAAACATCCGGCTGGCCTCGTCCTGCTCGATGAGCTCGCCCTTAATGGCAGTGGTAATGATGCCCGAGCCGATCGCCTTGGTCAGCAGCAGCGCATCGCCCACACGCGCGCCGCTATTGGCAAGCATGCGGTCGAGCGGGACGAAACCGCTCACCGACAAACCGTACTTGGGCTCGTCGTCGTTGATGGTGTGACCGCCCGCGATGGAGCAACCGGCCTCGACGCACTTGTCGGCGCCGCCCGCCAAAATCTGACCCGCGACCTCAACGCCCAGACAGCTGGGGATGCACAGCAGGTTCATGGCGTGGCTCGGCGAACCACCCATGGCATAGATGTCCGAAAGCGAGTTGGCTGCGGCAATCTGGCCAAACAGAAACGGATCGTCGACCATCGGTGGGAAGAAGTCGATGGACTGCACGAGCCCCAGGTTCTCCCCCACACGGAAAACGCTCGCATCATCGGAGGTGCCGAACCCCACGAGCAGGTTGTCGTTATGCACATTCGGTAAGTCGCCCAGGACCTGGGCGAGGGCTCCGGGAGCCAACTTAGCGGCTCAACCGCTCGCGGCCGTCATAGACGTGAGCTTAATCTGATCGTCAGCCATCGATACCTCCTCTCATCGGGCAATCATTTTCTCCCAGTATACGCATGAATGCGAGCCTACGGCGGATGCATTAATTGAGCGCCTGCGCGCGAATCGCCGCACCGATGGCACCGGCAAAGCGGGCCTGGGGCGAGGTGGTGACCGGCGAGCCCAGCAGCGCGGCCAGCCGCTCCACAACGTAGGCGTTCTCGCACAGGCCTCCCGTCAGGTAGTACGGAGCACCCGCCGCCTGTCCGGCCATAGTCGCCACGCGCGACACGACGCTTTCGATAACGCCGCGGGCGATGTTCTCGCGCGGCTCGCCACGACCGATGAGGCTGATAACCTCACTTTCGGCAAACACCGTGCACATGCTGCTGATCTTGGTGGGCTCGCCAGAACGCGCCAGGTCGGCCATCTGCTGCTGGGAAATGCCTAGGCGGTCGGCCATGATCTCCAAAAAGCGCCCCGTTCCGGCAGCGCACTTGTCGTTCATGGCAAATTTGGCCACGCGACCGCCTTTAAGCTGGATGACCTTGGTGTCCTGGCCGCCCACATCGATCACGGTGCCGTGGTCGCCAAAGAGCGCCACAGCACCGGTACCGTGGCAGGTGATCTCGGTCACGACCTTGTGCGCATAGGGCACGGCGACACGGCCGTAGCCAGTCGCGACCACGCGCACGTCGTCGGCAGCCACGTCATAGCCAGCCGCGGTAAGCTCGCAGCGCAGACACTCGGCCGCATCGACCGAGGAGAACCCGGTTGGCTGCACGCACGTCCACGCCACCGAACCCTCCCCGTCGACCACAGCAGCCTTAGCCGCCGTAGACCCGATATCGATCCCGATCCCTATCATGGCTCTCTCCCAATCTAAACATCAAAGGTAGCGGCGCGTTCAGGCGCCTTAGCTCTAGGTTTCTCAGGTGCCGGAGGTTGCCCCGAAAGAGGAGCGCAGCGTACTTTGGTACGCAAGCGACGGTTTAAGGGGCAAGATCCGGTGCCTGAGGAAGCTAGAGGGTTTCGATGAAGGCGGCGATGCGCGTCTCGATCTGGCCCATATCGCCGTTGCTATAGTCGGTCTCGATTTTCATGTACGGAATGCCCGCGCCCTCGACGGCCTCCTGCATACGAGCGCTCTCAACGTTGAAGGTGTGGCACGCCTGCAGCACGCTCTCGACCACGCCATCGACGTGGTACTTCTCGCACATGGCCAGCGTGTTTTCCATGCGGCCGTCGTTGGGCGTCATGACCGAGCAGTTGATGTCAATGTAGCGATCGGCAATGGCGCGCAGGATATCGGGCGCATCGGGGTCGATCATCATGGCTGCCGTGCGCTCGCCCGAGCAGTCGTCCATGCACACGACCACGCCGCCGTTGGACTCGATGGTGCGGCCGATCTTGTTGATCACGCCGCCCACGGGGCAACCGGTGATCAGGATACGCTTGGCGTCCGCCGCAACCGGGCGCTCGCCGGCCTCATAGGCCTCGCGCAGCTTGGCGACCTTTTGCTCCAGCTGCTGCGTATAAGCCTCGATATCAAAACTGAACGTACCGGCGAACATGGTGCTCATCAGGTCGACGCCGCTCATGGCTGCCGGCTGGTTGGCCTGCAGGGCAAACATCTCGAGCTGGGCGGCACGCAGACGGTTGCGGCGTCGCACGGCAGCACGCAAGTCGTCATCGGTAATCGCGATGCCGTAGAAGTTCTCGAGCTCCTCCTTGAGCAGACGGCACTCCTCGTACCAGCCCTCGCGCTCGTAGGCGCGATCGCGACCCTGTGGCAGATGCAGGATGTACGTGCGCTTGAGCTCGTTCAGCAGCTCATACATCTTCTTCTTGCCATCGCAGGTGGTCTCGCCGACGATCATGTCGCTAAAGTACGTAAACGGGCACTTTTGCGAATAGGCAAAACCGTAGGTTGACTTGATGAGCGGGCACAGATTTGCCGGCAGCACCTTCTCGGCCTCGGGAATCACCTCGTCGGACGTGCCGCACAGGGCCACGCTCGAGGCGCCCGCGGCATCGATAATCTCGAGCGGCGTATAGCTGCACAAGAAGCCAACCAGACGATTACCGGCCTGCTTGTAATCCTTAACGCGAATAAACGCCGCCTTGCGCTGCTCGTTGAACTCCTCAAACGTTCTGGGCAGCTTGACCTCTTCGAATTCTTCAGCCATGGCGGTTCCCCTCTCGAACCAAATACGGATAGCTACGGTATTGCTGCACGGTGGGTGGCGAAAACCCAGCCGCGCGTAAACCCGGAATTTTGGGGAACCTGCTTTGCGGTCGGTTATTTAGTTGTGCGTCGTCTCTCCCGGAGCCGTGAACATACCTGCTCATATGCGACTCCGAGCCATATAGAGGGCGCGCGCGGCAACGCGACGCGAATATGTCTTCTGCGGCATCGGCGCGCCCTCCTTTTCTCGTCGAAAGTAACTATATCAACGGTCGTCATTCAAACGAACACCGCCGACACGCGTACGACAGCGGCGGGATGCGAGCATCTCGCTGTCTGATAAATAATTATCAGATTGATAAGGTTTTGTCATCATCCATTCGGCGAATGGCGCCCGACAAAACGCGGCGGCCGAGGACTATATCCCCGACTGCATCGAACTCCGCGCTACCGACAAACCAGATGAATCCTGCTCGCATCGAAATGCATGCGCAGGGTCTCCCCCGCCTGCGGCAGCTCGTCGACAGGTACGCTTACCTTGTTGACCTTCCACTGCAAGCGCGTCGGCGCATCGACACGCGGCACATCCAGCAGCACCAGCCGCTCAAAACGCGAATCGCTCACGCGGGCCACATGCAGGTCATAGCTGTTGCGACCACGCTCGGCGCGATTGTCCACATGGAAGTAGCTCGCGCGAATGCCTAGGTACGCCACGTCGTCGGGAACCTCGCGACCCACGTTAAAGGTCATGCCCCAGTCCAGGGCCTCAACTTCCTGAGGCCCCGTCTTGCGCGCGCGGCTTGTGTTCTTACAGCCCGTCAGGCGCAGCGCGGCCAAGGTCTGCGGTCGGCGGACCACATCCTCAACGGAGCCAATCTCCTCCACATGCCCGTTATGCATCACGCAGATGCGCTCGCACAGACGACATGCTTCATCGATATCGTGGCTCACGTAGAGCACAGTACGATTGCACACATCAAACAGGTCGAGCATATTTTGCTCAAGTGCGCTCTTGAGATACGCGTCGAGCGCACTCATGGGCTCGTCGAACATAAAGATGCCCGGGTGCGCCGCTACCATACGCGCGAGCGCCACGCGCTGTTGCTGCCCGCCCGAAAGGCGCGCGGGATAACGGTCGGCAAAGTCGGCCAGACCAAAAATACCCAGGTAGCGCTTGGCAAGCTGCTTGCGTGCCGCGGCGTCGCCCGCATCCTCAACGCCGGAACACACGTTATCGGCCACGGTCATATTGGGGAACAGCTGATAGTTTTGGAACAGCAGGGCGCATTTTCGCTCCTGAGGCGACAGGTTAATGCCCGCCGCCGAGTCAAAGAACGTCACACCGTTGACGATGATCTCGCCCTCGTCGGGCGTCTCCACGCCGGCGATGCAGCGCAAGGTGCAGCTCTTGCCGCAACCGGAGGCACCGAGCAGGGCCACGCGCTCCTCGCCGGCCTCGAGCTGAATGTCGAGGGTAAAACCGGGATAGCGCTTTTTGATATCCAAAACGAGCGACATGGCTTATCGACCTCCCTTCGCGACCGCGTCATCGCGCATAAGCTCGGCCAGCGCCTCGCGGTCGATGCGCAGGGCATCGCCACCAACAGGGTCGAGCGAATCCCCCTGTCCGGCGAGCCCCTTGGCCTGCTTACGCTCCGCACGGGAAAGACCGCGCTCGCGATACTTTTGCGAATGCGCCGTATACATGTTAATGAACAGGATGACCAGGAAGCTAAAGACAATCACGACGACGACCCAAAAGAGCGCCACCGACGTGTTCCCGCCCATCCACTCAAAGTAAATCGCAATGGGAATGGTCTGCGTAATGCCGGCATAGTTGCCCGCAAAGAACAGCGTGCAGCCAAACTCGCCCATGGCGCGGGCAAAGGCGAGCACCGTGCCGGCGGCAATGGAGGGCCAACCGAGGGGCATCATGAGCTTGGTGAAAATACGGCGCTCGGACCAGCCCAGTGTGCGCGCGGCGTCGAGCATCTGTGTGTCGAGGCTCTCGAAAGCACCCAGGGCCGTACGATAGACGAGCGGGAACGACACCACCACGGCCGAAATCACCGCCGCCGCCCACGTAAAGACAATTGAGATCCCGTGCGCGATCAGCCACTGGCCCACCCCGGTCGAGCGGCCAAACAGCATGAGGAGCAGGAAGCCGCAGACCGTGGGCGGCAGCACCATAGGAATCGTAAAGACCGAATCGAGCAGGCCCTTGATGCGACTCGAGGTACCCATAGTCTTCCACGCGGCGAACAGGCCCAGCGCAAAGGAGATCAGCAGGGCAAGGCCGCTCGTTTTAATGGACACCCAAAACGGGCGATAGTCGATGTCGCCCAAAAAGGAGGCCAGAAAGGTCAAGGGCCCCTGCTCATCCCGCAACGCGACAGACGATGCCTCTACCATTTGAGCGCTATCAAGCCAACGCGCGCCGCCCTTGGCATCACCCGAGGCCGATGAGATCACCACATAACGGTCCCCATCCGCACCGCGCTCGTCAAAGCCATAGGTATACCCGCCGGCATCAAAGGTTGTTTCCGCCGTGACATACCAAGGAAGATCCACGCCCCCCAGCTGCGCACCTCCCATGCAGTTTGCACTGTCGAGCTCACAGACAAGGGCCTTGAGACCCGATACGCACTCGTTGTCCTGCGGATCCAATCCATATTTCTCGACCGCCTTGGACGATATCCACACCACAACGCGATCGGCAGCAGGCGCCACTACAAGGTCCACGTCCTCGTCAACGGGAAATCGGTAGCCCTCAGGCTGGCCCTCCATGGCACGAGCGGTCCCCTTGGCCAACCGCTCAAAACCCTCAATCCCATAGGAAAGCCCATGAGCGGTCGCAGCAACCTGGGCCCCGTCCTCAGCGTCCCCAGCAAACGCAAATCCCGGCACCCAGCAAAGCACGAAGGTCAAAGCACAGGCGACAAGCACGCGGAATCTATTAAGCACGAAAAGCTCCAAGCGAATACAAGGACGGAGTGAAACACAAAACGATGGAATTATCGCGCCAAGCCGCACTACGCGGAAAGCTCAAAGCCGTACTTAGCCCAAATCTTCTGCGCCTTCTTGTTGGTCAGGCAGAAGTCGATGAACGCCTTGGCCTCGTCGGCGTGCTCGGAGCTCTCGGCAACGGCACCCGGATACACGATGGGCTTGTGCGAATCCTCGGGACACACGAAGGCCTCCTCGATGCCGTCGTAGCGGAAGATATCGGAGCTGTAGACAAAACCGGCCACGCAGTCGCCTGTGGACACATAGGCGGCGGCGGTACCAACTTTGTCGGCCAGTGCGACCTTGTCGGCGATCTCGGGAGCATACTCGCCGTCGTCGCCCTCGGTGCCGGTGTAGAGGCCCACAGAAGCCAGCGCCTGGTTGGCGTACTTGCCGGCGGGAACGGTCTTGGCGTCGCCAATGGCGATCTTGCCGTCCAGGTTCGCGACGTCGGCAATGGCCTCGACCTTGGTGTCGGAGCCCTCGGCGCGAATGATCACGAGGTCGTTGACGAACATGTCCTCACGCGTATCGGCGTCGACGAGTTCGGCGGTCTCAGCGTCGTCCATGGTGCCCTTGGAAGCAGTGATGAGCACGTCGGCAGCGGCACCGGCGCGCATCTGCTCGACAAGGTCGCCAGACGCCTTAAACTGCGTGTCTGCAAACGTGGTGCCGGTCTGCTCTGTGTAGAGCCCCTGAACCTCGGGCAGAGCCTTCTCGAGCGAGTTGGCGGCAAAGACCTGCAGCTCGACAGCCTTCTTGGAAGATGCCTTGGCAGAGCCGGCATCGGATCCGGCCGGCTCGGACGTCTTGCTGCCCGAGCAGCCGGCAAGACCAAGGCCGGCAGCGGCGACAGCAGAAAGCGAGACGAATCCGCGGCGAGAAACCATATCGAACATATTCAACCCTTTCGGACCTTGTGCCCGGGTACCCCACCGCGGGCTATAATCTGCAATCAGATTATACTTTCGCGCGAATAATGATAGTGAGAAATTATTCTCGTCAGAGAATATAGTTTCGAGTTAGCGTGCACCTCGGCGTCGCTTCGGTGGAAAACAAAGGCGGAGCAGCCGTTCAGGTCGCCCCGTCGCAGGTAAACCGCTTAGTTGGTATGTCCGCCGCCCGCTGTCATCTGAGCCGCATGCTCCAGCTGGTCTGCTATGGCCTCCCAGCTTTCGCGGGCGGCCTTCGTAGAACCGGGAAAGTTTACGACAAGTGTATGACCTCGCTGCATGCAAATAGCGCGCGAGAGCATGGCGCGGCGCGTCTTGGTCATCGAGTACGCGCGAATCGCCTCGGCAATACCCGGCACATCGCGGTCGCAGACGGCACGCGTCGCCTCGGGTGTCACGTCGCGCATCGAAAGCCCCGTGCCGCCGCAGGTGAGCACAACATTGGCGTGGCACTCATCGGCGGCTTCCACAATGGCATCACCAATCTCGCTGACGTCATCGCGCACGACCACATGTGAGGCGACCGTCCAGCCCTGTGCCTCGATAAGTTCCTCGAGTGCGGCTCCAGCCTCGTCCTGGGCAAGATCACGCGTATCCGAGCACGTCACAATCGATATCTTCAGCTCCATAGTGTTCCTCCTACAACACGGTGCCCTCGGGCAGGTCGACGCGAACAACGTCCACGACATCTCCCGCCTTAAGCTCACACGGTCCTTCGTCAATACGCAGCAGGCAGTTGGCCCGCTGCATCGTGCCGAGCAGCGCCGAATTCTGCGTCTTGGCCTCGGTCACCAACAGCTCACCGGTCTCGGGGTCGCGCAAAACCGTGGCGCGATCGAAGAAGCGACGATCCTGTCGTTTTTTCACGCCGTGCGTGAGCGTCGCCTGCTGCACGGGACGCGCACCCTCGGCAAAGCCGCGCATCTTGCGAATCGCCGGACGCGCGAGCATCTCAAAGCCCACGTACGCTGCAGCCGGATTGCCCGAAAGCCCCAAATACGGCTTACCCCCGAGCAAGCCAAACGTGATGGCCTTGCCCGGACGCATCGAGATGCGATCGAAGAGCACCTCGCCCTCGCGCCGGACGAGCGCCGTCACATAGTCGTAGTCGCCCGCCGAGGCACCGCCGCTCGTAATGACAAAATCGCACTCCCGCACAGCGCGATGCACCAGCTCGGCAATCGCCTGCTCATCGTCGGGCGCGATGCCGTAGAACACGGGCTCGGCGCCGGCATCGAGTGCCTCGGCCATCAGCGCCGAGGAGTTTGAGTCGCGAATCTGCCCGCGCGCCGGCACGGTGCTCGGTGCGACCAGTTCCGTACCCAGCGAGATGATGCCCACACGCGGGGCAGCGTGCACCTTCACGCTCGCGTATCCGGCGCTTGCCAGCAGACCCGCGCCCGCCGGAGCCACGACCTCGCCGGCGTGCATCACAACATCGCCGGCATGGGCTTCCTCAGCAGCCGAGCGAACGTTCTCCCCCACCTTGGCCGGCGCCGAAAAGCGAACATGCGAGCCCTCGTTGCCGTCGCCATCGAGCACCTCGACGATCTCGTATTTCACCACGGCATCGACACCTTCGGGTACCGGCGCACCCGTCATGATGCGAACCGCCTCGCCCGTGCCAACCACGCCCTCAAAGACATGACCCGCTGCCTCGTGCCCCACGACAGAAAGCGTCACGGGCGCATCAGTGGACGCTTTGGCGAGGTCGACGGCGCGCACGGCATACCCGTCCATGGCGCTGTTGGCAAACGGCGAAATGTCGATATCGGCCACAGCATCCTCGGCCAAGGGAAAACCAGCCGCCTGCCACACGGGAATCTCGACGAGGTCCGTCGGAGCAACGTGCGACATAACAATCGACTGCGCGTCCTCCAGCGGAATGAGTTTCTCTGCCATATGCACCTCTTAATGCCACGGCGCACAACAGGGGCGCCAATTCTTTATGCTTGTCTCAGTATAATCCCCCGACGCACGGCCGCGACTCGGCCTGTACCCGTAAATACACCTGTCGGTTGCAGGCCGCGAAACAGAATGGAAACCAACCCACCGGCTCGTCGCGTTTGCCGCGTTTTATAATGCTTGCGTTGCAACCTAAAAGAGGAACGTATGGCTCATAACGACAAACCCGAAAGCGCAAACGAAGCGCAAGATCATTCCCAGCCGCTCGACGAAGGCGGTTATTTCTCCCTGAACGACGTCATCACGGCAGGCAGGCATCAGCTCACCCGCTCCGAGCATCTCTTGGCTGCCGACACGCGCCGCAACGCCCGCAACCTACTCGCGAGCGCCAAGTTGCTCGCACTCGTCGTCATCGTCTCGCTCGCCATGGGCGTTGCCGCCTGGGCGTTTTTGGCCTCGCTAAATATCGCGACCGACTATCGCGAGCACCATGCATGGATTTACGCGCTGCTTCCTGTTGTGGGCATGGCCACCGCATGGGTGTACAAAAACCACGGCCTTGCCGCCAAGCGTGGCAACAACCTGGTCATCGACTCCGCTCTGGGCACACGCCTCATCCATATGCGCATGGCCGTCCTCACCTTCGTCTGCTCCACGCTCACGCATCTCACGGGCGGGTCGGCCGGTCGCGAGGGAGCCGCGGTGCAGATTGGCGGCACCATCGCCAGCAACATCTCGAGCCTCGCCCACCTCAAAAAGCATGACCACCACGACCTCATGCTCGCCGGCATCTCGTCGGCCTTTGGCGCCGTATTCGGTTCGCCCCTTGCCGGCGCGTTCTTTGGCATGGAGATGTGCTTTATCGGCAAAATCGACTACACTGCAGGCATCTACTGCCTGGTCGCCTCGTTTACCGGCTACTTTACGTCGCTTGCCTTGGGAACCGAGTACGAGGCGAATGTTATCGCCGGCGTTCCCAACATGACACCACGGACGGTTGTCATCGTAGTCATCAGCGCCATCATCTTTGGTCTCACCGCACGTCTCTTTGCCTGGTCGGTTCGTACCGTCAAGAGCCTGTACGGCCGCTTTATCACCAACTACCTTGCTCGCGCACTCGTGGGCGCGCTCGTGGTGCTCGCGGCCTACGCGATGCTCGACGCCTGGAAGTATGCTGGCCTTGCCACCTGGCTCTCGGGCGCCGGGTTCGCCGGTAACACGACCCTTGCCGACGCAGTCATCAAGCTCGTGGTGACGGCGCTCGCCCTGGGCGCCGGCTTCCAAGGAGGCGAGGTCACACCCCTGTTTGGCATCGGTGCGGCGCTCGGCGGTTGGATCGGTTGCCTCGTCGGAATCGACCCCAGCTTTCTGGCGGCGCTGGGCATGCTCGGCGTGTTCTGCGCCGGCCTTAACGTACCCATCACCACCTGCATGATGGCCATCGACCTGTTCCACGGCACGGCAGCCGGCTTCTTCGTGATCGTAGCGTTTATCAGCTATCTCGTCGGCGGCCACCGCGGCGTGTATCCCGCTCAGCGCATTATCTCGCCTAAACGCCGTTCGCTTATTGTGGATGAGGGCGGTACAGTAGCGGATGCTATCGAGCGCCACAACGACCTGATAGAGTAGACGTAAATATTCGCCGTGCAGCCACAATCGGGGGCAATTCGACCTGAACGCGACCGCACTGTCATGTCACACGCCGGGAGTCACCCCATGCACGCAACTGATTTTGGTCGCACGCTCATCATCGCCAACCCCGCCGCCCAGTCGGGTGCGGCGCGCGAGGTCGCTGAGCGCCTGCAGCGCTTTTTGGACATGACCGCACGCTCATCCCAGTTTGACCTGGTTCTGACCGAGCGCATGGGACATGCCAAGGAGCTGGCTGCCCAGGCAACGGGCTATCGCACCGTTATCGCGCTTGGCGGTGACGGAGTAATCCACGAGGTCGTCAACGGGCTTATGACGCAAAAGGAGGACGCACGCCCCGCTCTTGCCGTCCTGCCCGTGGGCTCCGGCAATGATTTTGCCCAGACCCTCGGTATCGACGATTTCTCCGGCAAAGATTTTGGCGCGCTGCTCACCTGCGAGCTGCAGCACCAGGATATCGGACGCATTCGCTCATGGAACCCCGCAAACGGCAGCGGCGAGGCTACCGTTGAGTACTACGACCAAACGCTTTCGGTCGGCATCGATGCCGCCATCGGCCTGGGCACCACCGAGCTGCGAAAAAAGACCGGCTTGACGGGCGCTCCGCTCTACTCCCTCTCGGGACTTGAGCAGTTTGGTCTGCGCTACCGCAACTACCCCATGACCATCAGCTTTGATGGCGCGCCAGCCGAGCGCGTGCGGGCGATTATCATGGCGATTCAGCTGGGCCCCACCTATGGTTCGGGCTATCGCATCTGTCCCGACGCCAACCCGTGCGACGGCATCCTCGACGTTTGCTACGCCTGCGGCCCCGTCCCCCGTGCGGTCGCCCTGCCTATGTTCCTTTCGGCCAAGGACGGCCACCATACCAAGTTGCCGCCGATTCGCATGCGCCGCTGCCGCCATGCCGAGCTCACCTTTGAGGAGCCCGACTACCCCATCCAGGCCGACGGCGAGCCCGTTGTCGCCTCACGCATCGAGGTCGACATCCTCACCGGCGCCCTCCACGTCTGGCGCCCCACCCGCTAACCCCTCATTAGTTGCGGTGAAATAGGGACTGTTTATGCAGCTAAAGCCGCCAAACAGTCCCTATTTCACCGCAACTTATTGAGAAGATCATTCCTCCCCGCCCGGCTTGCGACGGTTGGCCTTTTTAATCGCGTTGAAGTGCTTGTCATTGAGCCTGCGCTGGCGAGAGCGCTGAGGCACCTTGGTCTTTACGCGTCGGCGCGGTGGACGCCCGCGCCGCTCAAGCTCAGCGCGCAGCTTACGCAGGCAGCTACTACGGTTTTGGAACTGACTGCGGCTCTCGCGCGCCGTCACGGTAATTCCCGAAGGGATATGTTTCATACGCACCGCCGAGTCCGTCGTGTTGACGCCCTGCCCACCCGGACCCGTCGCGCGAAACACCTGCACCTCGCAATCGCGCGCCAACTCCTCGACCGACATCTCGGCATAGCGCGCATACTCGCGCCATCCCATCTTGTTCTCATCCATATCAACACCTCCCCTCATACAAAAAATGTGACAAAGGGACAGTCCCTTTGTCACATCGCATACCAATCGCTTGTGTTGCGAGCCTAGGCGAAGGTGATCTCGCCGTTCTCGCAGTCCATATCGGCGATACGGGCCAGGCTCTCAACGCGGAAGCCGCGCTTGCGGAGCTTATCGCCACCGCCTTGGAAGCCCTTCTCCACCGCAATGCCAATACCAGATACCTCGGCACCCGCAGCCTCACAGATCTTGATAAGACCCTCGAGCGCGCAGCCGTTGGCCAGGAAGTCGTCGATAATCAGGACCTTGTCGCCCTCGGACAGGAAGCGCTTGCCAACGATAACCGGGTACTCCTTCTGCTTGGTAAAGGAGTAGATGGTCGTGGCATACTGCTCGCCGTCGAGGTTGATGGACTGTGCCTTCTTGGCAAAGACCACCGGCACGCCGCCAAAATGCTGGGCCGCAATGCAAGCCATGCCAATGCCCGAAGCCTCGATCGTCAGGATCTTGTTGATCTCGACACCCTCGAACAGACGGGCCCACTCGGCGCCCATATGGTCGAACAGCTCAACGTCGCACTGGTGGTTGAGGAAGGCATCAACCTTAAGGACGTTACCGGCCTTTACGATGCCGTCATGGCGAATACGATCCTCAAGCTCCTGCATGGCGCAACCCCTTCTCGCGGCAAGATACCGCGCGATTAATAAACGTTGTTCGATAGTCTACCACGGACCGACCCCCGCCCGCCCCACAAGCCGCATCGCACCATAAAGCCGCAAGACCAGTAGATAGGCCCGATTCGTGACAGACGGCCTCCCAACACGCTAATGGCGGGCGCGTATCTTCACCAAACGCACCATGGCAAGCGCAAAGCCCACGGCGGCCACAGCCATGAGTACGTAGAACACCGAGCGAAAGCCGAACAGGAACACACCCGGACGTCCTTCAACAAAACTGGTCACGGTCTCGCCCATCGCCACGCTCATCTGCCCATACAGGATATGCGACGCCGCCGTAATGCCCACTGCCATACCCGCATAGCGTGCCAGGCTACCCAGACTGCCCGCAAAGCCGAGCGCTTCGCGCGGAGCCGAGCCCATATACAGCGAGTTATTGGGACTCTGGAAAATCGACGTACCGCACGACATAAACGCGACACAGCACACGATCACAGGGATAGAAGAATGCTCGTCGAGCGTACTTACCGCAAAGAGACCGCACACGTACACGCCCAGGCCGACTGCCGTGGGGCCCTCGCAGCCAACACGGTCCGAAACCGTACCCGAAAGCGGGCCGATAAAGGCATTCACCATCGGCAGCGCCAAAAAGAGCAATCCGGAAATGTCAGAACCAAAGCCGTGGGCGTCCTGAAAATAGAACGGCAGGATAAACTCGGATGCGCCAATACCAACGAACACGATGAGCATGCAGGCAAGGTTAATAGTGAAGGCCGAATTTGCAAAGCAGCGACGAGCGGCCTCGATCAGGGACATGGGGCGCTCGCCGGCATCCGGCTTAACATGCGGCAGCGTGTAGAGCCCCACGATAAACGAGATCACGCCAATGGGCAGGTTGATGAGGAAGATGCTCTCCCAGGGAAAGCTTGCCACCAGCATGCCACCGAGCACGGGGCCACACATCATGCCGAGGGCCACGAAGGTCGCGAGAATACCCATGGCACGACCTCGTTCGCGCGCCGGAAACGACTCGGTGATAATACCCATGTTGTTAGCCATGGCCGCCGCGCAACCGACGCCCTGAACAATGCGTGCCAGAATAAGAACCTCGAGCGAGGCCGAAAGGCCGCACAGCAGCGAGCCGACCGAAAAGACGATGACGCCCAGCTGGAACACATTCACCTTGCCGCGCACGTCGCCCAGACGGCCAAACGGCAACATAGCCACGCATGTCGCAAGCAGGTACACCGAGCTTACCAGCTGAATGCGATCGAGGCCCACGCCCAGCTCCTTTTGCATCACGGGCAGCGCCACGGTCACGACGGTCGAATCAAGACACACCATAAACGTCATGATGAGCACGGTAAATAGAATCGCCCATTTGTTCTTGCCATGGGTGTCGCCCTCTAGGGCAATATGCTCGCGGCGAAGCTGCTCGGCAGTTTTCTCCATATCCATCCTTTCGAGTGGCCCAACGCAAAAAACGGGGCCCCAATCGCCAGCAAACAACCGCGATTGGGGTCCCGCCTACGGAATCGGAACTATATGTCACCGGAACCCCAAGGGGCACCGTCGCTTCATACGGGAAGCTAGCCTAGCACTGCTCAAGCGCCTGCTCAAGGTCGGCAATCAGATCGGCCGTGTCCTCGAGGCCGCACGACAGACGCACCATATCGGCGGAGATGCCACAGGCGATGAGCTCCTCGTCGTTCATCTGGCGATGGGTAGCGTTTGCCGGATGCAAGCAGCAAGTACGCGCATCGGCCACGTGCGTAGCGATCTGGGCGAGCTTAAGGCTCTTCATAAAGGTCTCGGCCGCCGCGCGACCACCGTTAAAGCCAAAGCTCACGACGCCGCAGGTACCGTTAGGCATGTACTTCTGAGCCAGGTCATAGTACTTGTCGCCCTCCAGGCCCGGATAGCTCACGAAGCGCACCTTGGGATGGTCCTGCAGGAACTTGGCAACGGCCAGGCCGTTCTCGCAATGACGCGGCATGCGGACGTGCAGGCTCTCGAGCGAGCTGTTCAGGAAAAATGCCGCCTGCGGGTTCTGCATGGGGCCGAGGTCGCGCATAAGCTGCGCGGTAGCCTTGGTAATAAAGGCGCCCTCGCGACCGAACTTCTCGGCATAGGTCACGCCGTGATAGCTCTCATCGGGCGTGGTGAGACCAGGGAACTTGTCCGCATGGGCCATCCAGTCAAACTGGCCATGGTCGACGATGACGCCGCCCAGGTAAGCAGCATGTCCATCCATGTACTTGGTGGTGGAGTGCGTAACGATGTCGGCGCCCCACTCAAAGGGACGACACATCACGGGCGTCGGGAAGGTGTTGTCGACCATCAGCGGCACGCCGTGGTCGTGCGCGGCCTTGGCAAAACGCTCAATGTCGAGCACGGCGAGGGCGGGATTGGCGATGGTCTCGCCAAAGACGAGCTTGGTGTTGGGCTGGAAGGCTGCCTCGAGCTCCTCATCGGTGCAGTCGGGGGCAACGAACGTGCAGGTCAAGCCCATGCGACCCATGGTATGAGCCAGCAGGTTGTAGGTACCGCCGTAGATGGCAGAGCTAGCGACCACATGATCACCGGCACCGGCAACGTTAAAGATCGCAAGGAAGTTCGCAGCCATGCCCGAGCTCGTGAGCATCGCAGCGGTACCGCCCTCCATCTCGCAGATCTTGGCAGCAACCAGGTCGCACGTGGGATTCTGCAGACGGCTGTAGAAATAGCCCGACTCCTCCAGGTCAAACAGCTTGCCCATGTGCTCGGACGTGTCGTACTTCCACGTGGTTGACTGGTAGATGGGCACCTGGCGCGGCTCGGCATCTCCCGGGTGATAGCCGCCCTGAACACATGTAGTACCGATGGTCTGCTCGCTCATATCTAGCTCCCTTGCCTGGGTTTTAGTTTTATTCGGTTCACGATACCGCTACCGCACACCCCTCTCAACCCATCCCCAAGGTAGGTTATGGGACAAATCGATCAGGGGTATTTATCTCAAGCCTTGGGCATTTGCTCGACAGAGAAAAATGAGGCATACATGAAGCTCTCGATGATTACATGCACCGTCACGGGTACCATAGGCGAGTACACCGTGACCAAGGAGACAACGATGGAGCAAATCGATATCGCCCAGCTCGACACCGCGGCCTGCCAGGCTCAGGCCGCAGAATACCACGCCCGCGGCTTTAACTGCGCCCAGGCCGTCGCCTGCACGCTCGCGCCCGCCGTCGGACTCGACCCCCAGGTCGCCTTTACCCTCACCGAGGGCTTTGGCGCCGGCATGGGCGGTATGACCGAGACCTGTGGCGCCATCTCGGGCGCCGTGGCCATCATGGGCTTTGTGATGAGCGACGGCATGGAGAACCCCAAGACCAAGGGCCAGACCTACAAGCTGTCGCGCGAAATCGCCAAGCGTTTTGGCGAGAAGAACACGACGACCGTCTGCGGCACGCTCAAGGGCATCGGATCGGATAAGGGTCCGCTCCGCAGCTGCCCCGGTTGCATCGACGATGCCGTCGAGATCGCCTGCGATGTGCTAAAGCAGCTCGCCGAGTAAACGGCAGCAACAGAAAAACGACGGCCGGCGCATTCGGAATCCATCCAAAAGCACGCCGGCCGTCGCCGTTAGAACTCGGCAAACTCGGGAGCGCCGACCTCGATCTCCTCGCGCCCCGCCATAAGCTCGCGCATCTTAGCGCAAAACGGCTCCTGCTCCCCCGCTTTAAACACCAAGTGAATCGTCACGGTATCTGCGTAATCGGTATCCGAAACCTTGGCACCCGAATCCTGCGCCAAACGAAGCACCTGCTCATACTGCGGATAGGCAACATGCACGTCAACCGGCACGACACTCGTCATCTCGACGATCTGCCCGGCCTCCCGAGCAGCTGCCACCGCCGCCTGCGTCGCCGCGGTATAGGCGCGCACCAAACCACCAGGCCCCAACAGCGTGCCACCAAAATAGCGCGTCACTACGCAGCAAACATTTTTGAGCCCCGCACCGCGCAGCACCTCGAGCGTCGGCATACCGCTCGTGTGGCTCGGCTCACCATCATCGCTCTGGCGCTCGCGTCCATCGACCAAAATCCACGCGGGAACATTGTGTCGAGCGTCGTAATGACGCTTGCGAACTGTCTCGATAAAGGCATTCGCCTCATCCTCGGACTCAATATGGACAAGCTGGGCAATAAACCGGCTCTTGCGGTCCACAAACTCACCCGAAGCCTCAATATTCGATTGCAGAGTAAAATAGCTGTCCAACAAAGCCCCTCAACAACAAGCAAAGCAACAAACAGCCTCAATAATACGGCAAAGGCCGTACCGTTGCCCTCGCCAACAAGAACGGAAACACCAATGATGCCGTCACCAACAGCGAGAACCCGTCAGCGCGAGCAAGGTGCCTTGAAAGACGAGGGCATTGACCTTATGGTCATGCCCGAAGGCTTGAAAGGCAGATTGCCGCGCTGACGGGTTCGCAGCGTCAACAAAGTGCTGAGCGGGCCTATAAGCCGGGTTCTGTCGTGAACGGTCATTTATCTTGTCTGCACGTTACCATGCAGCTCCACGCACGCTACCCGAACGCGGACCGGGCCGGCCCATAGCGTTCCTATTCGCGCTTGCTCCGGATGGGGCTTGCCAAGCCGCCGTGTTGCCACGACGCTGGTGGTCTCTTACACCACCGTTTCAGCTTTTCCCTTTACGCCTTTCGGCGCAGGTGGGAGTCTTCTTTTCTGCGGCGCTTTCCGTCG
Organism: uncultured Collinsella sp.; assembly: GCA_958365315.1. Taxonomy (GTDB): domain Bacteria; phylum Actinomycetota; class Coriobacteriia; order Coriobacteriales; family Coriobacteriaceae; genus Collinsella. Next base: position 211,948 of record CATWXC010000002.1, read on the forward strand.
GATCACTCCGCCCGGCCGTTAGCCGGCATCCCGCCCTCTGGAGCCCGGACTTTCCTCACGCGCACTGCAAGCAGCACATCGCGCAACCGTCTGGCCCACTCAGCAGTGCAAGAGTGTAGCACACCGCCACCGCGTGCGGCGACACAACGAAGGCGTTCGACACGATAAACCGAGAAACCGAGAACCTCGTCATGAAGTACAATAGTCGCGTCGATGGGCAACGTCGTCAGTCGAGACGCGACCGCGCTCCGCACCCCTCCGTCTACTCGGTGCGTTCCCGCCTCCTCCCCGAGGCGGGATGTCGGCTTTTTTCATATCGCGACAACGCAATAGCAAACGGACGACTTAGGCGGCAATCTGTCATCTCGCTCGCTAAACAAAAAGGGACCCGTCCATTACGGACGGATCCCTTAAAACAAGTGATCGTCAAACCGATTTACTCGGCGTCGGTCTCCTCGTCCTTCTTCTCGGAAGGCAGCGGGGTAACCTCGATCTCGACGCCCAGAGTCTCAGCAGCAGACTTCATGGACAGGGAGATACGACGACGGTCGAGGTCGATCTCCATGACCTTGACCTGAACCTTGTCGCCCACGTGGGTGACCTGAGAAGGCTGATCGACGTGCTTGTTGGCCATCTCGGAGATGTGCACCAGGCCCTCGATGCCCTCGCCCAGGTCGACGAAAGCGCCGAACGGGACAAGCTTGGTCACAGTGCCCTCGACGATAGCGCCGACGGGGTACTTCTTGACCAGTGCGCGCCACGGATCCTCGGTGGTCTGCTTGAGACCCAGGGAGATGCGCTCGCGGTTGAGGTCGACGTCGAGAACCTCGACCTCGACCTCCTGGCCGACCTTGACAACCTCGGAAGGATGGTTGACGTGGTTCCAGGAGAGCTCGGAAATGTGGATGAGGCCGTCGATACCGCCGAGGTCGACGAAGGCGCCGAAGTCGACGATGGAGGAAACGGTGCCCTGGAGACGCATGCCAGACTTGAGCTTGGACAGAATCTCGGAGCGCTCGGCCTTACGGGACTCCTCGAGCACGACGCGACGGGAGAGGACGACGTTGTTGCGGTTGCGGTCCATCTCGATGACGCGGGCCTCGATGCGGGTGCCCATGTAGGAGGTGAGGTCCTTGACACGACGGAGGTCGACGAGGGAAGCGGGCAGGAAGCCACGCAGGCCGATGTCGAGGATCAGGCCGCCCTTGACAACCTCGATAACCTCGCCCTCGACGTTCTCGCCGGAGTTGAACTTCTCCTCGATGCGGTTCCAAGCACGCTCGTACTCGGCACGCTTCTTGGACAGGACCAGACGACCGTCCTTGTCCTCCTTCTGGAGAACCAGGGCCTCGATGGGATCACCAAGTGCAACGATGTCTGCAGGGTTAGCGTCCTTACGGATGGACAGCTCGCGGACCGGGATAACGCCCTCGGACTTGAATCCGATGTCAACGAGCACCTCGTCATGCTCGATCTTAACGACAGTGCCGTTAACGAGATCGCCCTCATCAAAGTCGGTAATCGTACCGTCGATGAGGTTGTTCATCTCCTCCTCGTTGACATCGTCAAGAGAGAAAATGGACGAGTTCTGAATCTCACTCAAAGGTGGACCCCTTTCGAACTACGGGGCCCCGATTGCTAGGACCTACAGAAGGGTGCGACAAGCACACAACGTTTAGGAACACTCGGGAGCCGACAGATACTAATGTGACGCTTATGCAATCACGTTCGTATAGGTTACGGGGAAATGGGTTCGATTTCAAGCGTGAACTGCGTTTTTTTACTCGTGTGAAGACTTTTTCGTAATCTTATGGACAGCTGTCTCCACAACTTGACGATAAGCAGTTTGCCCATACGCCTTTGAGGTAAAGTATCCGGAGCCAATGATTCTAGAACGATTTATCGAGAAAGGTGCCCGCGTGCTCAAAGCAGTCGTTTTCGATATGGACGAGACGCTTCTTAGCATCAACCTCAATGCATTCATCCTTCGCTATTTTAAGGATGTCTCGTCGATGCTCGCGGACATCGGGCGACGCAGCCGCGGTGGCACGATGGCGCGCCTCGGCACCATCTTGGTCGACCTCAACGCCAACCGCCGCAGCGGCACGGATAATCGCACCAATCTTGAGTTTTACCAAGAAGAGGTTGAGCGCCGGTGCGGCATCTGCCTCTCGGACCCACTCATCTACGAGGCGTTTACCTACTACGATCGTGAAGTCCTGCCGTACAAGAACGACGATGTCATCAACGCCCACGCCATGCCCGGCGCACACGCCGCGCTTCAGGCCGTACAGGATGCAGGACTGCGTTGCGCGCTCTTTACCAACCCCAGCTTTCCGCAGGGGGCCATCGAGTGCCGCATGGGTTGGGGCGACCTGGCCGACGCCCCCTTTGAGCTCGTCACGCACATGGGAAACACCACCCGCTGCAAGCCCGATGCCACCTACTATCTAGAGCAGCTGCAGGTGATGGGACTCGAGCCGCACGAGGTCCTTATGGTGGGCAACGATCCCAAACGCGACTTCCCCAGCCCCGCCTGCGGCATTCAGACTGCCTATGTGGGCCAAGGCAAGCCCAGCCGAGCCACCTGGCGCGGAACCATGGAAGACTTCGCCCGCGACTTTAACGCCGTAGTAGAAGCCTTCTACGAACACCAAATAGCCAACGAACTGTCCTAACAAACCTGGGTTTTGCCGATCATGATGTTTAGGATCTCGATGTCGGTGTCCTTCATGCCCACACGGCCCACGTAGCCCATGCTGGCGATCGTCTGCTCGACGGTATCCTGAATGAGGCCCTCGCCGGCACGGAAGCCGCGGCCCTGCATGGCCATATCATGGCCCAGAATCGCCGCATCAACGGCTGCGGAAATCTTGGCGGCACAGCTCGCCTTGGCGCCGTCGCACACGATGCCGCCCACGTTGCCAAGCGTATTCGAGACCGTCGCGCCAATCTGCTCGCGCGTGCCACCGCACAGCCAGGTAATGGCTGCGCCGGCACCGCACGCGGCGCAAATAGCACCGCAAAACGCCGAGAGCGCACCAATATAGCTCTTGATATGCACGGCGATAAGATCGGACAGCATCACGGCGCGCACCAGGCGCTCGTGGTCGCAGCGCAGGTACTCGGCATACTCCATGACGGGCAATGCGCAGGTAATGCCCTGATTGCCCGAGCCGCACACAATGGCGACTGGCAGCGCGCAGCCGTTCATGCGGGCGTCGGACCCGGCGGCCGCACGGGCACGGGCACGGCAGGCGACGTCATCGGCACGAGCGCCCAGCAGCGTACGGCCCACCTCGGCGCCCCAAGCGTGCGCGAGGCCCTCGGCGCTAATGGCACCGTTCAGCTCGATCTGACGCTCAACGGCAGCGCGGGCACCCTCAATGTCACCGTCCTCGATAAAGTCGATGATGGTCTCGATCGACATGGGCGTGTCGGCGTTATCTGCCGCACGCTCGGCCACCACGCGCTCGGCGCAGGCGGCACACTCCCCCGCCGACTTACCGCATACCGGAATGCCGTCGAGCGTATGGCACGTGACATTGGTGTGGTGGTCGGTAATCTCGACGACCGCGGTATGGCCCCCGGCCGTGGCAGTCACCTTGATGTAGAGGTTGGGCACACCCTCGACAAGCGATACATCGCAGTAACCGGCATCGGCAAGGAGCTCGGCCACGCGAGCACGATCTTTGTCGTTAACGCTCTCGAGCACCTCGAGCGCGCTCTTGGCGTCGCCGCCCACGGCACCCAGCACGGCCGCGGCTTCAATACCGTGCATTCCGCCCGAATTGGGCACGGTCACGCTCTTAACGTTCTTGATGATGTTGCCCGAGCAGGCAACGTCCATATGATCGGGTTCGCAACCGAGCGTCTGGCTCGCCAGCGCCGCCGCATAGGCAACGGCAATAGGCTCGGTGCAGCCGAGCGCACAGACAAGCTCGCGGTTCAAGACATCGCAAAACGCGGCATCGCGGATGGAATCGGTAGGCATAGGTATCTCCTGCTTACATAACGAACTGGGCTCTCGATAATAGTTAACTCTTTTATTTGATAACAATGCATCAAAAACCGCAACCATAGTTCCGACGGACGGCGTTCAAGCGCAATCTGGCGGCATTCATTCATGAGAAGCCAGTCTTGTTGCATGCTAAAGCGTTTGACCAAAAAACGCCCGAGTGTTTACGCAAAAGTCGCGCTATCATGCAGTCGAACGCGGTAAACACCTTTAGCATTTGCGCCGCACAGACCAGAGAGGAACCATCCATGAAGATCGGTATCGGTAACGACCACGCCGCCGTCGAGCTCAAGAACATCATCTCCGAGCACCTGAAGGAGCGCGGCTGCGAGGTCGTGAACTTTGGCACCGACACCTCCGAGAGCTTTGACTACCCCATCGCCGGCTACAAGGTGGGTAAGGCCGTTGCCAACGGCGACGTCGACCTGGGCATCCTGATCTGCGGCACCGGCGTCGGTATCAGCCTGGCTGCCAACAAGGTAGAGGGCGTACGCGCCGTCGTGTGCTCCGAGCCCTTCAGTGCCAAGCTCTCCCGCATGCACAACAACACCAACGTGCTCGCCTTTGGCGCCCGCGTCGTGGGCTCCGAGCTCGCCAAGATGATTGTCGACGAGTGGCTCGACGCCGAGTTTGAGGGCGGTCGTCACGAGCGTCGCGTTAACCTCCTCAACGAGATCGACCACACGCGCGGCCTCAAGGTCGTCGACGAGGCCTAAACTACTCAGTGCCACAAGCTAACAGCAGGGGCCCGCTCGGAACACATGTCCGAGCGGGCCCCTTCATAGATTCTGGAATAAAAGGGCGCCGCGGATGGAGTTCCGCGGCGCCCAAGCCACACGCTAACAGCTTTAAGGAGTCAAAGCTGGTTTAGCCAAAGAAGCGCTTGATCTCGATCTCGGCGTTCTCCAGGCAGTCGGAGCCGTGAATCACGTTGGCGTTGACATCGACAGCGAAATCGCCGCGAATGGTGCCGGGAGCAGCGTCAAGCGGGTTGGTAGCGCCCATGAGAGTGCGCATCTTGGAGACAGCGGAGAGACCGGAAACGACCATCTTGACGACCGGACCGCTCGTCATAAAGTCACAGAGACCGCCAAAGAAGGGCTTGTCTGCCAAGTGGGCGTAATGCTCCTCGACGGTAGCGCGCTCGAGCGTGGTCATCTCCATGCGCTCGATGACAAGGCCGCTGCGCTCAATGCGAGCAACAATCTCGCCGATCTTGCGGTCACGCACGGCGTCGGGCTTAATCATGATGAAGGTCTTCTCGATAGCCATAAGGTAGCCTTTCAAGTAGGTTCGCGCGTGCCCAAGTCCCATTCCGGCACCCGCCTGGACTGCATCGTAACAGAGTTTTAGCTGCAGTTAAACAAAAAGCTGCCATTTGGAACGTTGCAATTTATTGAAACGTTCCATATGTGTCACTTCTGTTTCGAAGCCCGACTAGAGTACCATCCGACCGCCCATCAACCGCATCGAACCGAGCGGACGGTCGGTTGCTGCCCGTGAACGCACCCCCTTCACAACCTGCCCAAAGGTCCTACAGAACTTCTCGACAGGCCCCTCCCCCATAGCAACAAAATACGGACGCCCACATCAGCAGGCGCCCGTTAAGCAAAAAATGATTTATCAATACATGGCAAAAACAGCTTCAGCCAAAGCCCTACTTTACCCCGTGGCCCATCTCGACGACCTTAGTCAGTGACCCAAACACACCCTCGTCGGCCACGAGCTGTGCCTCGGCACGCTGCAGCTGCACGGCAACAGCGGCAGGGGCGGTACCGCCCTCGGTCGTGCGCGCGGCGACAATCGACGGGATGTCGAGCGCCTCGGTAATATCGCGCTCAAAGAGCGGGCTTGCCTCCTGGAACACCTCAAACGGCAGGTCCTCAAGATTGCAGCCGCGCTTCTCACACATCAGGACCAGATGGCCCACCACGGCATGCGCCTCACGGAACGGCAGGCCGCGCTTGGCCAGGTAATCGGCAACATCGGTAGCGGCAAGGTGCCCCACGCCGCACTCGCGCGCCATGGCATCCTCGTTGACGGTCCAAGTCGAAATCATACCGGCCATAACCGACAGACACTGCATGAGCGTGTGGGCGGTATCGAGCGCGCCCTCCTTGTCCTCCTGCAAGTCCTTGTTATAGGCCAGCGGCAGGCCCTTCATGGTCACAAGCAGCTGCACCAGGTTGCCATAGACTCGGCCGCTCTTGCCGCGGATAAGCTCGGCAAAGTCGGGATTCTTCTTCTGCGGCATGATGGACGAGCCGGTGGAGTACGAGTCGGAAAGCGTGATGAAGCCAAATTCGGAGCTCGACCACAGCACGATCTCCTCGGAAAGACGCGACAGGTGCATGGCCATGACGGAGCCGGCGTAATGCAGGTCGAGCAGGAAGTCACGGTCCGAAACAGCATCGAGCGAGTTGGGAATCACACCCGCAAAGCCAAGCTCGGCAGCCGTCATCTGACGATCGAGTGGATAGCTCGTACCGGCAAGCGCGGCAGCACCCAGCGGGCAGTTGTCGGCGGCATCAAAGGCGGCCTTCAGGCGTGTAAAGTCGCGCGCGAACATCCAGGAATACGCCAGCAGATGATGTGACAGCAGCACGGGCTGAGCATGCTGCATGTGCGTGTAGCCCGGCAGAATCACCTTGTCGTACTTCTTGGCCGCATCCACCAGCACATGGCGCAGCTCAAGATTGGCCCCCATGAGCTCCTTGGCCAGCGCCTTGACGCCCAGACGTGTGTCGGTCGCCACCTGGTCGTTGCGCGAACGTCCGGTATGCAAGCGCTTGCCAGCCTCGCCGATACGGCGCGTCAGCTCGCTCTCGATGGACATATGAATGTCCTCATCGTTGATATCGAAGGTGAAGTTGCCGGCATCGATATCCTGTTCGATTCCGGTCAGACCCTCGGCAATCGCTTGCTCGTCCTCGGCGCTGATAATGCCCTGGGCCGCCAGCATCTTGGCATGTGCCTTAGATCCGGCGATGTCCTGCTTATAGAGATGTTTGTCGACCGGCAGCGACGCGCCAAACTCCTGCGTGACCTCGGCCACGCCCGCCTCAAAACGACCGCCCCAAAGAGCCATGGAACCGTCCCCTTTCTCCAAATACCAAAAAGCGCCCAAAGCAATGCGCCATATCGCTAAAGCGATTTTTCAACCGCTAGTTTTACACATTCCCCACCGTGTGCGGAGCCATGTAGCTAATTTGCAAAGAAGTGACGCGCCATGCACTTGGCGCCCAACGTCTCCCTCCGGATGTTGCCCTGCGAACCATCGATCCAGGCCTTCAGGCTCATAGGGACGTCCTCGACCCTTGCAGCATCGAACTCGGGCGCGAGGGCAAGTAAAGCATGCGCGATAGCATTGAACATAATGGATACTCCTCATATATATAGGCGCAGAGCCGCCAAATTGATAGAAGGAGCCCCGCCGGACAACCCCGGCGGGGCTCGGACTCAGCCGCAGACGCGGCATCATATATGCGGGCGGAACGTAGGGGCCACCGATGTTAAGAAGTGTCAGCAAGCATAACGAAAGGTAGGGACCCCGTGCGCCCGTTATGTATCACGCGGATGGGCCGCGCGGATACCAAGGGAAGGAGGCGCTAGGCCTGGGCGGCAGCAGAGCTGGGGCCCTGGACCTTTGCCCACGTCTTGAGCGACAGCGTATCGATCTCGATAAAGCCGGCGCTGGCCTTCTCGTCAAACGTGGTGTCGCGGTCGTAGGTAGCCAGACCGTAGTCATACAGGCTAAACGGGCTCTTGCGGCCGACGACATGGCAGTTGCCCTTAAAGAACTTCAGACGGACAGTGCCGGTCACGAACTTCTGGGTATCGGCCATAAAGGCATCGAGCGCGTTTTTGAGCGGGCTATACCACTGGCCGTTGTACACGGCGGTGGCCCAATCCTGCTCGAGCTTGATCTTGGTCTTGAGCAGGTCGCCCTCGACGCAGATATCCTCGAGTGCCTTGTGGGCGGTGATGAGCGTCAGGGCGCCGGGAACCTCATAGCATTCGCGGCTCTTGAGGCCCACCAGACGATCCTCGACCAGGTCGAGACGGCCAAAGCCGTTGTCGCCGGAGATCTTGTTGAGGGCGATGACGATCTCGGAGAGCTTCATCTTCTTGCCGTCGACGGCGACGGGCTTGCCGGCCTCAAACTCAATCTCGGTATACGTCGGGGTGTCGGGCGTGTCCTCGGGATTCTTGGTCATAACCCAGGCGTCGTCGAGCGGCTCGTTCCAGGGATCCTCCAGGTGGCCGCACTCAATGGCACGACCCCACAGGTTGTCGTCGATGGAGTAGGGGTTGTCGTTGGCACCCTCGGGAACCGGCACGTTGTGGGCGTGGGCATAGGCGACCTCGTCGGGACGGCACTTCAGGTCCCACTCGCGAACCGGGGCGATAACCTTGAGCTCGGGGTCGAGGGCCTTGACGGCGACCTCAAAACGGACCTGGTCGTTACCCTTGCCGGTGCAGCCGTGGGCGACGTAGGTCGCGCCAAACTCGTGGGCGACCTCGACGAGCTTCTTGGCGAGCAGCGGGCGAGACAGGGCGGAGAGCAGCGGGTACTTGTTCTCGTACATGGAGTTTGCGGCGATGGCCTTGGTCAGGAACTCATCGGAGAACTCGTCGCGCAGGTCGAGCACCTGGCAATCGAGAACGCCCAGGTCGAGGGCCTTCTGCTTCTTGGCGTCCAGGCCGGTCTCCTCCTGGCCCACGTTGCCGCAAACGCAAACGACATCGAGATTCTTCTCGTCCTGGAGCCACTTGACACATACGGATGTATCAAGACCACCGGAATATGCGAGAACGACTTTTTCCTTGCTCATGGCTGTTTCCTTTCGCCCTTGGTAGCTAGTTAGAACATCGGTCAGTTGCAAGTCACTCTGAGGTCAAATACCGTGCAATATCAGGTTAAATAGCAAAAATCAGCACATACATGCCCTAGAAACATGCAGCAATGTCGTGCTAAAACCCAACGACCTCAAAATGACTCTGTTGAGGCAATTCGCCCCATGCGGACAGAGACGATTGTTATCGTCGTCGGGAAATTGCGCGCTGGCGTCGGATGGCATTGTCTGCAGTAGTGATGATCTTTACGAACTGCATCTGCCTCTCCTTTCACCTATCGCCGGGCGCAATTCAAATATCGTAAACGGTACCTTTTTCTCGGTAAGCGGCTCTTTTGCCGTCTCCGTTTTCGATGGTCGCTATATTACGCTAAAGTGCCCGCAGCACAAGCGACAAATTCAAATTTCTGAAAAGTTTTTTCATTACTTTGTGAAGCGTGGTGCAAATACGCTCCGTTCCTGCGAAAATACGCCTGACTACGAGTTGATGGTTATAACATCTGAAACAATTTCGAAACGAAAGGCTCGCTTTTATGCAAACTTACGAATCGGACGCCAATATCGGAAACATTAAGCTCATCGCCGTCGACATGGACAAAACGCTGCTGACCGACGAGCGCGTGTTGCCGCAGGGTCTTGATGAGCGCTTGGACAAGCTCGCCGACGCCGGCATCGTATTCTGCCCCGCTAGCGGACGTCCAGCCCCCAAGCTCGAGGAGATGTTCGAGAGCATCAAGAACCGCCTCGCCTTTTGTCCCGACAACGGAGCGTGCGTGATCTATCGCGGCAACTATATCTATAAGAGCAACATCGATGTGGCGCTGTATCAGCAGGTGCTCGCTCGTGCCTCGGAGGACCCGCGCGCCGTTCCCGTCCTGTGCTGCTACGACGAGTTCTACGTGCTTGCCCGCGACCATCAGTACCACGACGAGATCAGCGTGTACTACAACACGATCAACTACGTCGACACCTTTGAGGGCATTGATTTCGAGTCCAACAAGATTTCGGTCTTCTTCCCCGGCTACGACGCCGAGCCCGCTTTCCGTGAGACCTATAGCCCCGAGTTCTCGGACAAGCTCTACGTCACCAACGCCGGGCGCGAGTGGATCGACTTTATGAACCTGGGTGTCGACAAGGGCGCCGGCGTCGCGCACCTGTGCGAGCAGCTCGGCATTGATATCGCCGATGCCGCCGCCGTGGGCGACACCTACAACGACATCCCCATGCTCGAGCGCGTCGGTCACAGCTTTATCGTGGACAATGCCGAGGAGCATATGAACGCGCATGCTAAGTGGCGCATTCCGAGTAACAACGACGGGGGCGTACTGACGCTCATCGACGCCATCTTGGCGGCTCGTTAACGTTGCTCGTCGGACCTGGCCGGGTGGCATGGGTTAACTTTTCGCTCGGTCAGGTCCTGCGGTGACTTGCTTGCCGCCTAGATGGCGTTTTGGCGTCTAGATACTTTGGCTGAATTTAATTGAACGAAGGACGCTCCTTGTTGATGAGGGGCGTCCTTCTGTTTTTTGTTACTTTGGAACTGTGGTTGCTTTCCTATTTCGCGCCTGCCCAGGTTATGCCGGTGCTGGCTTCGGCGATTAAGGGGACGCGGAGGTCTACTACGTGCTCCATGACGTCGCGGACCATGGCGGTGAGGCGCTCGGCTTCGTCGACGGGGCACTCAAAGTCTAGTTCGTCGTGTACCTGCAGAATCATGTGGGCGGCAAAGCCCTCTTCTTCCAGGCGGCGGCTTACGCGGGCCATGGCGATCTTGATGATGTCGGCCGCGGTGCCCTGCATAGGATGGTTCATGGCCGTACGCTCACCAAAGCCGCGGAGCTGTGGGTTTTTGGCCTTGAGCTCGGGAATATGGCGACGGCGGCCGTACATGGTCTCGGCGTAACCCGTTTGCTTGGCGCGCGCCACCACATTGTCGAGGAACGTGCGCACGCCCGGATAGGCCTCGTAGTAGCGGTCGATCATGTCGCGCGCCTCGGCCATCGAGATATGCAGCGACTGCGACAGACCATAGGCCTGCTGGCCGTACACGATGCCAAAGTTCACGGCCTTGGCGCGACTGCGCAGGTCGGGCGTTACCTCGGACACCGGCACGCCAAATACGCGCGCGGCCGTCTCGGCATGGAAGTCCTCACCCTCGTTAAAGGCGCGCACCAGATGTTCATCACCCGAAAGATGCGCGAGCAGGCGCAGCTCGATCTGCGAGTAGTCCACCGCCAAAAAGACGCTTCCCTCGCCTGCCGAAAACGCCGTCTTGACGGTACGACCCAGCTCCGAGCGCGTCGGGATGTTCTGCAGATTCGGGTCGCTCGAAGACAGACGCCCCGTCGCGGTGATGGTCTGGTTGTACGTGGTGTGCACACGACCGTCACCACGGCGCAGCGGACCTAGCGTGTCCAGATAGGTCGACTTAATCTTGGACTTCTCGCGCCAGTCTAAAATCAGGCGCAGGATCTCGTGGTCGCGGGCAAGGTCGCTCAACACCTTGGAGTTGGTCGAATAGTAGCCGCGCTTAGTCTTCTTGAGG
>CATWXC010000003.1:0-212657 GCA_958365315.1 uncultured Collinsella sp.
GAGGGTCTGACTACGAATCAGAACGTCATAGGTTCGAATCCTATACGCCGCACCATTTGAGATTAAAGCTCCCGGCAACGGGGGCTTTTCTTTTACGTAAACACCGCATGGATTCGAACCTCGGTCGAGGCGCGGGCGTAAAGAAAACGCGGAGTGTTTTTAGCCCGCGGGCGAGCACGCCGGCAGGCGGGCGAAGCCGGTGCGGATCCGCGCAGCGGATGCGCGGAATCCTATACGCCGCACCAATTGAAATTGAAAGCCTCCGGCGACGGGGGCTTTTCTTTTACGTAAACACCGCATGGATTCGAACCTCGGTCAAAGGGGACTATTTCTCATCGACTCGTGTAAGATTTCGAGTATGCGCCTCGGTGAGTCCGTGGCGCGCTCTTTCTTTAGACGACCGATCAGGGTGATATTTCGTGGCAGAGCGTCCGACATACAAGCTCAGGTTTCTCGATCCCAAAAAGCGCTTTCCGGCCATGTCCGAGCAGCCTGCGGGACGCTCGTATGGCGTGGTTTGGAAGCTCTTTGGCGAGGACCCGCATGAATCATGCTATGTCGTCGAATTCGTCGGCAAAAGCCATGTGTCGCTTTTGGGCTACGTGAGCGTTTCGGGTGAGGTCTATAAGGTGGACCGTCCCGTTAACGAGGTATCGCTGCCCGACGATCCCGACATGCAACTGATTCTCGACGAGTCCGATTCCAACATCGGTGAGATTGCGGTCAGGGGTACCGATGAGACGATGCGCTCCCGGGCGCGAGTCATCGGCTCTCCCGAAGGCACCATGCGCGAACAATCCGATCGCGAGACGTGGAATTCGACGCGCAGCCTTCGCTACGGCGAGTTCATGGCCTCGATGTTCTTGCGTTACGTGATATTCGCCGATTCTGAAAACTCCGTCTCAAGCACGGCAGAAGGTGACGGACTCGATGAAGGCATGAAAAATGCCGTCGACAAGATCAAACTTGTAAAACTCCCCGAGCCGGTTGAGGTACTGCTGGGTTTTGATTCCACGCCGCTGCCCGATGCAATCGAAACGTTGCTCTACCGCATTGACCATACAGATAATCCAAGTGGCATTGAGCGCTATGCCGCCGCGTTGATGGGCGAAGTTAATCTGTCTCGCCTGCGCACCATCGCGGCCAAAACCGAAATGAGCCTGGCGCGCATCGATCGCTCGAGGCTCTTTTATCTCAATTTTGACCGTAGCCTGCTGGACCAGGACGAGATTGATGCCCTGCTTGCCGTCGAGTGCCGCCTGAACCGCCTATCGGGCATCCTTGAGCGTATTGGGGCAGGGTTGGGCCCCGTTGCCTCGTCGCCAAGCTTTGAGGGCTGCTCGCTCTTTGACCTATGGCATATCAGCAAGACGACAAACGACGTTCCTCGCTTGCTCGAAACGCTGTCGAATGACAACCCGTGGGCCAAGCCGGGGACGGTTGCGTGCCAGCCGGGTGGCGAGTGGGACGTTCGCACCCGCTTTGCACGTATCGTAGAAGCGCTCAACGTGGTCACGCGTCTCGACTACACCTATCGAGCGAACGTCGCCGAAGGCATCATGCTGGTGCGATTTGGCCGCACGGTTGTCGATGCTATGCCGCAGCGCGAATACGATGCTCAAGATGACGCCTGGCGCGAGGTGGATGAGCCTAAGCGCGCGGCATGGGCCACTGAGCACGATGCACGCATTGCGCTTACACTCGCGGCGGCTTGCTTTGCTTCGGGCGCTCGCATCATGCGCTGCTACGTGCAGATTGCGGCTCCCGACGGTGAGCAGGGCGAGCGCGTCGTTGAAACGTATTCCTTTGGCCGTGCGGCCTATCTGGCCGATTGCGTTTCTGTCGCCAAGGATCTTGAGAGCATGGATATGGACGACATGCCCTGCAAGCATTTGCTCGAGGCATATGAGGCAGATGCTCCGGACATGATTGAGCCTGCAGAGGTTCACGCTCGGCCACGCGATGACCATCGTCCATTGCCGCCTGCGCTTCGCGATTTACTGCTCGCTGATACGGCTGACGAGCTTGAGGTCATGGAGGAGGACAACGATCCGTATATCGCCCGCGTCGTCGAGCTGCGTGAGCAATCCAAAGTTGACCGAGCCGGCGCTTTCGAGGGCTTTTCTCGCCTTGTCGAGGAGCTGGAAGCCAAGTGTACTGTTGCTGAGCTTTTGGCGACGGGCCCGGTGCAGACCCAGTTCTGCGACAACCAGCTGGTGCGCATGGTGCTGCCGGTGATGGAGGAGGACCGTTCCGTGCGTATCCTTCGCGCTCCCGATGCGCTGTATTTTGCCCAGCATGAGATCTGCAGCTTTTACGCCGAACAAGAGGACTTTGAGCGTGCGCTGCCCGAGGTGCGTCGTCTCTACGATTTGGCACGCTCGTCTATGCAGTCTCACTTTGCCCTGATCAACGTGCTGGCACGTCTGGAGCGCTATGACGAGATTATCGAGGTGGCGCGCCACGGCCTGCGCATCGCCAGCGACCGAACTTCGATCGGTTACCTGTTCTATCGCCTGGCATTCGCCTACTGGAACTGCGACCAGCTCGAGCTGGCGCTGGCGTGCTACCGCCTGGTGCCGCGCGGCGAGGAGTCGGGTGGCAGTGCGCAGGAGGAAATGCAGGGCCTTATGAACGAGATGGGCGTCATCAAACCGCCCACGTTCGAGGAGGCTGTCGAGACTATCCGCAAGGCAGGTCTTGAGCTGCCGCCGGTGCCCGCCGTGACCAATCAGCTCGCGGATGCCGCCGTGCAACTCGTCGATAACGGTTTCTTTTTCTTGGCGCGCGGCTGCATCTATCAAATGTGGCGCACCATGGGCAACGATGAGCTCGGCTCCCTCAACCGCTCGCTGGGGTAGGGGCGGTATAGAGGGGCCGCACCGCGCTATTTGTATCGGCGCGGGCGGGAGGACCCGACAGAATCGGTAAGGCATAAAGCCGCCGAGCCTGCTAAAACTGTTAAACTCTGCTAAAGTTGCTAAACTTTGTTAAAGTTGTTAAAACTGGCAGAGGAGGTCGAATGTCAAAAGCTATTAATCCCTTTAAGCCAACAGCGGGCATGAATCCACCTGAGCTTATCGGACGCGACGCTGTTTTGGATGACTTTGCCGAGGCTCTTGAGAATGGCCCTGGTGCCCCCGATCGACTCATGCGCATCTCGGGTGTCCGAGGCACGGGTAAAACGGTGCTCCTCAACGCATTGGGCGATCTTGCGCGCAAAAAAGGATTCGAGGTTGTCGACGTCGCCTCAAATGCCGGTTTTTGCGACAGAATTCTCGAGGCTCTGCAGCGAAATGTTCGTCTTGCATCAATGTCGATTTCCCCATCAATTTTAGGAGTCAGCCTTGGCTCCGTGGAGCTGTCGAAGTCAGCCTCTCATCTGGGCGAGGCGATGTACGGTGCCGCGAAGCGAGATGGTTTGCTCATCACACTCGATGAGATTCAGGACGCCTCAACTGAGGAAATGCGCGAGCTGGGTAATGAAATGCAGCTCTTGATTCGCCAAGGGGCGAATGTCGCCTTTGCATTCGCTGGTTTGCCAACCTCGGTGGATGGCGTGGTGGTGGATGATACGTTGACGTTCCTTCAGAGGGCGAAGCATATCGAACTCACGCGGCTTTCAGATTTTGAAGTCGGCGGATCGTTTGAGGATACGATGAGGCGTGCGGGCAAGGAACTCGACGAAGGCGTTGCTGAGCTTTTAACAAAGGCTTCGGCAGGCTATCCCTTTATGGTCCAGTTGGTCGGATATTACGCTTGGCAGGTTGCTGCGCGCAGCGGGTCGGAGAGCGTGAGTGAAGAGGCAGCTCGCAAGGGTGTCCAGGCAGCTCTTGATAGTTTCAATGCCATGGTGATTGCCCCCGCGCTGCGCAGGGTATCGGAGCGGCAGTTTCAATATCTCGCGGCGATGGCGCAATGCGAAGGCGGCGAGATTACGAACGGTGATATTGCCAAAAAGATGGGATTGCCGGCGAATAAAGTCGGGTCGTATCGCAAACGTCTGATCGATACGGGACTGATTGAGCCTGCTGGCTACGGCTGTGTTTCGTTTGCAATTCCGTACATGCGCGACTATTTGTTGGAGGCGGTACGGGAAAGGTAAAAATGGAATCGCTCCAAATTCCCTCTTGCCCATCCTCGACTGTTTGGTTACTATAGAACGGCTGTTACGGAGAGCTGACCGAGAGGCCGAAGGTGCTCGCCTGCTAAGCGAGTATGCCCCAAAAGGGCATCTGGGGTTCGAATCCCCAGCTCTCCGCCAGTTTAACTTTAAAGAAGGGTCCCATTCGGGGCCCTTTTTTATTATCAAGAAAGGCAGCTGGGGATTCGAACCCTCAAAAAATGAGGCGCCCCGTTGGACGCCTCATTTGGTTCGATGTGATATCGCTTTGGTCCTACACCTCAGGAGCTTTGGCTACGGTCTCGCTCTCGGCTGTGAGCGGGCGGTTGTCGATGCGGCGGCCCAGGCGGTCGAGCTTCACGAGCAGCCACTCGATGGGATTGGGCCCCGTTCCTTCCTCGTCGGCAACCAGGTCCATGACGGCAATCTTGGTGCCGTCCTGCTTAAGCGTAACGCTGCCCACCTTATCGCCAACATGCACCGTGCCCGAAAGGTCATCGTAGCTAACCTTTTCGGTCACTTCGCCGGCGAGTGAGAACACTGTTGCCTGTGCGGCGGGGTCGGCGAGCGTGGCATCGATCGTCTTATCCGTCCAGTCGGTTTGGCCAATGCGCGCCATAAGCGGGTTGCCGTTGGCGGTCTTCTCCTGTGTATTGGCAATTGCGACCGTCACCTTGTGACCGTAGTACCAGTTGGCAAGGGTCGCCGTATCGGTAAAGCGCTGATCGTTGGTTGTGGAGTTCAAAATAACGGTGTAGACCTCGTCGCCGTCGCGGTTGTAGGCGCTCGTAAAGCAATAGCCCGCGTCGTCGGTGGTGCCGGTCTTGCCGCCAATGTTTCCGTCCTGACCGAGCAAAAAGTTGTGCGTGTCCATGGAATGCGAATGGTCTGAGCCATCGGCGCCTGTGACCTCGATCCAGGAGTCCTCGCTCGCCACGACTTCGCGGAACGTGTCGTTCTTCATTGCCTCCCGCATCATCAGCGCCACATCATGTGCGGTCGAGTGCATGTCGCCGGCCCACTCGTCAAAATCCAGGCCGTGCGGATTCTCGAAGACCGTACCGGTGCAGCCGAGCTTTTTGGCGCGCTCGTTCATGGCCTTTACAAAGGTGGCCACGGCGTCCTTGGTCTTGGGGTCGATCTTTTTGCCCACGTGCTCGGCAAGCACGATGGCGGCGTCGTTGCCCGAGGGGATCATCAGGCCGCGTAGTGCCTGCTCCACGGTGAGCTCGTCGCCTTCGAGCAGGCCGGCAGTCGAGTTGCCTACGGTGGCGGCAGCGTTGCTCACCGTGACCTTCTCGTCCATCTTGCAGTTTTCGACGGTCAGGATTGCGGTCATGACCTTGGTGATCGAGGCAATCTTGACCTGTTCATCGGCGCCGCGTCCATAGTAGACGGTGCCGTCCTTGCCCATAACAAGGGCATTCGTTGCCTCGATATCGGGCAGGTTTTCTGTCGTGATGCCGCGGACGTCGGCGGTCTTGTCGCAGACGTCGTCGGTCGTGAGCACTTGGGCGCCGGCAACAGCAGGCACGCCGGCAACAAGGGCGATGGCGCAGGCAAAGCCGGCGGCAAGTGCATGAAGGCGGACAGTTATACGGGAGGGATATGAAGTCACGGCTATTCGCTTTCGACGATGGATGCATATTTGTTCAAGTATATCCTGCGAAACAGCGGGCCGTGAATCCTTTACGAAACGGTGGTGTCTGTGGCGCGAAATGCGCGCCAGATGCTATTCAGCTAATCATTCGAATCATCTTCAAGCTTAAGCTCGAAGATATAGTTAACGCTGCTGTCATCGTCGGCTCTATAGGTGACTCCATTGTGGATACAACCAGTATAAAAAGAATCATTAAATATCTTTTTTGCTGCCGTATGGGTGCCGACCGTGGGGTCACAAGCAAGAATGATTGCGCTAGAGAGCTCCTCGAGGGTTTCGTCGCAATTGTATTCATCTGCGTCTACGTAGAGCTTGATATCGCAACCATCGTCGTCGTAGTACAGAGATGCGACATTGTCGCCATATCCGTCGCTAATTTCATAGCAATCGTAATCGCTGTCGTAGTCGCCATAGTCATAGGCGTTGTCCGAAAAGCCGTTTGCGCTGTCGATTACAGACGATACTTCCGGAACATCGGGGTTTGCGCCATACGGTGAAATAGTTGAGCCAACGGAGCCCAGATAACCAATCAGGCACGCGCAGAGGGCGGAGGACAGCATTACGCATGCAGCTTGTTTCGGAAGATCCATCTTTTTAAACTTATCGAGCATTGGGACTGCTCCTTACGAATCGAGCCTCCAGTGGGCTTTCTTGTAAATAATGCTATTGATTCAGAATGCGTTGCTTGTAGCTCTCATATTCCTCGGGAGTGATTGCCCCTGCATCAAGAAGCGTTTTGAGCTCTTTTAGCATGGCAATCGTTTGCTCAACGGGGACTTGCGCAGGACTGTTGCGCGGATGATTTAAAGCCAGAGGGGCGTCTGCAACGGTGATTTCTGCCTGCTCAGACTCGTTTACGACGTTTTTAGATTTAATGGGCTTCTGTATAAAGAGGGCCATGGAGAACAACGTCCAAAGGGAAATGTATTGGAGCAGCGCGCTTACGTTGTATGTTGGATCAGCATTTCCTTGGACAAAAGGGGCCAGCTTGAGTCCCCAGCAGAATCCGGCGATAAGAACGAGTGCGCTAAAACAGAAAGCCGGGGTTAGCTCGGTTTTGTCGCTGAATTTTACGCCGATTAGATATACGGCAATGGTGAGAAGATCAAGTGGCAGGAGATAAAACGGGGAGGATTGCAACAAGATAATGATGTCTGATAGCGCCATGGAGACAAGAGCTGCGTATAAAACAGATTGCTTTCCTATATGCTTCGTGAATAGGTAAACTCCGATGAGAAAAACGGGTAGTGCCGTCATGGCAAAGCGCCAAGCAATTTTGACGAAAACCAATAGGGCTGTTATTGGCAAGAGCACAACTTCAGAAAGATGTTCGATGTCACTCATGCCGGAGAAGAGGTTATTTAAATCGATGGCGTCAATGAACCCATTTTCAAATGATCCATCACTAAAAAGGAAAATGTAATAGAAGGAGAAGAATAGATAACAGACGGTTGCGATTGCTGCTGCTAATGCGAACTTATTATTCTTAAGCAGGCATTTCGTCTTGGTGAGCATTATTAAAACCACCCCTTATGGCCGAGGACATACTGGACTTCAAAGTCGCTATCAGTTTTTGTGAGGTAGATGATTCCCTCGATGAAGGAAATCAGGTTCATGACTAAAGGCCCAATAATTAAAAGCGATCCGAGCAGCGTCCCTAGCAGCATTGCTATACCCTCGATTTTATAGCCGAGATAGAACTTGTGGATGCCAAGGGCGCCAAGGCATATTGCAAGCAATCCGGCGACTATCTTACTTTTTGGGGACGTTGAATTTGCTGGGGAATTGTTGTTTGCGGTGTTGGAATAAAAGAGTCCCTGCTCGCCACGGGGTTCCTGCCCACCACGGGTGTTGGATGTCTCTAATCTACTTCCATCAAAGTGATGGTCGAGAATTCGACGCTTCTGTTCATCGAACTCTTCTTGGCTAATTGCCCCCATTTCCTGCAGCTCTTTGAGGGATTTTATTTGGTCGAGTATTTCCATCGCATTCCAATCGGTAGGAGCTGAATGGGCAAGAACCCCGTTTAATAAACCAAGAATATCCTAATTTGGGATATCCAGATACGGGATATAGCTTTGACGGCATGAACGTTGACGCTAACAAGGTGTGCGGTCGTTGCCTCGCTCGCATGAGAAAAGAATCTGGTTTGACCCAGGTCGATATTGCGCGCGCCCTTTGCGTGCCGCAATCGTTTGTGTCGAAGGTCGAAACAGGAGAACGGTCTCTTAAGCTATACGAACAATTTGATTATGCGCGTGCATTGGGTATCTCCGCTCTAGCCTTGTCTGAGCGCCTGCAATCAGAGATGGATATGGCGGGTCTCAAGGGATTCGAAAAGAAAAGCGGTAATTAAATATCAAAATCAACTTGATGCATTCACTCAGGTTGAGTTTCGCCGCGCGCATGGCCCGCATTCGTGCTCGAACGGGCGCAAGGGTGCTTAAGGTCGACTTAATCGCCCGCGCTTGTTGTGTGTGGCGGGCGCCGCCTCGGGCATAATGGAGCGCGAGAGGAGCACGCATGAACGAGCGCATACTGGTAGTTGATGACGAGAAGGCCATCGCCGACCTGGTTGGTATCTACCTTACAAAGGAGGGCTTTGACGTCCAGATCGCCTACAGCGGGGCCGATGCGGCCAAGGCAATCCTGGAGCAAGAGTTTGACCTGGCACTGCTCGATGTCATGCTGCCCGATATCGACGGCTTTGAGCTGCTGCGTACCATCCGTGCCAGCCATACCTATCCCGTAATTATGTTGACGGCACGCGATGCCCAGCAGGATAAGATCGAAGGCCTTTCGCTTGGCGCGGACGATTACGTGGTCAAGCCGTTCCGCCCGCTGGAGCTCATCGCGCGCGTTCATGCTCAGTTGCGCCGCTACACCAGCTACGGTAGCCGCGCGCAGGCGACCGAGTCGCCGACCCTCCAGCTCGACGGCCTCGAGATCAACCGTGACGCTCGCTCCGTGACGGTGGACGGTGAGCCGGTGCGCCTCACGCCCATCGAGTATTCCATCTTGCTGTATCTGGCCGAGCAACGCGGCAGCGTAGTGCCCGTGGAGGACCTGTTCCGCGCGGTGTGGAACGAGGACTTTATGCCCGGCTCCAACAATACGGTGATGGTGCACATTCGTCACCTGCGCGAAAAGATCGGTGACGACGCTCAGAAGCCGCGCTTTATCAAAAACGTTTGGGGCGTCGGCTATATCATCGAATAACGCCTTTGTTTGCGAGGACATGGACATGACAAAAGACGATAAGCAGGCGTTTGAGGTGCCCGATCGGCACTTTGGATATGTTAGGGCGGTCGTCGATAATCGCGCGCTTGCGACGGTGCTGCTCTTTTTGCTGAGTCTGCTGCTAATCGGCATTGGTAACATCGCCGGTATCTTGGCGGTGCTACTCATCGGCTTCTTGCTGATCGATCGCTTTGAAATCGTGCGTCGTTGCGTGGTGATCGGCGGTGCCGCGTGGGTCATGACGCTGGCGATCGGCGCCATGGCACTCGGTGGCATTGAGGGACCGGTGCTGGTCGATGCCGGCTTTGTATTCAACATGCTTGGCTTTGTCTTGGCGCTCGCCGTGTGCGTCCTGTTCTTTTGCGGCCGCGCTCTGTACTACCAGGGCTATGAGCAGGGTGAGCAGCATTCCGACCGCGTGCTTGCCGCCCGTATTCAGGACCGCCTGATCGATCATCCCGACGCGTGGGACAACATCGACGGCGACTTCCTGGAGGTCGAGGGTGTGCTCAACCGTGTGCGCGATCGCGAGCGCAAAGTCCAGCAGGCCCTGCGCGACGAGTCACATCGCAAGGACGATTTGGTCACATATTTGGCGCATGACCTGCGCACACCGCTCGCCAGCGTGGTGGGCTACCTCTCGCTGCTGCAGGAGGCGCCCGACCTGCCGGTTGAGCAGCGCGCGCACTTTACGGGCGTGGCGCTCGACAAGGCGCACCGACTCGACGCGCTTATTGAGGAGTTCTTCGACATCACGCGCTTTGACTTCCACGATATTGTGCTCACGCGCGGCTACGTCGATCTGGGATTGCTACTGGCGCAGGTGGCCGATGAGTTCTATCCCATTCTCAATGAGCAGCACAAAGATGTCCAAGTTGATGTGCGTGAGGACCTGACGGTGCTCGTGGATGGCGACAAGATGGCTCGCGTGTTCAACAACATCATGAAAAACGCCATCGCCTATAGCTACGAAGGATCGACCATCACGATTGAGGCTAGGCGCCAAGATGACGGTGGCGTGCGAATTCGCTTTATCAATCAGGGTGATCCGATACCGGCGGCCAAGCTCAAGGTGATCTTTGAGAAGTTCTATCGCCTGGACGCGGCACGTGCGACCAATCGCGGTGGCGCCGGCCTGGGTCTTGCCATCGCCAAGGAGATTGTCGCGGCACACGGCGGCACCATTGCGTGCGAATCGACGCCCGAGCACACGGTGTTTACCATTGCACTGCCCGCTGCATAACCAGCGTGTCCTTACAAACACTTGACAATGCGCTCACGTGCGTATGAGCCGCGATTTCTACTATCGATACTGCTGAATCGATATCGATATGGAGGTATGCGGTATGACGGCTGCTGCGGCAATGGAGCCTACAGAGCTTGAGGAACTCATGGAGGCGCAGGCCGAGGCCGCGCACGAGCGCGAAGTTGGGGATGCGACTCGCCCCACGGCGCAGGACCTTGCCGCCTCGCCGACGCGCATCGATGTTGAGGGCCTTAACCTGTTTTACGGCGACCATCATGCGCTCAAGGACGTGAACATCAAGATACGCGACAAGCAGATCACCTCGTTCATCGGGCCTTCGGGCTGCGGAAAGTCGACGCTGCTGCGCTGCTTTAACCGTATGAACGACGGCATCAAGGATTGCCGCATTGAAGGCAAGATTGCACTCGACGGCCAGAATATCCTGGGCGATTACGATATCTGCCGCTTGCGCCAGCGCGTGGGTATGGTGTTCCAACGCCCCAATCCGTTTCCCATGAGCATCTACGACAACGTCGCCTACGGTCCTCGCGGCATGGGAGTGCGCGACCGCGTCGCGCTCGACGAGCTGGTCGAAGACTCCCTGCGACGCGCCGCGCTGTGGGACGAGGTCAAGGACAAGCTCAGGGAATCGGGTCTGGGTCTTTCGGGCGGCCAGCAGCAGCGTCTGTGCATCGCCCGTGCGCTGGCCGTGCAGCCCGACATTCTGCTGATGGACGAGCCGACCTCGGCGCTCGACCCCGTATCGACGCTGGTGGTGGAGCAGCTGGCCTGCGAGCTCAAGGAGACCTGCACGTTGGTGGTCGTTACGCACAACATGCAGCAGGCTGCGCGCATTTCCGACTCGGTTGCGTTCTTTTTGCTGGGCGAGCTGGTGGAGCATGCGCCCACCGCTCAGCTCTTCAAAAACCCGACCGATCCGCGCACGGCGGATTATTTGACGGGCCGTTTTGGCTGATACCATCTAGTGCAGGCGCCTTTAGGGTTAAGATGCGGTCATGCCGGCCGCAGAGGGGTTCAACATGATCTATTACGTCGAGGACGATGACAACATCAGGGATTTGACGGTCTACGCACTGCGCAAGCAGGGAATCGAGGCCGAGGGCTTTTCGTGCGATGGCGAGTTTAAGGCCGCCGTGGCGCGACGGGTGCCCGATGCTGTGCTGCTCGACATCATGCTGCCCGATACCGACGGCTTGGCGATTATGCGTCGCCTGCGTGCCGATCGCCTGACGGCGACGGTGCCCATTATGATGCTCACCGCCAAGGACACCGAGCTCGACAAGGTCATGGCGCTCGATGGCGGTGCCGACGATTACCTGACCAAGCCGTTCTCGCTTATGGAACTCGCTAGCCGTTGCCGTGCGCTGCTGCGCCGCGGCGGCATGGTCAAGCAGGCGAGCGATGTGCTCAGCGTGGGCGATATCGTACTTTCGCCCAGCCACCGCGAAGTGACTGTTGCCGGTGAATCGCTCAAGCTCACGCTGCGCGAATTCGACCTGCTCGAGTACCTCATGCGCAAACCTGGCGTGGTCTTTACCCGCGAGTCGCTGCTGCAGAGCGTATGGGGCTGGGACTTCGACGGCGGTTCACGCACCGTCGACGTGCATGTGCAGACGCTTCGCCAAAAGCTCGGCGAGCGTGCGAGCGCCATAGAGACCGTGCGCGGCGTGGGCTATCGTCTGGCCGAGCCTACGGCCGATGACGATGCCGAAGGAGCCGACAGCGCGGCTAGCGCATCGGAGGAGTAACTCGTGGTCTTAGCCCCCCAGGGAAAACGCACCCTGTCACATCGCGTGTTCGCGACGATTTTTCTGTGCGCTATGGCGGTTATCGTGGCGTTTACGGTGCTGGGCGCGTTCTTTGTGCAAAATACCCTGGCAGATGCCACGAGCGCCAATCTGGCGCAGGAAACCGAGCTCATTGCCGCCGCGCTTGACGAGCAGCAGGAGCCCATTGCATTCTTGCGCAGCCTCGATCGCGAGGACTTGCGCATCACGCTGATCAACAAAGACGGGTCGGTTGCCTACGACAACGAGGCATCGCCTTCCACGCTGCCCAATCACGGCGATCGCCCTGAGGTCGCCGAGGCTTTCGAGAGCGGCTCGGGTTCTGCGGAGCGCGCAAGCTCAACGCTCGACGAGATCATGTTGTATCGCGCCGTTCGGCTCGATAACGGCCAGGTTGTCCGCTTGGCGCAGGCTCAGCCCGGTGTAGCGGCGATTTTGCTCTCGCTCGTGGCGCCGATGCTGCTTATCGCGGCAGCCGGCGCGGTACTCTCGTTTTTCCTGGCACGCCGCGAGTCCCGTGCCATTATTGCGCCGTTGCAAGAGGTGGATCTGGACCATCCACGCCGCAGCTACGAGCATGCCTATGCCGAGATGGTTCCCATGCTCGAGCGCATTGAGTCGCAACGCCAGGAGCTCAAGCGCCAGATGGCGGTGCTGGCGGACAACGACCGTATGCGCCGCGAGTTCACGGCCAATATCACCCATGAGCTCAAGACCCCGCTTACGGCAATCTCAGGCTATGCCGAGCTCATTGCGAACGGCATGGTCGAGGGTGAGGACGATCTGCGCACCTTTGGCGGTCGCATCTACCGTGAGGCGGGCCGTTTGGCGGCGCTCGTCAACGATATCCTCACGCTTTCGAACTTGGATGAGGCCGAGCGTGCGACCGAAGGCGAGGCGGTGCCCATTGGCTCCACGGAGCCCATCGAGCTTTCGCGTGCTATCTATGCGGTCGAGCAGCGTCTTGAACAGGTCGCTCGCCAGGCAAATGTGACGATAGGCCATGAGACCAAGCCTGTGGTCGTCGAAGGCGTATCGCGTCTGATCGATGAGCTCATCTATAACCTGGCGAGCAACGCCATTCGCTACAACCGGCCCGGCGGTACGGTGACGTTGCGGTGCGGAACCAACGACGACGGGCGCCCGTATCTGTCGGTTGCCGATACTGGCATTGGCATTGCGCCCGAGGAGCAGGGTAAGGTGTTCGAGCGTTTCTATCGCGTTGACAAGAGCCGTTCTAAAGCGCGCGGTGGAACGGGTCTGGGTCTGGCCATCGTCAAGCATGCTGCCCTGTATCATCACGCCTCGCTCGATCTGTCAAGCGAGTTGGGGGTGGGGACCACCATCACGGTGACGTTTCCCGTGCAACAGGACGAGCAGTTCGTGTAGCAGTACTGCAAACATGTGAATTTCACGCCGCATCGGGGCTGCCGGTGCGGCGTTAATGTTGCGCAACAATGGTGTAAGCGCTGTATCTTATGTATAGAGTTCGGACATGGCAAAAAGATGCGATATCATACGAGCAGTTTTGTCGATATGAACTAGGGAAATGAAGGGCAAGCTGCATGACCCTTCTCGAACTGTTCCAGCTGCTTAAAAAGCACCTTAAGCTGGTCATCGCCCTCCCGGTGGTCTGCGCGATCGCCATGGGCGTCGTCTCCTTCACTATGATGGACAACACCTACACCGCCACGACGAGCATGTACATTCTCGCCAAGACCGATGGTAGCCAGACGAGCTACTACAACGACCTGTCGGCGAGCCAGATGCTCTCCAACGATATCGCGACGCTGCTCGATAGCGACAGCGTCAAGAGCGGTGCCGCTAAGGAGCTGGGTCTTTCCAACTTGGATGATTACAAGGTGAGCGTTACGAGCGAGACCACGACTCGTGTCATTTCGCTGTCCGTGACCGGTGACAGCCCCGACGGTGCCGCCGCTGTCGCCAACGCCATTGCCAACTCGGTGTCTACCGTGGCTCAGGACGTTGACGCCGCCCAGGCCGTCAACGTGATCGATAAGGCAAAGATCCCCAACCAGCCCAGCGGCCCCAACCGCAAGCTCTACATCGCGGTCGCCGCACTGGCCGGCCTGTTCGTCGCCGTTGCAATTGTCGTGCTGCTCGACATGCTCAATACCCGCGTCCGCTCCGTTGACGATGCCGTCGAGCTGCTCGGTGTACCCGTTATCGGCCGTTTCCCCGTTGTGAAGGGCGGTAAGTAATTCATGGCCCGTAAAAAGAAAACCAGCGATACCCTCGCCTTTAGCAACGCAGCCAAGACGCTGCTGGCAAACATTCGCTTTGCGAGTGTCGATACGCCGATCAAGTCCATTACCGTGACGTCCTCCATCCCTAACGAGGGCAAGTCCACCATTGCGGTCAACCTGGCTCAGGCCATTGCGACCAGCGGCAAGAGTGTCCTTCTCGTCGAGTGCGACATGCGTCACCGTACGCTTGCCAACCTGCTGGGCCTCCGTCATTCCGGTGGCCTGTACGCCGTCCTTTCCGACCAGATGTCGATTGACGAGGCTGTCGTCGAAACCGGTCAGCCCAACTTCTTCTTCCTCGATGCCGAGCCGCGCATTCCCAACCCGGCTGACATTATCGCCTCGCGCCGCTTTGCCAAGCTGGTTGCCGCGCTGGAGGAGAAGTACCAGTACGTCATTTTCGATACGCCGCCCGTGGGCACCTTTGTCGATGCCGCCGAGGTCGCCGCGATTACCGACGGCACCATCTACGTTGTCCGTGAGGACTTCGCCAAGCGCAACGAGATCCTTGCCGCCTTCGACCAGCTCAACAAGGCTGAGGTTAACGTAATTGGCACGGTCATGAACTGCTGTGAGACCTCGAGCCATGACTACTATTACTCTTACTATGGCGAGGACAAGGGTCAGAACAACGCTGTTGCCGGAGTTAACCCTGCTGTTGGCGGTGCCGCTGCAACGGGGACCCCTGCGAAGGCGAAGCGTTTTAAGAAATAGCAACGACGCAGATAAGAGGGCGATATGAGAGACATCCACTGCCATATCCTGCCCGGTGTTGACGACGGCGCGGCGAACCTCGAGCAAAGCTTGGCGATGCTCGAGGCGGCCCGCGCCGTCGGCGTTACGCACATGGTGTGTACGCCACACTGCCGGGACCCGTATTTTGACTTCGAAAAAATGTGGGAGGCCTATCGACTGCTTTGCGCGCATGCGGGCGATATGCATTTGCAGATGGGCTTTGAGGTCAATCATGCCAAGCTCATGGATTTGGGCATCGAATGGGCCGATCGCCTGCATTTCGATGGCTCAAACGAGTTTCTGCTTGAGCTCTCGACGCGTGCTGATTCGTATGACTTTGAGGAATACGAGAACACGATCTACGACTTGCAGTGTCGCGGTTACCAGGTAATCATTGCCCATCCCGAGCGCTATCGTGCGATTCAAAAGGATGTGAGCGTGGCTGAACACCTGGTCGACCTGGGCTGCAAACTGCAGGCTTCGGCGGACTTTATCGCAGGTGGACGATTCGGTCGCGAAAAGAAGCCGGCGCAGCGCCTGTTTAAGCAAGGCCTGTACAGCTATATCGCGAGCGATGCCCACAACGTGGGCCACTACGATTGCCTAGCAAAAGCACGCGCGAAGTTTAGCGTGGGAGCTCATTTCCGCTAAAATTTTTCCCCAACGTTCGCATCGAATGAAGGGGCTGCTATGGATATCCAACTTAAGACGGGTTGCTTTGAGGACGCGGCGCTGGTGCGCCGCGTCGTTTTTATGGACGAACAGGGCTACGAAAACGAGTTTGACGCTATCGACGAGGCCCCAAGTTGCATCCACGTGACGCTTTATGTTGACGGCGAGCTCGCGGGCTGTTCGCGCGTGTTTCCCGAGGAACTCGAGCGTGTGGCCGACGCGGAGGCCCCGGTGTCGCCGGCGTGCGATATGGACGAAGGTGTCGCGGCGGGGGAGACATACATTATGGGCCGCGTTGCGGTGCTATCCTCAATGCGTCGCCGCGGTCTGGCGAGCAAGATTGTCGAGGCCAGCAATGCTGCTGCACGCGATGCTGGCGCCAAGCTCATAAAGCTGCATGCGCAGGAGTACGTGCTGCCGCTCTATGCCAAGGCCGGCTACACGCAGATCGCGCCGGTGGACTACGAAGACGAAGGTCAGCCCCACGCCTGGATGGCCAAGCGCATGGGCGACAGATAGGGACGTTCCTTTTCTGCCGGCAGTCGGGGACACTCCTTGGCAATCGGCGCACGGGTGTTCCGACATACAGTTTTTCGATTCCGTATGTATATATGCGCGCTAATGGGTTATAAAATCTAAGTCTGAACATAGCAGGTCTGTGATGCGGCTCGGGCAACCGGGCCGTTTTTGCGGGCAGGGGTAGCGCGAAAGGACTGCACATGCGTCAATTTAAGACCGAGAGCAAAAAACTGCTCGACCTCATGATCAACTCCATCTACACCAATAAGGAAATCTTCCTGCGCGAGCTTATCTCCAACGCGAGCGATGCCGTCGACAAGCTCAACTTTAAGAGCCTTCAGGATCCGAGTGTCAAGCTCGACCAGGGTGACCTGGCCATCCGTGTCTCCTTTGATAAAGATGCCCGTACCATCACTATTTCGGATAACGGTATCGGCATGACCGCCGAGGAGCTCGAGCGCAACCTGGGCACCATCGCCCATTCCGGCTCCGAGGAGTTTAAGACCGAGAACGCCGAGCAGCAGGGCTCCGATGTCGACATCATCGGTCAGTTTGGCGTGGGTTTCTACTCCGCCTTTATGGTTGCCAGCCACGTGAAGGTCGTCAGCCGCGCTTATGGCGAGGATACCGCCCACGTTTGGGAGTCCGACGGTCTTGAGGGCTACACCATCGAGGATGGCGAGCGTGCTGAGCACGGTACCGATGTCATCCTGACGCTGCGCGAGAACGAGAAGCTCGACGCCGACGGCGAGGCCGAGACCTACGATCGCTTCCTGACCGAGTGGGGCCTCAAGAGCCTGATTCAGCAGTACAGCAACTATGTGCGCTACCCGATTCAGATGATGGTGACCAAGAGCCGCCAGAAGCCCAAGCCTGAGGACGCCGGCGACGACTACAAGCCCGAGTACGAGGACTATCAGGAGCTCGAGACCATCAACTCCATGACGCCGATCTGGAAAAAGCGCAGCTCCGACGTTGAGCAGAAGGATTACGACGAGTTCTACAAGTCCACGTTCCACGACTTTGACGATCCCGCGCGCACTATCAGCTTCCATGCCGAGGGCACGCTTGAGTACGATGCACTGCTGTTTGTGCCGGGTCGCGCCCCGTTCGATCTGTACAGCAAGGACTACGAGAAGGGCCTGGCGCTCTATAGCTCCAACGTGCTGATTATGGAGAAGTGCGACGACCTGCTGCCCGACTACTACAACTTTGTGCGCGGTGTCGTGGACTCTGCCGACGTGACGCTCAATATTTCGCGTGAGACGCTGCAGCAGAATCGTCAGCTCAAGGCCATTGCCAAGCGTGTCGAGAAGAAGATCACCGCCGATCTCGAGGACATGCGCGACAACGACCGCGAGGCATACGAGAAGTTCTTTGAGAACTTTGGTCGCGGTCTTAAGTACGGCATCTACTCGAGCTATGGCATGAAGGCCGATGAGCTCGCCGACCTGCTGCTGTTCTGGTCTGCCAAGGAGCAGAAGATGATCACCCTGGCCGAGTATGCCAAGGGCATGCCCGAGGGCCAGAAGGCAATCTACTATGCCGCCGGCGATTCGCGCGAGCGTTTGGCCAAGATGCCTGTCGTGAAGGGCGTGCTCGACCGCGGCTACGATGTACTGCTGCTGACGCAGGACGTGGATGAGTTCACCTTCCAGGCCATGCGTGAGTACGTGGCTGCCGATATGCCCAAGGTCTACGAGGATGACGCTGCTCGCGAGGCTGCCGAGAAGGCAGTTGCCGATGGTGCCGAGCCTGAGGTCGAGGATCGTCACCTGGAGCTCAAGAACGTCGCGACCGGCGATCTTGACTTGGCGACCGATGACGAGAAGAAGGAGGCCGAGGACGCCACCAAGGAGAACGAGGACCTCTTTAGCGCTATGAAGGACGCACTCGGCGATAAGGTCGAGAAAGTTGCCGTCTCTGCGCGCCTGACTGACGCTCCCGCCTGCATCACCACCGAGGGTCCGCTTTCGCTCGAGATGGAGAAGGTGCTTCAGAAGGGTCCCGAGGGCGCGCCCGACGGTATGCCCAAGAGCCAGCGCGTGCTCGAGCTCAACGCTAAGCACCCGGTCTTCGCCAAGCTCGTCGCTGCCCAGAAGGCGGGCGATGCCGACAAGATTAAGCAGTACTCCGGCCTGCTCTACGACCAGGCCCTGCTCGTCGAGGGTATTCTGCCCGAGGACCCCGTGGCCTTCGCGGCAGCTGTTTGTAACTTGATGTAGTTCGGGGATACGGCACCGTAACTAATTAGAACGAGAGTGGATAATCTCCCACTTTTGGCTCGAATGCGGGCTTGAAGTGGGAGAATTTCCACTCTCGTTTGCTTTTGTACGGAGTAGTCGTTGGGGACGTTCTTAAACGACTAGTCAAACAAGAACGTCCCCAACGACTAGTCGTTTAAGAACGTCCCCAATGGCTAGTTGGGATGCTAATTTGTGCGGGTTGTGGTTTTGTGAGCTGCGGGAATTTGAGATACTGTACATCTGTACGTTAACTCATCTTCGTAGTATATTGCTACCCGCAAAACTCAGCACCATTGTGCTGCGAGACACTAAAGTGCCTCCGTACAATGGTTGTTAATAGCATGATTCGGCTAAACGATAGGATGGATGGTCCAAGCGTGAGTCTCGGCAGCAAACTATCCGATGCAAAGGTTTCCTTTGCAATCTTTAAACGCGACATCAAGCGATTGATCGTGAACCCCGTCGCCCTGGTGGTTACCCTGGGCGTGTGCGTCATTCCCTCGCTGTATGCCTGGTACAACATCGTTGCCAACTGGGATCCGTACGGAAATACCCAGGGCATTAAAATCGCCATCGCCAACAACGATCAGGGCACCCAGAACGACCTGGTGGGCGAGCTTAACGCAGGCGATAAGGTGGTCGACCGGCTCAAGGAGAACGACCAGCTTGGCTGGACCTTCGTCGACTCGGCGGCAGATGCCAAAGAGGGCGTCGAAAGTGGCGAATACTATGCTGCCATCGTGATTCCCAAGAACTTCTCCGACAATCTCGTCTCGATGCTCGACGGCAATTACCATCAGCCGAAGCTCACCTATTACGTCAACGAAAAAAAGAGCGCCATTGCGCCCAAGGTCACCGATACCGGTGCCAACACCATCGAGGAGCAGATCAACTCGGAATTTGTCTCCACGGTGGGCGAGACCGTCGCGGGCATTGCCAAAGATGCTGGCATTGACCTTAAAGACAAGGCAACCCAGACCCAGGATTCGCTGGCGGGCTCGGTGTCCGAGGCGTCTGATACCCTGGGCGGAGTACGTGATTCCATCGGCGACATGAACGCCGCCATTGACAAGACAAGCAGCTCGATTGCTTCGGCCGATGCTGCGTTGGCGGGCCTGCAGGGACAGGCGCCTTCGCTAACGCAGGCAATCGCTCAGGGTAATGATCTGCTGGGCGAAGCTCGCACCACGGCTGGCAAGTCCATCACCTCGCTCTCCAAGGCACTTTCGGAGGGCAGCATCGTGCTGAGTAAGACATCGGCTTCTGCGAACGCCGCGATTGGCAGGCTTACCGGTACGGTTACGTCCACGACCACCCGAATCGACAACTCGCTCGAATCCCTTCAGGCGATGATTGACCACAACAGCGCTGTCATCGAGCGCCTGCAGATTCTCGTTAACGATACGTCGACGGGATCGGAGAACGCCGATGCGCTCATCGCGTCGACCATCAATTCGCTTCGCGAGCAAAACCAGAAGCTGCAGAGCATTAAGGATGGCCTTTCTGCACAGTCGAGCGCCATGGCAAACGACGCTACGGCAATCTCGAACGCGAGCAACGCGCTTAACGCGGCAATTCAGACCGGTACGGCTAACCTCGGTCAGGCTCAGACCGATCTGGGGCAGAACGCACTGCCGAAGGCTTCGAGCGCGCTTGACTCCTTTGCCGCCGTTTCGGGCGATTTGACCGGCATTGTGTCGGGTATGACCCCCACGATAGCGAGCGCGCGCGGCACGCTGGCGCAGCTCGACGCCACGCTCAAGCAGGCAAAGACCACGCTGTCCCAAACCGACACCTCCCTTGCCAAGGTTCAGGACAAGCTCGCGACCGCCGCCAATGACATTGCGGCGCTGCAGACCTCTGAGTCTATGGGCGAGTTAGCCGACCTCATGGACGTCGACGTCGATGACGTGGCAGATTTCATGGCATCTCCGGTTGAGCTGACGTCCAAGTCCATCTATCCGGTCAAGAGCTTTGGCTCGGGCATCGCGCCCTTCTACACCAATCTGGCGCTGTGGGTAGGCGGCTATGTACTCATCGCTATCTACAAACTCGAGGTCGACCGCGAGGGCATCGGTAGCTTTACGGCGCGTCAGGGCTACTTTGGCCGCTGGCTGCTGCTGGTGATCCTGGGCGCGTTCCAGGCCATTATCGTTACGGTGGGCGATCTGGTCATTGGCGTTCAGTGCGTCAATCCGCTGCTCTTTGTGCTGGGCGGCATCGCCATCTCGTTCACCTACGTCAACATCATCTATGCGTTGTCCACCACGTTTAAGCATATCGGTAAGGCAATTGGCGTCATCCTCGTCATTGTGCAGATTCCCGGCTCGTCGGGCATGTATCCCATCGAGATGATGCCCGGCTTCTTCCAATGGCTGCATCCGCTGCTGCCCTTCACCTATGGCATCAACCTGCTGCGCGAGACCGTCGGTGGCATGTACTCGTTCAACTACCTGTTTAACCTGTGCATCCTGGGCGTGTTCCTTATCATCGCGCTCTTTATCGGTCTGCAGCTGCGCCCGTTGCTGCTCAACCTCAACCTGCTCTTTGATAAGCAGCTTTCCACGACGGGCCTCATGATCTGCGAGTCCAACGACCTGCCGCGCCAGCGCTATTCGCTGCGCACGGCCATGCGCGTCGTGCTCGATTCCGATTCGTACCGTCGCGAGGTGCTCGACCATGCCGTGGCGTTTGAGCATCGCTACCCCTACTACATCAAGGGCGGTTTTGCCGCTGTGGTAGGCGTGCAGGTTCTGCTCTTTGTGCTTTCGACGGTGCTCGATATCGACAATAACGGCAAGATCATCCTGCTGGTCATCTGGATTGTCTCGGTCATTGCCATCTGCGGCTGGCTTATCAATATCGAATATATCCGCGCGAGCCTCAATACCCAGATGCGCATCTCGGCGCTTTCGGACGAGGACCTTCGCCGCGAGATGCGCGAGCACACGGCTGCCATCCCTGCCGCCCGTCGCATGTTTGGTCTCAACGCCAGCGAGCGGGGCACCAAGGATAGCGAAAAGCCCACGAGCCGTCTGCCGCATATCGGTGCGCATCGTAAGGTTCAAGATGCCGACGGCGTTGACAACGTAAACGGAAACGACGGGGACACCGCCCCGCTCGGCAAGCACTCCAAAGGAGGTGAGGCATAAATGAAAAACATCCTGCACCTGTTTAAGCGCGATGTCCAAAACGTGTCTCGCTCCGTGATCGGCATGGTCGTCGTGATGGGCCTCATTATCGTGCCGTGCCTGTACGCGTGGTTTAACATCGCCGGTAGCTGGGATCCCTACGGCAATACCGGCAACCTTAAGATCGCCGTGGTCAACACCGACGAGGGCTACGAGAGTGATCTGATTCCCGTCGAGGTCAACGTGGGCGAAAACGTAACCGCCACTCTGCGCGGCAACGAGAACTTCGACTGGGTCGTTCTCAACGACCGCGATAAGGCGATTGAGGGCGTTAAGTCGGGCGCGTACTACGCTGCCGTCGTTATCCCTAAAACGTTTAGCGCCGACATGATGACGCTTTTCTCGACCGAGGTGAAGCACGCCGATATCGAGTTCTATGAGAACCAGAAGGCCAACGCCATCGCACAGATTGTGACCGAGAAAGGCTCGAGCGCCGTCCAGAGTCAGGTCAACGAGACCTTTACCGAAACCATCACGACCATCGGCCTTAAGACCGTGTCCAGCCTGCTCGACTATATGAGTACCGACCAGGTGAGCAACTTTATCGCCAATCTGTCCTCTACGCTGGGCGATTCGGTCGAGGACCTGCAGGACGTTCAGGCGAGCGCGACGTCGCTTGCGGGCATTTTGAGCTCTACGTCCGATTCACTGACATCGGCGGGCGGCATGCTCAAGCAGACGGGCACCGTTGATGAGTCGACGAAGCAGCTGATGGAGCACGCCAAGAGCGGCATCAATGATTCCAAGGAAGCGCTCAAGGCCGCCAACGATGCCGTTAACGCGGCGATTGACGGAAGCGCGGGCTCGTTCGACAACGTGTCCGCCGAGCTTGCGAAGGCATTCGATGCCGCGAATCAGCATGTTGACCTTACGGTGTCTCAGCTCAACGAAGCCGCAGCGGCGCTCAATACGCGTGCTGACGATATCGATGCGATGGCCGATCGGCTCCGCAACCTTGCCGACCAGATGAGCGATGACAAGCTCAAAGACGGCCTCAAGTCCGCTGCGACGTCGCTGGGCAGAATTGCCGTGGAGTACCGCAACAATGCGAAGGACCTGACGGCGACCGCAAAGTCCCTTTCGGACGGCATGGCGGAGGTCAACAACTCGCGTGCCGAGGTCGACCAGGCCATTGCTGATGCCAAGGCGGCTATCTCGGGTGCCAAGTCTGACTACGATTCCACGTTCTCGGTTAAGGCCAAGGAGCTCAAGAAGACCATTTCGGGCGTTCTGGATTCCCTGAACGGTATCTCGGGTGACTTGGATAGCGCCGTGAGCGGTCTGACCGACGCTTCTGGTTCGCTCGCTAAGGGTCTCTCCAAGGCTGCAAAGCTCGTCAACAAGGCTTCCGATCAGCTGGGCGAGGCGTCGGACAAGATCAGTGCCTTTAAGGACGAGCTTGATAGCGCTCTGATCTCGGGTGACCTGGCCACAATCAAGACGATGATCGGCAACGACCCCGAGGGTCTGGCCGTGTCGCTTTCCGGTCCCGTCGCGCTCGACCGCAAGCCGGTCTATCCGATCCGCAACTACGGCTCGGCCATGGCGCCGTTCTATACGATTTTGTCGCTGTGGGTGGGCTCGATTGTTCTGGCGGCCATGATGAAGGTCTCGGTTGACGATGAGCTTATCAACGAGCTCATTCCCGTGCGCCTGCACGAGATCTACCTGGGCCGTTATCTGTTCTTTGGCGGTCTGGCCTTGCTGCAGGCAACGCTCGTGTGCGCGGGCGACATTCTGTTCTTTGGCATCCAGTGCGACAACCCCCTGCAGTTTGTGCTTGCCGGCTGGGTCGCGAGTCTCGTGTTCTCCAATATCGTCTACACGCTTACGGTTTCGTTTGGCGATATCGGCAAAGCGCTCGCTGTCGTGCTGTTGGTCATGCAGGTCGGCGGTTCGGGCGGCACGTTCCCCATCGAGATGACCGGTCCCGTGTTCCAGGCGATCTACCCGTTCCTGCCGTTTACCCACGGCATCAACGCCATGCACGCCGCCATGGCCGGTGCCTACCATATGGAGTACTGGGTTGAGCTGGGTATTCTGGCGAGCTACCTGATTCCGTCGCTGGCCCTGGGCGTCGTCTTCCGCCGCCCGGTTATCAAAGCCAACGACTGGATTATCGAAAAGCTGGAGAGTACTAAATTGATTTAATACAGCAACGTAAACGCCGTCGGAACATCGAGGTCTTCCAACCCGATGCTTTAGCGTAGTGAATTGCACGGGCTGCTTGGTTATTGCTACAGTAGCGGGGCGTGCCGGGGGTCCGGTGCGTCCCGTTTTTATTTGACCATGAGGCGGCACGCAGCCATACGCGTGCGGACACCACGCCCAGATTGAGTGCGAGGATGTTCCATGGCCCAATACGCTGCCAACGAAATCGAAAACTTGCCCGATAGCCCTGTTGCTCGCGAGGACCTGGGTGCGGGCGGCACCTCCCGCGGTGCCGGTGCTCGTTCGCCGCTGTTCTGGAAGGTTCTGCTCCTTTCGGTGGCGGTCATCTGGGGCTACTCCTTTACCACTATGAAGGACGCACTCGGCACCATTCCGGTGTTCGCGCTGCTCTATGTACGTTTTCTGCCCGCAGCGTTGGTCATGTTTGCCGTCTTCCACAAGCGCATCATCGCGCACCTCAACGCTCGCAACCTGATCGTTGGCCTGAGTATGGGCGTGCTCATGTGGGCGGCCTATGCGTTGCAGACGGTCGGTCTGGCACATACTACGGCGGGCAAGAATGCTTTTTTGACGGGCACGTATTGCATCCTTGTACCGTTCGCGAGCTATTTCCTGAGCGGCGAAAAGCTCACGCGCTACAACTTGGGTGCCGCGCTGCTGTGCCTAGCGGGCATTGGCCTCGTCGCACTCGATAGCGTTGAATTCAACATTGGTGACGTCATTACGCTGGCGGGTGCGGCTTTTTTCGCCATTCAGATGGCGGTGACTGCCAAGTACGGTCGCAAAATGGACATCAACGTCATCACGTTTTGGATGTTTGTGGGCAACGGCGTGCTGAGCCTGGCAACGTCGCTGCTATTCGAGACCCAAGCGCCTCTGTCCGTGTGGACGCCGAGCTTTATCAGTGCGATGGCGTTTCTCTCGGTGGGCTGCACATGCGCGGCTCTGCTCATCCAAAACGTCGGCCTGGCGCATGTCCCGGCCTCGACGGGCTCGCTGCTCCTTTCGATGGAGTCGCCTTCGGGTGTGCTGTTCTCGGTGCTGCTGATGGGGGAGGCGCTCACCTCGCGCCTGCTCGCCGGCTTCGCGCTCATCTTCCTGTCGATTATCTTGAGCGAGACTCACTTCGATTTTTTGCGTCGAAAGCCGCGCCCGCAATTGTAAACAACTTGTTGCGCCGCCCTCCCGGGGCGGCATTTTTTATGTCTCGCCCTTAAAGTAGTACCTTGCACTTTAC
This sequence comes from uncultured Collinsella sp., assembly GCA_958365315.1. Taxonomy (GTDB): domain Bacteria; phylum Actinomycetota; class Coriobacteriia; order Coriobacteriales; family Coriobacteriaceae; genus Collinsella. The sequence goes on from CATWXC010000003.1 coordinate 25,117, forward strand.
GCTATCAAAGTGCTTGCTGCAAAAACGATACTGGAGGGCATCTATGGCATCAGCTTTGTCCGATCTTCAACCGCAATCAGCGCCCAAGGCCACCGCAGCGGCGCAGACCGCTATCGGTGACGGTCTTGTTGCAGAAGCTCAGGCTTTTGCAGACGAGCTCGCTGCGTGGCGACACGATCTCCACCAGATGCCCGAGCTGGGTAATAGCCTCCCACAGACCTCTGCGTATATCCAAGCGCGCCTGACCGAGATGGACATCCCATTTGCCACGCTCGTCGATGGTTCCTGTGTTGTGGGCCTTGTCGGCGCCGGTGCCGCCGCGGCCCAGGGCAATGGCGTCTGCACGGACGAACAGGCCGGTACGGTCATCATGCTGCGTGGCGACATGGATGCCTTGCCCGTTGCCGAGGAATCCGGCGAGCCCTTTGCATCCACCAACGGCTGCATGCACGCTTGCGGTCACGATATGCACGCGACGGCGCTGCTTGGTGCGGCTCGTATGCTCAAAGCGCGCGAGGCAGAGCTTGTTGATGCCAACGCCACGGTTAAGTTGCTGTTCCAGTCGGGCGAGGAAACCTTTGAGGGTGCCCGCGCCGCCATCGCCGACGGTCTGCTGCAGAACCCGCGTCCTCAGGTCGCCTTTGCCATGCATGTCAATAGCCAGTCGCCGCTTGGCCTGGTGCTTTACGGCAGTCCGGCGCTCTCGGGCGTGTACGGTTTCCGCGTTACGCTGCAGGGCAAGGGCGGTCATGGCTCGAGCCCCGAGATCTGCATCGACCCCATTACGGCGGGTGTGCACGTGCATCTGGCACTTCAGGAGCTCATCTCCCGCGAGGTGCCGGCGGCCAAGGAGGTCGCGCTTACCGTTGGCAAGTTCGCCGGCGGTCAGGCCGCAAATGTCATCCCCGACACTTGTGTGCTCGAGGGAACGCTGCGTGGCTTCGATGTCGAGCTCATGGAGCACCTCAAGGAGCGTATCGCCGAGGTCGTCAACGGCGTTGCCACGACCTATCGCACGCCGGCGACCCTCGAGACGCTTTCGGATGTTCCCCCGCTCGTACTCGATGACGACATGACCCAGGCGTCGCTTGGCTACGTGGGCGCGGTGCTGCCCAAGGCCGCCTTCCTGCCGCTGTTCCACGCCATGGCGAGCGAGGACTTCGCGCTGATTTCGAGCGAGATTCCGAGTGCGTACTTTACCGTGGGCGCTGCCGTGACTGATACTGACGAGCATTTTGCTCAGCATCATCCCAAGGCACGTTTTAGCGATGCCGAGCTTCCCCTTGGCGCCGCGGCTTATGCCGCCGTCGCTTTGGGCTACATCGCCGACCACCGGTAGCACCCAATCTTGCTACTCGTTTGTTTAAAAAAAGAACAGTATGTCCCAGCAACGTAAGTTCTTCCCCGGTTGGCTCGTGGTGGCCTCCGGCTTTGTGATCATGGCCACGTGTTACACGATTTTCGTTAACTGCATGAGCCTGTTTCAGCCGCTCATCGTCAGCGACCTCGGGATCACGCTTACGCAGTACAACATCTCCAATGCCATCTCCACCGTGGTGAGCGTTATCGGCTCACTTGTCATTGGCCATGTTGCCGATAAAGTAAGCGGCCGCGTTTTGGGTTCCCCTCACTGTAATCGCCACCTCTGCCGTTCTTGCCGGCATGAGCTTTGTCGGTAAGCTATGGCAGGTCTACGTGCTCTTTTCTGTTCGCCCCGTTCTGTCCGTGGCTGCCCTGGAAGCCGAATGGATGCTCGTACCATCATTCGGTTTCCAAGGCGGCCACGGGCCTACGATATGATCCGCTTTCCTCCGTCCCCAACAGATCACGTGATCCGAAGGGGACGGAGGAAAGCGGATCACAAACAGCGGCGGCGCGTCTGGCCGAACGAGCCCCCATACCCTCGTTCGGTCAGACGCGCCGCCGCGTTTTGTTTTTGTGCCGTATAATGTCCACTACCTATGACGCGATACAAAAGAAAGGTGTTTGCCCATGCAGGCACAGAAGGCGGAGGGAACCCGCGACCTTATCGGCGCCGAGATGCGCGCCTGGCAAAAGATGCAGCAGATCGCTGCCGGCGTGTTCGAGCCGTTTGGCTTTAAGCCCATCGAGACGCCCGCCATCGAGCAGGTGGACGTGTTTGTTCACGGTATCGGCCAGTCGACCGACGTCGTGCGCAAGGAGATGTTCCGCGTGTTTAGCGGCGCCAATTTGGAGCGCGTCTTTACCGAAGGCACCGACACCAAGCTCAAGCCCAAACAGCGCTTGGCCCTTCGTCCCGAGGGCACGGCCGGTGTGGTGCGCGCCGTCGTGGAGAACAACCTGGTGCCTCAGGGCTCCACGCCGTTTAAGGCCTACTATGCCGAGGCCATGTTCCGCGGCGAGCGTCCCCAGAAGGGCCGCCTGCGCCAGTTCCACCAGGTGGGCATCGAGTGGCTCGGCGCTCCCGATCCGGCGGCAGACGCCGAGTGCATCATCATGCTCATGGAGTTCTACAAGCGCCTGGGCTTCGATCTGTCCAAGCTCCGTCTGCTTATTAACTCGATGGGCGATGCGCAGTGCCGTCCGGCATACCGCGAGCAGGTCAAGCAGTTTATCCTCGACCACGCCGACGAGATGTGCGACGAGTGCCGCGAGCGCGCCGAGCTCAACCCACTGCGCGCCTTCGACTGCAAGAACGACCATTGCCGCGAGATCATGGCCGACGCCCCGCTGATGGGCGACAACCTGTGCGACGAGTGCCGCGAGCACTACGAGCAGGTCAAGCGCTATTTGGACGCCGCCGGTATCGAGTATGTTGAGGATCCCACTCTGGTGCGCGGCCTGGACTACTACACCCGTACTGTCTTTGAGGTCGAGGCTCCCGGCGCCGGTGTCGGCTCCATCGGTGGCGGCGGTCGCTATGACGGCTTGGTCGAGCTCGAGGGCGGCAAGCCCACGGCGGGCGTCGGCTTCGCCGTCGGCTTTGAGCGCGCCCTGCTGGCCCTACAGGCCTTTGGCAGCGACCTGGGTGCCGAGGAGGTCCCGTGCGTCTACGTCGCCAACGCCGGCAAGGAGCTGCGTCAGAACGTCTTTACCATTACGCAGCAGCTTCGCGCCGCAGGGATTGTGACCGAGGCCGACTATCAGGGCCGTTCGCTCAAGGCCCAGTTTAAGCAGGCCGACAAGGTGGGCGCTAAGCTCATCCTAGTCCTGGGTGGCGACGAGCTTGCCGCCGGCAAGGTCAAGGTGCGCGACATGCAGAGCCACGACGAGGTACTGGTCGATTTGGCCAACGTTGTCGAGGCGGTTCGCGAGCGCCTGTAGCGCATCTTTTTGAGCTGCGGGCCTGCTAACGTGCCCTGCTCATGGAGAGCGATTGTTACGGGGGTGTTTCGCATTTATGCGGAATGCCCCCGTTTGCATATGCCGTCCACCGAGAAATACGACCATTTGGGGCAAAAAGCCTTGCAATGCAGAAAATACTTTTGTGTGGTAAAGCGCAATCAGCTTCGAAAGTTTTTGCCGAGTGCCTATAATAAATACCGCATGTTACGTGCATAGAAGGAGGAATGGGAGGAAACGTGGCTGAGAACCTAAGCAACCAGTCTGTACCCGAAGCCGCGGCGCGCGTCGCTGCCGTGGTCAACCGCCTCGTTAACCGAATCGGCTCGAATGCCGAGTCCAGGGAGCGTCTCGCCGAGATCGAGATTCCCGAGGAGCTGCGCGATAATCTGGCGCTGTTCCTGCGCCTGGAGCGCCGTGTGCTTAGCGAGTATGATCCCGAGATCGCGGACCTGTTCGACAAGATTTTAACAGCCGAGATTGTGGCCAATGCTGGCAACCCTGGTAGCCGCGCTGCCGACGAGTCCGTTGACGAGCAGGGCGTGCCCACTGCCGACGAGCCCACCGCCGTGGCGTTTCGCGAAGTCGTCGATCTGATCGACAGCCTGCCGCTCGATAAGCAACAGGTCATTGTCCGCGCCTTTACGAGCTTCTTCCATCTGGCAAACCTGTCGGAGGAGAACTACCGTGTGGCGCAGCTGCGCGAGCGCGAGGCCGGCGCATCGACCGATACCGAGGTCGATCCCGCTAACGAACTCACCGTCGCCTATCACCAGTTGGTAAACGAGATGGGTGTCGAGGGCGCCAACGAGCTGCTCGACAAGCTCGAGTTCCACCCTGTCTTTACCGCACATCCCACCGAGGCTCGTCGTAAGGCCGTCGAGGGCAAGATTCGCCGTATCTCCAACCTGCTGGAGGAGCGTCCGCGTCTGGGCGGCTCTGACCTGGTGGAGAACGAGCGTCATATGCTGCAGGAGATCGACGCCCTGGTGCGTACGAGCCCCATCGCGCTCAAGAAGCCCACGCCGGTCGAGGAAGCCGATACCATCATCGACATCTTCGATAACACGCTGTTCGATGTTATCCCCGTCATCTATCGTCGTTTTGACGACTGGGTGCTGGGTGATAAGGCCGGTACCGTGCCGCCGCTGTGCCCGGCATTCTTCCATCCCGGCAGCTGGATCGGCTCCGACCGTGACGGCAACCCCAACGTCACCGCCAAGGTGAGCCGCGAGGTCGCCGCCAAGTACTTTACGCACATGGTGCTCAAGCTCGAGGACAAGTGCCGCCGCATCGGCCGCAACCTGACGCTCGAGGCCACCTACAGCAAGCCGTCTGCCGAGCTCATTAACCTGTGGAACCATCAGGTCGAGATGAGCACCCAGTACACCGCACGTGCCGAGCTGATCTCCGAGCACGAGCCGCATCGCGCCGTCATGCTCGTCATGGCCGATCGTCTGAACGCCACCGTGCGCCGTATTACCGACACCATGTATCACAGCGCCGACGAGTTCCTGGATGACCTGCGCGTCGTCCAGCGCTCGCTGGCTGCCTGCGGTGCCGTCCGTGCCGCCTACGGCCCGGTCCAGACCATCATCTGGCAGGTCGAGTCCTTCGGCTTCCACATGGTCGAGATGGAGTTCCGTCAGCACTCCGTGGTGCACGCCCGCGCCCTTAAGGATATCCACGAGAACGGTATCCATGGCGACCTGCAGCCCATGACGCGCGAGGTCATCGATACCTTCCGCGCTATCGGCTCCATCCAAAAGCGCTACGGCAAGAAGATGGCGCACCGCTACATCATCTCGTTCACCAAGAGCGCCCAGCATGTGGCCGACGTCTTTGAGCTTGCCCACCTGTCCTTTGCACACGAGGAGGATGTCCCCGAGCTCGACGTGATCCCGCTGTTCGAGCAGCTCGAGGACCTCGAGGGCTGCGTCGACGTGCTCGACCAGATGCTTACGCTGCCTGTGGTGCAAAAGCGCCTTGCCCAGACCAACCGCCGCATGGAGGTCATGCTGGGCTACTCCGACTCCTCCAAGGATGCCGGTCCTACCACGGCCATGCTTGCGCTGCACTCCGCGCAGGAGCGCATCGCCAAGTGGGCAGAGAAGAACGATATCGACCTGGTGCTCATGCACGGTCGCGGCGGTGCCGTGGGCCGTGGCGGCGGCCCGGCCAACAAGGCCGTGCTGGCGCAGCCCAAGGGTTCGGTCAACTGCTTCTTTAAGCTCACCGAGCAGGGCGAGGTCATCTTTGCCCGTTACGGCAACCGCACGCTGGCTCAGCGCCATGTTGAGTCCGTTGCCGCCGCAACGCTTTTGCAGTCTGCCCCGAGTGTCGAGAAGACCAACACCGAGACCACGCAGAAGTTCTGGGATATGGCCGAGAAGCTCAACGCCGCAAGCCACGAGCGCTATCTGGACCTGCTGAACACCGAGGACTTTACACCGTGGTTCTCGACCGTGACGCCGCTGACCGAGGTCGGCCTGCTGCCGATCGGCTCGCGTCCCGCCAAGCGCGGTCTGGGCGCCAAGTCGCTCGACGACCTGCGTACCATTCCGTGGATCTTCAGCTGGAGCCAGGCGCGCATTAACCTGGCCGCTTGGTACGGTCTGGGCACCGCCTGCGAGCAGTTGGGCGATCTGGACCAGCTCAAGGCTGCCTACCAGGAGTGGCCGTTCTTCCGCACCTTTATCGACAACATCGAGATGTCGATTGCCAAGACCGACCAGCGCATCGCCAAGATGTACCTGCACCTGGGCGACCGCGAGGATCTGTCCGAGAAGGTCTTTACCGAGATGCAGCTCACCCGTAAGTGGGTTCTTGCCATCGTCGGTGACGAATGGCCGCTGCAGCGCCGCCGCGTGCTCGGCTGCGCCGTCCGCGTCCGTAACCCCTACGTCGACGCCCTGTCCATCGCCCAGGTCCGCGCCCTTCGCGAGGTGCGTATGAACCAGGACGAGATGGCCGAGGAGAAGAAGGCCGAGTACATGAGCCTGATTCTTTCGACTGTGACTGGCGTCTCGGCAGGACTGCAGAACACGGGGTAATCGATAGCCCTGTGGTCGTCCGGGTCCGCCATTAGTTTACTTTTAGGCACGTCCTCGGACATGCAAGAAGCCCTCGCTGCGCACTTCGTGCGGCGAGGGCTTCTTGCGTCCTGCGGAGTGTGCCTAAAAGTAAACTAATGGCGGACCCTGCGATGTCCGGTCTTCGGCGGATTACTGGCTGGGTAAAAGATGGTGCGCTTCGCGCGTTTTGGATGGGGTCTGTCCCGGCGGCGCGTTTGGCGCTTCGCGCCTAGCGTCTTATCGATCGGGATTGAGATGCATTTGGCGCTTCTGACCTTGTGACTGTAGCGGCCGCGGTCCCGTTTGGGATCGCGGCCGTTTTGTTGTGGGTCAAATATGAACGTTGTGTTAATGAGTCGGTGGACGGTGGTGTTTTTCGGTGAGCGGCGTATCCTTCCAACGGTTTATCTAGTGTGTCAGTTGAAAGGAAGAGGGCGCTCGTCATTGTTTGAATGTGAACTGCCGTTTGACCACAAGACGTTGCATTTGGAGCTCGAGGATAAGAACTTCGCGGGTGTGATGGAGGGTCATCAAAACGAGTTTAAGACCACGAAATCGCAGGAAGAGCTGGTAGAGGAGTCGCTTGCCAACCCTTATGGCTCGCCTTCACTCGAGGAGCTTTGTGCTGGCAAAAAGGATATTGTCATCATTAGCTCCGACCATACGCGTCCCGTTCCCTCGCGTGTGACGATGCCTATTCTGCTGCATCACATCCATTCCGCTGCGCCTGAGGCGCGCGTGCGTATTTTGGTTGCTACGGGTATGCATCGTCCGTCGACGCACGAGGAGCTCGTCAACAAGTACGGCGAGGAGATCGTTGCCAACGAGGAAATCGTTATGCACGTCGCGACTGACGACAGCATGATGAAAAAGATCGGCACCCTGCCTTCTGGTGGCGAGTGCATCATCAACAAGATTGCCGCCGATTGCGATCTGCTGCTTGCCGAGGGCTTTATTGAGCCGCACTTCTTTGCTGGTTTTTCTGGTAGCCGCAAGTCCGTCCTGCCTGGCATCGCCAGCTACAAGACCATCATGTACAACCATAACGGTCAGTTTGTGAATGATTCCCATTCGCGTGCCGGCAACCTGTGCCACAACCACGTGAGCGAGGACATGTTTGCCGCTGCCGAGATGGCTCACCTTGCCTTTGTGCTCAACGTGGTGCTCAACGGCAAGCACGAGGTCATTGGCTCCTTCGCCGGCGACATCCATAAGGCACACGAGGCTGGCTGCGAGTTCGTAAAGAGCCTTGCCGGCGTTGAGCCCGTCGAGTGCGAGATTGCCATCACCACCAACGGCGGCTACCCGCTCGACCAGAACATCTACCAGGCCGTGAAGGGCATGTGCTCTGCCGAGGCCACGCTTCCCGAGGGCGGTGTGATCATCGACGTCGCCGGTTGTGCCGACGGTCACGGCGGCGAGGGCTTCTATCACAACATCGCCGACAACGATCCGGCAGAGTTTGAGCGCGCCTGTATCGACCGTCCTAAGGACGAGACCCTGCCCGACCAGTGGACGAGCCAGATCTTTGCCCGCATCCTGGCGCATCACCCTGTGATCATGGTCACCGACCTGTGCGATCACCAGATGATCAAGGATATGCACATGACGCCGGTCAACACCCTCGAGGAGGCGCTCAAGCTCGCCTTTGAGATGAAGGGTGCCGATGCCAAGGTGGCCGTCATTCCAGATGGCCTGGGCGTTGTTGTCGCTCAGCACTAGCGCGCGGACTAAACGAATCGTTTATAACCGACAAGAAAGATAAGGTTTTATGCTTACCAAACTCCTCTGCGAATTCGGCGCAACGGCCCTCATGATCATCTTTGGCGTGGGCGTGCACTGCGATACCGTGCTCAAGGGCACCAAGTATCAGGGCTCCGGCCACATGTTTGCCATCACTACCTGGTCTTTTGGCATCTCGGTCTGCCTGTTTGTCTTTGGCGGCGCCGTGTGCATGAACCCGGCTATGGTGCTTGCCCAGTGCATCGTAGGCCTGGTGCCGTGGAGCAGCTGCATCCCCTTCATGATTGCCGATATGCTCGGCGGCTTTGTGGGCGCTGTAATCGCTTGGCTTATGTATGCCGATGAGTTCAAGGCTTCCGAGGGCGTCGTCGACCCCGTTGCCCAGCGCAACATCTTCTCGACCAACCCCACCACCGAGGGCACGAACTATGCTCGCAACTTCTTCTGCGAGGCTATCTGCACCTTCGTGTTCATCAGCGCTATTCTCGCCGCTGCTAGCCGCGCTGGTGAGAACGTTCTGATGCTCGCTATCTGCGTCGGCCTGATCGTTTGGGCCGTTGGCATGGGCATGGGCGGCATCACCGGCTTCGCCATGAACCAGGCTCGTGACCTTGGTCCTCGCATGGCTTATCAGGTGCTGCCGATCAAGAACAAGGCCGACAACAACTGGAAGTACGGCCTGCTTGTTCCTGGCATTGCTCCGTTTGTTGGTGCCGCTCTGGCCGCGCTGTTTGTGCATGGTTTCTTGGGCATGTTCTAGTCCAAAACAATTGATATAACGCCCGGGTCCGGCATAGGTTAACTTTCCGCCGCGTCCTCGGACATGCAAGAAGCTCCCGCTGCGCACTTCGTGCGGCGGGAGCTTCTTGCGTCCTGCGGAGTGCGGCGGAAAGTTAACCTATGCCGGACCCTGCGGGAATTCAGTTGCGTTCGAACAAGCAACCAACATATATATCTGAATTTGGATGTGGTGGGCACTTTGTTGTTGGGCGCTTTGAGGTGCGAGTGACACTTTGGGATGCGTGGCGGCCTGGGGTGGGGCGGTTCCTTGGGATGAGAGGCTTACTTACTTAGTTGAAGAGGGGTTTTATGGCTGATAGGTAGTCTTTGGCTACGTCCTCTTTTGGGGCTTGGAAATTGTGCCAGGCCCACCATTGGACCATTCCTACGAAGCTTGAGGCTATGTGGTGTAGCAGGAAGCTTCGGTCCATGGTGGCGGCGGGACCGTTTGGGTCGGTAGGGACGGTTTCGGCTGCTCGTGACATGATGGTCTTGCGTAGGCAGTCGGCGAAGACGCGTGAGCCGGCGCCGGCTACGAGGGCTCGTACGCCTTGACGGCGTTCCCAGAGGTTGTTGAGGATATGCTCGACCTGCACGAGCGGGTCGTCGAGTGGCGTGCCATCGTCGTCGAGGGCGTGGGTGCAGATGTCGCTCACGAGCTCGGACAGTAGGTAGTCTTTGCTCTTGAAGAGGCCGTAGAACGTGGCCCGACCCACATGGGCGCGAGCGATGATGTCGCCGACGGTGATCTTGCCGTAGTCCTCCTCGCGAAGGAGCTCGGAAAATGCTGCGACGATGGCGGCGCGGCTTTTGGTTTTGCGGGCATCCATGGCTATGCATCCACGTGAACAAGCAGGCAACGGAGCGTGCCGGAGCAGCCCTCGTAGGGGCGCTTACCGGCGCCGTAGCCGACGGCTTCGATGCGGTAGCGGGCCGGCAGGTGCTCGGACGTGCGCAGTGCGGCGACGATGGCGGCGCCCGTGGGCGTCACGAGCTCGCCGGCGACCGGTGCGGGCGTGAGGGCGATATTGCCTGCTTGGCATAGGTTGACGACGGCGGGCACCGGGATGGGCATAAGGCCGTGGGCACAGTGGATGGTGCCGTGACCCTCGGAGAGCGACTCGACGACAATATCCTCGATGCCCAGGTCATCGAGGCAGATGGCGACAGAGCAGATGTCAACGATGGAATCGATGGCGCCTACTTCGTGGAACATGACGGTCTCGAGCGTTTTGCCGTGGGCCTTGGCCTCGGCGGCGGCGAGCGCGGTAAAGATGGCGAGCGCGCGACGCTTGGCGCCATCGCTTAACTGCGAGCCATCGATGATGGCGGTGACGTCCGCCAAAGAACGGTGGTGATGGTGGTGGGCGTGATGGTGACCCTCGTGGCCATGACCGTGGGCCTCATGGTCATGCTCGTGGCAGTGCTCATGTTCGTGCTCGTCATGATCATGATGGTGGTGCTCGTGCTCATGTGTGTGCTCGGCAGCTGCTTCGTTGCCGTAGAGCCAGGCCATGTCGTGGTCGTGGTTCTCGAGCTCCTCTGCCAGCTGAACGTCAAAGTCGCAGGCGTCGATGCCATGCTTGTTTGCGCGTGTAACGGCAATCTCAAAGCCGCCGACCGGAAGCGTGGCGAGCTGCTCGCGCAGGTGCTCCTCGCTGGCGCCCAGGTCGAGCAGGGCCGCGACAGTCATGTCGCCGCTGATGCCCGAGGTGCCGTCGATGATAAGCGTATGTTGATGATTGGACATGAAATGCTCCTTAACGGGTGCGGGGTGTGCCGGCGCTCAGATGATTGATAAGACTTGCCTGGTAGGCGGCGCCAAAGCCGTTATCGATATTGACGACCGATACGCCGCTGGCGCAGGAGTTGAGCATGGCGAGTAGCGCGGCTACGCCACCAAAACTTGCGCCGTAGCCCACGCTGGTGGGAACGGCGATGACCGGACAGCTTACCAGGCCGCCGACAACGCTCGCCAGTGCGCCCTCCATGCCGGCGATGGCGATGACCACCTGTGCCTGAGCAAGTTCCTCGGCATGCGCGAGCAGGCGGTGCAGGCCGGCGACACCCACGTCGTAGAGGCGGTCGACCTCGTTGCCATAGAATTCGGCCGTCAACGCGGCTTCCTCGGCGACGGGCAGGTCGCTCGTGCCGGCGCAGGCGACGACGATGCGTCCGTTGCCGGTAGGGGAGGGCTTACCGCCTACGAGGGAGAGCTGTGCGTCCGGGACATATCCCAGGTCGATGTCGCGGCCGAGAAGCTCCGCGGTGCGTGCGGCTTTTTCGGCATCCAAGCGTGTGACCAGGATGCGCTCCTGGCCGGCATCGCGTAGCGTCTCGATAATGGCGGCAATCTGCTCGGCGGTTTTACCGGCGCCGTAGACAACCTCGCCGGCTCCCTGTCGCACGCCGCGCGAAAGATCGAGCTGTGCAAAGCCCAGGTCGGCGGTTGGCGCCGTCTGGATGCGCGTGAGGGCATCGGCCGGTGCAACGCATCCGTCTGCCACGTCACTTAGCAATTGCTCAAGATCTCGTTTGTCCATATAAGTTCCCTTCGACGCAGAAAAGTTTAGCACGCGAAGGGTTGTTTCCGAACATTAGAGCATAATTGTTCGGAAATCTGACATGTCAGATTAGATGAAGTTGTGAGGCAAACTGACTAGTCGCGCAGGATGATGTCCATGGCGAGCATCAGGTTGCGTTCGTCGATGGTAAACGGGGCTGCCTCGCGCGTCTTGGGCTTGGCGCAAAACGCGATGCCCGTGCCCGCGGCCTGAATCATGGGGATGTCGTTGGCGCCGTCGCCGATTGCCACGGTGTGTGCCATATCGACGCCACACTCAACCGCCCAATCCAGCAGCTGGATGAGCTTGGACTCCTTGGTTACAATGTCTGCCGCCAACTTACCGGTGAGCTTGCCGTCCACGACCTCCAGGCGGTTAGCCAGGCAAAAGTCGATGCCCGCGGCGGCCACGATCTTGTCGGCGACCTCGTGGAAGCCACCGCTTACCACGCCGACCTTCCAGCCCTTGCTGTGCGCCGAGCGCACAAGCTCCAGCGCGCCGGGGGTAAACGTCACGCGCGCAAAGGTGCGCTCGAACACGCTTTCGTCCAGGCCGGCAAGTAGCTCCACGCGCTCCTCGAGCGCCTGCTTAAAGTCAAGATCGCCGCGCATGGCGCGCTCAGTGATCTTCGCCACTTGCTCGCCTACGCCGGCCTCCTCGCCCAACAGGTCGATGACCTCCTGGTTGATGAGCGTGGAGTCGATATCCATAACGATGAGGCGTGCGGTCATGAGGGGCCTTTCCGAGTGCAGTTGTATTGGGGCACATTGTCGCACGCCGCGCGCCTTGGCGACGGCCACGGTGCGTCAATTGTTTCGTCTCCGTCAAGTCTTTGGGCAAGAGTTACTTTTTCGCGGTACATCGACGTGGGTGCGATAAGATAGAACGCCATGTCCGGCTGCGCGGTTTACGCAGGCTGGGCAAATCTGTACGACGCCGCCCGGAACGACACGGGGCGGCACAGATCCATAAAGGAGGATCACTGGTATGAGCCAGACCCGTCCCATCGATGAGCATTCCATGCACACCCGTACCTGCGGCGAGCTTCGCTTCGAGAACGTGGGCGAAGAGGTCACCCTCACCGGTTGGGTGAGCCGTCGTCGCGACCACGGCGGCCTTATTTTCTGCGACCTTCGCGACCGCGAGGGCATCACGCAGCTCACTTTCGACCCCGAGCACTCCGACGGCGATGCCTTTAAGATCGCCGAGACCATGCGTCCTGAGTGGCCCATCAAGATCCACGGCGTCGTGCGCGCCCGTGGCGAGGAGACCACCAACACTAAGCTCGCGACCGGCGAGATCGAGGTCCTGACCGACCACGCCGAGGTGCTCAACACGTCCGTCACCCCGCCGTTCCAGATCGAGGACGGCATCGAGACCAGCGAGGACACCCGCCTGCGCTATCGCTATCTGGACCTTCGCCGTCCCGAGATGATGGCCAACCTCAAGCTGCGCTCCGACTTCACCTTTGCCATTCGCGAGGCGCTGCACAACCGTGAGTTCATGGAGGTCGAGACGCCCTCCCTGTTCAAGTCCACGCCCGAGGGCGCCCGCGACTTCATCGTCCCCAGCCGCATCCAGCCGGGCAACTTCTACGCCCTGCCGCAGTCCCCGCAGCTTCTGAAGCAGCTGCTCATGGTCGGTGGCGTCGAGCGCTACTACCAGGTTGCCAAGTGCTTCCGCGACGAGGACCTGCGTGCCGACCGTCAGCCCGAGTTCACCCAGGTCGATATCGAGATGTCCTTCGTGGACCAGAACGATGTCATGAGCGCGCTCGAGGAGGTCCTGGCCGACGCCTTCGGTCGCATGGGTGTCGAGATGCCCACGCCGCTGCGTCGTATGGACTACTGGGAGGCCATGGATACCTATGGCTCCGACAAGCCCGATACCCGCTATGGCATGCATCTGGTCGACCTGACCGACATCTTTGCCAACTCCAAGTTCAAGGTCTTTGCGACTGCCGCAAACGAGGAGGGCTCTGTCGTCAAGGCCATCAACGCCAAGGGCGCCGGTGCTTGGGCACGTGCCAAGATCGATAAGCTCGCCGGCGTGGCCTCCACGTTTGGCGCCAAGGGTCTGGCCTGGATCGCTTTCCGCGAGGACGGCTCCATCAACAGCCCCATCGTCAAGTTCTTCTCGGACGAGGAGATGGCGGCTCTGCGCGAGCGCATGGACGTCGAGCCCGGCGACCTTGTGATGTTCGCCGCCGGCCCGCGCCTGCTCTCTGACGAGATCCTGGGCGGCATGCGTTCTCACATGGCCAACGCACTCGAGATCAAGCGCGAGGGCCACGACTTCCTGTGGGTCGTCAACTTCCCGCTGTTCCACTGGGATGAGGACCGCAAGGCTTACGCCGCCGAGCACCAGCCCTTCACCCTGCCGACCGAGACCGACATCGCCAAGATCGAGGCCGACCCGTTGGCAGCCGGTTCTTGCACCTACGACTTTGTCATGGACGGCTTTGAGGCCGGCGGCGGCGGTATGCGTATCCACAACGCCGAGATGCAGATGTCCATGCTCAAGCTCCTGGGCTTTACCGAGGAGCGTGCCGAGTCTCAGTTCGGCTTCCTCATGGAGGCCCTCAAGTTTGGTGCGCCCCCGATGGGCGGTTTCGCTCTGGGTCTGGACCGCGTGTGCATGCTGCTCACCGGCTCCGATTCCATCCGCGACGTCATGGCGTTCCCCAAGACGGCCAGTGGCTCCGACCTCATGTCGGGCGCCCCGAGTGCCGTTTCCGGCGCCCAGCTCAAGGACGTCAGCCTGCGCCTGATGTAGGCGAGCGGCTACATATTGCTTGCAACGAGGGAAGGACGCGTGCCTTCCCTCGTTTTTTATGCGCCGAGATTGTGAGGGCTTGGGATGACCGGACGTCGCGGAAAGTGCATCCCGGAATCTGCGTCCGGAATGGGTCGCGCTTTCCCAAAGGGGTCCTCTGGGAAAGCGCGACCCAGAATTCGGCAAAATAATGGGGCACAGTTTCCGGTTGAGCCGTCTAACGGAAACTGTACCCCAGAATGAGCGCTCAAAACGGGGCAGTCTTTCCGCAACAATTGTCTGGCGGAAAGACTGCCCCAGTTTTTTATAGCGAGTCTCTCTGGATCAGCTGCATGTGCATCACGGAGGTGGTGGGCTCGGCACCCTTGATCATGTCGAGCGCAATGTTGGCGGCCATGTGGCCTTCTTCGCGCAGGGGCTGACGGACGGTCGTGAGCGCGGGGACACAGCGCGCCGCAATCTCGTGATCGTCGAAGCCGACGACAGAAACGTCCGCAGGAACGGATAGGCCTGCCTCGTTGAGCGCGGTGATGACGCCAGCCGCGATACGGTCCGATCCGCAGAGCACGCCATCGAAAGCAATCTCGCGCGCGAGGATCTGGTGCATGGCCTGATAGCCGTCTCCGTTGTTCCAGCCGGTATAGATAACGTTTGCGTCTGGGAGGTCTTCGCCCAAGACGGCACGGTAGCCGCGCAGGCGGTCGACAACAGCGGGGTTGTCTTGCGGTCCCAACACGGCGACGATATCTTTGCGCCCGCGTTCCTTCATGGCGAGTGCCGCAAAGTGTCCGCCCTCTTCGTCGTCAGAGTAGACTGTCGAGAACACATCGCGATAGGGGTGGCCCTCGAGCTGGCCGCACAACACGGTGGGTACGCCCAGCTCGCGCAGCACCTCGAGCAGCTCGCTGCCCTTGTAGGGGGAGACGTCGATCACGGCGTCGAACGAGCGGCGCTCAAAGTGCTCGCGTGCGCGGTTGCGCTCATGCGTAGAAGACGCCTGCAAGATAACGGGCAGATAGGACGACTCCGACAGTTCCTCGGTAATGCCGCTCAAAAACTCGCTATAGGTGGGGTCGCTGAAGAGTTCACTTAGGGGCTCGGTCACGAGCACGGCGATGATTTCCGTGCGCCCGACAGCGAGCGCTCGGCCACGGGCGTTGGGGACAAAATTGACTTCCTTGGCCGCCGCGCGGACGCGCTTTTTGGTTTCCTCGCTAATGCGGGGCGAATCGTTGAGAGCGCGCGATGCCGTGGAGCGCGATACGCCGGCAGCTGCGGCAACCTCGGCAAGCGTAGGTGCGGTGCGAACTGGTTGGGTCATGGCGTCTCCTGGAGAATGCGGTCGATGTTGTCGCTGATACGGGTTGGTGCGGATACAGCTTACTATAGTGCGCCTGAACAGCGTTCATGGTATCCGGTGACCGGTGTCGTTTTGCAACCAAGCCACAATCGAATACGTCTCGTGTGGGTGAGATATCAGCGGGCGTGGTGGTTGCCTACGAGCTTAAGAACGATGTCTTGCGCTGAGTGTCGATACTCAGGGTGACATAAGTGTCCCGGTTGTACAACCGGTTGCACCGTTAACCCGACCAAATCGACCGTTCAGCGGACAACCGGTTGCACAGTTTTTTGCATCGACCGTAAGATAAGGACAACCGGTTGCACAAGAATCACTACGATGACGAAGGAGCATCACCATGGACGCCATTAACGATTGGGAAAACCAAGCGCTCACCCACAGGAACCGCCTGGCACCCCATGCGTACTTCATGGGTTACGAGACCGCCGATCTCGCCGCTACGTACAGCCGCGAGCTGTCGCGCGGGTTTGTCCAGCTGTCCGGCTCGTGGCAGTTCCGCCTCTTTGAGGGGCCTGCTGCCGTCTCTAACGAGGAGCTTTCCACGTACGAGCCCGAGTGGGATCACGTGGAGGTTCCGCACCTGTGGCAGGTGGATGGTTATGGCAACCTTGCCTACACCGACGAGGGTTTCCCGTTCCCGGTGGATCAGCCGTTCGTTCCCTCTGACGATCCCACGGGCGTGTACCAGCGCATCGTCAATCTTCCCGCCGTGCCTGCCGGCGCTCGCGAGATCATTCGCTTTGACGGCATCGAGAGCTATGGCGAGCTGTACGTCAACGGCAAGTTTATCGGCATGACCAAGGGCTCGCGCCTGTCTGCCGAGTTCGACGTGACCGACGCGCTTGTCGAGGGCGACAACCTGTTTGCGGTCAAGGTTCTGCAGTACAGCGATGGTAGCTATATCGAGGACCAAGACATGTGGTGGGCATCGGGCATCTTCCGCGATGTGTACCTTATGCAGCGTCCCGCCGCACACCTGGTCGACTTTAGGTTCCGCACGCACCGCGAGGGCGATGCCGCTCTGATTACGCTCGATACGGTGGCCGAGGGCGCTTCCCGCGTCGTGTTTACGCTCAGCGATGGCGAGAACGTGGTGGCTACGGGCGAGTGCGTCGACGGCCATTCCGAGTGCAGCGTGACCGATGCCCACTTCTGGAATCCCGAGGACCCCTTCCTCTATGACCTTACGTTTGAGGTCTACGACGGTGACCAGGTCAGCGAGTACGTCCCGCATCGCCAGGGTCTTGCCGAGGTGACGGTCGAGGGCAATCATATCTACCTCAACGGCACTTACTTTAAGATGCATGGCGTCAACCGCCACGATCACGACGATCACAAGGGCCGCGCCGTGGGCCTCGATCGCATGCGCCGCGACCTGGAGCTCATGAAGCAGCACAACATCAACGCGGTGCGCACGTCCCATTACGCCAACGACCCGCGCTTTTACGAGCTGTGCGACGAGTATGGCATCATGCTGGTCGCCGAGACCGATATGGAGAGCCACGGCTTCGAGAATATCGGCAACATCGCCTTGGTCACCGATGATCCGGCGTGGGAGCCTGCCTACGTCGACCGCATTGAGCGCCTGGTGATGCAGGAGCGCAATCACGCCTGCATCATTATGTGGTCGATGGGCAACGAGAGCGGCTATGGCTGCAACATCCGCGCGATGTACGCCAAGGCTCACGAGCTCGATGGTCGTCCGGTCCATTACGAGGAGGACCGCAACGCCGATACCGTCGATGTCATTTCCACGATGTACTCCCGTGTGTCGCAGATGAACGACTTTGGTGAGCATCCGTTCCCCAAGCCGCGCATCAACTGCGAGTACGGTCACTCCATGGGCAACGGCCCGGGAGGCCTGTCCGAGTATCAGGAGGTCTTCGATCGCTGGGATTGCATCCAAGGCCAGTTTATCTGGGAATGGTGCGACCACGGTTTGGCTGCTGTGACCGAGGACGGCGTTGCCTACGATATGTACGGTGGCGACAACGGCGATTACCCCAACAACAGCAACTTCTGCATCGATGGCATGGTGTTCCCTTGGCAGCAGCCGAGCCCGGGCCTCACTGAGTATGGTCAGGTCATCTGCCCGGTTCGCATGGCTTACGACGACGAGGCGGGCGAGCTGACCGTCACCAACAAGCGTTGGTTTACCACCCTTGAGGATGTCTGCCTGTCGGCGGAGACCCTGGTGGACGGCGACGTGGTCTGCCGCAAGACGCTCATGCCCGGCGCGGTTGCCCCCGGCGAGTCCGTCCAGCTTCCGCTGGTGATTCGCGAGGCCGCAGTGGGCGAGACCCTGCTGACCGTGCACGCCTACACTATGGCCGCTCACGTCTGGTGCGAACCGATGTTCCAACTGGGCGCAAGCCAGTTTGCCATCGCAAACCATCCGGCGCCGGCAATTGTCGCCCCCGTGCGCCCCGAGCTTACGGTCGAGGAGACCGAGCAGGAGATCCACATTCACTCCCTCAACGGCGAGCTGACCTTCAGCAAGGTCAACGGTACCGTGAGCGAGTGGAAGGCATCCGGCCGCGACGTCATGGCCTCTGGTCCCCAGGTTGGTTTTTGGCATCCGCTCGTCGACAACCACGCCCAAGAGTATGACTCCCTGTGGAAGGACAACTTCATCGATGTGATGCAGACGTCTACCCGCAAGGTTACTTGGAAGCAGGACGGCAATGTGGTCGTCGTTACCGTGAGCCAGCGTATCGCTCCTCCCGTCCGCGCGTTCGGCATGCGCGTCGAGCTCGTCTACACCGTGTTTCCGAGTGGCCGCGTCGACCTCAAGGTTTCCGGCGAGCCCTACGGCGATTACTCGGATATCATCCCGCGCATCGGCATCTCCTTCGAGGTCCCCGGTTGCGATCGTGCCGTCGAGTGGTATGGCCACGGCCCGGGCGAGAACTATCCGGACTCTCTGCGCGCCAACCAGGTCGGTCATTACCGCACTACGGTCGACGACATGTTCACGCCCTACGTTATGCCTCAGGACTGTGCCAACCGCGAGGGTACCCGCTGGGTTGCCCTGCGTTCCAGCCACGGTGACGGTCTGGTCGTGACGCGTCCGAGCGACGCCGCTTCCAACCCGTTCTCGTTCTCGGCATGGCCCTATAGCTGCGAGGCCATCGATAACGCCAAGCACGTCTACGACCTTGTCAAGGGCGATACGGTCACGGTCAACATCAACGACCAACTGCTCGGCCTTGGCTCGAACTCTTGGGGTTCCGAGGTGCTCGATTCCTATCGCACCCGTTTTGAGAGCTTCAGCTTTGAGGTGTCCCTGCGACCGCTGACGTCTGCCGATCTGGCTCAGGCGCTGGCACCCATTAAGGAGGCATAAGTCATGCATATCTTTAACTCGCGTGCCGATTTCGACGCCCAGATGAAGTCCGTCAAGAAGTGGATGCGTACCGGTCAGGCACTCGACGGCGTTTCTGAACTGCAGCACGATGTGGCGTACTCTATCGGCGACTCGCTGGTGTATTGGTGGGTGAACGCCCACGAGGCGGCTACTGCCGATCTGGTCGGTCACCGTCGCTACCATGCCGTGCTCGCCCCGCTCGACGGCAATCTGACCGTTGAGGTGGCTTCCAAGGCCGATCTTACCTGTACGCGCGCCTACAGCGATATCGATGATCGCGAGCGCTTTGAGGGTACGGGGGAGACCGTGACGATTCCCACCGGCGGCGTTGCCGTCGTCGAAATTGACGAGGCCTACCGTGTCGTGGCCGATGCCGCGGATCCCCGCGTCGTGGTACTGCACGTGACAGTCGAAGGTTATTCCTTCCCCAACAAGTAGTATTCGTCCGTTTGGACGTTTGCTTCGCGCCGTTAAGGGGGATGGCTTTGTTGACTCCCTTTTCCCCATTCCCCTTAGCAGGTGCGCCGTCCGTGTTTGCACTTGCAGCTCGGACGGGTTTAGATGACATTTAACAGATGATTGGGAGGGCTTATGAGCTCTGAAAAACGAGGAACGATTGGTTCGTTCGCTCTGCTGGGCATGACGGTCGCCGCCGTGTTCGGTATCAAGAACATCATCAACAACAACGCGGCCATCGGCTTGGCAGCAGCGCCGTCGTTCTTTTTCGCCACGCTTTTGTACTTTGTCCCCTATACCCTGGTTACCGCCGAGTTCGTCGGCCTCAACAAGGACTCCGAGTCTGGCGTGTACGCATGGGTTAAGACCTCGATGGGTGGTCGCTGGGCGTTCCTGACGGCATTTAGCTACTGGTTCGTTAACCTGTTCTTCTTTGCGTCCGTCCTGCCCAACGTCATCATCTACGCGAGCTACGTGTTCTTTGGTGCCAACGCCGAGCTTTCGCAGCTGTGGATCACCATTATCGAGAT
Organism: uncultured Collinsella sp.; assembly: GCA_958365315.1. GTDB lineage: Bacteria > Actinomycetota > Coriobacteriia > Coriobacteriales > Coriobacteriaceae > Collinsella. The sequence continues at coordinate 45,090 of CATWXC010000003.1, forward strand.
CGTCGTCTTTGCTATCGCCACGTGGGTTTCGACCAAGGGCGCTAAGTGGATCGGTTCCATTTCCTCCTTCGGTTCGACCGCGGCTCTCGGCCTGACCGCCGTGTTCATCCTGCTGTCCCTGGCTGCTGCCTTTGGCGGCGTTGAGTTCGCTACGGCTCCTACTCCCGCTAACATGGCTCCCGACATGAGCAACTTCGCAACTGCGTGGGGCTTCTTCGGTACGCTTGCCTGGATCATCCAGGGCGTTGGCGGCGCTGAGTCTGTCGGCGTGTTCCTTAACGACCTTAAGGGTGGCGTCAAGGCCTTCGTGCGCACTGTCGTTATCGCCGGCCTGACCATCGGCCTTCTGTATGCAGGCGCTTCGCTGCTGGTTAACCTGTTCATCCCCGAGGGCGGCGTTGCCATCTCCACCGGTATCTTCGACGTATTCGGCGCTGTCTTTGCCCACTTTGGCATTCCCATGGAAGTGTCTACGCGCGCCATCGGCTTGATCCTTCTCGCCGCCACGCTGGGCTCCCTCATGATGTGGACCTCTGCTCCCATCAAGGTTTTCTTCACCGAGATCCCCAAGGGCGTCTTTGGTAGCAAGATCGTCGAGCTCAACGAGCATGGCATTCCCGCCCGCGCCGCTTGGCTGCAGTTCGCCATCGTCGTCCCCATCCTGATCATTCCTGCCCTGGGCTCCGGTAACCTCGACGACCTGCTCATGATCGTCACCAACATGACTGCTGCCACCGCTCTGCTCCCGCCGCTGCTGATTTTGCTTGCCTACTTTATGCTGCGCAAGAACTTTGACGCCGCTCCCCGTGGCTTCCGCATGGGTTCGCGCAGCTTTGGCCTGGTCGTTGCCGCATTCCTGCTTGTGGTCTTCTGCTTCGTGCTTATCTGCGGCACCATTCCGCTCGATCAGCCGCTGTGGCTGACGCTGGTCTACAACGTTGGCGGCGTGGTTGTCTTCCTGGGCCTTGCCGTGATGTGGTACAACCGCTACATTAACCGCCTGCGCGAGACCGATCCCGAGGCCGCCGAGAACGAGCTTCGCCCCTCCGTCCTCGACATGATGGAGTAGCGGCTAGGATTAATCTACGGCTGTGGAATAAATCGATTCCCTTTCCTAAGGAGGGGCCTTACGAGGCCCCTTCTTTTGTGTTTTGGGGCATGGTTTTGGACCCCGTGTTCAAAAAATGCCAAATATGAGTACTGTTGCAAAAGAGGTGTCATATTTTTTGGCCCGTTCTGAGCGAAAATGGGCTCATAATCAATTTATCTAACCCCCTTTAAAGGGCGTTTGACGGCTTTTAACCTCTTCAAATCGCTCAAAGTAGGCAAATGGCTCTCGATTTTGCTGCTACTAAATTGGTGGCAGTACTCATATTTGCCACTTTTTGCCCACGGGGTATCCGGAGGGGCACCTCGGCAGGCATCTAACGCTACAATAACTACCACGTGGCTGGGTTTGCCGGCCGAATGTGCGATGTCGTGGGAGGGGACATGGTCGAGTTTACAAAGACGATTAAAGATCCGTTGGGATTGCATGCCCGCCCGGTTGCGCTGCTTTATGACATTATCGCCAAGCATCGTAGTGACGTGTCGGTTTCGATTGGCAATCGTCATGTCGATGGTCGCGACGTTATAGGGCTCATGGCACTCTGTGGCGAATGTGGCGAGGACATCGTGTTCCGCGTTTCGGGCGTGGATGAGGCCTCCTGTGTCACATCGATCAGAAATCTCTCGCTCTAAGCATGATAGGGCGCGGTAAAGGATGGTCCTTTGCCGCGCCTTTTTGTTTCGTATAGGAAACTTTTTCGAAATCTGAATGGGGACCCTTTCCAAAAAGTTAACCACGTGCTAGTTTACTAAAGCGAACATAGACGTGGTTAACTTTTATCGCGTCGATGTTGAGGACGAACTGACGTTAGGAGCCACTCATGTCTTGCGGACCGCAGATGCCGGCCATGCCGCTTTCGATGGTAAAAGCGGGCGAAACCGTGCGCGTGTCTCGTGTAAAGGGCAATGAGGACATGAAGCACCACCTCAAGGACCTCGGCTTTGTCGAGGGCAACGAAATCCACGTGGTGAGCTCGAGTGGCGCCAATATCATCGTCACGGTGCTGGGCGCACGCTTTGGCATCGATTCCAAGGTTGCCATGCACATCATGACTGTCGGTTAGTCGACGGCATTTCTGTACGCACTGAAAGGGGGACAAGTAAATGAAGACGTTGGGTGACGTTAAGGTGGGCGAGAGCTCCACCATCGTCAAGCTTCACGGTGAGGGTGCGCTTCGCCGCCACCTTATGGACCTGGGGCTCATCAAGGGCACTTCGTTCAAGGTCGTGAAGGTCGCGCCGCTCGGTGATCCGGTCGAGATCAACGTGCGCGGCTACGAGCTTTCCATCCGCAAGGAGGAGGCGGCCGTCGTCGAGGTCCAGTAAGGGCTCGCGGCGTATATTTCTGCAGATAAAGTTAGGTATTTCTAACTTAATGCAGCATCTTTGAAGCACATTATCCAGCCTGCGCGGAGAAAGCAGCGCAGGCACACAAGGAAGAAGGATTGAATGGCGGATTCTCAGATCCATGTCGCGCTGGCGGGTAACCCCAACTGCGGCAAGACCACGCTTTTCAACCTGATCACCGGCGCCAACGGCTACGTTGGCAACTGGCCCGGCGTCACGGTTGAGAAAAAAGAGGCCAAGCTCCTAAGCGACAAGAACGTTACCATCACGGACCTCCCCGGCATCTACTCGCTTTCCCCCTACAGCCCCGAGGAGCAGTGCTCGCGCGACTACCTCATGAGCGGTGAGCCCGATGTCGTCGTCCAGGTTGTCGATGCCACCAATCTGGAGCGCAACCTGTACCTGGCGCTTCAGGTTATCGAGACCGGCCTGCCCGTGGTCGTCGCCCTCAACATGGCCGACTTGGTCGAGAAGAACGGCGACAAGATCGACACGGACAAGCTCTCCAAGAAGCTCGGCTGCCCGGTTATGATGATCTCGGCTCTTAAGAACAAGGGCATCAAGGAGCTGTTCGAGCAGGTCAAAAAGTCCGCTGCTTCCAAGGGGCAGGTGCCGGAGCACAAGTTCGACTCCTCCATCGAGGACGTTCTGACGCACATCGAGAACAACCTTCCGGCGAGCGTTCCCGCTAACAAGCGTCGCTATTACGCCGTCAAGCTGTTTGAGCGTGACGCAGACGCCTGCAAACTCATCAACCTCACCAAGGAGAAGGCTGCTCGCGTGGAGCAACTGGTCGCCCAGTGCGAGCAGGATTGCGATGACGACGCCGAGTCCATCATCACCGGTGAGCGCTATGGCGTCATCGCGCACATCATCGATGAGTGCCTCACCAAGGCCCCGGCCAAGATGAGCACTTCCGAGAAGATCGACCGTGTGGTTACCAACCGTATCCTGGGCCTGCCGATCTTTGTGGTCATCATGTTCTGCGTGTACTACATCGCCGTTTCCACCCTGGGCGGAACGGTGACCGACTTCACCAACGATCAGCTCTTTGGCACCGACGGTTGGTATGTGCTCGGTCAGGGCCGCGATGCTTACGATGAGGCTGTCGAGGCCGCGGGTGACGACGCCGACTCGGTCGACCCGGCACAGTACGGCCCCTATGTCCCGGGTATCACCACCATGGTGCACGACGCCCTCGTGGCGGGTGGCACCGAGGACGGTGGCCTGGTCGATTCGCTGGTCTGCGACGGTATCGTTGGCGGCCTGGGCGCCATCTTCGGCTTTGTGCCGCAGATGTTCCTGCTGTTCGTGATGCTGTCCTTCCTGGAGGACTGCGGCTACATGGCCCGCGTCGCCTTCATCATGGACCGCGTGTTCCGCCGCTTTGGCCTGTCCGGTAAGTCCTTCATCCCCATGCTCGTGTCCTCGGGCTGCGGCGTCCCCGGCGTCATGGCCACCAAGACCATCGAGAACGAGAAGGACCGCCGTATGACGGTCATGACCACCACGTTCATTCCCTGTGGCGCTAAGCTGCCGATCATCGCCCTGCTCATGGGTTCCATCATCGGCGATTCTTCCACCACCGCGGCGTGGATCAGCCCGCTCTTCTACTTCCTGGGCGTCTTTGCCGTCATCGCCTCGGGCCTCATGCTCAAGAAGACGAAGCTCTTCGCCGGCCGCCCGACGCCGTTCGTTATGGAGCTTCCTGCCTACCACTTCCCGGCGATCCGCTCTTGGGCGCTGCACGTGTGGGAGCGCTGCTGGGCCTTTATCAAGAAGGCCGGCACGGTCATCTTCGCGTCCACCGTCGTGGTTTGGTTCCTCTCCAACTTTGGTAGCTACAACGGCTCCTTTGGCTTCCTGCCTGCGATGGACGGCATCCCCGAGGAGTTCATGGACTACTCCGTGCTTGCCATGCTCGGCAACCTGGTCGCTTGGATCTTCGCCCCGCTCGGCTTTAGCACCTGGCAGGCCACCGCACTGACTGTCTCTGGCCTCGTCGCTAAGGAGAACGTCGTCGCCACCGCCGGATCGCTGCTGTCCGTCGCCGACGCGGGCGAGACCGACCCGAGCCTGTGGACCGCGTTTGCCGGCATGTTCCCCACCATGGGCGCTTGCGTTGCCTTTGGCGCGTTCAACCTGCTGTGCGCTCCGTGCTTTGCCGCCATTGGCACCATCCGCAACCAGATGGACTCCGGCAAGTGGACCGCTATTGCCATCGGCTACGAGTGCGCTTTCGCTTGGGTCATCGGCCTGTTCATCAACCAGTTCTATAACCTGCTTGTCCTTGGGCAGTTTGGTATCTGGACGGTTGTGGCCATCGTGCTGCTGGTTGCGATGCTCTTCCAGATCTTCCGTCCCATGCCCAAGCACGCTTGGACCGACGAGGACGAGACCAACACCGCTTCTGCTGCAGTTTCCGCTTAAGTCCGAATAAGGATTAACCCCTTTCCACGAGCCCGGGTGTCCCAGCGACACTCGGGCTTTTTGGTGGGGGAGATGTGGCGTTTCCGCAGATAAAACTGATCAAAATAAGCCCGTCCCTTTTTTGTGGGTGGAGAATGGGGTAAAGTAAGTGGTGGTTAACTAGAGGAGGCTTGCTATGGCACCTATCGATATTGTTGTACTGGCTGTTATCGGTATTACGTTTGTTGCCGTGTGCGTGCGCATCTACCGCAAGGGCACCTGCGCCGACTGCGCTCAGGGTGGCGTTTGCACGGGGCATTGCTCCAACAAAAAGACGTGCGCCGCACTTAAGGGCGTGGACAAAATCGCCGAAGACCTGGGCCGCGGTATTAAATAAGGTCTAGGCATCCAAGCGCCTCGCGAGCATCCGTTCGCGGGGCGCTTTGCGCATTTGGGGGCGAGCGCGGCGAGTTGTAGAGTGATTTTGGGGTATCGTTACCTGTACTGTTAATTGGCAACTTATCTATAACGGAGTATCCCCATGAGCGCTCGCGTAACCATGAAGGACATAGCCGCCGAGCTTGGCGTTTCCATCAATACCGTGCACAAGGCCCTGACGGGTAAGGCCGGCGTGAGCGAATCCGTGCGCTCCAAGGTGAATGCTAAGGCCGAGGCCATGGGTTACCATCGCAATACGAGTGCCTCGAGCCTGCGCCGCAAGGATATCAACCTGGTGTTTTGCCTGCCCCGCGCATCGCGCGAGGGAGCGTACTTTTTCCGTTACCTGTGGGAAGGCTGCAACCGCTTTGAGCAGGAGGTCATCGACCGGGGCATTACGGTTGAGCGTGTTGAATTTGGCGTGGGTGGCTACGCTGATGCGCTCGAGCAAATCGACGAGCGTTTGCAGGTGGGCGAGAAGATCGATGGCTTGCTCGCCTATGCGCCGGGCGACGATCGTGCAACTGAGCTTTTGGGGCAGATTGCCGAGGCGGGCGTGACGATCGAGCTCGTCGACGGCGACCGTCCGCACCTCGACCGTCTGGGCGCCAGTCTGGCTGATTATTCAACGGCGGGCAGCCTGATGGCCGAGCAGGCGGTCAACTTGGTTCACGCCGCTGGTGTCGATGCCCGCGTGCTCCTGCTAGCGGGCGACCCCTATACCGATTCACACTATCTAACCGCCCGTGCCTTCCACAATTACCTGCGCGAACGAGATATTCCATGGCAGGTCGAGGACCTTGCCGGTGCCCATGCGCAAGTCAAACAGCTCAAGCATGAGCTCGAAAAGCGCTTGAGTGCGCCGGACGCCCCTGAGCTCATTTGTAGCGTTTTTGCCGTTGGTTCCGAAGTGGTTGCCGATGCGCTTGTCTCGAGCGGCAAGGCCGGTCAGGTTATGGTGATCGGCAACGACCTGTTTCCCGAAAGCGCCCTGGCCTTGCGTCGCGGTATCTTTACCAATATTGTTTATAAGGACCCGACGAGCCTGGCGTATCGCGGCGCTAAGACGCTGGGCGATTATCTGCTGTGGGGAAGGACCCCGACGGTGCCCGTCCAGAAGGGCGCCGTCGAGATGGTATTTGCCAGCAATGTCGATCGCTACTGCGAACTTGCGGGAATTTAGTCGATCGGGCAGGTACCCCGGTCGCGCGCGCAGACGTGGTGTAAGAGTGTCCTGAGGTCCGTCGCTGCAAGTCCCGATGTTACTCCTTCTTGAGGCCGTGCTTCTCGACTATCTCGTCCACTATCTCCCTGGCGCGCCGCCCGAGCGCGCGGCGCCTCCCCTCTGTCGGGGCCGGCCTGTCCGCGGGCTCGGCGAAGCCCTCGGCGGCCGAGGCCTCGGAGAACATGCGCTGCTGGGACCACTGCCCCTCGGTCTCCATGAGGCTCGCGCACGTCAGGCGCAGCATCGACTCCCTCGAGGGGAAGGACTGCACGACCCTGTAGCGGCGCTTGATCTCGCGGTTGGCGCGCTCCTGGACGTTGTTGGTGCGGAGCTTGGCCCAGTGCGCCCTGGGGAAGGCCGTGAACGCCAGCGCGGAGTCCTCGGCCTGCTCGAAGACCTCGCCGGCCCTGGCGGACACCGACGCCACCCAGGGCGCCGCCTCGGCCCACACGCAGCGCGCGAGGTCGGGGTCGTCCTGGTAGACCGCGGCGTGCACGAGGTCCCTGACGGCCGCCTTTGAGTCCTCGGGCCTGCCCGAGCAGGCGCTCTGGAGGTTGCGCTGCAGGTGCGTCACGCAGCGCTGCCAGGCGCAGCCCTGGAACAGGCGCGAGACGGCGGCCACGAGCCCGGCGTGGCTGTCGGAGACCACGAGGCGAACGCCGGCCAGCCCGCGCTCGCGCAGCCCGCCGAGGAATGCCGCCCAGGAGTCCTCGCTCTCGGTGTCGACCACGTCGCAGCCCAGGAAGTGCTTGCGCCCGTCGGCGCCCAGCCCGATCGCGGTCACGACGCCCTGCGAGACGACCGACGAGCCGACCCTGCAGCTCATGTAGGTGGCGTCGAGCCACAGGTAGCAGCACGGCGTGCCCGACAGGTCGCGGCGGCGGAACTCCGCCACCTCGGCGTCGAGGTCGGAGCAGAGGCTCGAGACCTCCGAGCTCGACAGCGAGGATATGCCCAGCTTGGACGCCACGCGCTCGACCTTGCGGGTGGACACGCCGCACACGTACATCTCCTGCACGATGGCGGCCACCGAGGTGTCGACGCGCGACCATCGCGCGAGCATGCCCTCGGGGTAGTAGGTGCCGTGCCTGAGCTTGGGTATCTCGAGCTCCACGTCGCCCACGGCGGTCTTGAGCGACCTGGGGCGGTAGCCGTTGCGGCTGTTCTCCCTGCCGTCGCTGCGCTCGTTGCGGCTCGCGCCGCACATCTGCTGGGCCTCGGAGTCCATCAGCGCGTTCATCACGCCGCCCAGCACCCTGCACGCGAACTCGCGCGCGTCGCCGCACTCCTGCCAAAGCCTCGCCGCCTCGAGGGCCTCGTCGCGGCCGAGGCGCAGTACACTCTCTTCTTGGGGCATCGCCTTTCCTTCCATTCGTCACCTTCATTACTCCAACGACGAATTCTAGGCGGTGTCCCCTCCCTTTCAAGAAAGAGAAGAGGCGGGGCATGCCCCGCCTCTTACACCACATCTCTGCGCGCTACCGGTACCCCCTCTTGCGACGTGCATTTTTGGGAGTATTCAGCATTGGCATGCCCTGAATGAGGCGCAGAACGACTGTTTTAAGTGCCGCCGGTGGCGTATTTCGCCGTCGGCGGCACTTTTTATGCCGATCGGACGCAATACGCGCACCAAACGGGGCGCCGAGGACGGCGCGCGGCGCGCTTCGATGCTGAATATTCCCAAAAATGCACGTCGGAACATGACCCACCTGAGCAAAAGCGCTCAAGTTCGGTGTTCGGGGACGCCAACCGGTCCGCAATACATGCAAGTCACAGCTCCGGCAACCGTTGAACGGGCAAAACCTACCGTTCACCCCATGGTGGTTAGGTGAACGTTCACCTTTTGAGTTGCAATGGATTAGTATAGTGAACGTTCACCTAAAGGATAACGAGCGCGCCGTGCGCCCGCCTTGCCAGCAAAGGGGCTGTTTGATGAAAAACTTTATGGACGATCAGGATTTCCTGCTGAGCACCAAGACCGGCGAGGAGCTGTTCCACAACTTTGCCAAGGGCATGCCCATCGTCGACTACCACTGCCACATTTCGCCCAAGGAGATCTGGGAGGACAAGCGTTTCGAGAACATCACCGAGGTTTGGCTGGGCGGCGACCACTACAAGTGGCGCCTGATGCGCGCCAACGGCGTCGACGAGCGTTTTATCACTGGCGATGCCCCTGCTCGCGAGAAGTTCCAAAAGTGGGCCGAGACCCTGGGTCGCTGCGTTGGCAACCCCGTCTTTGAGTGGAGCCACCTGGAGCTTAAGCGCTACTTTGGCTACGAGGGCGTCCTCAACGGCAAGACCGCCCAGGAGGTCTGGGACCTTGCCAACGCCAAGCTCGCCGAGGCCAGCTTTACCTGCCGCAACCTAATCAAGCAGTCCAACGTCCGCATGATCTGCACTACCGACGACCCCGCCGACAGCTTTGAGTGGCACAAGAAGATTGCTGCCGATGACAGTTTTGACGTTCAGGTCGTTCCCGCCATGCGTCCCGACGCCGCTCTGCGTATCGAGCGCGGTCAGGAGTTTGCCGACTACTGCAAGCACCTCTCCGAGGTTGCCGGCGTTGAGGTCAGCGACTTCGAGGGCATGAAGTCTGCCATCTCCAAGCGCTACGACGTTGCTCACGAGCTGGGCTGCCGCGCCTCCGACCACGCACTCGATTACGTTATGTACGTCCCGGCTACCGCCGATGAGATCGAGGCCATCTTTGCCAAGGGTCTGGCTGCTGAGCCGCTTACCGAGGAAGAGATCCTCAAGTACAAGACTGCCTTTATGCAGTTCGTTGCCGGCGAGTATGTCCGTCTGGGCTGGGCCATGCAGCTGCACTTTGGCTGCAAGCGCGACAACAACCGCGCCATGTTTGCCAAGCTCGGCCCCGATACCGGCTACGATTGCATCTCCAACTACACGCCGTCCGACCAGCTTGCCGATTTCCTCAACTCCATTCAGGAGACCTGCGGCTTGCCCAAGACCATCTTGTACAGCCTGAACCCCATCGATAACACCATGATCGATACCGTGATGGGCTGCTTCCAGGAGGCTCCGACCGCCGGTAAGATCCAGAACGGTTCTGCCTGGTGGTTCAACGACAACGAGGTCGGTATGCGCGAGCAGCTCACGGCCCTGGCAAACGAGGGCGTGCTGGGCAACTTTGTGGGCATGCTTACCGACTCCCGCTCCTTCCTGTCCTACCCGCGTCACGAGTACTTCCGTCGCGTGCTGTGCAGCGTGATCGGCGAGTGGGTTGAGCAGGGCAAGTATCCGGCCGACATGGAGCTGCTGGGCACCATCGTGCGCGACATCAGCTACAACAACGCGGTCCGCTACTTTGGCTTTGATCTGGATACCGTCGAGGCATAAGCCTGCATCGAATCACATCGAACACGGGAGCGCCGTTGCCACACACGGCGCCCCCGTTTTGCCTGCACGCTAACAGCTATCTAAGGAGAGACACAGATGGAGAACATCAGCTACGATGCGCTCGAGAAGATCGGTTACAAGGGCTATCTGCTGCCCAAGGACGCTCCCGAGAAGGTTCTACAGTTTGGCGAGGGCAATTTCCTGCGCGCCTTCGTCGACCGTTTCTTTGACATGGGCAACGAGGCCACCGGCTGGAACGGCAAGGTTGTCATGGTGCAGCCCATCAGCGGCGCCTTTGGCTTTGCCGATGGCATCAATGCTCAGGACGACCTGTACACCGTGCTGGTGCGCGGCAAGGAGAACGGCAATACGGTTGACGAGTCCCGCGTGATCAGCGCCTGCAGCCGCTGCCTCAACCCGTATCGCGAGGACGACTATCGCGCCATGATGGAGGTCGCCGTCTCCGACAGCCTGGAGATCATCGTCTCCAACACCACCGAGGCCGGTATCGCCTACGACCCGTCCTGCAAGGCCGACGACATGCCGCCCGCGAGCTTCCCTGCCAAGCTTGCCCAGGTCCTTCACGCCCGCTGGGCCGCCGGCAAGCCGGGCGTCATCGTGCTCGCCTGCGAGCTCATCGATCACAACGGTGAGGAGCTGCTGCGCATCATGAACCAGTACGTGAGCGACTGGGGCTGGGAGGACGAGTTTGCGCAGTGGATGGCCAACGACTGCACCGTCTGCACCACGCTCGTCGACACTATCGTCCCCGGCCGCATCCGGGACCCCAAGGAGGCCGCTGCCGTGGCCGAGCGCCTGGGCTACGAGGATCCCTTCCTGGCCGTGCGCGAGCCCTTCCAGATGTGGGGTATCCAGGGCGACGATTCGCTTGCCGAGAAGCTTCCCTTCGTAAAGGCCGGCCTGCCGGGCGTCTTTGTTACCCCCGATGTCACGCCGTACAAGAAGCGCAAAGTCCGCATCCTCAACGGTGCCCATACCGCCTTTGTTCCGGGCTCTTGGGTTGCCGGCTTTGATATCGTGCGCGACTGCATGCATGACGAGACTGTTCGCGGCTTCATGAGCACCATGCTCTACGACGAGGTCATCCCGACGCTTGCCGCCGACCTGGACGTCGAGGACTGCAAGGCCTTTGCTGCCGCCGTCGAGAACCGCTTCGACAACCCGTTTATCGACCACGCGCTGCTCTCCATTTGCCTCAACTCCACCGCCAAATGGCGTGCTCGCGACCTGCCCACGCTCAAGGACTATGTTGCCGAGACCGGCAACCTGCCCAAGTGCCTGGCGACGAGCCTCGCTACGCTCATTGCCTTCTATACTCAGGAGCTCGTTGCTCGCGAGGGCGATGGCCTGCACCTGCGCCGTGCCGACGGCACCGAGTACACCGCTCAGGACGATGCCTTCGTGCTCGATTTCTACGCCGCCCACGCCGGCGCAGACGATGCCGAGCTGGTGCACGACGTGCTCACCAATGAGCAAATGTGGGGCGAGGACCTTACGCAGATCACCGGTCTCGAGGAGTTTGTCGTCAACGCGCTCACCGTCGTGCGTGTCGAGGGCGCCAAGCAGGCCTTCGCCAACGCTCAGGCGTAAATTCCCGGTGCAGGCGCCAGACGGCTTGCCCGCGCCTCGACTTCTGCTCAACCTGTAGGGTTAGGACCATTTGTAATGAACACTATCCAGATCAATCCGGCCGATAACGTGATCGTCGCGCTGTCGCCGCTTGCCAAGGGCGCCGCCGTCGCGGTTCCCGGGGCGGGCGAGGTCGTTGCCGCGGAGGATATTCCGCAGGGCCACAAGATGGCCGTGCGTGCCATTGCGGCGGGGGAGGACGTCGTCAAGTACGGTCTTCCTATCGGCCACGTGACGGGCGACATCCAGCCCGGTCAGTGGCTTCATACGCATAACGTCAAGACCAACCTTTCGGGCGAGGTCGAGTACGCTTACAACCCGACGCATCCGGTTGTTGAGCCGGTTGAGCCCGAGACCTTTATGGGCTTCCGTCGCGCCGACGGTCGCGCCGCCACGCGCAACGAGCTGTGGATTATCCCCACGGTCGGCTGCGTCAACGAGGTCGCGCGCGCCATGTGCGAGCAGGCTCAGGATCTGGTCGAGGGTTCGCTGGAGGGCGTTTACTACTTCCCGCATCCCTTTGGCTGTTCCCAGACCGGCGCCGACCACGCCCAGACACGCCGTCTGCTGGTGGCGCTTTCGCGTCACGCAAACGCTGCGGGTGTGCTGTTCCTATCGCTCGGTTGTGAAAACTGCACGCACCAGCAGGTGCTCGACGAGCTCGGTGACTTCGATCACGAGCGCGTTCGCTTCCTCACCTGCCAGGATGTAGCCGACGAGCAGGTCGAGGGCCACAAGATCCTGTCCGAGCTGGCCGACCTGGCCAAGCGGGCCAAGCGTGAGCCCATTCCCGCCTCCGAACTGGTCATTGGCCTTAAGTGCGGTGGCTCTGACGGTCTTTCGGGCATTACCGCCAACCCCACGATCGGTCGCGTGAGCGATATGGTCGTAGCCCGCGGTGGCACGTCGGTGCTCACCGAGGTGCCCGAGATGTTTGGCGCGGAGAGCATTCTGCTCGATCGTTGCGAGAGCCAGGACGTCTTTGACGCCGCCTCCGACATGCTCAACGGCTTCAAGGACTACTTCATTAGCCACGGCGAGGTCGTCTATGAGAACCCGAGCCCCGGCAACAAGGATGGCGGCATCACCACGCTCGAGGACAAGAGCTGCGGCTGCGTGCAAAAGGGCGGATCTGCCCCCATCGTCGACGTGCTGCCGTACGCCGGTCAGGCTACCAAGCATGGTCTGAACATGCTGTGCGGTCCGGGCAACGACATGGTATCCACCACGGCCCTGACGGCTGCCGGCTGCCACGTGATCCTGTTCTCGACCGGCCGCGGCACGCCGTTTGGTGCGCCGGCGCCTACGCTCAAGGTGTTCACCAACCAGCGCCTGTGCGACCACAAGGCCAACTGGATGGACTTTAACGCCGGTGTGGTGGCTACGGGCGAGCGTACGCTCGATGAGGCTGCCGGCGATCTGTATCAGCTGGTGCTGGACACGGCGAGCGGCAAGCTTACCAGCGCCGAGCGTCGCGGCTGTCACGAGATCAGCATCTGGAAGGACGGCGTCTGCCTGTAGCGATGACACGTTGAGCGCGTGATTGAATAAGCTGCTGCAAAGACTGGGCGACCCCGCCGAGGACAATCTCGGCGGGGTCGTTTTTCGTTTCTCGTTGCGTTGTCGTGCACGGCTTTTTTGGGGAAGGGTGCCCGGCACCTCCCTCATCTCCAGAGAACAATGAACGTTCACCTAGTTGTTGCGTGGTGCTGAATCGACTTGATAATCAAAAATGCAGGGATTTTTTCATTTTCAGGCCCGTTCAACGGCAAAAAACGACCGTTCAAGGATAATATACAAGTGAACGTTCACCTATTATAAGCAATCGCGCATAATCTAGATAAACGTTCACCCTGAACGGCATGCAGACAGACGTCGGTATGGACTCCAATGTCTTGTTCCAAGACAATCGAGAAAAGAGAGGGAGCTCGATGACTAACAAGATCGGTAAAAAGCGCAAGATCACATTCTGGACGCGCTTGGGCTTTGGTATGGGCGGCATGCTCAACTCTGGTGCCCTGACCTTTACGCACAGCTACATGGTGCTGTTCCTGTCCACGGAGTGCGGTCTGTCCGCAGGCGAGGCTGCGTTGATCAGCTCGTTCGCCATCTATCTCAACGCCATTCTGTGCCCGCTCATGGGCTTTGTGGCCGATAACTTTTACGCTACCAAGATCGGCCGTATCTTTGGCCGCCGCCGTTTCTGGATCTTGCTGGCAATCCCGATGATGGTCGCCGAGCCGCTCATCTTTGTGGCTACGCCGTTTGGTTTCCCGTACTACTTTGTGCTGTACCTGATCTACAACGTCGCGTATACGTTCTGCACCGCCAACCTGTCGCCGCTTACCATCGAGATGACCGACGACTTCAAGGAGCGTACGTACCTCACCGGCTACAAGCACCTCTTTGGTAACGCCGCCGGCTTCCTGATGGCAGCACTCGTCGGCTTTGGCTTTGGCACCTTCGGCGAGACTAACCCGTTCAGCTACTTCATCATCGCTACGGTCAACGCTTCGGTCATGGCAATCTCGCTGCTGTGCGTGTACCTGTCCACGTGGGAGCACACCCCCGAGGAGGTGGCTCAGGAGAAGATCGAGAGCGTCGGCGAGGGTATCAAGAAGTTCTTCATCGACGTTGTCTCTACCTTCCGCAATAAGTCCTTCCGCAAGGTCCTGTATGCACAGGTCTCCACGAAGCTCGCTGCTGCCTGCTGGTCTGCGTGCCTGTCCTTCTTCATCGTCTACTGCCTGCAGATTCCTAAGTCCTATGAGTCCGTGATGGAGATGCCCGGCAAGGTCGTCGCTATCGTCTGCACCGCCATCTGGGTTGCCCTCATGGCCAAGAAGGGCTTCCACAAGTCTTGGTACCTGGCCAACGTCGGTTGCGCTGCGTGCATCATCGCCTACAACTACTTCGCCTTTGGTCAGATTAACGGCACCTCCACGGTCGCCATCGCCATGATTGCCTACCCCATCATCTTCGCCATCTGGAAGTTCTTCTACGTTGGTTTCCAGTACCTGCCCGATGTTCTGCTCAACTACATCCCCGATGTCGATGAGCTCATCACCCTGCGTCGTCGCGAGGGCATCTACAGCTCCGCTCAGCAGCTCTGCCAGCAGATCGCCCAGGCTATCGCCGTCAACGCATGGGCTATCGTCCTTGCTGCCTCCGGCTTTATTCAGACCGCCGGCAACAGCGACGCCGTGACCCAGCCCGCCACCGTGCCTCTGTACATCTGCGGCTACATGCTTATCGGCTGCGCCGGCTTCTTCCTGCTCGCGGCTATCCTTGCCCGCGGCATCAAGATCGACAAGGAGCAGTGCGACATCCTCTGCGACGAGATCAAGCGCGTCAAGGAGGGCGGCAAGATGGCCGACGTCCAGCCCGAGGTCAAGGCTCTTTGCGAGGAACTCTCCGGCTTCAAGTACGAGGACTGCTTCGCTCACAACAACGTTGGCTTCCAGGACGGCAGCGTAATCCCCGCCGAGTAGGGCAGGCGCATCGTCCAAATCACAGGGCCGTGCCACCGGAGATCAACCGGCGGGTGCGGCCCTTTTTTAAAAACGAGTAGTATGAACTTCTGATTACATTTGAGGGAGAGACCCATGGAGACGAACGTTATCTGGCGCAATGCCCGCGCGGCCGTTATCGAGCTCGACGACGGTGGCTACTTTACCTGTGCCGATACGTGGGAGATCTTTGTCAACGATGAGCCCGCCGGTACCACGAATACGGTCGAGACCTATGTCGACGGCCTGACCCCCGGCAAGCGCAACCTGGTCCGTTTTGTCTGTGGCGAGCGTGAGCTGAGCGTAGGTGTCACCACGCCGGCTGAGCCCTTTACCATCAACGTTCGCGACTGTGGCGCCAAGGGCGATGCCGAGCATGATGACACCACCAACATCCAGGCTGCCATCATGGCTTGCCCCAAGGGTGGCCGCGTGCTGATTCCCGCTGGCAACTACCGCATCAAGTCCCTCTTCCTTAAGAGCAATATCAACATCGAGCTCGCCGAGGGCGCGGTGCTGCTGGCCCGTCACGACCGCGCGGCGCTTGCCTACATTCCGGGCACGGTCACGGGTGACAAGGGCACCGGGTATGCCGGCGCCGATATGCTGCCCCTGGGCCGCTGGGAGGGCGAGAGCTTTTCGACCTACTGTTCGACCTTTACGGGTCTGAGCGTGCACGACGTGTGCATCTATGGCCGCGGCGCCATCGACGGCCAGACCGATTTTGCCGAGGATAACTGGTGGAACAAGGACTTTAAGAATATCTTCCGCCCCGAGGAGGGCCGCGAGATCGCCCGCCCGCGCATGATCTTCCTGTCCGAGTGCCAAAACGTGAGCCTTGCCGGCTTTACCGTCCGCAACAGCCCGGCATGGAACATCCATCCCGTTCTGTGTGAGCACGTTGATGCGCTTTGCCTGTCCATCGAGGGTCCCAAGAACTCCCACAACACCGACGGCTTCGATCCCGAGAGCTGCGGTTTTGTTCGCATCCTTGGTTGTCAGTTCTCAGTGGGTGACGACTGCATCGCCATCAAGAGCGGCAAGCTGGGCATTGAGCCCGAGCTTCGTCCCGCCACGCACGACGTGCTGATCTCTCACTGCTACATGCACGATGGTCACGGCGCCGTGGTGCTGGGTTCAGAGGCTGCCGGCGGCATCAAGGACCTTACCGTGAGCAAGTGCCTCTTTGAGCGCACCGACCGCGGCCTGCGCGTCAAGACCCGCCGCGGGCGCGGCAAGGACGCCGTTAACGAGGGCATCACCTTTGAGCACATTCGCATGGACGAGGTGCTCACGCCTTTCGTGGTCAATTCGTTCTACTTCTGCGATAAGGACGGCAAGACCGACTATGTCCAGAGCCGCGACGCGGTGCCCGTCGACGACCGTACGCCCGGCTTTGGCGCCACGACGTTCCGCGACATCGAGGCCACCAACTGCCACGCGGCCGCGGCCTATATCACGGGACTGCCCGAGAGCAAGGTGACGCGCCTGACGTTCCAGGATGTCCATGTGACCTTTGCCGCCGATGCCGAGCCCTTTGTGCCAGCCATGGCCTGTGGCGTGGAGCCGATGGTGCGCCAGGGCATCATCGCGCAGAACGTGAAAGTCCTCGACCTGCAAAATGTGGTGATCGAGGGTCAGGATGGCGATGAGCTGCAGCTCGAGAACGTCGATAAGATTGTCCGTTCCTAGCTGGAATTGATGACCGGGGCCGCATTGCCGAAAAAATCGGCTATGCGGCCCTTGTGCCATGCGGCCGCGCTACGCATCATAACGAGAAGGTATACATGCTCAATAAAACGATTTGTGTCGGGGTCGATGGCTCGGATGCCGCGATCTCGTCCTATATTTTTGCTCCCACCGAGGATGCTTATGCCCTGGAACCCCGACCTGCAGTTTTGATTGTGCCGGGTGGGGGCTACGATCATATTTCGCCTCGAGAGGGCGAGCCGGTGGCGCTACGCTTACTTGCGATGGGGTATCAGGCTTTTGTTCTGAACTACTCGGTTGCGCCCGCCACCTATCCGCTTGCATTGCAAGAATTTGCGCGGGCGGTCGATACCGTGCGAAGTCATGCGACGGAGTTTTGCGTCGATCCCAATCGAATTACGGTCATGGGTTTTTCGGCGGGTGGACACCTGGTTGGCTTGCTCGGGGCGCTTTGGGACAAACCTTGGCTTGCAGAGTCGATCGCGACATCGCCTGAGACGATTCGGCCTGACGCACTTTGCTTGGGCTATCCGGTCGTAAGCTCGGGGGCCTATGCCCATCGTGGCTCGTTTGAACACCTAACGGGTGCCGATGACGTTTTGGCTCAAAAGTTGTCGATCGAGAACATGGTGGGCGAAGGCTTTCCCCGTACGTTCTTATGGCATACCGCCGAGGATGCATCGGTGCCAGTCCAAAATAGCCTTTTGCTTGCGCAGTCGCTTGCCGATCACGGGATTGGCTTTAGCTTACATATTTTTCCGCACGGAAAGCACGGAGCATCGCTCGCCACGGCCCAAACGGCATTTAAGGGTTGCGCCGAGCATATTCAGCCACAGGTTCAGGGCTGGCCTGAGCAATTTGCCGCATGGGAGCGTGATGGACGATGAACGAAAGTATCTATACGCTGCGCGTTTCGAGGGCTGCGGAAGGAGCGTACCCAGCGATTTCCGATGCCTTGGCGGCAGTCGATCGGCTCTATCCGGATGCCGAGCAACCGGTGATGATTCGCATCGATCCGGGCGAGTATCGCGAGCGGGTCGAGATCCGTCGCCCACATGTGACGATTGAGGGAGAGACGGCCGACAGCGTGCGCATCGTTGGCTGCCTTGCGGCGCAGATGCCCTCGGAGGACGGCAGCGGCCAGGACGGAAAGCTCGGCACCTTCCGCACGTATACGGTGTTGGTCGATGCCGATGACGTGACGCTTGCAAACCTCACGATCGAAAACGATGCGGGCGATGGACGCGAGGTCGGTCAGGCGATTGCCCTGTATGCCGATGGCGACCGTCTGGTCGTCGATGCCTGCTGCATTAAGGGGCACCAAGACACGCTGTTTTTGGGTCCGCTGCCGCCGCATGAGGCCAAACCGGGCGGGTTTATAGGACCCAAACAGTATGCGCCGCGCCGGGTGGGCCGTCAGTATTTCCGACGCTGTCGGATTGAGGGCGATGTCGACTTTATCTTTGGCGGCGCGCGTGCCTACTTTGAGGGGTGCGAGATTCGCTCGCTCAACCGCGATATGGACGTGAACGGTTACGTGACGGCGGCATCGACGCCCGAGGGAGAGCCGTACGGCTTCGTGTTCCACGGCTGTTCGTTTACAGCTCCGGATGACGTGGCACCGGATTCGGTCTACCTGGGCCGTCCTTGGCGCGAATGGGCGCAAACCGTGCTGATCGATTGCTGGCTGGGGCAACACATCAAGCGCGAAGGTTGGTGGGATTGGGCTAAGCCAGCGGCGCACGAGAGGGCGCACTACGCTGGTGCAAGCCTACATGGCCCGGCGAATGATGCCGAAAACTGGGCGCCATGGGCGCACGAGCTCGATGCGACAGCCACTACCCGATACGCCCGCGAACAGGTGCTTTCCGGTGCGGACGGCTGGGACCCCGAAGGTGGCCCGGGCGACGCTGCGGAGACCGACAGTCTTTCCGATAACGGTCGCACGGTGCATATCGACACCTATTACGAAGACGAACTGGCATTTCGTGAGCGCCTTAAGCGTGAGGGCCGCTCCGCCGCATTTAAGGGCACGACGCCCGAAGACTTTGAGGCATGGCAGATTGCGACGAGGGTTCGGCTGTTTGACCTGTTGGGCCTATCGATTATGGATCGCGTGTCGATTGAGGCGCGCGAACTCGATCGGGTGCAGATTGCCGGCGGTATCGTGCGCACCCATGCGATGCTGCAGGTGGAGTGCGACGTTTGGATGCCGTTCTACCTGCTCGAGCCGCAGTCGCCTAAGCTCGATGCGCGCGGCCGCAAGTGTTGCTATATCTGCCCGCATGGCCATCAGGGAGCAGGCGCCGCAAGTGTTGCGGGCGTGACGGGCGTGCCGGCGGTCGATGATGCCGTGCGTAAGTTCAATTACGACTACGGTCTGCGTTTGGCACGCATGGGTTACGTGACCGTCTGCCCCGACGCGCGCGGCTGGGGATACCGTCGTGACTGGAAGGGTCAGGGCGATGACGAGAACAGCTACCTGCGCGGTACGTGCCTGAATCAGGCACGTATGGCCGAGCCACTGGGTCTTACGGTCGCGGGCCTCAACGTCTGGGACAACATGCGCTTGATCGATTACTTGGAGGCGCGCGGCGACATTGCCATGGATGACCTGGGTTGCTTTGGTTTTTCGGGTGGCGGCTACATGACGTTGTACCTGGCCGCACTCGACCCGCGTGTGCGCAAGGCGTTTGTCTCGGGCTATCTGTACGGTGTCGACGATTCGCTGCTGCATCTCAATGGCAATTGCAGCTGCAACTACACACCCGGACTTTGGCGCTTACTCGAGATGGGCGATATTGCCTCGCTCATCGCGCCGCATCCGCTGCTGGTGCAAAGCTGCGAAGAGGATCATCTGAACGGTTCGCGCGGGCTGAAAAATGTTGACGAGCAGCTCGAGATCGTGCGCGATGCCTACAAGTTGCTGGGTCGCAGAGATGGCCTGCGGCACGAGGTGTGTCCGGGTGAACACCATCTGGGCGTGGCACATCTTGCCGAGGATATCGAATGGCTCGATTCGAACGTTGCGGAATGCGCCCGTGCATAGCCCCTCGGCATGCTGCGAAGAAACGGTACGTTCCTGTATGACCGCCGATGGGCGGATGAGGAGAAGATTATGGAAACGAAGAGTTTGAGTGAATCGACCATTTGCTGCTTTGGCGACTCAACGACCTGGGGCGACAACGGCTGCGGTGGGGGAGGCAACGACATCTCGTGGACCTCGCATCTGGGCACGCTGCTGGGAGGCGCGGTCGTCGAGAACTTTGGCATCAAGGGTTCGCGTATCGCCATCAAGGCCGACCGTACCGATTCGTTTGTCGAGCGCCTGGACGGTATCGACGATGCGGCCGATATCTACATTGTCTTTGGCGGCGTCAACGACTTTAGCCGCAACGTGCCGCTTGGCGAGTTGGGCAGTACCGATGTGCATGAGTTCTACGGTGCGCTCGATTACCTGATCCGAACCATCACGGCACGCTCGCCTCGGGCAAAGCTCGTGTTTATGACGCCGTGCAAGACGAGCGGTAAGCACGAGAAGGATATCCCGGCAAGCGATGAGGCGAACCATTTGGGCCTGACGCAGGTCGTCTACGTGCGAGCGATGCTCGAGGTCTGTGACCGCTACTCCGTTCCGGTGATTGACCTGTATGCGCAAAGCGGTATCAGCCCGTTTTTGCCGGAGCACCGCGAGCTCTATATGCCGGACGGTCTGCACTACAGCCCGGCTGGCTATGAGCGCCTGGCGCATCGCATCGCCGCGGGTCTCACCGCCGTTTGCCGCTAAAAGTCTGCCGTTTGCGGGGAATATAGGGTTAACGTTCACCCTATATTCCCCGTTCGCGTTACACTAGGGGTAACGTTCACCTATCGTTTATGTCAGAGGGGACAGCAATGGGTTGCAATCAAATCCTGGACCGTTATATCGAGCAGTTGATCGAGACCTCTACGCCGCAGGCGCCGGCCTGGAACATCGAAAAGCTCCGTGCCGGTAAGGAGAACACCTGGAACTATATCGACGGCTGCATGATCAAGGCGCTCATCGAGCTGTACGAGATCACGGGTGAGCAGCGCTACCTGACGTTCGCCGACGACTACATCGATTTCTTTGTCCAGGACGACGGTACCATCAAACATTACAACCCCGAGGAGTACAACCTCGATAACGTTAATGCGGGCAAGACCCTCTACAAGCTCTATGACCTGGTGGGCAAGCCCAAGTATCGTGCGGCCATGGATACCATCTATCGTCAGCTCGAAACCCAGCCGCGCACCAAAGAGGGCGTGTTTTGGCACAAGGCCGTCTACCCCAACCAGATCTGGCTCGACGGCATGTATATGGCACAGCCGTTCTACATGCAGTACGAGCTGAGTTTCCACAACCGTCGTGCCTGCTCAGATAGCTTCCATATGTTCCAGGTCGTGCACGACCTGA
The DNA here is from genome assembly GCA_958365315.1 of uncultured Collinsella sp. Taxonomy (GTDB): domain Bacteria; phylum Actinomycetota; class Coriobacteriia; order Coriobacteriales; family Coriobacteriaceae; genus Collinsella. The sequence continues at coordinate 66,280 of CATWXC010000003.1, forward strand.
TGCGCAACCCCCTCAATGGTCTGTACTACCACGCCTACGACGCGAGCCGCAAGCAGTTCTGGTGCGATCCGGTCACCGGCCTTTCGGCCAACTTCTGGCTGCGCGCCGAGGGCTGGTTTGCCATGGCGCTCATCGATACCTGGGAGCTCATGCCGCCTTCGATGTCAGCCGAGAAGGACGAGATTCGCAAGATGTTCCACGACCTGATCGACGCTATGCTGCCGTATCAGGACGAGAAGACTGGCATGTGGCACCAGGTCATCAACCTGCCCAATATCGCCCCCAACTACCTGGAGGAGTCGGGCAGCGCCATCTTTGCCAACGCTATCATGAAGGGCGTGCGCCTGGGCGTGCTGGGCGAGCGCTACTACCAGTACGGCCGCCGTGCGTTTGATGGCATCTGCGACACGTGCCTGTCCGAGCGCGACGGACAGCTGGCGCTCGACAACATCTGCCTGGTGGCGGGTCTTGGCAACACCGCGCACCGCGAGGGCACGTTTGGCTACTACATGAGCGAGCCCGTCGTCAAAAACGACGCGAAGGGCGTGGCGCCGCTGGTGCTCGCCTATATCGAGACCATGCATCACGACAAGCTGGCCGGTAAGCGCGATCCGCTCGCCCCCTCGGGCGTGTGCTCCATCGAGGACCCGTTTGGCGGATACACCCCGGGCATCAACGCTCATAAGGGATGTGAATAACGTGGGGGCTGTTACTCCGGGTGTACGTTTGCACGACCTTCCGCAGGGGACCGTCGAGGAACGCATTCGCATGGCGGGAGAGCTGGGCTTTTCGTGCATTCAGCTGCCGAGCAAAGTGCTCTATAAGTCGATGGGCATCAACCGCTTGGGCCTGACGCGCGAGCTTGCCGACCACCTGTGCGAGGTACTCGACGAGGCAGGCATTTCGGTCGCCGTGTTCGGCTGCTATAAAAACCTGGCGACGCCCGATCGCCAACAGCTCATGGATAACTATGCCGAGTACGAGGCATGCCTGAACTTTGCCAAGATGCTCGGCGGCTGCCCGGTGGGTACCGAGACCGGTCGTCCCAACGTGCAGAACGCTGTAGCGGACGATCGCATGACCGACGAGGCACTCGACGCATTTGTGGAGGGTCTCAAGTATGTCTGTGGTCGTGCCGAGGCAATGGGCGGTCAGATTTTGATCGAGCCTGGCTGGAATGAGACGGTCAACACGCCCCAGCGTTGCCGCGAGGTGCTCGAGCGTGTGCCGAGCTCGGCGCTCGGTGTGATTTACGACCCGGTGTCGCTGCTGCATCCGAGCGTTGTCTGCGAAGCGCAGGAGATCACGTCGGACATGCTTTACCTGTGCGGCAGCAAGATTCGTGTACTGCACGCTAAGGATTTTGAGGTCGTGGATAACGAGGATGAGGCCGGCTGGTGTGACGGCACGGGCTCGCGCCTGGTATGCCATGGCGTGGGCGAGACGGGCCGTTACGACTTTGAGCCCATCGTCGCCTGGGCCGCTGCTGCCTGCCCGGGCATTCCGTGTGTGGTCGAGAACAGCGTGCCGGCGACGGCGGCCGGCTGCTTGACGACGCTCAAGCGTATGTCTGCCCGTTGCGAAGGCGCGCATCGGGAGATGTAGCGTGGCTGGCGGCCGCTACGGGCGGCCGTCTTGCCGGTACTGGGCAGCATCTGGAACTGCCCGTTATTGTGTTGATGCGAATCAGAGGGGAATCGCGTGGCTATCCACATTGTCGAGGAAGCAAATCGTTGTCTGGGTTGTAAAAGGGCGTTCTGCCAGATCAAGGGCTGTCCGGTTCAGACGCCTATCCCGCAGGTCATCGATCTGTTTAAGCAGCGTCGTCTGGAGGAAGCGGGCGAGTTGCTGTTCCAGAACAACCCCATGAGCGCGGTCTGTTCCATGGTGTGCAACCATTCGGGCCAGTGCGAGGGTTCGTGCGTTCAGGGCCGCAAGGGTACGCCGGTGCATTTCTCGAGCATCGAGAACTATATCTCCACGGCGTATCTCGACCGCAAGGAGTGGGAGCCTGCGCCGTCGTGCGGCAAGCAGGTTGCCGTGGTCGGTTCGGGCCCTGCCGGTATTACCGTTGCTATTAAGATGGCCCAGCTGGGCTGCGCTGTCACCGTGTTTGAGCAGCGCCCCGAGATCGGCGGCGTGCTGGAGTACGGCATCCCCGAGTTCCGCCTGCCGCGCTCGCTGGTGCAAAAGTACCGCCACGTGATGTGCTCGCTCGGCGTGCGCGTGCGCCCCTCGACCACCATCGGCGGCGCGCTGCATATCGACGATCTGCTGCGCGACGGCTATGACGCGGTCTTTGTGGGCACCGGCACTTGGCGTGCCCGCAAGCTGGGGATTCCCGGCGAGTCGCGCGGCAACGTGCTGTTTGGTATCGACTATCTGGTCGACCCCACGAGTGTGGCGATTGGGCAGAACGTGGCGGTCATCGGCGCCGGCAACGTTGCGATGGATGTTGCCCGCACGGCACTGCGCTCAGGTGCCCGCAAGGTTACCGTGTATGCCCGTTCGCGCCATATCTCGGCAATTGACGACGAGGTCGAGCTGACCGAGCTTGACGGCGCCGAGATCGTGTGCGGCAAGGCCATCTGCGCCATCGACGACAACGGCCCCGTGTTCGAGACGGCCGTCTTCGACGAGGACAATAACGTGGTGGGCTACGAGGAAGAGCTCGACCATGCCGCGGCCGATACCATCGTCATTGCGGCCTCGCAGGTGCCCAAGGACAAGCTCGTGCTTACGACGGGCGGTCTGGAGACCGACCATCGCGGCCTGCTTTCGGTCGACGAACGCGGTATGACCACCGTGCCCGGCGTCTTTGCCGCCGGCGACGTGGTCAACGGCCCGCTCACGGTCGTCCATGCCGTAGCCGGCGCCAAGCTCGCCGTCGAAGGCATGACATCCTACCTGGGCCTCTAACTCCATCCCGCCCATCAGTTGCGGTGGAATACGGACTGTTTTGGCTGTCAAAGGCCTTATCTACTCCGTATTCCACCGCAACTTTTTGTGGGGTGGGCTAGAGACGCTGCATGCGGTACCCGACACCCATGTGCGTCTGAATCATCTTGGGGTGAGAGGGGTCTGCCTCGATCTTCTTGCGCAGGGTGCGCATGAACACGCGCAGACTCGCCAGATCGCTGTCCCAGCTCGTGCCCCATATCTCGCGGGTGATGAAAGTGTGGGTGAGGACCTTGTCGACGTTTTTCGCCAGAAGGACGAGCAATTTGTACTCGGTTGGGGTGAGCGAGAGCTCGCGTCCGTCTTTCGTCGCGTATCCCGCGGCGTAGTCGATATGCAGCGGACCGTTGTCAAACGTGCTCGCTTCTGTCGACTCGCTCGACGCCATCGAGGAGCGCCTCAAATTCGCACGGACGCGCGCGAGCAACTCATCCACAGAAAAGGGCTTGGTGAGGTAGTCGTCTGCCCCTGCGTCAAGTGCTGCAATCTTGTCGGAATCTTCGGTGCGCGCCGAAATGACGATAATGGGGACTGCCGACCAGCTTCGGATCTTCGCGATGACCTCGATACCGTCAATGTCGGGAAGGCCGAGGTCGAGCATGATGAGGCTGGGGCCGTGCGACACCGCATCCATGATGGCGGCCTGGCCGTCGCAAACCTTGCTCACGACATAGCCGTGGAGGTCAAGCGCGGTCGAAACGAGGTTTTGAACGGTCAGGTCATCTTCGACCAGGAGAATACGTGGCTTAGCGGCATTATTCATGAATCTCGATCTCCTCGGCGGGCAGGGTAAAACGGAAGACGGCCCCATGGGGGTGGTTGTCGCGAACTTCGACGACGCCGCCATGCGCCTCCACGATGGAGCGGCAGAGCGACAGCCCAAGGCCGATGCTTCGACGCGAATCCACGGGCCGCGTATTGCTTGAGGTGAAGAAGCGCTCAAAGATATGAGGCTTGTCGCAGTCTGCCACACCCGGCCCATCGTCTGCGACGTCCACCACGACGAACGCACCCTCGCGACGTGCGCTGATGGTGACAGTCGAGTCCTCGGACGTGTATTTGAAGGCGTTCATGATGAGATTCGTAAGCACCTGCATGATGAGATGGACGTCGATGCGTACCAGCAGGATGTCGTCAGTATGCTCGATGGTGACGGCACGTCCATGCGATGCTTGGGCGACATGGCTGAGAGCGGCCTCGATGACCTCGTCGATGAGCTCGGATGTTAAGTTGAGGCGAATGGTGCCGTCCTCGACGCGTGTGATGGCGAGGAGGTTCTCCACGGTATCGATAAGCCAGAGGGAGTCGTCGTAGATGGCATCGGCAAGATCGCAGCGTTGTTCGAGGCTGAGCTTCTCGTCGCTCTTCCGAAGGATTGCCGCAGATCCGGATATAGCCGTGAGGGGTGTCCTCAAATCGTGGCCGATGGAGCGCAAAAGGTTGGCGCGCAGCTGCTCGTTTTTCGCCAAAACCGCAGCCTCTTCGCGCTCTTGCGCCGCCCGGTCGCTTTCGAGCGCCAAGGCGCATTCGCCTACGATAGATAGGACGATCGAATGCTCGAAGGCTTCGATCTCGCGCCCCTCCAGGGCGATGCCGATGACACCGAATACCTTGTCGCCGGTGCGAACCGCGAGGTAGAGACAGCGCGCCTCAGGCAGGGTCCGCGTGCTTGCGCCCGCGCGCTTGTTGTTGGTGAAGGTCCAGGTTGCAACGGCGCGCTCGTAGTCGGTGAGCAGCGACGCGGATCGGTTTTCGGTGCCAGCGGACTCATAGAGCGCCTTGCCGAGCGTGCCGTGTTCGGCGGGGTAGAAGACCACGTCGAGTTTTAGCAGTTTGACGAGTTGGTTCATGGCGACGCGGGCGCACTCCTCCGCGCTATGGGCTTGCTGCAAGAGCTGGTTCGTTTCGAGGAGTACACGCGTTTTGAATGCGTTCTCGGCGGAGGTACGGGCGTTGTCGGCGATGCGCGCAGTTAACTCGCCGGCGACCATAGCGGTAGCGAACATGATGCCGAACGTGACCAGATAGCTTCGGTCGTAGCTGGCGAGCGAAAACAGAGGCGTGACGAAGCAGAAGTTGTAAAGCACTACAGAGAGCACGCTCGATACGATCGTGCAGATACGCCCCGTCGTGGTGACGGCGGTCAGCAGGGCCGTGAGGATATAGAGGGATATGATGCTGGAATCGGCAAATCCCAGATGGCGGAAAGCCGTGCCGATCGCCGTGGCGACAAGAGAGAGGGCCAGCGTGCGAAGCACGTTTCGGCTGCTGGGCGGCTGCAGGGCGAGCGCATGCCGGCGTCCTTTGGGCCGGGAGGGCGGAGTCGACTGGTCTGGAATGATGTAAATGTCGAGGTTCGGGGCGAATGCTATGAGCTGTTCTACGAGAGATTTGCGGCCAAAGAGGGCCTGACGGACGCTGCTGTGCTCGCCCGTGCGTCCCATGACGATCTTCGAAATACCCGACAGGCGCGCGAACTCGGAGATCTGAAACGCGACGTCGTCGCCATAGACGGTTTCCATATGTGCTCCGAGCTGCTCGGCTAGGGCGATATTGGCTGCAAGCTTGGCGCGCTCATCATCGCTCATGGCTTGCGTGCGCGGGCTCTCTACGAACAGGGCGACGAGCTCGCTGCGAAACGCTTTCGCCATGCGTGCGGCGGCACGGACGATGCGGGGATTGGTCGGCGCCGGGGAGACGCAGACTAAGATACGCTCCCTGGTGTAGTAGTCACGGTTTCCCAGCACGCGTGCGGCGTCTGTGAGGTGGCCGGTGCGATCGGCGCAGCGGCGCAGCGCGATTTCTCGGAGTGCGGTGAGGTTCTCGACGGTAAAAAAATGCTGTTGCGCTCGGTCGGCTTGTGCGGGACGGTAGACGAGACCGGCGCGAAGGCGCTCAAGTAGGTCTTCGGGCTCTATGTCGACGAGCTCGACCTGGTCGGCATCATCGAAGATACGGTCGGGGATTCGTTCGCTCACGACAACGCCGGTGATGGATGCAACCATGTCGTTTAGGCTCTCGATATGCTGAACGTTCACGGTCGTATAGACGTCGATGCCCGCATGTAGAAGTTCCTCGACGTCTTGATAGCGTTTGTCGTGGCGAGACCCCGGCGCATTCGTATGGGCGAGCTCGTCGACAAGGATGAGCTGAGGGGCGCGTTCGATAGCCGCATCTAGATCGAACTCGCTGAGCGCAATGCCGTTGTGCTCGATGAGTTTACAGGGCACGTTCTCAAGCCCTTGTGCAAGATGGGCAGTTGCCGGACGTTCGTGCGGCTCGATGTATCCCGCGACGACGTCGACACCTCGCCGCTTGGCGGCGTGGGCGGCTTGAAGCATCGCATAGGTTTTGCCTGTGCCAGCAGCGTAGCCAAAGAAAATCTTGAGGTGTCCCCGGCTGGTTCGAGCGTCATCGGCGACCTCGTCTTTCTCAATTGCCTTGAGGATGAGGTCTGGATTGACGCGAGTGTCCGATGCGTCGCGCTGCATAGCGTAGCCTTTCTGAAGTGTTGCCCATGCGTGCATACGCGGTGAGGACGCCACTGTATGCTCGCGAGGTCGAGTATAGGCGCACTGCAGCTGCAATAGTGCTTTCTACCTGCATCTTTACGGCATCTTAAGGACGTGAGTCCCGGCCCTCACGCCTCTTTAATCCCTAGAAGCGTTTACTGTCCCCAGACGCTTGCGAGGGCAGGCGTCCGAGACATCGGACCGCGTGTGAAAGGGGCGGTAAATGGACATCCTCATTCCCATCATCGGAGTCGTCTGCATTGGACTTCTTATCTATTACATCTACATTCTGATGAGGAGTGATTCGTAAACTATGGACGCTGCGATTCAGTACATCTTGTACTTTGCCGTACTCGTCGTCCTGGCCGTTCCGCTCGGTCGGTTCATGGCCCATATCATGGATGGTGAGCATACGTTCCTGTCGCCTGTGATTGCTCCTGTGGAGCGTGGCGTCTATCGTCTGCTTCGCATCGACGCGGCAGAACAGATGGGGTGTAGGCGCTATCTGGCGAGCGTGCTGGTCTTTTCGGGGATCGGCCTCGTGACTCTTGTGGCACTCCAGGCGCTTCAGTCCTTCTTGCCAGGCAATCCCCAGCACCTGCCGGGTGTGTCATGGGACCTGTCGTTCAATACGGCTGCTTCCTTCATAACCAACACCAACTGGCAGTCCTACTCCGGTGAGACCACCCTGTCCTACCTTGTGCAGTTCATGGGTCTCACTGTGCAGAACTTCGTTTCCGCTGGCACCGGTATCGCGGTCATGTTCGCGCTGATCCGCGGCTTCCGTCAGGTCAAGGAGCAGGGTCTGGGTTCCTTCTGGGTCGACCTCACCCGCACCGTCCTGTATGTGCTCATCCCGCTGAACCTCGTGTTCGGCATCTGCCTGGCTGCCGGTGGCGTCATCTCCAACTTCCAGCCGGCTCAGAAGGCTGAGCTCGTAGAACCCGTCGCTGTTCAGCCTAATGCAGACGGCGGCTGGAGCGTCATCGACGGCGCCCAGATTGAGGGCGACACGGTCAAGGTCGACGGCAAGGTTGTCGAGGGCGCGCGCGTGGTCACCGAGCAGTTCCTGCCCCAGGGTCCCGCGGCTCCTCAGGTCGCCATCAAGCAGTCCGGCACCAACGGCGGCGGCTTCTTCGGCGTGAACTCCGCCCATCCGTATGAGAACCCCAGTGCCTTCACCAACATCATCGAGATGACCAGCCTGCTGCTGATTCCGGCCGCCTGTTGCTTCGCCTTCGGTATCGGCGTCAAGAACACCAAGCAGGGCAAGGCCATCTTTGCCGCCATGTTCATCCTGCTGGTGATCTTCACCGGCATCATCGCCGTCAACGAGCATGCGGGCACCCCGCAGCTGGCCGATGGCGGAGCGGTCAATATCGAGATGACCGACGGCCAGGCCGGCGGCAACATGGAGGGCAAGGAGAGCCGTTTCGGTATCGCCTCCTCTTCTACCTGGTCCGCTTTCACGACGGCTGCTTCCAACGGCTCGGTTAACTCCATGCACGACTCCTACACCCCGCTGGGCGGTTTTGTCCAGATGCTCCAGATTGCTCTGGGCGAGGTCGTCTTCGGCGGCGTGGGCTGCGGCCTGTACGGCATGATCGGCTTCGCCATCCTCACAGTGTTCATCGCCGGCCTCATGGTCGGACGCACGCCTGAGTTCCTGGGCAAGAAGATCGAGCCGGGCGAGATGCGCTGGGCAGTTGTCCTGTGCTTGGCAACTCCGTTTGCCATTCTGGTGTGCTCGGCCATCGCCTGCATGGTGCCCGGTCTTGGCGACCAGCTCAACAATGGTGGCGCGCACGGCTTCTCCGAGGCGCTGTATGCCTTCACCTCATGCGGCGGCAACAACGGCTCGGCGTTTGCAGGCATGAACTGCAACATTCCCTGGATCAACGTCATGCTCGGCCTCGAGATGCTGTTCGCCCGCTTCATGCCCATCATCGGTACGCTGGCTATCGCCGGCTCGCTGGCCAAGAAGGGCAAGGTCGCCGAGAGCGCCGGTACCCTGTCTACCACCAACGGCATGTTCGTATTCCTGCTCGTGTTCATCGTTCTGCTGATCGGTGCCCTGAGCTTCTTCCCGGCCCTGGCGCTTGGCCCCGTTGCCGAGTTCTTCCAGATGATTGCGTAAAGGAGGGCGCAGATTTATGACTATGCAAAAAGACATGATGGGCCGCGCGGTCCGCGACTCGTTTGCCAAGCTGGATCCTCGCGTCCAGATTCAAAACCCGGTCATGTTCCTGGTGTGGCTTTCCGCCGTCATGACCTCCGTCCTGGCCGTCGCTTCCATTTTCGGTGTGCAGGACGCGGGTGTGCCCACCTACTATGTGGTCGCCATCGCGGTCATCCTGTGGCTTACCGACCTGTTCTCGAACTTCGCCGAGGCGCTTGCCGAGGGCCGCGGTAAGGCCCAGGCCGATTCCCTGCGTGCGGCCAAGAAGGATGTCGAGGCCCATCGCATCGAGTCCGTTGAGGACAAGGAGCACTTCACCGTCGTTCCCGGCACCGAGCTCACGCGCGGCGACCTGGTGATCGTACGCGCCGGCGAGCAGATTCCCGGCGACGGCGACGTCATCGAGGGCGCTGCTTCCGTTGACGAGTCCGCCATCACCGGCGAGTCCGCCCCCGTGGTCCGCGAGGCCGGCGGCGACCGCTCTGCCGTTACCGGCGGTACCACGGTGCTGTCCGACTGGATCATCGTCAAGATCTCCAGTGAGCCCGGCCAGAGCTTCCTGGACAAAATGATCGCGATGGTCGAGGGTGCCGCGCGCAAGAAGACCCCTAACGAGATCGCTCTGGAGATCTTCCTGGTGGCCCTCTCCATCGTCTTTATCCTGGTCACGCTGGCCCTGTATTGTTACTCCTGCTTCTCGGTCGGTCTTAACGACATGGACAACCCCACGGCCGTGACCACGCTCGTGGCGCTGCTCGTGTGCCTGGCTCCTACTACCATCGGCGCCCTTCTTTCCGCCATCGGCATCGCCGGCATGAGCCGTCTGAACGAGGCCAACGTGCTGGCCATGTCCGGCCGCGCCATCGAGGCCGCCGGCGACGTCGACATCCTCATGCTCGACAAGACCGGCACCATCACCCTGGGTAACCGCCAAGCCGCCGAGTTCATCCCGGTCGACGGCATCGATCCCGCGGAGCTGGCCGATGCCGCCCAGCTTTCCTCGCTGGCCGACGAGACCCCCGAAGGCCGTTCCATCGTCGTGCTCGCCAAGGAGCAGTTCGGTCTGCGCGGCCGCACACTCGAGGATAAGGGTATGGAGTTCATCCCCTTCACCGCGGCGACCCGCATGTCCGGTGTGAACTACGAGGACAATGAGATCCGCAAGGGCGCTGCCGATTCCGTGCGCACCTATGTGGAGGCAGCCGGCGGCGTGTTCTCCCAGGAGTGCGACGAGGCCGTCGAGCGCATCGCCAAGGCCGGCGGCACCCCGCTGGTCGTGACCAAGAACTGCCGCGTGCTGGGCGTTGTGTACCTCAAGGACATCATCAAGTCCGGCGTTAAGGAGAAGTTCGCCGACCTGCGCAAGATGGGCATCAAGACCATCATGGTGACGGGCGACAACCCGCTCACCGCCGCGGCAATCGCCGCCGAGGCCGGCGTTGACGACTTCCTGGCCGAGGCCACCCCTGAGGGCAAGCTCGAGAAGATCCGCGAGTTCCAGCGTGAGGGCCACCTGGTCGCCATGACCGGCGACGGCACCAATGACGCGCCGGCGCTGGCGCAGGCGGATGTCGCCGTGGCCATGAACACGGGCACCCAGGCTGCCAAGGAGGCCGGCAATATGGTCGACCTCGACTCCAGCCCCACCAAGCTCATCGAGGTCGTGCGTATCGGCAAGCAGCTGCTCATGACCCGCGGTTCGCTCACGACCTTCTCGGTCGCCAACGACATGGCGAAGTACTTCGCTATCATCCCGGCCCTGTTCTCGCCGATCTACCCGGGCCTTGGCGCGCTCAACATCCTCGGTCTGGCAAGCCCGCTGTCCGCGGTTCTTTCGGCCATCATCTATAACGCGCTCGTTATCGTCGCGCTGATCCCGGCCGCGCTGAAGGGCGTTAAGTACCGCGAGGTGCCGTCCGGACAGCTGCTGATCCACAACCTGCTCGTGTGGGGTCTGGGCGGCATCGTTGCCCCGTTCGTATTCATCAAGCTCATCGACATGCTGCTCGCGTTCTGCGGCATTATGTAAGTGGAGGTTTGTATGTTCAAAGGTGTTGCATCGCGCGCACTGGGCGTGTTCGCGCTGTTTACCGTTGTCTGCGGCCTGGGCTATACGCTCGTCGTGACCGGCATCGCGCAGCTTGCGTTTCCGTACCAGGCGAACGGTTCGCTCATCAAGGTCGACGGCAAGGTTGTGGGCTCCGAGCTCATCGGCCAGAACTTCGAGGATGAGGGCCATATGTGGGGCCGCATCCAGAACGTGTCAATTGTCGAAGGCGACGACGGCGAGCCCATGGCCTACGGCGCTCCGTCCAATTTGTCTCCGGCGAGTGAGGAGTATCGGCAGCTGATTGATGCGCGCGTGAAGAAGATCCGCGCTGCCAACCCCGATGCCGATATGGACGCTGTGCCCGTCGACCTGGTGACGTGTTCGGGGTCCGGCCTCGACCCGGAGATCTCTCCGGATGCCGCCGAGTACCAGGTCCCGCGCCTTGCCAAGGCCACGGGCAAGAGCGAAGGTGAGGTGCGCGAGATCATCGCCCAGTGCACCAAAGGCCGATTCCTGGGCGTCTTCGGCGAGCCCACGGTCAACGTGCTCAAGGTGAACCTTATGCTGGACGGCGCGCTGTAGGTGAGGGAGTGGCGGATGAGGGCGTGACTGACTATCTGAGCCCTCAATTCCACCCCGCCCATCAGTTGCGGTGAAATACGGACTGTTTTGGCTGCTAAAAGCCTCAATTGCCCCGTATTCCACCGCAACTTTTTTATGGGTCGAGCGAAAGGTGGGGGAGCGTGTGAGGTTGCGTGCTGGACGGGTGCTGATACGATAAGAGGGTTAGCAAGTGCCGCCACGCGGCTCAAACGAAAGGAAGCCTGTATGGAGTCCTCCGCCTATCCGATGCTCTTTAGCCCCATCAAGGTTGGTACGACCGAGGTCAAGAACCGTGTCTTTATGCCGCCGGTGTCCACTAACCTGGCCGACCACGGCTATGTGACCGACGACCTGGTCGACCACTACCGCGCTCGTGCCAAGGGCGGCGTTGGTCTGATCATTACCGAGGTCGTGACGGTTGAGCCCACCTATACCTACCTGCCGGGCGACATGTGCTGCTACGACGACACGTTCATTCCCGGTTGGGAAAAGCTCGCCGCCGCCGTGCACGAGTACGGCTGCAAGATCATGCCGCAGCTCTTCCATCCCGCCTATATGGCCTTCAACATTCCGGGCACGCCGCGTCTGATCGCCCCGTCTTTCGTGGGCCCGTCCTATGCCCGCGAGGCGCCGCGTCCCATTACGGTTGACGAGATTCACGAGCTCACACACCAGTTTGGCGACGCTGCCGTGCGTATGCAGAAGGCCGGTGTCGATGGCGTCGAGGTCCATGCGGCGCACGCCCACGGCATGCTCGGCGGTTTCTTGACCCCGCTCTACAACAAGCGTACCGACGAGTACGGCGGCTCGCTCGATGCTCGCATGCGCTTCTTGCTCGAGGTCATCGCCGAGATTCGCGAGCGCTGCGGCAAGGACTTCATCATCGACGTCCGCATTTCGGGTGACGAGTACACCGACGGCGGCCTGGCCCTCAACGACATGATCTACGTCTCGCGTCGCTTGGAGAAGGCCGGCGTCGACATGATCCACGTGTCGGGCGGCACCACCATCAAGCGCGGCTCCGCGATTCCCGCTGCCGGCACGCAGCAGGCCTCGCACGCCGCCTGCTCGCGTGAGATTAAAAAGCACGTCAACATTCCCGTCGCCACGGTCGGCCGCATCAACGAGGCATGGATTGCCGAGGAGCTGATCGAGGACGGCGCCGCCGACATCTGCATGATGGGCCGCGCCAACCTGTGCGATGCCGAGTTCTGCAACAAGGCGGCTGCCGGCAACGCCGACGAGATTCGCCCTTGCATCGGCTGCCTGCGCTGCCTGAACGGCATCATGTTTGGCAAGCGCATCTCCTGCACCGTTAACCCCGATGTCGAGCGCGACGAGGCCGGTTACGAGCCTGCCGTCGAGCCCAAGAACGTGCTCGTTGTGGGCGCCGGTCCCGCCGGCATGGAGGCGGCGTTCATTGCCGCCAAGCGCGGACACAACGTGGTGCTCGTGGACAAGCAGGACGAGCCGGGTGGCGAGATGCGCATTGCAGCCGTCCCGCCGGCAAAGCAGGAGCTCACCCGCGTGATCAAGTACCAGTATCGCCGTCTGGCCGAGGCCGGCGTGAAGTGCGTCTTTGGTACCGAGCTTTCGGCCGAGGACATCCAACGCGACTACGCCGGGTACGAGGTTGTTCTGGCCTATGGCGCCGAGCCTATCGCTCCTGCCTTTATGCAGGGCTTTAAACAGGTCATGACGGCTGACGACCTGCTGGGCGGCAATGCCTTCCCGGGCAAGAAGATCGTCATCGTGGGCGGCGGCACCGTCGGCTGCGAGACGGCCGACTATCTGGCTCCGCTGGTCAACGACCTGTCGCCGGCCAACCGCGACGTCACCGTCATCGAGATGACCAAGACGCTCGCCGCCAACGAGGGCGGCGCCGGCCGCGCGGTGCTCATCACGCGCATGCTCTCCAAGGGCGTCCACGTGCTGACCGAGGCCAAGGTGACCGAGATCACCGAGGATACTATCAGCTACGAGAAGGACGGCGAGGTCCACACTATCACCGGTGCCGATACGCTGGTGCTGGCGATGGGCTACCGTCCCAACACTAAGCTTGCCGACGACCTGGCAGCTGCTGGCGTTACCACCCACGTTCTGGGCGACGCAAACAAGTGCGGCAACATCCGCGACGCCATCGGCGACGGCTATAAGGTTGCCTGCGCTCTCTAGTCAACCCCTTGGTGCATGGGGGTCAGGTTACTTTGCACTAACTTGATGCATGTAAACCTGACCCCATTGCACCAGTCGATAGCAAAAAGCGGCGGTCGTCCCCTTGTTGGGACGGCCGCCGCTTGCGTCCGCTGCGATGGGTCGTGCGATTAGAGACCCAGGAGCTCCTTGACCTTGGCGATGATTGCCTCGTCGGTGGCGTTGGCGAAGAAGTACTCCTGGAAGTGCTCGCCAGCCAGGGCACCCTTGACCAGGTCCTGGTCGATCTCGCCCAGGACGTCGACGAGCGGACGCATGGTCACAGCGCGGACGCCGTCGAGGATCTTCTTGTTGCGCTGCTCGGGCTCAACGCGCTCGGCAGGATAGCCGTTGCCCGAGCCGAAGCCGAAGAGCTTCTCGAAGGTGTACTCGAGGTTGAGCTCCTGGCCCCAGCCGTTCTTGAGGGCGAAGGGCATGGCGACGGCGTTACCATCGTTGACCTGGGCAAAGGTGTAGGCATCCAGCGGGTCGGCGACATGGCCGCACAGAACACCGGGGAAGGAGTTGCAGGCGAGCATGGCGCCCTCGCCGGTGCCGCAGCCGGTCACGACATAGTCGGCAGCGCCGGAGTTGAGCAGCACGGCGGCGAGGATGCCGTTCTGAACGTAGGTGAGCGGCTTGGAGTCGGCATCGGCATACATACCGTAGTTAAAGACGGTGTGGCCCATGGGCTCGACGACCTTCTTGAGGGCAGCCTCGATCATGGGGTTCTTGGAGTTCTGGGAGTTCTCGTTGATGAGAGCGATCTTCATTGCGAAATACCTTTCCTATTTCTAACTTGCGGTGAAATACGGACTGTCTTGCCTGGTAGAAGCCAAAATCAATCTTTATTTCACCGCAACTACTAAATGAACCTAAATGTGGGAGCGCGGTGAGCGAGCGGGCTTGAGACGGAGCAGGTTGCCTTGAAAGAGGAGGGAAGCGTACTTGGGTACGCGACCGACGATTGAAAGGCAAGATGCCCGTCTCAAGCCCGCGCAGCGCCTACTGGGGCTGTTTGCCGATATATGCCAGAATGCCGCCGTCGACGTAGAGGATGTGGCCGTTGACGAAGTTCGAGGCATCGGAGGCCAGGAACACGGCGGGGCCCTTCAGGTCCTCGGGCGTGCCCCAACGGGCGGCCGGGGTCTTGGCGATGATGAACTGGTCAAACGGGTGACGGCTGCCATCGGGCTGCGTCTCGCGCAGCGGCGCGGTCTGCGGCGTGGCGATATAGCCAGGCCCAATGCCGTTGCACTGGATGTTGGCCTCGCCAAACTCGGAGCAGATATTCTTGGTGAGCATCTTGAGTCCGCCCTTGGCAGCGGCGTAGCCAGCGATGGTCTCGCGGCCAAGCTCGCTCATCATCGAGCAGATGTTGATGATCTTGCCGTGACCCTTGGCGATCATGCCGGGCAGGCAGGCCTTGGAGACGATGAACGGGGCGTTAAGATCGATGTCGACGACGCGACGGAAGTCCTCGGCGCTCATGTCGAGCATGGGGGTGCGCTGGATAACACCTGCATTGTTGACCAGGATGTCGGGCGTGGTGCCAAAATCGGCCTCGATCTTGGCGACGAGCTCGGCGACGACGGCCTCGTCAGTGACATCGGCCACGTAGCCGTGAGCCTCAAAGCCCAGCTCGCGGTAGTGCTTCTCGGCCTCGGCGACCTTGTCGGCGTGGCGGGCGTTAAAGGCGATCTTGGCGCCGGCCTCGCCGAGCGCCTCGGCAATGGCCATGCCAATGCCGTAGGTGGCGCCGGTCACGAGTGCGACCTTGCCATCCAGGCGGAAGCTGTCCATAAGATCAGACATAGCGATCCTTTCAAAAGAAACGTTCATCTATATAAGTCTTGCTTTTAATACAAGCTCAGTATAGGAGAAGCGGAGGAATTGACGCCCCTATTCTCCTAAAAATAGGTGAACGTTCACTTTTAAAAGGTGAACGGTTGAAATCGGTTGTCGCGATGCCCTTACTCGCTTTTCGCCATCGCGCCTTCCGCGATCATGTTGCGGTTGTAGACCAGGTGCAGATACATGGCGTCGTGCGCGGCGGTGGGGTTGCGTGCCTCGATGGCGTCGGCCACGCCGCGGTGCGTGCGGATGGTCTCCTCGACGAGCTTTTTGCCCGTAACGTCGATAAAGAGGGGAACGGATGCCTTGAGCACGCCCATCAGGCGGGGGACGACGAGGTTGCCGCCATCCCAGGGTGGCTACATGGAGTAGCGCCCGTACGCATCGAATTCCTCCTCTCATAGATGCGTGGCACAAAGAGCCCCGAGTTCTTACGAGCTCGGGGCTCTTTTCGTCTGGATTGTGGACGTATTGCCGGACGAAAGTATGTTGCGTCTGGCGAATAATCAGACGAAATCGAAATTTGCGTCTCATTTCCGTACGCAAATAAGACGAAAACCGTTTGCGTCTGGTTAAAAACCGTACGCAAACGGTTTTCGTCTTATAATACGATTCAGATGAGTATGAATAGAGAGGTGCGGTACGTATGGTTGTTAGAGAAAGCCCTACCGTCGAATACAAGGAAAGCGTTACGCCGACGTTTCTTAAAACGGTGAGCGCCTATGCAAACTACGGGACGGGCAAGATTGAGTTTGGCGTTGATGACGAGGGCGTCGCTGTCGGTCTTGCGGATCCAGTCGCTGAATGTCTGCGCATCGAAAATATGATAAATGACAGCTTAGATCCCACCCCCCGGTACTCACTCGAGCCCGATGAGAAGCACGGGACCGTAATCCTTACGGTTTATGAAGGCCAGGACAAACCCTATCGAAGCAAAGGAAAGGCATATAGGCGTAACGATTCGGCGACGGTGGAGGTCGACCGGTTTGAGTATGGCAGGCTGACGCTTGAGGGCAGTAACCTGACGTTCGATGCGCTCGCTTCGGCTCGGCAAGACCTGAGCTTTCATACGCTCGAGCATAAGTGTGTTGAACACCTCGGCATTTCCGAGCTAACGCCGGATATCATGCGTACACTTCGTTTGCTCGGCAGGGACGGCTATACCAATGCTGCAGCGATTTTGGCAGACGAGAACGAGTTCCCGGGTATTGACTGCGTTCGATTTGGTGAGAGCGAAGATGTGATTTTGGATCGCGAGACAACAGTGGGTGTATCGGCGATCGAGCAGGTGGACAGGGCAGTGGCCATGTTCGTACGCTACTATCGTTATGAGCGCATTGAGGGCTTCGAACGCGTGCAGGCCAATCGTATTCCCCTCGAGGCATTTCGCGAGGCGGTTGCAAATGCTCTGGTACATCGGACGTGGGATGTGCAAGCGAATGTTCAGGTTGCCCTATACAATGACCGTGTCGTTGTGACTTCGCCGGGATCGCTGCCCGCCGGCTTGACGACGGAGCAATACCTGTATGGGCAAATATCCGTGCTCCGAAATCCAATTGTTGCCGAAGTCTTTCTAAAGCTGGATTACATCGAGAAATTCGGCACGGGAATCGCGCGAATTAGACGTGCGTATCGAGATTCTCTGAGCCAGCCGATTTTTGATGTTCGCGGCGGCATGGTGACCGTCACGTTGCCCGTTACCGATGCCTTTGAAGGGTCCGAGGAAGAGGTTCAGGTTCTCAAGGCCTTGTCGGGCGGTCGCGTAATGTCGCGAAGCGAGATTGAGAAGCAGACAGGGTTGAGTCGCACCCGGACGCTGACAGCACTTGAATCTCTGCTCAAACGAAACGCGGTTGTAAAGCAGGGGACGGGACGCGCCACGAAATACGAACGCGCGTAGCTCAAAAGAGCCATATTGCTACACAGGCCCAAGCCTTTGTTGGCTTGGGGCCTGTCGTATGTTGGCTGGCAATGGTCGATTTATAGCAAGATATAGCAACGTATAGCAAGATATAGCAAAGTATAGTGAGATATAGCAACATATAGCGTTGCTCGCGGGTTCTTGCGGTGGCGCTATTTTCCGAATGCCGCGCGAATAAAGCGCTGGGCGAACAGCTTGTTGGCGACGTTGATGACATGGCCCAGGAACAATGCGGAAATGGCGGTCGTGACGCCAAAGCCGCCCAGGTTGTGCATAAAGACCAGCGACAGCGCGAGCGAGGCGGCGACGTGCGAGCAATCGAACAAGACCTTTACATCGCCAAAGCGGCGTTTGAGTTTTTCGGCAATGGCCTGCACCAGGCCATCGGGCGCGTTGGGAACGACGCCCATGTTGACGACGAGGCTCACGCCAAACGCGGTGATGGCAAGCGAGAGCAGCATGGTCGCGGCTTGTGCCGGCAACGCGGTGGGGTGCAGAGGGTTAACGTCCATAAAGAAGTCGGTAAAGCCGCCGATCAGGGTTGAGAAAAAGAGCTCGAGCAAAATGCGCGGCTGAAACTCGCGGCGCAAGATGGCTGCCTGTGCGGCGATGTAGGCGACATAGGTCGCGGTGATCCAAAAGCCGAGTGTCTTGCCAGTGAGCATGGACAGCGTCGTGGCAAAGCAGGTAAGCGCTGCCACGCCCAAGCCCGATGCGGTCTGAATGCTCATGCCGAGGGCGAGCGTCGCAACACCTGCTAAATACATCAGCATTCTGATGACGGTATGGCACCAATCGATCTCCTCGCCATTCATAATGATGAGCGGTCGCATATTGCTGCCCGTCCTTTCGGTTGTGAATAAAAAGGCTGACCTGGGCCGGCAAAAGAGGATTATCGGAGGCACTGCTGTAAAAGCAGAAAAGCCGGCCCCACGGTCAGTCGTCTAGGAAATGTCTCGCTGTGCCGGAATGGGACTGAAGGGCCAACGAGACGGGAGAAAAGTGAATGACAGGACGTGGGCAATAGGATGCCAAGATGGTAGGGTGCGTCTTAGCATCCTATTGCTCACGCTTAACGAAATCGGTTTCGTTTGAGCCTTAGTATACGCACGGGATTCCTTTTGCAAAGAGAAAAAAAATAAAAAGGTGAACGTTCACCTAATTGCAACAACTCGTTGGCGGTATCATGGCAAGGACATACTCGAAACCGATTTCGCAACGGTTGGAGAGCTCATCGTGTGTTCGTCGTGGACTGCCGGGCAGCTTGGTTGCGCCCGTCGGTCGCATTGCGGCGAACGCTTTCACCCGGATCGAAAGGATCACCATGGAACAGCACACCGATTGCTCGTACTGCATGTGCGGGACCGACAACACGCTCGTCGATGCCTTTGGCATCCCCATGCTCGACCTGCCCGCCAGCAAGCTCATCTTGTTTAAGGAGCAGAGCCACAAGGGTCGTGTGATCGTGGCCTCCAAGCAGCACGTCGACGACATCTCCTGCATGTCCGAGGAGGACGCCGCCGCCTTTATGGCCGATGTCCGCCACGTCGCCGCCGCGCTGCACAAGGCGTTCAACCCCGACAAGATCAACTTTGGTGCTTATGGCGACACCATGCATCACCTGCATGTGCATATCGTCCCCAAGTACAAGGATGACCCGTTTGAGTTTGGCGACGTGTTTGCCATGAACCCCGGTCGCGTCACGCTCGAGCCGGCTCAGTACGACGAAATCGCCCAGGCAATCATCGACAACCTGTAAAACTTCGTCCCCTATAAGTTGCGGTGAAATACGGACTGTTTAGCGGCTTAGCTGGCTCCAATAGTCCGTATTTCACCGCAACTTATGGGGGGCGGCGTTGCGATAGTATTACGTGTTGGTATTTGACTAACCGAGGACTTATCCGAGGGCTTTATGGAACAGCACCAGCATTATCAGAGTCTGCAAGACCAGGCATACAACGCATTGCGCTCCAAGATCATCTATGCCGAGCTCAAGCCCGGCACGCGCCTTTCGGCGATTGGTCTGGAAAAGGAGACGGGGATCGGTCGCACGCCCATCCGCGAGTCCTTTGTGCGCCTGCGCGAGCAGGAGCTGGTGGAAACGCGCCCTAAAAGCGGTACCTATGTCTCAAAAATTAGCATGGAACGCGCCGAGAACGCCTGTTTTCTGCGTGAGAAGCTCGAGAGAAGCGTGCTGATCAAGTGCTGCTCGGCTGCCACGCCCGAGCAAAAGCGCCGGCTCGAGCAGATTCTCGCCGAGTCCGAGTCGCTCGACCACAGTGAGACGCGTCGCTTCTTTGATCTGGATAACCTGTTCCACGAGACGTGCTTTGAGATTGCCGGTCGCCACATGCTGTGGGATTGGATGAAGAGCATCAACACGCATTTTGAGCGGTATAACTGGCTGCGTGCGGTGTCGCAGGATCTGGACTGGGAGCCGATCCGCCGCCAGCACCGTCGGATTCTCAATGCCATCATGGACGGCGACACCGATACGGCGAGCTACCTGGCAGAGACGCACTTGCATCTTATGCCCGAGGAACAGGGTCCGGTCATCGCTTTGTATCCCGACTATTTCGAGCTCCCCAAAAGCTCGTCCATCTAATCTATCCCCTTATAAGTTGCGGTGAAATAGGGATTGTTTTGCGGCCCAGGAGGCGCAGGCAGTCCCTATTTCACCGCAACTGCGTTGGGGGCAAGGCTCGCTCGCAAGCAAAAAGCTGCGGTGCCGTTTGGAGGAACTGACCGGAAGCAGGGGTCGATTCCTCCAGATGGCACCGCAGCTTTTGGTGTTCTGGATTATGTTGAGGCAGTTCGCTTGGAGGGCGGGCAAGCGCCCAAAAGATCGATCGAGTGAGCGAAGCGGCTCGGGGGCGTGTCGCTTCCGTCACGTTCTATCAGCATACAAGACGGTTTCGGTTCTTGTCCGTGACGGAAACGGCACGCTTCCGAGCCGCTTCAAAAATGGGGGCGCGGTCTGGGCGCCCCCAACGATAGAGAGCTAGGCCTAGGCGCGGACCTTCTTGACGACGTCCATGGCCTCGCGGGCGATCTGCTCGACCTTGGAGAAGTCGCCGTCGGCGAACAGGGCCGGCTTGACCATCCAGGTGCCACCGCAGGCGATGATGGCGGAGGAGCTGAGGTACTCCTCGACGTTTGCGGTGCTCACGCCGCCGGTGGGCATAAAGCGGTGACCGACAAACGGCGCGGCGAGGGCCTTGATGGTGTTGAGGCCGCCGTACTGGGCTGCCGGGAAGAACTTGGTGACCTTGAGGCCCAGGTTGACGGCAGCGGTGACCTCGGAGGGGGTCACGGTGCCGGGCAGCACAGGCAGGTCGATGTCGATGCAGTGCTTGACGACGTCCTCGTTGTAGCCCGGGGAGACGATGAACTTGGCACCGGCGGCACGGGCCTGCTCAACCTGCTCGACGGTCAGGACGGTGCCGGCGCCCACGCACATCTCGGGCTCGGCCTCGGCCATAGCGGCGATGCACTCGGCAGCGCAAGCGGTGCGGAAGGTGACCTCGGCGGACTTCATGCCGGCGGCCATCAGGGCGTGAGCGAGCGGAGCGGCGTCCTCGACCTTGTCGAGCACGACGACCGGCACGATGCCCAGGGACTCAAGCGTGGTGTAGAACTGATCGAACATGATGTTCCTTTCGATGTGCGGCGCGCGAGTGCGCGTAATTGCTAAAAGGGCTGGTCATGAGCCGGTTTTGGACTGGTTATCGGAGGCACTGCTTGGGGTCACAAGCAATTCCAAAACCGGCTGTGCGACCAGTCGTGTAGGGAATGCCAGGCAAAACCGGAATGGGACTGGTGGTTTTGCCTGACCGGAGGAATCGGGGAGCGGGCTGCAGGGGTATGGGTATGGGAAACTGCAGCCCGCGGAATGGGGAACGAATTAACGGGCGACGCGGGTGCCACCGTCGGCAGCGTTTGCCACGCCGGCGATCTCGTCGGCGGTCACCAGGTTGGAATCGCCCTTGATGGTGAGCTTGAGAATCGAGGCCGCGATGGCGTAGTTGACGGCGTCCTGCGGGTCGAAGTCGTTGATGAGGGCATGGACGAGGCCGGCGTTGAAAGCGTCGCCGGCGGCAACGCCCTCGAGCACGTGCACGTCGTGAGCAGGAGAGAACCAGTGCTCGCCGCTCTCGGCGTCATAGAGCATGCCCATCCAGATGGAGCGCTCGACGCAGGAGATGTTGCGGACGACCGATGCGACCTTCTTGCAGCCGTACTCGGCGCAGATCTGACGGGCCATCTCGACGTAGGTGTCGCGCTCCTCGATGCCGTGGGCAAGGGAGCCGGAGACGCAGGTCATGCCGAGGCCGGCAGGTGCGTCCTCGTCGTTGGCGATGCAGATGTCGACGAGCGGCAGGAGTTCCTTCATGGTTGCCTGCGACTTCTCGGGCGACCACATCTTGCCGCGGTAGTTAACGTCGCACACGGTGGTGATGCCCTTGGCGCGGCAAGCGGTGAGAGCGTCCTTGCAGGCAGCGGCCATCTCGTCGGAGACGGCGGGCGTCACGCCAGAGAAGTAGAAGACGTCGATGCCCTCCAGGATCTCGTCCCAGTCAAAGACGTCGCGCTTGGCCAAGTTAATGGCCGAGTACTTGCGGTCGTAGACGCAACCGTTGCCGCGCTGCGAGGCGCCGACCTCAAATACATAGGAGCCAAGACGGTCGCCCTGACGCACGACGCGCGTGGTGTCGACGTCGTAGATCTTCAGCGAGCGCAGAGCGCACTCGCCCAGGCGGTTGGCCGGGACGACGGAAACGTAGGCGGCCTTGTCGCCCTGGTAGGCCAGGGAAAGCGCGGCGTTGGCCTCGGCGCCGCCGTAGCGGACGTCGAACTCGGTGGCCTGCTCAATACGCAGGTGATCTTTGGGCGAGAGCCTCATCATGATCTCGCCGAAGGTAAGAACCGTTTTACCCATGGTCGCGTAGCTCCTTCTTGACTGTGCGTACACCTTTGATACGGCGTTGGCACGGAGGTGCCAAGACGGTAGGGTGCATCTTTGCACCTCCGTGCCAACGCTTGCCGAAATCGGTTTACGAAATCGGTTTCGTTTCGAGTTGTAGTATACTCACCTACAGCGTTTTGCAAGCGAGATTTTTAAAAAAATGCCTAAAATGGCTAAGATTGCCGACACGTGGGAAACGGGGTGCGCCATGGCGCAGATGAGAATCAAAGACATTGCCGCCGAGGCGGGCGTGAGCCCGGCCACCGTTTCGCGCTACCTCAACAACCGTCCCGGTCAGATGACCGAGGAGACCCGCGCCCGCATCGCCGAGGTCATCGAGCGTACGGGCTATCGTCCCCGCGCCGCCGCACGCAACCTGCGCAGCTCGCGCACCAACCTCATCGGCGTGATCCTGGCCGACATCGCCAACCCGTTCTCGAGCGCCATGCTCGAGGGGCTTTCCGCCAGTGCCGCCGCGCGCGGCTGCTCGCTTATGACGGCCATCAGCGGCAACGACCCTGCCAAGGAGGCCGAGTCGCTCACCAGACTTATCGATGCCGGCGTGGACGGCTTGGTCGTCAACACCTGCGGAGGCAATGACGAGGCGATCGTCGCGGCAGCGGGGCGCCTGCCCGTTGTGCTGCTCGACCGCGATGTTGCCGACGGCGGTGTCGATCTGGTGACATCTAACAACCGTGAGCTGGTCGCCGGCTTGGTAGACGCCTTGGCCGCTGCGGGCAGCGAGCGCCTGTGCCTGCTCACCGAGGCAAGCGACGACAGCCCCGTGCGTCGCGAGCGTGCCGAGGCCTTTGCCGACGAGCTTTCGCGACGCGGCCTTGCGGGCGAGGTCGTCACCCTGGCCGATGGTGGCGCCTCGGGCGTCGGCCGCTTGGACGAGACCATCCGCGGCTATGCAGGCAAAAAGCTCGGCCTCATTGCCGTCAACGGTCTGGTCTTCCTGCGTCTGACCGAGGCGCTGGCGCAGCTTGGTCCCTCGCTGCCGGCGGGGCTCAAGATCGCGACGTTTGACGACTACCCCTGGAACCATGTGCTCTTTGGCGGCGTGACCACGGCCGCGCAGGACACCCTCACCATTGCCGAGCGCGTGGTCGAGCGCCTCTCCGAGCGCATCGACGTTGTTACCACCACCGTGGGCGAGGCCGCAAAGCTGGCGCCCAAACGCATCGAGGTCCCCGGCCACATCGAACACCGCGCTTCCACCTCGCGCTAGTTTGTGTGATAATATATAGACAATGTCATACAGGAGGTATCCATGGCTGCGTCTGTGCTGAGTGTGCGAGTGGACTCGTCAATTAAAGACTCATTTGCCGAGCTGTGCGAAGAACTTGGCATGTCTTCATCTGTTGCGGTCAATATGTTTATGAGACAGATGCTGCGCGAGCGTTCGCTGCCGTTTGTTCCTTCACTCGGTAAAAGCTCTGCGAGCGAAAGCGTCTCGGCGGGCATTTTAGATACTGCCCAGATTGAGTCCGCAGTCCGCGAGGCAGCCAGCTCGATTCCTGCTATCAAAAGCGTGATTCTTTTTGGTTCGTATGCTCGTGGCGAGGCACATGCCGATAGTGATATTGACTTGCGTCTCGAAGTCGATCGTGAGCAGGGCTTTGGTCTTTTCGCGTTGTCGGCGTTTGGTGAGGCGGTGCGCAAAGAAACCGGGAGGCAGGTTGACCTCGTCTCGAGTGATTATCTTGATGACGATCTTGCCGCGGTAATCGAGCGTGAAGGAGTGATCCTTTATGATCGCGCGTAAGTCAGACAGCCTTCGTGCCCAAGAGGTTTTGGAGGCCATCTCTGAAACGAACGAGCGCATCAAGGTTTTTGATATCACCGAGGACCAGTTTCTGCATGCGAATGACGTGCGGACGAGGGCGTTGGCGGACTCCCTTTTGATGTGCGCACTTAGGGTGACGGAAGAAGCGGGCAAGTTGTCGGAACGCTCGCAGCGGCTTCATCCCGAAATTGAGTGGCGTGGAATTATCGGCATGAGAAATTATCTTGCGCATGATTACGGCAATGTCGATCGCTCGGTTGTTTGGGATGCAGTGACGATGGAGTTCCCTGCGCTGGAACGAGCCTGCAGACAAATTGTCTCTGAATCCGAACGATAGCCGCTTGTCATATCTGCCTGTTCGCACACGTTTTTTGAGCGCTTGATACGCTTTAACCCTGCGGAAACATTTTTCTGCGATAGTATCTGCGATATAGACCAGTCGAAACCCGCCCGAAAGAAAGGGGAGCGACATGAACCAGCAGAACATCGATTACGTACTCCGCTCCGTAGAGCAACGTGACATCCGCTTTGTTCGTCTGTGGTTTGTCGACATTCTCGGCCGCCTCAAGAACTTTGCCATTAGCCCCGAGGACCTCGAGGTCGCTTTTGAGGAGGGTATTGGCTTTGACGGCTCCGCCATCGAGGGTTTTGCCACGCCCGAGGAAGCCGATATGCTGGCGTTTCCCGATGCTTCGACCTTCCAGATCCTGCCGTGGCGTCCGAGCCATAACGGCGTTGCCCGCGTGTTCTGTGATGTGTGCACCCCCGACCGCAAGCCCTTCGCCGGGGATCCGCGCGATGCGTTGCGTCGCATGTTCCGCAAGGCCGAGAAAGCTGGCTATCTGCTCAACGTGGGCGCCGAGCTGGAGTATTACTACTTCCCCGACGAGCACACCCCCGAGCCGCTCGACAACGTGGGCTACTTCGATCTTTCGGTGAGCGACGCCGCTCGCGACCTGCGCCGCAACACGGTCCTCACGCTCGAGAAGATGTCCGTGCCCGTGGAGTACACCTTCCACGCCGCCGGTCGCTCGCAGCATGGCATGAGCCTGCGCCACGCCGAGGCCCTGAGCATGTCCGACGCCATCACCACGGCCAAGCTCATCATTAAGCAGCAGGCCTACGAGAGCGGTTGCCACGCCTCCTTTATGCCCAAGCCGTTGGCGGGTGAGGACGGCAGCGCTATGTTTTTGCATCAGTCGCTGTTCGACCACGACGGCAACAACGTCTTTTGGGGCGAGGACGACGAGAAGTACCATCTCTCCGATACCGCCAAGCACTATATGGCCGGCATCTTGGCGCACGCGCGCGAGATCAGCGCCATCACCAACCCCACGGTCAACTCGTACAAGCGCATCACCACGGGCGGCGACTCCGTGCCGCAGTACGCCACGTGGGGCCTGCGCAACCGCGCGAGCATGGTCCGCATCCCGGTCTACAAGCCCGGCAAGCAGCTGTCCACGCGCATCGAGCTGCGCAGTCCCGACCCCATGGCCAACCCGTACCTGGTCAACGCCGTCACGTTGGCGGCTGGTCTGGACGGCATCGAGCGCAAGCTGGAGCTCCCGCCCGAGGCCACGGCCGAGACGCTCAAGCTTACCGACCGCCAGATGGTCGAGGCCGGCTACACGCCACTGCCGCGCTCGCTCAAAGAGGCGCTCGACGTGTTTGAGGACTCGCAGTTTATGAAGGATGCCCTCGGCGAGCACATCCACAGCTTCTTCCTCAAAAAGAAGCGCGACGAGTGGCATAAGTTTGAGTCTACGATCACCGAGTGGGAGATCAAGCACTACCTGGCGAACTCCTAATCGCGCTGGCTTGTCCCAGTACGATTGAGCTCATTTCCTTGGAGGCCGATATGTCCGAAAAGAGTGCCCTGTTCATGGCGCGCACGACGCGCTTCCACGAGTTTGCCCGCAGCTTGACGACCACCCTGGGTGTCGAGGTGAGCCTGGCTACCCCCGATTCGCCGACTGCGGCGCACGACTTTGACCTGCTGATTCTCGATTCCGACGGCATCCGCAGCGACCGCATCGATCAGATTGCCAAGTGGCTTGACGATCGCGGCGGTGTCCCCATGCTGGTGATCGTTGACGACGAGGCGCTCGGCACCCTGCGCCTGCCGAATCACGCGCATGCCGACTTTGTATGCCCCACGGCGACGCCCAACGAGCTCAAGGCTCGCGCGCAGCGCCTGATGGGCGAGGAGGAGACCGTCGCTGCCGACGATGTGCTCAACATCGATAACCTCGAGATTAACCTGGCTACCTACCAGGTGACGCTCGATAACGAGCCCATCGACCTGACGCTGATGGAGTACTCGCTGCTGAGCTTTTTGGCGACGCACCCCAACCGCGCTTACAGCCGTGAGGTGCTGCTGCACCGCGTGTGGGGCTTTGAGTACTGCGGCGGCACGCGTACCGTCGACGTGCACATTCGACGCATCCGCTCCAAGGTGGGCCCGCAGATCGCGGCACACATCACCACCGTCCGCGGTGTGGGCTATCTGTTTAAGGACTAGAGTTCCACCACAAAGGGGACAGGCACCTTTGTGGTGGTTTTGACGCAGGTGCGGGTTCCTTTCGGGTTTGCAGAAGAACTTAAGCCTTCCTAAAAGATTGCGTTCTCATACACGTGCACCCGCATATTGGGGTACAACTCAACGTGAACAATGATGGCCCGCCACGTGTTTGGCGGGCCTTTGGTTATTTGACGAAAGGATCGCAGCCATGAGCGAGAACGATTCCCAGCGTCCTCAGGATGCGGGCAACGCTGGCGAGACCCAGCAGCAGCCGCGTGTGCAGGTGGAGTCGACGCCTGCCGGCAGCAACATTCCCTACGTGCAAGCCTACGACACACAGACCGGCCAGCCGCTAGGCAGCCAGCAGGTCGTGAACAAGCACACAGTGGTCAAGACCAAGACCAAAAAGCTGCCGATCTTTATTACAGCGCTTGCCGGCTGCGCCTGCGGCGCCCTGCTGGTCATCGCGCTCATTATGAGCGGCACGCTCAATATTGGCGCCGGAAAGAATGCCGTGACGGCGGGTGCTTCGGGTTCGTCGACGCAAAAGATCACCATCGACTCCGAGGACACCACGCTGGCCGAGGCTGTCTCTGCCAAGGCGCTGCCCTCCGTGGTTTCCATTACCGCTACCTCGAGCGGCAGCCAGAGTGGTTCGCTTTCGCAGTCTGCCGACGAGTCGGATAGCTCGGGTAGCGTCGGCTCGGGCGTGGTGCTCGATACCGAGGGCCACATTCTCACCAACAACCACGTGGTCGATGGCTACGACCAGTATGTGGTGACCATGGACGACGGCACCACCTACGAGGCCGAGTTCGTGGGCAACGACGCCTCGAGCGATCTCGCCGTCATCAAGCTCAAGGACGCCGACTCCTCCAAGCTCACCCCGATCGAGATCGGTGACTCCTCCAAGCTCAACGTAGGCGAGTGGGTCATGGCGATCGGCTCGCCGTTCGGCAACGAGCAGTCCGTCTCCACCGGCATCGTCTCGGCGCTGTATCGCTCCACCGCCATGAGCTCTACCAGCGGCAACACCATCTATGCCAACATGATCCAGACCGATGCCGCCATCAACCCGGGTAACTCCGGCGGCGCGCTCGTCAACGATAACGGCGAGCTCGTGGGTATCAATTCGCTCATCGAGAGCTACTCGGGCTCCAGTTCGGGCGTGGGTTTTGCCATTCCCGTTAACTATGCCAAGAACATTGCCGACCAGATCATCGACGGTAAGACGCCGGTGCATCCGTACATGGGCGCTACGCTTTCGAGCGTCAATGCGCTTAACGCCCGCACCAACAAGTTGAGCACCGATAGCGGCGCGTATGTGGCGAGTGTCGTTGAGGACGGTCCTGCCGCCAAGGCTGGCATTCAGGAGGGCGACGTCATCACCAAGCTGGGCGACGATGAGATTTCGAGCGCCGACGGCCTGATCATCGCGCTGCGCAGCCACGAGGTGGGCGAGAAGGTCGAGATCACGCTCATGCGCGGCAAGGAAGAGAAGAAGGTCACCGTCGAGCTGGGCTCCGACGAGGAACTGCAGAACCAGCAGCAGAACGACAGCGCAACCGACACTGGCAACGGCGGTATTACCGATGAGCAGCTGCGCCAGTACCTGGAGGAGCTGCTCGGCCAGCAGGGCCAGGGCTACGGTCAGGGCTACTAACGAGCCGTTTCGCACATATCGAGGCCAGAGGGGGCTGTTCCGCCAACGCGGGACAGCCCCTCTTTTCTTATTGATCCGTTGGGGACGGAGGAAAACGGATCATTTAGAAACGGCAAGGGCATGGTTTGAACGCGCGATCCACTCCAGTTTGACGGCTGCCGATTCGGTGCGGTTTGAGACCGCTATTCGGCCCCATCGTGACCGGTGGTACTCTTGTATCCGTTTGAAATCGAGCGAAGGAGTACCGCTATGGAGCAATCGAGCCTGTTTGGTGACGGTGTGGACATCGATACCGAAACGCCCGCGAGCGCGGATGCCGCCGCACCGACCGACGCTCGTGCCCAGGCGGCAGCGCGCGCGGCCGAGCTGCGCCACGAGCTCGATTACCACGCGTACCGCTACTACATGCTCGACGCACCCGAGATTACGGACGCTGTCTTTGACAAAATGCTCGTTGAGCTCCAGCAGATCGAGGCGACCTACCCCGATTTGGTAACACCCGACAGCTATACTCAGCGCGTGGGCGGCTATGTGAGCGAGCAGTTTACGCCGGTCACCCACATGGCGCGCATGTATTCCATGGACGATGCCATGGATCTGGACGAACTTGACGCGTGGCTCCAGCGCGCCGAGGATGCGCTCGGTGCCGGCAGCGTCACCTATACCTGCGAGCTCAAGATCGACGGCCTGGGCGTGGCCCTTACCTACCAAAACGGCACCTTCGTACGCGCCGCCACGCGCGGCGACGGCACCACGGGCGAGGATGTATCGCTCAACGTGCGTACCATCAAGGATGTGCCCATGCACCTGTCCGAGCCTGCGCTCGCCCACATGGGTGCCGACCGCGAGCGCACCATTGAGGTGCGCGGCGAGGTCTACATGCCCAAGGGCAGTTTTGTGCGTCTGAATGAAGAGGCCGATGCCGAGGGTCGCGACCCCTTCGCCAACCCGCGCAACGCCGCCGCCGGCAGCCTGCGTCAAAAGGATCCCAAGGTCACGGCGCGCCGCGATCTGGCCACCTTTATCTACGCCATCGCCGATACCGACCCGCTGCACGTCCACAGCCAGCGCGAGTTCCTGGACTGGCTGCGTAGCGCTGGCTTTAGCGTCAACCCCAACGTGGCTCGTTGCGCCACGCCGTCCGAGGTCCACGAGTTCTGTGCCCAGGCGCTCGAGCACCGCGGCGACCTGGATTACGACATCGACGGCGTGGTCGTAAAGGTCGACAGCTTCCAGCAGCAGCTCGACCTGGGCTTTACCGCTCGCGCACCGCGCTGGGCCATCGCCTTTAAGTTCCCGCCCGAGGAAAAGCAGACCGTCCTGCGCGAGATTCGCATCCAGGTGGGCCGCACTGGTGTGCTCACGCCGGTCGCCGAGTTCGATCCGGTGACGGTTGCCGGCTCCACCATCGCGCGCGCCACGCTGCACAACATCGACGAGATCCGTCGCAAAAACGTGCGCGAGGGCGACACCATTATCGTGCACAAGGCAGGCGACGTAATCCCCGAGGTCGTGGGTCCGGTGCTCGATAAGCGCCCGGCCGACAGCGTTGACTGGCAGATGCCCGAGGTCTGCCCCGTGTGCGGTAGCCCCGTGGTCCATGAGGACGGTGAGGTGGCCTACCGCTGCGTGTCCATCGACTGCCCCGCACAGCTCAAGGAGCGTTTGCTCCACTGGGTGAGCCGCGGCTGCATGGACGTCGATGGCCTGGGCGACGAGATCGTCGACAAGATGATCGCCGCCGGTCTGATCCACGATGTCGCGGACTTCTACCAGCTCACGGTCGACGACATCGCAGGCCTGGACACGGGGCGCACCTATGCCAGCTCCAACAGCAAAAAGGGCGTCAAGAAGGGCGACCCCATTCCGGTGGGCCTCAAGACGGCCGAGAAAATCATCGCCGAGCTCAATAAGTCCAAGAGCCAGCCACTCGGTCGCGTGCTGTTTGCCCTGGGCATCCGCCACGTGGGCAAAAGCGTGGGCGAGGTCATCGCCGAGCGATTCCTGTCGATTGACAAGCTCATCTTGGCGAGCGAAGAGGATATCGCCGAGTGCGAGGGCATCGGTCCCAAGATTGCGGCGAGCGTCAAGCAGTTCCTGGCCGTGCCCGAGAACCTCGCCGTGCTGGAGCGCTTGCGTCAGGCGGGCCTGTCGCTCGAGGTCGACTTGGGCGCCGCACATGCACAGGCCGCAGCCGACGCTGGCGTGGCGGGCGAGCTCGCCGACGCCCAGCCGCTCGCGGGCCTGACGTTTGTGCTGACTGGCACGCTCGTCAACCGCACGCGCGACGAGGCGGGCGCGGCACTCAAGGTGCTCGGCGCCAAGGTCTCGGGCAGTGTGTCGAAGAAGACGAGCTATCTGGTCGCCGGCCCCAAAGCGGGCTCCAAGCTCACCAAGGCCGAGCAGCTGGGCGTGCCCGTGCTGGATGAGGACGCGCTCGAGCAGATCCTGGCGACTGGTCAGGTGCCGGAGGCGTAAGGCATCGATAGCCAAATTGAAGAACCGCCCGGAAGCACGATGCCTTCCGGGCGGTTCTTATTTGGACAGGGCAACGGGCACGGTGATCTGCGTCACGTAGGTCGCTGGGTCGTCGCTGATGATGTCATCGATAAGGGCGATCTCGCGCGAAGGCCCGGCGGGTGCCAGCCCGTGTTCGTGCATATAGCCGAGCAGCTGCTTATAGCGCGGGCCCGCTTGCCCGTGCGTGCCGCGGAAGCTTATGGTCAGGCAGCGCGCGGCAGGTCGCG
Organism: uncultured Collinsella sp.; assembly: GCA_958365315.1. Classification (GTDB taxonomy): domain Bacteria; phylum Actinomycetota; class Coriobacteriia; order Coriobacteriales; family Coriobacteriaceae; genus Collinsella. Next base: position 97,236 of record CATWXC010000003.1, read on the forward strand.
TCTCAACATCGCCCAGGTAATCATCGGTGTCATCGAGCAGCAGAAAGACCTCGTCGTAGCCATCAAAGTCACCGGCGGCCAGGCGTTCGGGCGCGATGCCCACACCCAGATTGCCAAGATAGGCAAAGGTTTCGTGCTGTCCCTGCTGAAGCTGGCGGATATGCCATCCCAGCGAATAGGCGTCGGTGGGATTGACGCGCTCGTGCAGCGTGGCGCAGCGAAGTTCGGGTTCCTCAATTTCGCTAATGGTGTCGAGATCAGCATTCAAAGCGCCATGAAGCAAGGCAAGCCGCTGGTCAATCTTGCGCGACATGCGCTCCAGCTCACGCCGCCTGTGCTCAATTAACTCCTGTTGCTTGGTCAGTTGCCGTTGCATCAAATCCATATCGCGCGTAGTGACAAACTCGCGAATCTGGGCCAGCGGCAGGTCGAGAACGCGCAGGTTGCCGATGGTGTTGAGGGTGGAAAGCTGCCGCGATCCGTAGTAGCGGTACCCACTCGCCGGATCGACATACGCCGGCTCCAATAGCCCCATCTGTTCGTAATGGCGCAGTGTGCCCACGCTCAAATTGAGCAAGCGCGCCACCTCGCCAATGCGGAGCAGGCCCTCGGTGTGTTCACTTGGCATGTCGGTCACAGGACCGCTCCTTTCGGTAAAACAGGGGAGGGGCACCAGGCCTGCGTCGCCCCGCTACGCCACCAACCTGTCAAAAGCCCCGCGCCGGTTGAGCACGGTAAACGCGACAACACAGATGACTGCCGACAGAATTGACCCGCACGGCGAAGCGATGCCCATGGGAAACAACGTATCGGAATAGGCATTCGACAGCAGCCACGCGCCGGGCACGCGAATGAGCGCCACCGCCAGCACGTTGTGCGCAAAGCCGATGTAGCTCTTGCCGTACGCAGCGAAAAAGCCGCTAAAGCAAATGTGGATGCCGGCAAAGATTGCGTCGAAAATATAACTGTGCATATAGCCGGTACCGGCCGCGACCACTGCGGGGTCCTTGGCAAAAAAACCGATAAACGCCGGCGCTACCAGCCACATCAGCACCGTGATCAGGCAGCCGTACACTACCGAGATGGTCATGGCGTCTTTGAGCACCTGACGTGCGCGGTCGCCCTTGCCCGCGCCGGCATTTTGCGCCGTGAGCGCGCTGACGGTGGCGCCCATGGAGCTCGGCACAATGAACAAAAAGCTGATCATCTTTTCGACCAGGCCTACGGCGGCGGCGTCGACGAGCCCTCGGTGGTTGGCGATGACGGTGATAAACATAAACGCCACCTGGATGCAGCCGTCCTGCACGGCCACGGGCACGCCGATCTTAAGAATGCTGCCGAGCACCTCGGGCTGGGGGCGCAGGTCGCTGCGCTTAACGTGGATGTTCGTACGGCGGCTCTTAAGCCACACGAGCGCGAGAGCCACGCTCGCCGTCTGCGCGATGACTGTGCCGAGTGCCGCGCCTACGGGGCCGAGCCCCATGTGGCCGATGAACAGAAAGTCGAGCGCGATGTTGATGATGCATGCCACGCCGATCACGTACATGGGCGAGCGCGAATCGCCCAGGCCGCGAAAGATGGCCGAGAGGATGTTGTACGCGGCGATAAAGGGAATGCCCATAAAGCAGATACGCAGGTAGGCGGCGGTTCCTTCGACCGCTTCGGCCGGCGTGCCAATGAGTGCCACAATCTGCGGACACAGTGCGAGCAGGACAGCGGCCAGCACCACCGAGACACCCATAAAGAGCGTGATGGTGTTGCCGATGGCGGCTTCGGCGCGGTCGAAGCGGCGCGAACCCACGGCGTGGCCGACGATGACCGTCGTTCCCATGGCCAGGCCCACGAGCGTCACGGTAATGATATAGAGCGTCTGCGCGCCATTGCCCACGGCGGTGATGCCGGCAGCGCCGCTAAACTGCCCCATCATGTACAGGTCGGCCATGCCGTAGAGCATCTGCAAAAAGTACGAGAGCATATAGGGCAGGGCAAAGACCGCGATGGTCTTAAGGACGTTGCCGCGTGTGAGGTCGTGTTCCATGGGCGGGGCACTTTCTGGCTTAGATTGTTTACGTACCAGTGTAGTGAAAACCCTACAACGATTGTAGAGTCAAGGTTTGTGTTGGTCGTAGGGAGAAAAAGTCACGCTCGCGTTTATTTCTAATTGAATACGGACGTGCGCCCTGCGAGCATAAAGCCTGCGCCAACCTTACAGAAATCGATTTCGGAGCACTTGACACCGCTGCACGGCGCGCCATAATACGTGGGTTTGCGAACAATGTTTGATGGGGGATGAACCTGCGTGCGCAATCTCAAGATTCTGTTTTCCTATCTGGGGGCATACCGCCGCGATGCCATGCTCGGCGTGCTCTTTGTGACGGCCGAGACGGCGCTCGAGCTGTTTATCCCGGTCATCATGGCAAATATCATCGATGTGGGCGTGCCCGCGGGCGACATCAACTACATGCTGTTGCAGGGCACGTATATGTTGGTATGCGCCGCATTTTCGCTGGTACTTGGCTTGGGCTATGCACGCACGTCCGCCCGCGTCGCCTCGGGGCTGGGCGCTAACTTGCGCGAGGCGGAGTATCGCAAGATTCAGACGCTCGCCTTTGGCAATCTGGACAACTACGACGCCAGCTCGCTGGTCACTCGCATGACCACCGACATCACCGTGATTCAAAACGCCGTAGGTAACGGCTTCCGCCCCATGGTGCGCGGGCCGGTAAATCTGGTCATGGGCCTCGTCTACGCTTTTGCACTCTCGCGCGAGCTCGCGGCGGTCTTTGCCGTCATTCTGCCGATGCTCGCCATCGTGCTCGGTATCATTACCGTGCGTGTGAGCCCGCTCTACCGCCAACTCCAGACCTCGATGGACTACCTCAACGGCGTGGTGCAAGAGGACCTTACCGCCGTGCGCGCCGTGAAGGCTTATGTGCGCGCCGAGCACGAATGCGACAAGTTCGACACCGTCAATACCGCGCTCGCCGGCACGGCGACCAAGACCTTCGGTACCGCCGTGCTTAACCTGCCGGTGTTTCAACTCTCGATGTACGTGGCTGCGCTCTCGATCCTGTGGATTGGCGGCCGCATGATCATCGAAGGTCGCCTGGGCGTGGGCTCGCTCACGGGCTTTATGAGCTATGTGCTGCTGATCATGAACTCGCTCATAATGATTTCCAACGTGTTTTTGCTGCTCACGCGCGCTCTCACGAGTGTGGGCCGTATCGCTGAGGTGCTCGATGAAGAGCCCGTTATCGCCAATCCTGTGGGAGAGCTCGCGACTGCGGCGCCAGCGGACGGCAGTATCGAGTTTCGCGACGTTTCCTTTAAATACCGCGCGGATGCAGCCGAGGATGTGCTCGAGCATATCGACCTTCGCATCGAGAGCGGCTCGACGGTGGGCATCCTCGGCGGCACGGGCTCGGGCAAAAGTTCGCTTGTGCAGCTGATCGCGCGCCTGTACGACGCCACCGAGGGCGCCGTGCTTGTGGGCGGACACGACGTGCGCGACTACGACCTCGCGACCCTACGTGATGCCGTGGGCATTGTGTTGCAAAAGAATGTGCTGTTCACGGGCACCGTGCGCGAGAACCTGCAGTGGGGCGCGCCCGATGCCACCGACGAGGAGCTCCTGCGCGCCTGCCGGGCGGCATGCGTGGACGAGTTCCTTGATCGCATCGGCGGCCTTGACGGCTATCTGGGCCAGGGCGGTGCCGGTGTCTCGGGCGGGCAGAAGCAGCGCCTGTGCATCGCGCGTACATTGCTCAAGCATCCGCGCGTGCTCATCTTTGACGATTCGACCAGCGCGGTCGATATGGCGACCGACGCCAAGATCCGCGAGCATATCGCTCAGATTCCCAACACGACGGTGATTGTCATCGCGCAGCGCATTGCGAGCGTCATGGATGCCGACCGCATTATTGTGCTGGACGACGGACGTGTCCACGGCGTGGGCACGCATGAGGATCTGCTGGCGGGCGACGCCATTTATCAGGAGATTTATGCCTCGCAGATGGAGTTTGCGGGGAACGCAGACACCGGCGACGGCCGCGACGATGGCTGCGCGAACGACCCGTTTTCTTCCGTCCCCAGCGAATCGCCCTTGGAAGGGGATGAGCGCCATGCCTAAGACCGCAGCCCAAGCACGCCCGGCCGACCTCAAGCGCACGGTGCGCCGCTTGCTCTCCTACATGGGGCACGCCAAGTTCTCGCTGCTCGCAGTGGGTGTGCTTGCCTCTGTGGCCGCCATCGCAAGCCTTGCCGGCACCTACATGGTGCGCCCCATCGTCAACGGTTTGGCAACGGGCGGGGAGGAACTGCTCGCCAAGCAGGTCATCCTGACGGCGATCATCTACGCTGCGGGCGTGCTCTCGGCCCTGGGCTACTCACAGATCATGGTGCACGCGGCCCAACGCGTGGTGTCCGATATCCGCCGCGACCTGTTCGCGCACATCCAGACGCTGCCGCTCAGTTATTTTGACAGCACGCGCTCGGGCGACATCATGAGCTTTTTCACCAACGACGTCGACACCGTCTCCGAGGCGCTCAACAACAGCTTTGCCAACGTGATTCAGGCCGCCATTCAGGTTGTGGGCACCACGGCCATGCTCATCATCCTTAACTGGCAGCTCACGATTATCACGCTCGTGTGCGATGCGGCCATTGTGCTGTACGCGCGCTACTCGGGCGCGCGCTCTAAGCGCTTCTTTGCCGCCCAGCAGGCATCGCTTGGCGACCTGGACGGATATATTGAAGAGATGGTCTCGGGCCAAAAGGTCATCAAGGTCTTTAACCGCGAGGCAGCGAATGTCGTCGGCTTCACCTGCCGCAACGACGAGCTTCGCCGCACCGGCACCGCCGCCGTGAGCTATGCCAACTCCATGGTGCCCATGACCGTCGTGATTGGCTACGTCAATTATGCCATCGTCGCCGTGGCGGGCGGCATGCTCTGCATCAAGGGGCTCGCCGACGTGGGCGCGCTTGCAAGCTACCTGGTCTTTGTGCGCCAGGCCGCCATGCCCATCAACCAGTTTACGCAGCTGGGCAACTTTTTGCTCAATGCGCTGGCCGGCGCCGAGCGCCTGTTTGCCGCCATGGATCTTGAGCCCGAGGTGGACGAGGGCTGCGTGGAGCTGGTGCAGACGGGCGATGCCGCGTGGGCATGGAAGATTCCCGAGGGTCAGGGCGTGGGCGCGTACGGGCACCTGCATAATGTGGCTGCCGTTAATGAGTCGGGCCGCGCGGTGGCCGCCGACGGTACCGAGCTCACGTGCGGCTTGGTCCCGCTTGCCGGCGACGTGCGCTTCCATGCCGTGGACTTTTCCTACGTGCCAGGCACCCGTGTGCTCACGGACCTCAACCTGTTTGCCAAGCCGGGGCAAAAGATCGCGTTTGTGGGCTCGACGGGCGCCGGAAAGACGACCATCACTAACCTCATCAACCGCTTCTACGAGGTCGATGACGGCGAGATCACGTACGACGGCATCGACGTCAAGCACATTGCCAAGGCCAGCCTGCGCGGGTCGCTCGGCATTGTGCTGCAAGACACGCACCTGTTTAGCGGCACCATTGCGCAGAACATCCGCTTTGGCAAGCTCGACGCGACCGACGAGGAGGTGCGCGCCGCTGCCGAGGCAGCCTGCGCGGATTCGTTTATTCGCCGCCTGCCTAGAGGCTACGACACGCCGGTCACGGCCGACGGCGCCAACCTGTCGCAGGGCCAGCGCCAGCTGCTCGCCATCGCACGCGTGGCCGTCGCCGACCCGCCGGTGCTCATCCTGGACGAGGCCACTTCGAGCATCGACACGCGCACCGAAAAGCTCATCGAGCGCGGTATGGACCGCATCATGCGCGGACGCACCACGTTTATGATCGCGCACCGCCTGTCCACCGTCCGCGACGCCGACGCCATCATGGTCCTCGAACACGGCCGCATCATCGAGCGCGGCACGCACGAAGAGCTGCTCGCCCAGCACGGCGAGTACTGGCAGCTGGCACATGGCTTAAAAGAGTTGGATTAATCCGTTCAAGCACGATGCTTTGGCCTCTCCGTGCCCCTCACCTCGCCTTAAACCATCACAACATTCGGCGTTTTTTGCCAAAATCGGGAAAAGCATCGAATGTTGTGATGGTTTTTCTACCACTCGATCGGGTGGAATCGCTTTCTTGCGCACGAAGGTGTGCGGACCCGTGGGCAGGGGAATAAGGTTGGTTATCCGACTCCATTGGAGGGCTCATGGACCTGCCGATCGTCCTGTCCCATAAGACCGCTTGGCTGTACCACAACGTGGCGCGCCCGTCCGAGCCGCTCTCGCGAGCAAGCAGCCTATACGATGAGGATTCGCCTGCTAACGAGGCGGAGCCGACCGCGAGTCTGCCCAAATTGGGACTCGATGCCAAGGGGCTGAGGGCTTCAACGGCAGCCGGGATTGTTACCGACCATCTGGTTTCGCTTGGTATTCCACGAGAAGAGCTCGATCATATCGACACGCTCGTCAACTTCGATTTTGAGCGCTCGACGCCGGCTGGTTTTAGGTGCCACGTGTTTGGGGCGCCGGTACCTCCAGGCCATCTTATCGAGGTGGCAGAGGGTCTTCTGGTGGTTGATGAGGTCATGTGCTTTGTCCAGGCGGGCTCGTGGATGAGTGAGCCCGAGCAGCTGGAATATGGCTACGAAATCTGCGCCCGATACCATTTGAATCATCTGTCGACAGGCGATTATATCGAGATGGGGCAGAGGTATACCGTTGCCGACTTGGTTGCCTATTGCAATGAGAACCGATCTCGTCAGGGGGCTATACGCGCGGCCGGTGTGCTCAGGCGCGTACACGATGGCGCGCGGTCGCCCATGGAGACGGCCACCGCAATCATGGTCGTAGCAAAACGTTCCCAGGGCGGGCTGGGATACGTCAAGATCGAGCTCAACCATCGGGTCGATGTTCCCAACGAGTTCAAGTATCTCGCAAAGGCCGGGTATTTCGAGATCGACGTATATGCGCCTGCGAGCGGTACGGGCATTGAATACAACGGCTCGGACCATCTTGATAAACAGCGCAGCGCGTCGGACGCGGAGCGTATGACCGTGCTGAGCGCGCTGGGCTTTAGGATGATCGTCCTCACCGGGACTCAGTTTGCCCACCAGCTGCAATTGCACCGGGCGATGAACGCCATCGCGCTCGCTATGGGCCTTAAGTGCGACCGAAGCGAAGCGTTCCAAAAGCGGCAGAACGACCTGCGAGAATTCGTGATTCGGCACTGGGACGGCGGCCTTTAGGGGCGTTTCGGCCCTTCTACAGGATGCCGTGGGCAGGCAGACCATCACAACATTCGACGTTTTTTGCCAAAATCGGGAAAAGCATCGAATGTTGTGATGGTTTGCGTGCTGAGGATGGGCTTGGAAAGTCCGTTTTGCTCGAAGCGACCTGTCCTGTCGTACGGGTGTCGGCATGATTCTCCCGTGGAGTATTATGTTTTCCGTAGAATAAAACGCCGCGTGAGGGGAGGGCTGCGTGGACGGGCGCGTGCAACATGACGGCTTTGGCCGCGATATCAACTACCTGCGCATTGCCGTTACCGACAAGTGCAATTTCCGCTGCATTTACTGCATGCCGGCCGATGGCGTGGCGCCCCGCGCGCACGATGAGCTACTCAGTGCCGAGGAAATCGCCCGCTTTGTGCGCTTGGTGGCGGGGGAGGGCATTCGCCGTGTGCGCCTGACGGGTGGCGAGCCGCTGGTCAGCCGCCGCATCATTCCGCTTATTCGCGACATCCGCGCGATCCCGCAGATCGAGGACATCTCGCTTACCACCAACGGCGCCCTGCTGCCCAAGCTGGCACCGCAGCTCAAAGACGCCGGGCTTAACCGCGTCAACATCTCGCTCGACACACTCGATCCTACGCTCTTTGGAAAGATCACGCGCCTGGGTCGACTCGAGCAGACCATGGCCGGCATCGACGCGGCGTTGGCTTGGGGCTTTGAGCCCGTTAAGGTCAACTGCGTTGTTGTGCGCCGGCTCAACCAGGATGTGGCTGCCCTCGCACGACTGACCGTCGACCGCCCCATCCACCTGCGCTTTATCGAATACATGCCCATCGGCGACGAGCGCACGAGCTCGCATTGCGCCGTGGACCCGCATGCGCCCACGTTCAATCCCGAGCTGTGGGACGCAAGCGATACCGTGCCGAGCGACGAGCTGCGGGCGCGCATCAATGCCGGGGCCGCCGCGGCGGGACTGGGCGAGCTCGAGCCGCTCGACATCAACGACGCTCCTGCCGGCGCGGGCCCTGCGCGCTACTGGCACTTTCCGGGCGCGGCGGGAACGGTCGGTTTCATCAGCGCCATGTCCAATCATTTTTGCGCGAACTGCAACCGTCTGCGCCTGACGGCCGATGGCAACGTGCGTCCGTGTCTGTTCAGCGATGCCGAGTATTCGGTGCGTGAGGCGCTGCGCCGTGGTGATGATATGCAGGTACTTTCGATTTGGCGCGATGCCGTGGCCCACAAACCGCAGGAACACGCGATAATTGAGGGCACGCAACGATTTATGTCCCAAATCGGAGGATGATCATATGGCCAAGAGCAGGTACGCCGATGCCACCAAGGCCGCTCGCAGGGCCGCGATGTCTGCCCATAAAGCCACGTCTGCCAGCAAGGACGCCGCGTCCGCGGGCGCGCAAGCCGCAACGGCGACCACCGACGCTGCCGCCGAGTCCGCCCGCGACGCACGCCGCGACGAGCTGACGCACGTGGACGCCAAGGGCGAGGTACGCATGGTCGACGTATCCGACAAGGCCGAGACGCACCGCATCGCCATCGCCGAGGGCACCATCCTCATGCATCCCGAGACGCAGGCGATGGTGCTGCAGGACCGCGCCAAGAAGGGTGACGTGCTCGCCTGCGCGCGCGTGGCGGGCATCATGGCCATCAAGCGCACGAGCGACATCATCCCCATGTGTCACCCGCTGCTCATCACCAAGAGCAAGTGCGATATCGAGCCCATCGCTCCGGCAGGAACGCCTGCCGAGGACGTGCCCGAGGGCTGGGCGCCGGCGCGTTCGGACGGACAGGTCGGTTTTCATGTGCTGGTCACGGCGGGCGTGACGGGCAAGACGGGCATCGAGATGGAGGCGCTGACCGGCGCGAGTGCCGCGTGCTTGACCATCTACGACATGTGCAAGGCGGTCGACCGCGGCATGGAGATCGTCGACGTGCGCCTGCTGCACAAGGAGGGCGGCCGCTCGGGCGTGTGGAATCGTGCAGAGCGTCAGGCCGCTGTTGTTGAGGCCGTGGCCGCTGACGGTGCCGCGCCCGCGAGCGCACCCGTCGCCGTCGCGCCCGCAGCTCCGGCACCGGCCGTCCCCGCGATCGCGTTTATCGGCTACCAAAACTCGGGCAAGACCACGCTCGTCGAGAAGGTTATCGCCGAGCTCACCCGCCGCGGCCTGCGCGTGGGTTCGCTCAAGCATCACGGGCATCACGGCTTTGATATCGATGTACCCGCTAAGGACACCTGGCGCCATCACCAAGCGGGATCCAAGCACGTGGGGCTCATCTGCGCCACGCGCTGGGCGGAGTACGCCGATACGCGCGAGGAGGACGAGATGCCCGCGCGTGAGCTGCTGTCGCGCTACAACGATGTCGACGTGGTGATCATCGAGGGCTACAAGACTGAGGGCTTCGACAACATCGTGGTCGCGCGCTCCGGTGTCGACCGTCTGCGCGGCAAGAGCTCGCTCGACCTGGTCGACGGCCACACGCTGGCCCTTGCCTGCAACGAGGCCCTGGCGCGTCAGGCTTTCGACGCCGGATTTGCGACCCGAGCCATCAACATCAACGACGCCCGAGCCATCTGCGATCTTATCCAAGATCATCTGGCCTAAAACCTGCCAAAAGGGACAGGTTTGCTTTGGTAGATGGTTGGGACATGCCTTACAATCTACCAAGTAGTTCATGCTGGGCGAAAAACGGAGAGAAGGGTCCTGATGCGTCCTTAATGTTTCATGCGGATAGGTTGATTTGACAGACGGTGGCGAATGCCCACCGCCCGTATTCGTATGAAACAAGGAGTCTCCATGCTCGCCTCTTTTTTCTCAAAGCCTCAGTCATCGCTGTCCGTGCAGGCCAAGCGCCTGGTGGCGATGCGCTTTCTCATCTACACCGGTTTTCAGACCAGTTATTTTATCGGCGTCATCGGAACGCTCACCTATGCAGACGATGCCTCGGTCGTGGCGACATCGCTGGCCGTCCTCTTTATGAACGTCTTCGTAATCTTGGGATCCTTTGCGGGCGGCGCGGCGCTCGACGCCTGGGGCCCGCGCCGTCATTTCTTGCTGAGCATCGTGGGCACGCTGGCAACCGGCGCGGCGATCCTCGTTTTTGGCAGCGCGACCGGCATCGTCCTGCTCGGCGCGGTGTTTCTGGGCTTTGTGATGGGATTTGCCCAGCCCATCGCCACGTCCTATCCGGCCTACCTCACCAACGACCCCGTCGAGCTCAAAGACATCAACTCCGCCATCGCCATGTTTTCAAACGTGAGTATCATCGTTGGTCCCACGCTGGGCGGCTTTGTCGCGGCTGCTGCGTCGTCGCGCGCGGTGTTCGTGCTCATGATGCTCTTTACCGTGCTGGCGTTCGTCGCCGGTTGGGGCTTTAGGCCGCAGACCAGCCATGTCGCCGGGCATGCGGATGCCGATTCGGCAGAGGAAGGGGAGCGTGCGGGACAAAGCTCCAACCCCAGCACGTCCACCCGCGCCACCTTCGCAGCCAGCATCAAGACAGTCTTCACCAACAGCGTTCTCGCCCTGCTGTTTTGCATTATTTTTCTTTCGAACTTTGGCTACGGAGCCTTCGATCCGCTCGAGTCGTTTTTCTATCGCGATGTCCTACGCGTCGGCGTTGAGTGGATGGGCTGGCTCTCGTCGGCCTCGGGTGTGGGCGCGGTGCTGGGTGCCGTGCTTGCGCTCCGCTTGCCGTCGCACCTGGTCAACCTTAAAACGCTGCTCGTGGCGCTCATGTCCGTAGGCCTGGGAAGCCTGCTCTATGTGGGGACGCCGTACGTGGGCGTGGCCCTCGTCGGCCAGATCGCCCTGGGCATTGCTTGGGGTGTCGTCAACCCGCTCCACAACACTATCGTGCAAACGACGGCCCCGCTTGAGCAGCTCGGCCGCGTCAATTCGGTCATGGGCTTTGGCAATATGTTCGCCGGCGTGGCGCCGCTGGCGATTGCCCCGTGGCTGGCGGCGGCATTTGGCGTACAACGGACACTCGTAGGGGCGGGCATGGTCGTGACGGCAGTTCCCGCGGCGTTGCTGCTGTTTGGCCGCCGACATTTCGATTGTTCTGCAAGGCAGTAAAACCATCACAACATTCGATGAAAATCGCGATTTTGCCGAAAAACGTCGAATGTTGTGATGGTTTGCGCCCTGGTCCAGGCCATCCTGCGGATCCTGCCACCACAAAGGGGCCAGGCACCTTTGTGGTGGTTTTTGCTTTGACGGGCCGCCCTGCGCCTTGGTATACCATGTACGCCGTTCACGAATACGCCCCACACCGCCGCACAACCCAGAAAGGCCCCCATGGACACCACCTTCAGCCACATCAAAGCCGTGTTCTGCGATATCGATGGCACGCTGCTCACGAGCCAGCACACGGTGTCCCCGCGCACCGTGGCGGCGATCCGCGCCCTGCGCGAGCGCGGCGTGCTCTTTGGCCTGTGCACCGGGCGCGACGCCCACGCGACCGAGGCCATGTACGAGCTCTGGGGCATCGAAGGCCTGGTGGACGTGCTCGTGGGCTGCGGTGGCGCCGAGGTCATCGACCGCGCGCACGACATCAACGAGCTGAGCTATCCGCTGCCGGGCGAGACCATCGCGCGCATCTGCAAGCACATGGCGGACCTTCCGGCAACGCCCGTCTGCCCCCGAGACGGCGTGTTCTACGTGCCCGAGAGCAACGCGTGCGTCGAGCACCTGTCGCGCGTCGACGGCGTGCCCTACCAGGTGGTCGATTTTGCCGAGTTTTTGCGCGAGCCGCAGCCCAAGGTGATGTTTACCATGGCGCCCGAGGTAATGCCGCGGGTGATTGAGCGGGCGTCGACGTTTGCCGATGACACTGTTAAGGCGGCGGCTCTGCAAACCACGCAGCGGCTCTACGAGTTCATGGATCCGCGCGTGTCCAAGACGCGCGGCCTTGTGCGCGTGGCAGAGCTCAACGACATGGAGCTCCAGAACATCTGCGTGTTTGGCGATGCGGACAACGACACCTGCATGGTGGCTGACGCCGGCGTGGGCGTGGCCATGGCAAACGGCAGCGACGCCACCCGTGCCGCCGCCGATTTTGTAACCGCCAGCAACGACAAAGACGGCATCGCGATCTTTATCGAGGAACATCTGCTGTAGCGCTGGGGGAGAACCACCGCAGAAGGGGGCAGACTCTTTTGCGGTGGCCTCAGGCGATTTGGGCGAATTGATACCTAAAATCTGTGGGAAAATTCAAATATTGTTGTCTGAACATCATACTTCTAACCACCGATGGGTTTAAGATATTCTCATCAATTTGGTAGGATATTCCTCCCGGGCAATGACCCACCGCTCACGGTCGATTTTCGACCGTTCACAGGATGTTTGCTCTTGAGCAAAATGTTGTGCAAATAAATCTAATGCCATTAAAAAATAATACGCAACTAAATTACCAGCAGAAACAAAAAATAGATAGCGAATAAACGAAGGCAAATCCGAGCAATTGTCAAGAGAATTGAGAACTCACTACAAAACTATCGGTTTTATTTGCTCAGATGTTTAAACAATCGTTATAATTGCATTACTAAACGAGCGCAATTACAGATTGCGCAGATACGTTTGATGGTGAAAGAGCAAGATCGCGGTCTCTTGGGGAGGAGACATCGATGAAAGCGAATTCGGACAAATCTAAGCAGAGTAATAAAGCGACGCGCCGTGTACTGGCAGGCGTTTTGTGCGGAGCCTCCGTGTTGAGCCTGGTACTGTCGCTCGTCATGCCCCCGATCTCGCAGGCCATTGCCAACGATGCCCAGACGGTTTCTACCGAGGAAACTGTAATGGGGGGGGTTCCTCAAGTGAGTCCGCTGCTGTAGATAACACCAGCGAGGATGCCGAAAACCAGAATAGCGACGAGACCAATGGCGGCGAGGCTGGCTCTTCAAATAGTGCTGAGCAGGCTCAGAGTGCGAATGCGGCTTCAGCGAGAGCGACGGCCACCGTGGAGAAGGGAATTTACGTTCCCACGTCTATCGGTATCGGTACGAATATCGATGTCTCCACCCCCGATCCCGGCGTGGCCACCTACGTCGGCCGCGACATGTACATCGGTGGTAAGCCGAGCGACACTAGTAATCTTGATGCGGAGAACGCCCCCACCGGCTCATATGCCGCTGAGGCGGAGGGCCTTACCTTGGTCCGTGGCAAGCTTGCCATGAATCCAGTCAAAGAGAGCTGGCCCTATCAATCAATTGGTGCTGGTTTCCGCTTTGGCACCGTTGGTTTTGGTTCCCAGTTCCGTCCTGTCGCCGGCAGCACCGTGCTTGCGGTGGCCGGAATTAAAAGTGCGATCACCAAGATGAGCGTTGGTTATAGCGGCGACTCGCCGGAGACGACTACCGTTGGCGCTTGGAAGAAAGGCGCTTGGGTCGGACGGCAGAAATCTTCTGAGGGCGCGACTCCTTCCGGCTTTGCCTACACTGCGCAGATCGCAGGCCCCATCACATACTGGCGCGATAACAATAAACGCCAATCCGTGGTGACAACGCAGGGTAATTGGTACGAGGGCAAGAACTTTCAGGAAAGCAACCTGTTCAATCAAACTGTTGATTTGACTAATGTCAACAATAACGATTATTCGAGCTACAACGGTGAAGATGGGTACCTCTCGAAGCTATCGAAACAGCTCAACTCGTTTGCAAATACCGGCACGCTCGAGGTTGGTTTCGCGAGCAATCACAACAACTACGTAATCAACAAGTACGACAAGACGGATTGTAATTATGGCCTGGTGTTTGATGAGTCGTATAAGACCATATATTCGGACTGCGCCGATACGTCGCTCAATGGTAAGCATTTCAAGAATAGCGAGCGTCTTATCACGTTTAAGGGCGACAACACCTCTATGCAGCAGGTGTTCACCATCGATGCTTCTCAGCTGAGCAATACATACAACAACGAGTATTATCGTGGCGTTGATTTCGCATTCGAGGGCATTCCCAAGGGCGCCTCGGTTGTTGTGAACGTTACCGGATCTTCGAATATTGAGTTTCACAATGGCTGGCGCTTTTGGTGGAACGGTACCGAGATTTCGCGTGGTTACGAAACTCAATATTCCGGCAAGGAGCTGGGCGAGGCATACGCGACGGCTTCCCAGTCCATCATGTGGAACTTTGTCGATACGCAAAGCCTTACCATTCGAGGCGGCATCGCGGGAGAAAACCGCGCGGACTGGGGATACGGCGGCACAGCCACCGGTGCCAAGTGGACTGACGACGATCCTGCGGCGGCTATGATCGGATCGATTCTCGTTCCCAACGGAAGTTTCGACGACCATGTGACTACCAACGGCCGCGTTTATGTGGGCGTCGATTTCTCAATGAACAGCCCGAAGGTTGCCGCAGCATTTGGTGAGGGTAACTCGGCTTCCGTCATCGATATGGATCAGGAGCGTCACAACTTCCCGTGGTCTGGGTCGTATACGCCCGACGGCTCCGCCGTTGCGTGGAGCAAGGTCGATGCGGCGAACGGCAACACGTCGCTTCCTGGTTCCTCGTGGGCTATCTATGGTTCTGTCGAGAATGCTGTCGCGGGCAAGGACGCTATCGTGACGGTGACTGACGGTGGCGCAAATGATTACGCTTCGGGTGATGGCAAGCTTCAGTTCAACTATCTGAACCAGAAGGCAAACATCGGCAATTCCAACGATACCAACTACTTCACGTATTACATCAAAGAGGAGACGGCGCCGGCTGGCTACCAGAAGTCAGACACCATCTACTATGCCACTATGAACAATACTGGCGAGAAGCCGAACTACGTTCAGGGTTACGTGGATGAGAACGGCAAAAATGTTCCGTTCGAGAATAACCCCACAGGTGCCATTCCCAACACCAAGATCATCACCGGTACGGTGTCTTGGACCAAGGTGGCGGAGGACGACACAAAACACACTCCTTTGCCTGGTTCTGAGTGGAAGCTCACCAAGAAAAAGGACGCCGACGGTACGGCCGACCAGTCCTGGACCGTGATCGACCGGGAGAGCGACCAGTCGACTTCGAGCGATACCACGTGGGCAGACACCGACACCGCGCCTGGCAAGTTCACGCTCGAGGGTCTGCTGCCGGGTACGTACACGCTTGTTGAGACCCAGGCTCCGTTTGGCTACAACTTGAACACCACGGTTTATAAGTTCACGGTGTCCAATGAGAACGGCTCCACTACGTGGGCCGAGGACAAAAAGCTGACTTTCGACGAGGGCGGCAACGCGTACATCTCCGATTCTCTCGCCACCACGTCCGTGACGATCCCGGTGACCAAATCTGTTCGCAATACGGATTGGCCTACTAATCCCGACGGCAGCTATGTGGCGTTCGATTTCAGCATCGAGGCTACGGGGGCAAATAAGGATAGCGCACCTAAGCTTGATCCGACGACTATTTCCGTCGCTCCCGCAGACTCCACCAAGGTCAACGACATCGTGGCGAAATTTGGGGAGATCGCATTCGACAAGGACGATCTTGCCGCGATTGACGCTTCGAACCCGACGGGGGAGAAGACCTACACCTACACGGTGAAGGAGGTCGCGCCCGACACCGCATCCGCCATCGACAAGCTCCGCTACTCCAAGGCCGAGTACCAGGTGGCCGTCACGGTGAAGGCCAAGCTGAATGACGCCGGCAAGTACTCCGGCCTCACCACCTCCACCACGGTCACGCAGGTGAAGGACGACATGGGCAACACCGTGAGTAACACCATCGGCAAGGACGCCGCGCCCAACGCCATTCCCGCCTCCACCTTCACCAACACCTACTCCACCACTCTGCCTCTTTCCGGTATGTCGGGCGTCACTGTGACATACCTTGCCGGCGCGGCGGTGCTTTGCGCTGCTGCGGCCTGGATGCACATTCGTCGCAAGGCGAATGCGAAGGGAGGCGAGCGTCGTGAATAAGAAAGTTTGCTCCTTCCCGATCTTGTTTGCGCTGCTTGCCCTCCTGATCGGCACCTGCGCGGTTGTGTTCCCCGCTTCCGCGCAGGCCGCGCCGACCTCGACCGGTTCCATCACGGTGAGCGGCACCGTGGCGCGCAGCTACGACGCCTACCAGATCTTTAGCGCCAACGTCGTCGACGACAGCGGCGACGCCAAGATCGCCACCGACCTCGCCTGGGCAAGCGACGCCGCACGCGACGCCGCGCTGCCTGTGCTGCACAGCGCCGGCATGCCCAATTCCCAGTCCACCGCGCAGGAAGCTGCCGAGTGGCTCAACACCGATTCCCACCTTACGAGCGCGCTGAGCGCACAGCTCGCTCGTTCCCTCCAGAGCTCTGACGCCGTGTCCGTGGCCCTTAACGCGGGCACGACGACCGAGCTGTCCTGTGGCTACTGGCTCATCGTCGCCGACGACGACGCCATCGCCCAGGGCGAGGTCGGCACCGCGCCGATCATGGTTCTGGTCGGCGGCAGCGCCGTCACCGTCAAGCCCAAGGCCGCCACTCCCAAGGTGGCCAAGCACGTGCTGGAGGACAGCACCGCCGCCTGGCAGAAGGCCGCCGACGCCACGGTCGCCGACGACCTGTACTGGCGCCTCTCGGCCACGGTCCCGGCGGGCCTTGCCGCCTACGACACCTACACGGTGCAGTTCGTCGACACCATGAGTGCGGGGCTCGACCCCTCCAAGGTCGCAGCGAGCATGCACGTGTACGTGGCGGCGGGCGCGGACGGCGGCTCCGACGCCGTCTCGACCGGCAAGGACGGCCGTGCCGGCACCGAGCCCGCCAAGGGCTGGACCGACATCACGGCCCAGTGCGTCACCAAGGTGGCCGCGGGCGGAACCTTCACCGTGCGCACCGGCGACCTCATCGCCGCACTCGGCGGGGCCGACGCCTTCACCGCGGGCGCCCGCGTGGTCGCCGTGTACAACGCGCCGCTCAACAGCGCATGCAACCACGGCATCGCCAAGGGCAACCCCAACGAGGTCTACCTGCGCTACCCGCGCTCTCCCTTTGCCGACCAGTCCGGCGACGCCGGCTTCACCCACACGCCGAGCGATGACGCGACGGCCTACACCTGGGATCTCGCGCTCACCAAGCGCGGCAGCGACGGCGACAAGCCGCTGCCCGGGGCGGTCCTGAGCATCACCGACGACCGCGGCCGCACGCTAGCGACCGACGGCGCGTGGGATGCGGAGGGCAAGGCCACCGTCACCACGGGCGAGGACGGCCGCGTGACCGTTTCGGGCGTGGACTCGGGCAAGCTGGAGGTCCGCGAGCTCAAGGCGCCCAAGGGCTACGCCGCCTTTGAGGGTACGCGCTCCGTGACGGTCAAGGCCGAGGGCCTGGACGTCGACCAGGTGGCCGCCGCCAAGCCCAAACTCACCATCACGGCCGAGTCGCCCCTGCGCGCCGACAGCGCGGACGGGTCGACGGGCAGCCTGGAGGCGTCGCTCATCAACACGCCCACCGGCACACCCCCTAGCATTACCACCGGAGGCTTTATGCCCTCGACTGGCGATATGGCAATGTACGCCGCGGCCGCCGCAGCGGTCGCCGGAGCCGCGCTCATCGTGGTCGCGCTCCTGGTCAAGCGGGGAGGTGGCAGCCATAAAGAGTAGCTGGCAGCCCCACAGAGAGCGGGGCGAGATGTAGCGAAGTAGATGCTAAGACACAGACAGATGATGACAGATCGAATGAGTTACGAAGTAGAAAGCAGAGGAAAGAAGATGCACATGAACAAGAACATCGCACGCCTGGCAGTAACCGCCGGCCTCACAGCAGCCCTGAGCTTCGGCGGAGTTATGGCCCCGGTCACGATGGCGTTTGCGGCTGAGGGCGACAACACCATCACCATCACGCAGAACGCGAACAACGGAGCCACCAAGTTCAAGGCGTATCAGATCTTTAAGGCCGATGTCTTGGACAAGGACGGAAAGAAGGTCGTGTCCAATGTCAGCTGGGCGAGCGATCAGGCGGAGGCTGCCGTCCTGGGGGTCCTTAAGGGCGAGAGCGGGTCGGGTATCTCCGATGCCTCGACCGCGCAGGAGGTTGCCGACTACCTTTCCAAGACGATTGCGGATACCACTGCTACCACGGTCGTGGAGAAGGATAATCTTCTCAATAAGATTGCCCTGGCTGTCGAAAAAGCCGTGCCCCCGACCGGTGAGGCTTTTGATGCCGGCGCCGCCTTTACCGCCACGAACAAGGGGTATTACCTGTTCATGACCGACGCCGCATCGATTGGAGCTAAGGACAATTACGCCGATAAGAAGCAGACCGGTACCTCGCCGATTTTCGCCGTCGTGGGCGGCAGTGCTGTGGAGGTTGCCGAGAAGACGGACATCCCCACGGTCGAGAAGAAGGTCATGGACGACAAGTCCAACAGCAATTGGGCTGACAAGGCTGACTCCCAGATGGGCCAGAATGTTGAGTACCAGCTTACCGGTACCGTCGCTAAGAACGTCGATACATTCGATACGTATTACTATCAGTTCCATGACGAGCTCTCTGCCGGCCTGACTGCCAATCAGGCTTCTGTTGAGGTTAAGGTCGATGGGGCTAAGATTGATCCTGACAAGTACGCTGTTTCCTACGACCAGGAGAACGGCAATAACCTTCTGACTGTCACGTTCGATGATCTTAAAAGTTCGGGCGCAACCGTCACGCCGAATTCCAAGATCGTTGTGACCTACACCGCCAAACTTGATCCCGCCAAGGCTAAAAAGGTCGTTGTCGGTGGCGAGGGCAATGAGAATACCGTCAAGCTCATCTACTCCAACAACCCCGGCCATGATGGCAAGGGCGAATCCGTGCCCGACACCGTGCGCGACTACACCTATGCACTCAAGCTCGTCAAGGAAGACTCTGCTGATTCCGACGTTAAGCTCTCGGGCGTAAAGTTCACCATCCAGGCGACCGGCGCCGACGAGGGTACTGGCATCCAGTATGTCCAAGAGGACGGCTCTTTTGGCGATACTGCTTATGAGTTTACGACTGATGATAAGGGCGAAATCAGCGTCAAGGGCCTCGATGCTGGCACCTATACGGTCAAGGAGACCCATACGCTCGACGGCTATAACACCCTGTCCGATTTCACGTTCACCATTACTGCCACGGGTCTTGATCAGAACGAGGGCGCGAATGCGCTGCAGGTGACCACATCCAAGAATGGCTCTGACCTCGTCGCTACCCCCTCCTTTGATAGCGGCACCGTCACTCTTACCGTCCAGAACAAGAAGGGCTCCGGCCTCCCGCTGACCGGTCTTAACGGCGTGACCTTCACTTGGATCGCTGGTGGCGCGGTGCTGTGCATCGGCGTGGCGCACCTCATCCGCAGCCGTAAGCAGGCTGAGGAGTCCGAGCAGGAGTAACGCTCACTCACCCATCCCTTTGGCAGGTGGGATGTGATGGCCATGAGACTTGCGGACACTTTTCTCGTCCATCGACGTTCTTGCTTTGCCATTCTCTTTTCGGGGCAGACTCCGCACTGGAGTCTGCCCCGTTTTTTGGACGTGGCAGCCGGGCTCTATTGACCGAAGTTTCGGGCGCATGGCTATCGAACAAATGTTTGCAACTGTTGCGTTCAGCAGGCGCAAACGCGTGCGCTCGCAGTAAAATACCCTTGCGACGCATTCCGTGCGCGGGCGGCCGACGACTCGATCGGAGGTCCCCAAATGCTGAAATTCCTTAACGTGCTTGCCGCCCTCGCGGCGGTGGGCTCGTTCGTCATCGCGTTTCTTGACTCGTATGAGGTTCGGTTTAAGGTCCGTAGGCGCTCGCGCGGTGCGGACGGTTCTCGGCGTTTGCGCCGCAAGCGCAAATAAAAACGGCCGGGGTTGCAGCCCGGCCGTTTAACACGTTAGAAAACTAGGCTGCCCGCGCTCCTTAACACTTACGCGGGATGCGTCGTTTTCTATAAACATTGTATCCCGAATCGCTCAGTTGATTCGGGATATTTTGAAAACTCAAATACGGGCTTATGCCCGGTGGGGGAGCCTGCTAATCGGCTATTATTTGTTTAGACAACCTGAGCTGTAAAGGAGTGACCGGCGATGGTGCAGGGCGCCAAACATATGAAGAGCGATAACGCTGCGGCCAGCGGCGGCTCGAGCTCTCAACCCAAACCTCAACCAAAGCCCAAGCGTCGTCGCAAGCGGCTGCCGCGCTGGGCCGACCGGCTCATCACTATCGTCATCATCCTTATTGGCGTGGGCCTTATGACCTGGCCATGGATCTTGGACCGGCTCGAGGCCTCGGGCGTGTTCAACCAGATCAGCACCGTGTCCAGCACCGTGGACGCGCTCTCTGAAGAGGAGCGCGAGCGCATTCTGCTGCAGGCTCGCTCCTTTAACGAGCAACTTGCCGGCGAGGCAACCGAGCTTCCCGCCGACCAGATCGAGCCCTACGATCAGCAGCTTATCTTTGACCGCGACCCCATGATGAGTTGGGTCGAGATCCCCTCCATCGACGTGAGCATGCCCATCTACCACGGCACGAGCGAGGAAGTCCTTATGGCGGGCGTCGGCCACCTGGAGGGCACGAGCCTGCCGGTAGGCGGCACCTCGACGCATTGCGTGCTCACCGCGCACTCGGGCATGCGCAACCTGAGCATGTTCGACGACATCCACTCGCTGGAGCCCGGCGACCTGGTGCTGCTGCACACCATGAACAAGACGCTCGCCTACAAGATGGTGGACTCCGAGGTGGTGCTGCCCGAGGAGATGGAGTCGCTGACCATCGAGCCCGGCGCCGACAAGGTGACGCTCGTCACCTGCACGCCTTATGGCGTGAACGACCATCGCTTGCTGGTGCATTGCGTGCGCACCAAGTACAACAAGAAGGACGTCGACAAGCAAAAGTCGCTGGCCGGCCGCCACTGGGGCAAGCGCGAGTTCGCCGTGCTTATCGTGGTCGTGGCCATCCTGCTGTTGCTGCTGGACATCGTGATTCACGCGATCCGCAAACGCCGCAAGGCCAGGCCCTCGGCATAGGACATTCTCCAGAACCACCACAAAGGCGCCCCTTTGTGGTAGTCGGGGGCTTCCAAACCGTCCCAACATTCGATGAAAATCGCGATTTTGCCGAAAAACGTCGAATGTTGGGACGGTTTTTGTTGTGGGCGGGACGGTTTCGCTGCAGAACCGCCAGCCCGCTGCCTGCCAGCCCGCCGCTCTCGTTACGTTTTCGCTGCATTTGGCTAAAGCACCTGCTCCAAGTGGCGTTGCCTTGTATACTAGAGCGGTTTATCTGTTATGCGGAAGGGAGCGCCTATGGCACTCAGCGAGAAAGACGTGCGCGGCATCGCCGAGTACGCAAAGATCGCACTGACCGATGACGAGCTCACCCAGATGACGTCCTACATGAACGACGCCGTCCAGATGCTCGAGCCCGTCTTGCAATATGACTTGCCCGACGTGGAGCCCACGTTCCATCCCATCGGAAGCCTGTCTAACGTGATGGGCGATGACCTGCGCGAGCCCGAGCGTGACCTGCCGCTCGACGTTGCGCTCGAAAACGCCGGCAGCGCGCGCGACCGCTACTTCCGCGTGCCGTCCATTTTGGGAGAGGGGGAGAGCGAGTAATGGCGCTAAGCTTCGATTCCCTTACCGCCGCCCAGATCGCCGCGGGCGTTGCCGCCGGCGACTTTACCGCTACCGAGGTGGCCAAGGCCTCTCTTGCCGCCATCGAGGCGCGCGAGGGCGGGGTCCAGGCATTCCTGCAGGTGGCGCCCGAGCTTGCGCTCGAGGCCGCTGCACGCGTGGATGCCGACCGTGCCGCAGGCAAGCCGCTGCCCCCGCTCGCGGGCGTGCCGCTGGCCATCAAGGACAACATGAACCTCGTGGGCACGCGCACCACCTGCGCGTCCCGTATGCTCGAGGACTATCAGAGCGTCTACACCGCCGCCTGCGTCCAGCGCATGCTCGACGCCGGCTGCCTGCCCATGGGCAAGGCCAACATGGACGAGTTCGCCTTTGGCAGCTCTACCGAGAGCTCGGCCTTCCACCGCACCAACAACCCCTGGGATACCGAGCGCGTGCCCGGAGGCTCCTCGGGCGGCTCCGCTGCTGCCGTCGCCGCGGGCGAGGTCGCGCTTTCGCTGGGCTCTGACACCGGCGGCTCCATTCGCCAGCCGGCGTCGCTCTGCGGCGTGGTGGGCTTTAAGCCCACGTATGGCGCCGTGAGCCGCTACGGCGTGGTGGCCTTTGGCTCGTCGCTCGATCAGGTGGGCCCCTTCGGCCGCGCGGTCGAGGACGTCGCGCTGGCCATGAACGCGCTTACCGGCGCGGGCCACGATCCGTACGACTGCACCAGCCAGGACTGCGCCGTCGACTTTACCGAGCACCTTAACGACAGCATCGAGGGCAAGCGCGTGGGCATCATCCCCGCGTTCATGGAGGCCGAGGGCCTGACGCCCGAGGTCAAGGCCGCCGTCCAGCGCGCCGCCCAGGAACTGCAGAACCAGGGCGCCGAGCTGGTCGAGGTCGACCTGCCTCACCTGGACGCCGCCATCGCCGCCTACTACGTCATCGGCCCGGCCGAGGCGTTCTCCAACCTGGCTCGCTTCGACGGCATTCGCTACGGCTACCAGGAAGAGGGCTGCGCCAACCTGTCCGACCAGAGCTCCCTTTCGCGCGCCCACGGCTTTGGTGCCGAGGCCAAGCGCCGTCAGATGCTCGGCGCCTACCTTCTGAGCTCGGGCGTGTACGACAAGTACTACTTCGCCGCGCAAAAGGCCCGCACGCTCATCACGCAGGACTACGACGCTGCGTATGCCAAGGTGGACACCATCCTCATGCCCGCCTCGCCGCGCACGGCCTTTAAGTTTGGCGAGATTAGCGACCCCACGCAGATGTACCTCTCCGACCTGTACACCATCTCGCTCAACATCTGCGGCAACGGCGGCGTCTCGGTGCCGCTGGGCCTGGGCGAGGACAGCGAGCTGCCCGTTTCTGCCCAGCTGGTGGGGCCTGCCTTTAAGGACCGTCAGCTGCTCACGTTTGCCCGCGCCCTGGAGCGCGGCTTTGCCGATGCCGCCACGGGTGCGCCCGCACTTTCCGTCGCGCCCGATTTTGCCGGGAAGGGGGGCGAGCTGTAATGAAGGAGCTTTCCGAGGTCCTGCAGGATTGGGAGGCCGTGATCGGCCTGGAGATCCATACCGAGCTCACCGCACTCGATACCAAGATGTTCTGCAACTGCAAGCTTAGCCACGATGACGAGCCCAACGCCAACGTGTGCCCGGTGTGCCTGGGCCTGCCCGGCGCCCTGCCGGTGCCCAACAAGCGCGCCATCGAGAGCATCGTCAAGGCCGGTCTCGCCACCAACTGCGAGATCCAGCGCCACTCGATGTTCTATCGCAAGCACTACTTCTATCCCGACATGGCCAAGAACTTCCAGACCACGCAGGGTCCGGTCGCCTTTGCCATGTACGGTCACCTGGATCTTGACGTGACCGGTCGCGGCGCCGCCGAGCGCCCCGACTGCGCGTTTGGCGAGGCCGAGGCCCAGAGTCTGGCGAGCGCCTCGGCCAACGCCGAGGGCCTGTCCACGTCTATGTCGTCGACCATGCGCGAGGGTAACCAGCGCGCCGGCCACCTGGCCAGCTATGAAGCGTCCAACCTGCAGATGCCCGAGCGTCGCGAGGACGGTTCCTACACGGTACCCATCCGCATTCTGCGCATCCACATGGAGGAGGACGCCGCCAAGATGGTCCACGTGGGCGGCGCCGAGGGTCGCATTACCGCCGCGGCCGAGTCGCTCGTCGACTACAACCGCTGCGGCACGCCTTTGATTGAGCTCGTGACTGAGCCTGATCTGCGCACGCCCGAGGAGGCGCGCCTGTTTATGGAGAAGCTTCGTCGCATCTTTGTGACGCTGGGCATTTCCGACTGCTCCATGGAGAAGGGTTCCATGCGCTGCGACGGCAACGTGTCGCTGCGCCGCCGCGGCGAGACCAAGCTGGGCACCAAGACCGAGCTTAAGAACCTCAACTCGTTTAAGAGCCTGCACGATGGCCTTGTCTACGAGATCTGCCGCCAGGCCGAGGTGCTCGAGGAGGGCGGCATCATCTATCAGGAAACCCGCCACTGGGAGCCCAGCCGCAAGCGCACCGTGGTCATGCGTGTGAAGGAGACGGCCGACGACTATCGTCTGTTCCCCGACCCCGACCTGGCGCCGTTCGATCTGGACGACGAGTTCATCGACCGCTGCCGTGGCGAGATCTCCGAGCTGCCCGATGCCAAGCGTGCCCGTTTTGAGGCCGACTTTGGCATTAAGACGGCCGATGCCGAGCAGATTGCCGGCGACCCGGAGTTTGCCGACTTCTTTGAGGCCGCCGCTGCCGGTATGGCCGGCAAGGAGGCCCAGACGGTCGCAAACCTGCTGGTCAACGAGATGATTGCCTACCTTAAGGGCGCAGGCGTGTCGCTCGCCGAGTCCGGTATTGCGCCGGCTCAGGTTGCGGCGCTTGCCAAGTTGCTCGCGACCGATGCCATCAGCTCCAACCAGGCTCATGAGGTCTTTGAGGCCATGGCCCAGACCGGCGACGACCCCAATAAGATCGTCGACGAGCGCGGTATGCGTCAGGTGAGCGATGCCGGCGCGCTGCAGCCGATCGTGGACGAGGTGTTGGCTAACTGTGCCGATCAGGCGCAGCAGTATCGTGACGGCAACCAGAAGGTCATCGGCTTTTTGGTGGGCCAGTGCATGAAGGCGAGCCGCGGCAAGGGCAATCCGAAGCTCTTCAACGAGTTGCTGAGAACGTCGCTCTCGTAAGCGGGAACCGAGGGGCCGGGCGCAGGGCCTTGCCTCTCAATTTCGGACAGTCCTGACTCACGACGGAGGCGCCACTGGCGCCTCCGTCTTTTGAATGTGATGAAAGTGTGGCGAAACAAGCTTAAAACTTCCGTAAATGTGATAAACATCACGTTTTCCCTGGGGTAAAATGTGGCAAATATCACGTTTGCGGAAGTTTCTTTGCGGGAGGTTCGGTTATGCAGCGAGATATCATTGCCAAGCTTAACGCTTGGAAAGCGTCGGAATATCGTAAGCCGCTTATCCTTAAGGGGGCGCGCCAGGTTGGAAAGACGTGGGCGCTTAAGGAGTTCGGTCGAACCTCGTACCGCAATTTTGTGTATCTGACGCTCGAGGAACCGTCACCTGGGGTACAGAGCGAGTACGCTCAGTTTTTCGAAGGTACGCGCGATCCTCGGCGGATCATCTCAAACCTTTCCCTGGCACTTGGACAACCTATCGATCCCGGCGAGACGCTGCTTATTATTGATGAGATCCAGGATTGTCCTTCTGCAGTCGGCGCCCTTAAATACTTCTGTGACGAGGCCCCCGAGTATCACGTCGCATGCGCAGGGTCTTTGTTGGGCGTTCGCTTGTCCCGTGAGATCAGCGCTTTTCCGGTGGGAAAGGTCGAGTTCATGGAGATGCACCCTATGAGCTTTTCCGAGTTTCTGAAAGCCGAGGGCGCTGCAAACTACGACGAATACCTTGGCGGCCTGGATCAGATCGAGACAGTGCCCGATTTCTTCCATGTCCGTCTCGTCGAGCATCTTCGTCGTTATTTTGCATGTGGCGGCATGCCAGAGGCTCTTGGTCGGTGGGTGGAGACGGGCGATATCGTTCAGGTCGATAAGGTGTTGTCTGATCTCTTGGATTCCTACGAACGCGATTTTGCCAAGCATGGTGGCCGTGCGCAGTTTGCCAAGCTTTCGCAAATATGGAACTCGATTCCAACTCAGTTGGCGCGCGAGAACAAAAAGTTCGTTTGGGGTGCGGTGCGCGAGGGGGCTCGTGCTCGAGAATACGAGGATGCTCTGGAATGGCTTGCCGATGCTGGGCTCATCACAGCGGTTCGCCTTAATGCTGCCGGTGGAGTGCCGCTCTCTGCATACGATGACCTCAAGGCATTTAAAGTCTACTGTCTTGATGTCGGTTTGCTACGCCGCATGGCAAGGCTGGATGCGTCCGCTTTTGCCATCTCGGATGCGCTATTTTCGGAGTTCAAAGGTTCGTTTGCCGAGAACTATGTGCTTCAGGCATTGCTTCTGCAGCTGGATGTCGCTCCGCGCTATTGGACAAACGAGAAACCGAAGCACGAAGTCGATTTTTTGATTCAAGTCGGAAACGAAATCGTTCCCGTCGAGGTCAAATCGGGAGAGGTCGTTCATTCCAAGAGCCTTAAGTACTATGCCGACAAGCATGCGGAGACGACTTCATTGAGGGTCCGCTACTCACTTAAGAACCTAAAGCTCGACGACGGGGTGCTCAACATTCCGTTGTATTTGGCTGATCGATCTGTCCCTCTTATCAAAAAGGCGCTTGATTGTGCGCATCTTGACGTTTAGATCCTGGGTGAGCTGACGGGCGGCGGCTAATTAATCGCTCCGTTACGGCCAGGGAGCTTGGGCCTTAGCGATACTTGCTTCGCCAAGCCGTGGGTGTCATGCCGGTGTATTGTTTGAACGCTTGGGCGAAGGCGGCCTGCTGAGGGTAGCCTAGACGCTCTGCCACCTGCGCTATCGTGAGCGCGCTATCGGCCAAAAGGTCCTGTGCTCGCTCCATACGGCGTCTGCGGATGTAGGCGCCCATGGATTCGCCAGTTTGGGCCTTAAAGGTGGCGCATAGTTTGGAGCGGCTTGTGTAGAGTCTATCGGCCACCTCGTTGATACCCACACGTCTGCCTTTGTCGAGCGCGCGCTCAATCATTGCCATTGCTTCTTCGGCAATGGTTATGCTGACGCGTGTGTCTGCCGCCTGCCGCGCCTGCTTGTGGGCCGCGCGCGAACAGGCGAGCTCCGCGACCATGGTCTCCACGATGCCCTGCATATAGACGTGTCCGCCTACGGTGCGGGCGCGGTCCTCGTTAATCCGGCGCAGCGTGTGGCAGATGGCAGACGTCGCCTCCTCGTGCCATGGCTCGGCAAACGCCTCAAAGATTCCCGCGAACTCGGTGGGATAGCGGTGCTCCAGTTCGTCAAAATATCCAGGCAAAAAGAGCACCGAGCACGAGTGATAGAGCCGCCCCGCAAACAGTGGGCTTAACTCCTCGCCACAGTTATCTTGGATAAAGCTGCAAACGGCATTGTTTGGCCACGGTCCATGCAATGTTTTAAGGTTCGCGGGCGTTATGCCAGCCTCGGGCATGCATGTAAGCGTGGGCGCGCTGACCTCGCTCACGCAGGCGTATGGCTCGGGTGTGTATTCGGCCAGGTACATATCGTGCGTCGGGGTGATGAAATGCTCCATGACGATGCAGGCAGGGGAGAGGGGCATGATCCATGCGCGGCCGTGCGCCCGATCGTTTGCCACCTCGCCGGTAAAGACGGCACCCTTGCCGGAAAGCTCCAGGCCAAACTGTTCAAACTGTGGTGCGTAGAGCTCAGTTATGTCGGTCGTGGCCCGATGCATTTTCAAAAGCGTCCCTTTCCTTTGCAGAAACGTCCACAGCTCGGTTGATTGTGAGCCATGGCTAACATGCCAATGATAAGTTCATTACGGTTAACTCTCAAGCCGTTAGAAAGGAATCTCATGGCAAAGGGATCAAAAAGGGAAGGCGGCGGTATCGGCGAGCTGCTTGCATATGCCGGCGACCGTAAATTCCTAACGTATTTGGGCATGGCGCTCTCGGCGCTCTCGCAGCTGCTGAGCTTTGGCCCGTACGTGTGCATTTGGCTTGTCGCACGAGACCTTATCGCTGTGGCACCTAACTGGAGCGAAGCCACCGATATCGCGATGTATGGCTGGTGGGCCGTGGGTTTTGCCCTGGCAAGCATCGTAGTTTATTTCGTGGGGCTCATGTGCACGCACCTGTCCGCGTTTCGCTGCGCGTCCAATATCCGCAAGACTACGAGCGAGCACCTGCTTAGGCTGCCGCTTGGCTACTTTGACACGCACGCCACCGGTGAGCTGCGTCGTGTTGTAGACGGATGCGCCGCCTCCACCGAGACTTTGCTCGCGCACATGCTGCCCGATATCGCCGGCGCCGCCGCCATGGTCGTGGGCTTGCTCGTGCTGCTTTTCGCCCTCGATTGGCGCTTGGGCGCGGCATGCCTCATCTCGGTCGTCGTTTCGTTTGGCGCCATGGCCACCATGATGGGCGGCAAAGGTGCCGAGTTCATGAAGGCCTACATGGGTGCACTAGTCAAAATGAACAAGACCGGCACCGAATACGTACGCGGCATCCCCGTGGTCAAGGTGTTTCAGCAGACGGTCTACTCCTTTAAGGCCTTCCACGATGCGATCGCCGAATACGCCGACATGGCACAAAACTATGCGGGCACGTTCTGTCGAGGTCCGCAGGTACTCAACCTTACCGCGCTCAATGGTCTTGTGGCATTCCTGTTGCCCGTGGCGTTGCTGTTGGCGCCGGGCGAGACGGACTTCGCGCGTTTTATGGCCAACTTCACGTTTTACGCGATATTTTCGGCCGTGGTGCCGACGGCCATGACCAAGCTCATGTTTGTGGGCGAGGCCTCTCAGATGAGTGCCGATTCGCTGGCTCGTATTCGAAGCGTCATGGATTCCAAGCAGCTCTCCGTGACCGCCCAACCCAAGCACCCTGCCGGCAGCGACGTGCGATTTGAGGATGTGAGCTTTACCTACGAGGGTGCCAAAGCACCTGCCGTTAGCCATGTAAGTTTCAGCGTTCCCGCTGGTAGTGCCCTTGCGCTTGTGGGTCCTTCGGGCGGCGGCAAGTCAACCTGCGCAAGCCTGATTCCTCGTTTTTGGGATGTTTCCTCGGGTCGAGTGCTCGTAGGCGGTGTGGACGTTCGCGACATGGACCCGCACGAGCTTATGGACCAGGTTGCCTTCGTGTTCCAGACCAACCAGCTGTTCCGGCAAACACTTGCCGATAACGTGCGTGCCTCCAAGCCCACGGCCACTGACGACGAAGTGCGTGCGGCCCTCTCCGCAGCTCAGTGCGACGACATTGTGGCCAAGCTTCCACAGGGCATCAATACCATGCTCGGTGCTGGAGGGGCATATCTTTCGGGCGGCGAGGTGCAGCGCGTAGCACTCGCCCGCGCGATCCTTAAAGACGCGCCTATCGTGGTGCTCGATGAGGCCACGGCGTTTGCCGACCCCGAGAACGAGGCGCTCATCCAGCGTGCCTTTAGCAAGCTGGCGGCGGGTCGCACAGTCATTATGATCGCGCACCGGCTTTCGACCGTGGTGGGGGCCGACAAGATCGTGGTGCTCAACCAAGGTAGCGTGCAGGAGACTGGCACCCATGCCGAGCTGCTGTCCCAAAACGGTCTATACGCCAAGATGTGGGCCGAATACGAACAGGCCGCGAGCTGGAAGATCACTGCTGCCGCGGATGCCGCCGTCACGAAGGGAGGCGAGGCCTAAATGTTCGCCTCATTCCAAAAGAAGTACTTCCTATCCGATAAAGGCGTCGCCGGCGTAAAACGCGGCATTTTCTGGACCGCGCTCACCAATCTCATTACCATGGCCGGCATGGGCTTATTGTTCCTGGTCATGGCCGGTTTTGTCGAACATCTCGCCACCGGTGCCGACCTGCCGGATGCCCTGCCGATTGTGGGCGGCCTCCTGGTCTTTCTCGTGTTGCTCTTTGCCTCTAACTGGCAGCAGTATTACTACACCTACTGCATCTTTTACGAGGAGTGCGGCAAGCAGCGTATGGAGATTGCCGAGCGCTTGCGCAAACTGCCGCTGTCGTTTTTTGGTCGTCGTGATCTGGCCGATTTAACCGAGACCATCATGGGCGACGTCCAGGCCATGGAGCACGCCTACAGCCACGTGCTGGGAGAGCTTTGGGGTGCCATCATCGCAAGCGTCATTGTGTTCGTGGCGTCGCTGTTCTTTTGCTGGCAGCTGGCGATTGCGGCGTTTTGGAGCGTTCCCGTGGCCTTTGCCGTGCTGTATCTGACGCGCGGCCCCATGATCCCGGTGTTCGACCATGTGCGTGCCGAGAAGGTCAAGGTTACCGAGGCGATCCAGGAGACGATCGACTGCGTGCGCGAGATCCGCGCCACCAACCAGGAGGCTCATTATCTTGAGGGGCTCAACGCCGTGATCGATGCCGAGGAGCGCGAGACCACCAGAGGCGAGCTCGCCAATGGGCTTTTGGTCAACTCCGCCTTTGCCATCCTGCGCCTGGGGATTGCCACCACGTTGGTCACGGGCGCTGCGATGGTCGCCTCCGGCCAGGTCGACTTTTTGATGATGTTTGCCTTCCTGCTTATGGTGAGCCGCATCTATGCGCCCTTTGATCAGGCGCTGATGCTGATGTCCGAGCTGTTTGCCGCCGAGTCGTCTGCCAAGCGCATGCGTTCCATCATGGAGGAGCCCGTGGCGCGGGGCAGCGAGCAGTTTGAGCCCGTAGGCCACGATGTGGTGTTCGATCACGTGGCATTTGGCTATGGTGCGGGCGAGGACGGACGCGCCGGCGAGAAAGTTCTTACCGATGTGAGCTTTACCGCCAAGGAAGGCGAGGTCACGGCACTGGTCGGTCCTTCGGGCTCCGGTAAGTCCACGGTGAGCCGCCTAGCTGCGCGCTTTTGGGATGCTACTGCGGGAAAGGTTACCGTGGGCGGCGTGGATGTTGCGAGCGTGGACCCCGAGGTGCTGCTGCGCGACTACGCCATTGTCTTTCAGGACGTGTTGCTCTTTGATGATACGGTGATGGGCAACATCCGTCTGGGCCGTCGCGATGCAACCGACGAAGAAGTCTTGGCAGCGGCACATGCCGCCAACTGCGACGAATTCGTGCATCGCATGCCGCAGGGCTATGACACCATGATCGGCGAGAACGGCTCCAAGCTGTCCGGCGGTGAGCGCCAGCGCATCTCTATCGCCCGTGCGCTGCTCAAAGACGCGCCTATCGTGCTGTTGGACGAGGCGACGGCGAGCTTGGATGTGGAGAACGAGACCGTGGTGCAGCAGGCGCTCTCCCGTCTGCTTGCAGGTAAGACGGTTATCGTTATTGCCCACCGTATGCGTACGGTGGAAAATGCCGACAAAATCGTTGTACTCAAGGATGGTGTGGTTGCCGAGCAGGGCACTCCGGCGCAGCTCAAGGCGGCAGGTGGAGAATTCGCCCGCATGGTGGCGCTGCAAAAGGAAGCAGCTACCTGGCAGTTGTAAGAAGGGGCAAAGGGACAGTCCCTTTCTCACATTGACAATCGGTTACTCCGCATCGCTAATTTTCAAAAGGTTAGCCATGGCTGACCTAGATAGTTAGATAAAATTGAGATATTTCAAAAGCGTGCTCGAGCAAACTTGTTTACTCGGGTGCTGAGGCACCATGCCGCGTCCAATGCGGCAAAAGGGAGAAGCAACATGAAGAAGTCGACGTTTAACACCCTGCTTGTCGGTGGCGGTTTTCTGCTCGGTACGGCCGGCATCAAGCTGCTCACCAGCGCTCCGGTAAAGAATGCCTGCGTGCAGGGTATCGCGTGCGGCATGCGCATCAAGAACGGCTACCAGGACATGGTCGAGCAGGCCAAGGCTAATGTCGACGACATGGTTGCCGAGGCTGCTTACATCACCCAGAGCGAGGCCGCTGCTGACGAGGCAGCCGAGTAACGCTCCCAGGCACAAACTATGAGATTCTCGGTTATTAGCGAGATCCCCGGCAGGACCCGTCTTCAATTGGCGGGTCCTGTGCCAGAGAGCGATCTCGATGCACTTCTTAAGCTTGGCGGCGACATCGATGGCGTGCACAAGGTGCGCGTCTACGGCCGCATCGGCCAGATGGCACTCGAATACGACGAGTCGCGCCGCGATGCCGTGCTGGCCGCCGTCGGTGCGCTCGACGCTCAGGCCATTGCCGACGCAAAGACAGGCTACGTGATGCAGCTTGAGCCACGCAAGCACAAGCTCGTCATGGATCTTGCCACACTTATCGGTGCCCATTACGCACGTCGCTGGTTCTTGCCGACGCCTCTGCGTGCGGTGTTTGTCGTGGCCGGTTACATGGCATTTTTGCGCGCTGCCCTTCATGAGCTCGCGCAGCCGCGCCTGACCGTTCCCGTGCTCGACGCTTCGGCCATCGGCATTTCGTTTGTCAAGCGTGATGTCGACACCGCGGGCCAGACGATGTTCCTGCTCAACGTGGGCGAGCTGCTCGAGGACTACACCCGCGCCATGAGCGAAAACGAGCTCATCAACTCGCTGCTCGATGTGCCCGACAAGGCGCAAAAGGTCGTCGGCGACACCGAGGTAAGCGTTGCCGCCACCGAGCTCGAGCCCGGCGACTTGGTCGCCGTGCGCACCGGCATGTCCATCTGCATCGACGGTGTTGTCGAGCAGGGGAGCGCTATGGTCAACCAGGCGACCCTGACCGGCGAGCCGCTGGCCGTCGAGCGCAGCGTGGGCGACGACGTGTTCGCCGGTACCGTCGTGGAAGACGGCGGCATCTTGGTGCGCGTGCGCGCCAATACGGCGCAAACCAAACTGCGCTCAATCGTCTCGCTCGTGCAGGCGGCCGACTCGCTCAAGTCTGAGGGCCAGTCGCACATGGAAGACCTCGCCAACAAGATCGTCCCGTGGAACTTCCTGCTCGCGGGCCTTGTCGCTCTCACCACGCGTAGCCTCATTAAGACCTCGGCGGCGCTGATGGTCGACTACTCGTGCGCACTCAAGCTCACGGGTTCCGTTGCCGTCATGACCGCTATGAGCGATGCTGCCAAGATGGGCGTGATGGTCAAGGGCGCCAAGTACTTTGAGTCGTTTGCCAAGGCCGATACCATTGTCTTTGACAAGACCGGCACGCTGACCGAGGCGCAGCCGCGCCTGGCTTGCGTGCTGACGACCGATGGCTGGAGTGAGGACGAGGTCCTGCGCCTTTCCGCTTGCTTGGAGGAGCATTTTCCGCATCCGGTGGCGCGCGCTGTGGTCAATGCGGCACGCGAGCGCGAGCTCGAGCACCGCGAGCGCCATGCCGCCGTCGAGTACATCGTGGCACACGGCATCGCTTCGTCCATCGAAGGGCGTCGCGCAATCATCGGTTCAGCGCACTTTGTATTCGAGGATGAGGGCGCGCAGCTCGAGTCCGACATCAAGGAGCGCATCGAGTCCCAGATGCAGGGCTTGTCGCCGCTGTACCTGGCGGTCGACGGCACGGTCGTGGGCGTGCTCGGCATCGAGGATCCGCTCAAGCCCGGGGTCCGCGAGGCCATCGCCGACCTGCATGCGCTGGGCGTCAAGCACGTGGTCATGCTCACGGGCGACTCCGAGCGCACGGCCGAGCGCATTGCGCGAGAGGCAGGGGTCGACGAGTTTATGGCCGAGCTGCTGCCCGAGGACAAGTACGCTTATGTGGAGCGCATTAAGAGCGAGGGGCGCCATGTTGCCATGGTGGGCGACGGCGTCAACGACTCACCGGCGCTCGGCTTGGCTGACGTAGGTCTGGCCATGGGTGGCGGAAGCGACATCGCCAAGGAGGTCGCCGATATCATCCTGACCGATACGGATCTTGCCGCGATCGTGCGTCTGCGCCGCATGAGCCAGGGCCTCGTTGATCGTCTGACGAGCTCCTATTCTAAGGTGATGCTCACCAACTCGGCGCTCCTGGCACTGGGCATTACCGGCGCGATTACCCCGCAAGCGTCATCGCTGCTGCACAACGGCTCGACGATTGCGTACAGCTTGGGCAACGCGAAAGCGTATCTGCGTTAGCAGACGCGTTCGCCCACGTTATCTGGCCTGCGCCCAGACGGCATCGGTGTCGTCCGGGCGCAGGCCTTTTGCATTTGACCATTTGCTAGCTTCTCTATAGAGTGTTGCTAGCGATGCTAGCAATTGAAGGGAGCAGGATCAACGTGGGTTCTGTTAGCGGCATGGCGCAGGTGAACGTTCGCGTAGATCGCCAGGTCAAGAACCGTGCCGAGGAGGCGCTGCGGCTTTCGGGCGGGTCGCTGCCCGAGCTCATCAAAAAGGTGGTGGCCAAGGTCGCGCAGGGTGGCGGGCAGTGCGAGGAAGTGCTTGCAGCCGTCGACGAACGGCAGCAGACCGTCGCGCCCGATACTCCGTTCGCCGCATCATGGGCGGCGGCAGATCAGCTTTACGCAGACCTGGGCATCGCTACGTCGCCCGTATCCGACGATCGCGATTGGGACACAGTCTATTCCGAAGCCATGGACGAGCGCTATCGCCAAAAGGGGATGATCCTGTGAGCGGGGCTCCTCTTAAAATCATGGTGGATGCCAACGTATGGGTTGATTCGTTTTGCGTCGACCATGCCGAGTCGCTTGCCGCGCGTGCGTTTATTGGGCAGGCGACGGAGACGGGGGCGTTGCTGTTCTTTCCGGTGCATATCGCCAAGGACGTGCTGTACGTTGTCCAACACGAGCTGAAGCGTAGCGTTCTTGCCAGCGGGAGAGCACTCGACGAGGCATTTGCCCGTGCAATTGGCGATGCGGCGTTGGCGTTTGTTCGGAACATGACCGAAAACGCTATGGCCGTGGGTGCAGATGCGTCGGACCTTTGGCTGGCCGACAAATACTTAGTGCTTCATCACGATTACGAGGACAACTTGGTGCTCGCCGCGTGCAAGCGCGCGCAGGTCGATTACTTGGTGACCAACGATCGCAAACTGCTCGAACATGCCGATCTTGCAGCAAAGACACCTCGTCAAATGATGCCGATTCTTGCTTTGGCCGAACGCGGCGGCGCGGCTATCGGTTGACGCGAACTGTTTGCGGGCCTCATGGACGACGATGCGCCAAGGGGCCCGCGTCTTCTATTTACAAAAGCTCTGCCTTAATGGCGGGACTTTCTGCGAGCTGCTCGGCTGCCTTTTCGTCGGAGCTGTCGAGTGCTGCCAGGCTGCGGTAGACCCACTCGTTGACCTGGGTGTTCTTGACACCTGCGGTCTGCATAAGGGCGCCTACCTCGCGGATTGCTGCGAGCAGATCGGCCTTGGGGCCCACGAGCTCGACCTCGATGTCGTGGTAGGCGGACACGCCGCGGTTCTCACTCACATGGTCGATAAAACCCTCAACGGTCTCGAGCTGCTGGGCGAGAGCAGCATCATCGTCAGCGTCCAGCGCGACGAGCGCGTTCGATACCGTGAGGGCGGGATGTCCGCAGGGGACAAAGCCCTCGATGACATCCATAGCTTCGGTAATGGTTGAGCCCAGGCCTGCGAGGGCATTGACGAGTTGCTGCTTGGTATCCATAACGGTCCTTTCGAAGGGTCAATTGTGCTTGGCGAAAATATACGTGACGCGATCGGTAGCAAAAGTGCGAAGTGCAGCGCACATTGGGGTCTTCACAGCTCGTGCATAGAACAGCTGTCCGCTTTCAGAACGTGGTAAGATAACACTCCACAAGCGGGGCTCGCCCCGTATGTTCCTTGAAAAGTCGACGGGTGTTGGGTGCTCGTGCCCAATGCCATCCAGACTTTCCCGACATTCGGGGGCGACTGGTTTCGACACGATAGCTCTGAGAGAGGAAGCAAGCCGAGGTCTCCTCGCCTCGTTAAACAGGGGTACCGTCAAATTGAATTGACAACAACTCTTCTTTTGAGCCTATGGCTCTCGCTGCTTAGTTTATAGCGGCGCGTCAACCCGGTGATTTCCCCGACACCGGCGCGACGTCATTTTAGGGGAATGCTCCTGCGCGCGTAATCGGTATGGCGCAGGCTAAGACCGAACCGGTTAGGACGCCGCGAGCGTGTCGCTGCGCGCAAAGCGTCCGAGACAAAACCAGCGACTGAGCTTGGAGATGCCAATCAGGGGGCTTTCGTGGACCGGAGTTCGATTCTCCGCGCCTCCACCAATAGTTACAGGCAGGTAGAGAAGTGTTTCTACCTGCTTTTTTATTACTTACAGATACCGCGGAGAATCGAACTCTATGCAGGGCGCGGGCGTAAAGAAAACGCGTCAGCGTTTTTAGCCCGCGGGCGAGGACGCCGGCAGGCGGCCGAAGCCGGTGCGTATTTGCGAAGCAAATACGCGGATTCTCCGCGCAAACTTTCGACTCAAAACGGATGCGATGTTTATCGAATCTCAGCCGGCCATGCCCCGCACCAACGGAACCCCGTACCGCGGAGAATCGAACTCTGTGCAGGGCGCGGGCGTAAAGAAAACGTCGCGGCAGCGCAGGGTGGGACGCGCTTTCCCAATGGCTGCCCAGGCGGAAAGCGCATCCCGGAATCCGCGCCCAGACTGGGACGTAGTTTCCGGATGACGCATCAAGCGGAAGTTGCATCCCAGAATCTACGCTCAGAATGGGATTCATTTTCCGGATGGTGGGCTAAGAGGAAACTGCGACCCGGAATTTGCTTTGAGACTGGGACGCGCTTTCCCAATGGCGGTCCAGGCGGAAAGTTCATCCCGGAATCCGCGCTCAGAACGGGACACGCTTTCCCAACGGCGGTCCAAGCGGAAAGCGCATTCCGGAATCCCGCCTCAAACTGGGACGCGCTATCCGCTCCATCTCCTCAACTCCAAAACCTATGCGCCCTCCATTCCAAAACTGGGTAGAAGAAAGCCAAAACGCAATCGCAGGAGGTCAATATGACTGCAGAAGATAAGGCAAAGAACGCCGGCAAGGTCGCGCTCGTTCTGGAGGGCGGCAGCTTCCGCGGACAATTTACCGCCGGCGTGCTCGACGTTCTCATGGAGGCCGGCGTCGAGATTCCGGCGGTATATGGCGTATCGGCCGGCGCCCTCAACGGCGTGAACTACAAGTCGCACCAGATCGGCCGTGCCAACCGCATCAACCTGGCTTTCTGCAACGACAGCCGCTTCATGGGCGCCGCATCGTTTGCGTCCACGGGCTCTATTGTGGGTTACGACTTTATCTTCAACGATGTCCAGGACCGCCTGGATCCCTTTGACAACGAGACGTTCGACGCGAGCCCCATCGAGATGTACGCCGTCGCGACGGACATGCTCTTTGGAACCGCCGCGTACCTGCCGGTCAAAAGCGCCGTACTTGACCTCGACGCCGTGCGCGCATCGACGTCGCTGCCGCTGGTGACGCCGCCGGTCGAGATCGATGGGCACAAATACGTCGACGGCGGCGTAGCCGATTCGGTCCCCATCGAGCACGTGCTGGAGGAGGCGGGCTTCGACCGTGCGGTCGTCATCGTTACGCAGGACCGTTCGTATGAGAAAAAGCCCTACGAGTTTATGCCAGCCGCACGCGCTCGCTATGCCGACTACCCCTACCTGCTCGAGGCTATCGAGACGCGCCACGACCGCTATAACATCCAGCGCATGCATCTGTGGAAGTATGAGCGCG
Source organism: uncultured Collinsella sp. (assembly GCA_958365315.1). Classification (GTDB taxonomy): domain Bacteria; phylum Actinomycetota; class Coriobacteriia; order Coriobacteriales; family Coriobacteriaceae; genus Collinsella. Next base: position 134,688 of record CATWXC010000003.1, read on the forward strand.
AGGGCCGTGCGCTGGTCGTTGCTCCGCAAAAGCCGGTCGAGGTCGGTCACGTTGAGCACGATCCGGCAAAGCTCCTCGATCTGTATATTCAGGGCCGCCAGGAGGCAAAGCGCCTACTGAGTGATATCGAGGCATTTGTCGAGCGCTAGTGTCGCGACGTCATGACCCATGGACGACATGTGCAGAAACTCTGGTCGAAGCCAAAATACCTGTTGACTCGGGCGGCGAGCGGGGTAATATGGACGGGTTACTTGCAGAGCCCCGTGAATCTCTGTAACAACACGTACTGTACATGGAGGAGTCTAAGTGATTTCGAAATCGACTCACTACGCCAAGCAGGGCGAGGTCCAGCGCAACTGGGTTCTCGTCGACGCCGATGGTGCTGTCCTGGGCCGTCTTGCCACCCAGATCGCAATGATCCTGCGCGGTAAGAACAAGCCCCAGTTCACGCCCAACAGTGACTGCGGCGACTTCGTTGTCGTCATCAACGCCGATAAGGTCCAGCTTACCGGTAACAAGGCCGACACGAAGACCTATTATCGCCACAGCGGCTACAACGGCGGCCTCAAGGCTGAGAGCTTCCGCCAGGCTATGGAGAAGCACCCGGAGAAGGTCATCGAGCGCGCCGTTCGCGGTATGCTGCCCAAGACCACCCTCGGCCGTGCCCAGATGACCAAGCTTAAGGTCTACGCTGGTGCCGAGCATCCGCATGCTGCCCAGAACCCCACGAAGATTGAGCTGGAGGCTTAAAGATGGCTGAGAACACCGTTGTCTACCAGGGTACCGGCCGTCGTAAGAACGCCGTCGCCCGCGTCCGTCTCGTCCCCGGCACCGGCAAGGTGACCATCAACAAGCGTGACGCCGAGCAGTATTTCGGCCGTCATCAGCTCGTTGAGAACGCCCTTGCTCCCTTCAAGGTGACCGACACCGCCGGTCAGTTCGACGTTATCGCTCTTTGCGATGGCGGCGGCATCTCCGGTCAGTCCGGCGCTCTGCGCCTGGGCATCGCTCGCGCTCTTCTGAACGCTGGCGACTACCGTGCTGACCTCAAGAAGGCCGGTTTCCTTACGCGCGATGCTCGCGTGGTCGAGCGCAAGAAGTACGGCCTCAAGAAGGCCCGCCGCGCTCCCCAGTTCTCCAAGCGCTAAGGTTTTATCTCCTTACGAGATACAATGTACAAGCGGGGCCTGCCGATTGCTCGGCGGGTCCCGCTTTTCTTTTTCGACTAGGGTGGGCGACTGCGTTTTGCCCACTTGGGAAGGAGCGATCCTATGCCCCAGAACATCTTCGGTACCGACGGCGTCCGTGGCGTCGCCAACGCCGATCTTTCGTGCGACCTCGCGTTTCGTCTGGGCCGCGCGGCGACAAAGTTCCTTGGTCCCGACATCTGCATTGGCCGCGACACGCGTCTTTCGGGCACCATGCTCGAGAGCGCTCTGACCGCCGGCATTATGGCCGAGGGTGGCCGCCCGCACTGCTGTGGTGTTATCCCCACGCCGGCTGTGGCGCTGCTCACGGTTCAAAACGAGCTCGATGGCGGCATCGTCATTTCTGCTTCGCATAATCCGCCGGAGTTCAACGGCATCAAGTTCTTTAGCCGCAAGGGCATGAAGCTTCCCGACGCGGTTGAGGAAGAAATCAGCGCCTGGGTCATGTCCGAGGAGGCCATGGCTGCCGACACGCTGCCGACCGGCGCCGGTGTGGGCCACATCATCAAGATGAAGGACGCTCGCAAGGCATATGTCGACCATGCCATCAGCACGCTCGACGGCCTTAAGCTTGACGGCCTGGTTGTTGCCGTCGACTGCGGTCACGGTGCTTCCTGCCAGACCACGCCTGCCGCGCTGCAGCGCCTGGGCGCCACGGTGCATGCCATCAACACCGACTACTGCGGCACCGACATCAACGTCGAGTGCGGCTCCACGCACCTTGAGCCCCTGCGCGAGCTCGTGCTGCGCACCCACGCCGATATCGGTCTGGCCCACGATGGCGACGCCGACCGCGTGCTCTTTGTGGACAGCGAGGGCAACGAGATCGACGGCGACTACATCCTGGCCATCTGTGGCTCCGACCTCGCTGCTCGCGGTAAGCTCGCCAACTCCGAGATCGTCTCGACTGTTATGTGCAACCTGGGCTTCTCCATCGCTATGAAGGAGCAAGGCTTCGAGATGGTCCAGACCGCCGTGGGCGACCGCTATGTTCTTGAGCGCATGCTCGCGGACGGCGCCGTTATCGGCGGCGAGCAGTCCGGCCACATCATTTTCTTGGAGCACAACACCACCGGCGACGGTCTGGTGACGGCGTTGCAGCTGCTTGCCGTGCTCAAGCGCACCGGTCGCACGCTTACCGATCTTGCTGGCATCATGAAGAAGTACCCGCAGGTACTCGTCAACGTGCATTCCGACAACAAGGCCGGCCTGGACGACTGCCAGCCCATCTGGGATGCCGTCGCTGCCGCCGAGAAGGAGCTCAACGGTCGTGGCCGCATTCTGGTGCGCCCGAGCGGCACCGAGCCGTTGGTTCGCGTGATGGCCGAGGCCGAGACGCACGAGCTGACCCAGCGCGTCGTCGACGACATCGTCGGGGTTGTCAAGCGCGAACTTCCCTAATGGTCAAAAACGGGTGCCAAGTGGTAAACTGTTAAAGTTCATTTGGTTGATTGGTATGTCCGAGGGGGAGCATGTTCACTAAAGTCCTAAGGTCTTTTGGTATGCGTGGTCGAGTCCTTACGCTGGATGCTCCCATCTCGGGCGACGTCATTCCGCTCTCCGAGGTAAATGATCAGACGTTTGCCACCGGCCTTTTGGGCCAGGGCGTGGCGATTCAGCCTACCGGCACGCGCGTGATTGCGCCAGCAGACGCCAAGGTCGAGGCCATTTTTCCCACGGGACACGCGGTTGCGCTCAACACGGTCGATGGCTTAGACGTGCTCATTCACGTTGGTTTGGACACTGTTCAGCTTGAGGGCAAGCACTTTACCGTACATGCGCAAGTGGGCGACATCGTCCATAAGGGCGATGTGCTCATCGAGTTCGATCGCGAGGCAATTGCTGCCGAGGGTTACGATGTGACGGTTCCCATCTTGGTGTGCAACTCTGTTGAGTTCTCGAGCATCAAGGGCTCCGTTGGCGAGCATGTCGAGGAGATGGACCAACTCATCGTCGCTCGCGAGCGCTAGTGAGCGCGCTCGGCCTTTAGCCTACAATTCAAACACGTTTACGGAGGGCGCCCTTGAAAGAGGACGCCCTCCGTGGCAATATGAGAAACGTCCGAAGCTAAACAGCTTTGGGTCACCGTGGACGGGCAGGGGCCTCGACGCGGGTAGACACGAGACATATACATTACGCGACCTCGCCCTGGTGGCCGCACACGTTGGTTGCGGCCGACGCGGGCCGCGGGCAAGTGCTTGTAAGGGGAGCCTTGCCTCTCTTGTACGAGAAAGGACGCGTAATGAAGATCATTAAAGCTAAAGACTACGAGGATATGAGCCGCAAGGCCGCCAATATCATCTCGGCCCAGGTTATCCTCAAACCCGATTGCGTGCTGGGTCTTGCCACCGGCTCCACCCCGATTGGCGCCTACAAGCAGCTCGCCGCTTGGTACGAGAAGGGTGACGTCGACTTTGCCGAGGTCAGCACCTACAACCTCGACGAGTATCGTGGTCTTTCGCACGACGATCCCCAGAGCTACCACTACTTTATGCGTGAGAACTTCTTCGATCACATCAACATCGACCTGAACAACACGCATGTGCCCGATGGCTCCAATCCCGACGCTGCCGCTGCCTGCTCTGAGTACGACAAGATCGTCGCTGCTGCCGGTTACCCCGATCTGCAGCTGCTCGGCATCGGTAACAACGGTCACATTGGCTTCAACGAGCCCGATGACCACTTCTCCAAGGGTACGCACTGTGTCGACCTTACCGAGAGCACTATTCAGGCCAACAGCCGCCTGTTCGACAGTATCGACGACGTGCCCCGTCAGGCCTACACCATGGGCACTCAGACCATCATGTATGCCCGCATGATCCTGGTTGTCGCCAACGGCGAGGCCAAGGCACAGGCCGTGCATGACATGTGCTATGGTCCGGTTACCCCCGAGTGCCCTGCCTCGATCCTGCAACTGCACACCAACTGCGTTGTCGTTGCCGACGAGGCCGCCCTTTCGCTCTGCAAGTAGCGAAAGCCTATCACCTCGACATAGCTTTGCCAAAGGCCTCCGCTTTGCGGGGGCCTTTTTGCTGAGCGCGCGCCGTGTGCTTGACGAAAATCTTGCAGCGAACTTGACGGGTGCGTCTGGTGCAGCATGATTCATTCCATAACAGATACTATGCATAAATGCTATGAAAAGGTCGCAGACGGTAGCTGGCGTTAGGTGAGTTGCGCAACACAATTGAACAGCGCTCATTTGAGGTACACTGCCAAAGGATGGGACAAGCTGGCAAGCGCATTGACCTGCGCAAAGACTGATTGGTTGGGGGATAAGTTTCAATCGGACCACGCTGAACAAAAACTTGCCATTTGCGTACCAACAAACATCCTAAACCGTAGCATCGCTCTATTCATAGAGCGATACATATGGTCTAGCGGTTACGGTGTCCATGTGGTCGAGTTGAGGAGCGGGCATGGTTAACGATTTGGGCAATACGGACGACCTCGAGCTTATGCCGCTGGGCAGTAGTTATACGGTGCGGCGCGATCGCTTGATGAACGAACTTATCGCCAAGGGCCGAAAGGCCGGTATCGTAGTCCTCTACGCGCCTGATGGCTTTGGGAAAACCTCGGTGCTGCTGCAGTATGCCCAAGAGGTTAAAAGCGATCCGATGCGAGGTCCCGTGCGGATCATCGAGGCAGACCGTGCTATTGGGCGCGAGGTGTTTATGCAGCTCGAGGTCGTTACCGATGAGCTTAAGGACAAGCCGCATTCCCTGATTGCAATCGATAACGTGCCTAATCTCAGCCAGAGCGAGACCGAGGAGCTGATCGACCGGATCCGAAGCCTGCGTGCTATGGGGGTTGGGGTCTTTTTGAGCTGCCGTCCTTCGAATCGCCAGCTGATTCATGGACTGGGCGATTCGATTAAAGTCAACGCGCAGATGCTCAAGGTGCATGCCTATGAGTATTCGGCGTGGGCATCGGCGTTCTCGATCAGCACATCGCTCGACTTCTACCAGCTTACGCAGGGCGTGCCCGAGCTCGTCTCGGCTATGCAGTCGGGACTCTACGGGCAGGGAGACGTTGCCCAGATGCTCGAAAACGAGATCGTTAATATCTACGGTGCGGCACTTGTTGATCTGGCATCGCTCGAGAACAACGCCCTGTTTAGTGTGGCATGCTTGATGGTCCTAATGGGTGAGGGCAATATTTCGGAGCTCGAGGCTTGCGGTGTTAGGCTTTCGGCGATTGACCAGTCCTATCTTGTCCGCGATTATCCCATTTTTGGCGTTGATCCGGCAGACCGGAGCTTTACCTGCTTGGGCACCGAGGACAACGCGCGTCTTCGATTGCGCAAGCTGGTCGCCGAAATTCGCCCCGAACTCGTTGTGCGGGCGGCGCGTATATTGATTAAAGCGGGGCGCTGCGATACCGCGATGGACCTCGCCGACGCGTTTTTGGACCGCAGTGCGGTGCTGGAGCTTGCCGGGCAGTATGGGGTCGATCTGGCCCTGACGGGGCATGGAGGGGATGTCTGCCGCGCGGCGCTGGGAAAGAACGAGGCAGATGGTCAGGCATCGGAGCCGACGCCTGGCGAGGCGCTCGGCATCTATCTGGCGGCGGTGAGCGTCTCCAATACAAAGCTCGCGCGGTATATGGCCTCAATTATCGAGCGTGCGGGCGAGCAAGCGATTTGCGAGCTCGATCCCGTGTCGTGGAAGGTGGCGCACGTGTTTACGGCCGCCTGTTATGGAGATAGTGGTCTGGGGCTTCCGGCAAGTCATACAGCGTTGGAAAGTGAGGCGTCCTGTGCCGCACTCGACATGCTGTCCGCACATGTCGAGATAAAGCATGGGCTGACCGAGCGGGCGAAGGGTGGTGAGATCCTCGCGGGGCTCAAAACGGATAAGGTCTACGATTGTGAGCTCGATATCGCGGGGACGTTTGTGCGGGCGGACCGCATGTTGACGGAGCTATTCGATGGGTCGTATGCAGGGACTGACGAGCGTGATGACGAGATGGCCCTGACGCTCGAGGCACTCGAAGCGCGTGACATCCGAGCACTCGCCATCTGGGTGCGCATGGTATTATCGGCGCGGCGCCTGTTTGCCGGCATGCCGGTGACCGACGAGCAGGCATTCAATGAGCTCGACCGTTTTGCCGTGCGTGTGCGTGACAATCAAGTCCAGTTGTTTGGCTTGATACTGGAAGGCTGGCAGTCGTTGGCTGAGGGGCGTCCGGTCAATGCCAAATTCCGTGCGGTGCAGGTGCTCAGGCTTGCCGAGGAATCTATTGGATACATACGCGACAACGCACTGTTGCTAGAGCGCGCGGCGTACTTACGCAATACATCGATGGTATCGGTGCGCGAAGAGGCAGAGCTGCTCGATTTGAGTCGGACGCAGGTCGGTGGTGCCGAGGCTTGGATGGTGGCGTTGCATTTGGCCTCCGCGGGCCGCGATAGCGACCTTGCAGCCTGGATGTCCATGAACCGCCCGGGGATTTTAGATCCGTCGTATCGGCTGTTTGCGCGTCTTGCGATGCATTGTCTGGGTGAGCCGGCTGCTAGAATTCGAAAGAAGCTCCCGGTGCGCGAACTGTCGCGGTATTCGCTGCGTGACGACTTTGAGGGCGAAGGCGAGCGTCTGTTCCAGGCCGGTGATGCCGAGGGTGTCGATGTGATTGGCCATATCGAGATCCGCATGTTTGGGGCGTTTCGCGCCGAGCGCGACGGGTTTCCCATCACGGATAAGATGTGGCGCCGCAAGAAAGCGGCGACGCTTGCCGAGCGGCTTGCGCTGGGCATGGATGCACTGGTCGACCGCGAGACGCTGGCCATGGAGCTGTGGCCCCATGCCGAGTTCAATAGCGCCCGCAACAACCTGTACTCGACGATATCGCGCTTGCGTTCGGCCTTGGGGCCGACACCGGACGGCAAGTCGTGTGTGCTGATCCAAAACGAGTGCATTGGGCTTAACGGCGATTACGTCAAGACCGACGTGCGGTTGTTTGATCAGATAAGCCGCGAAGTTTTGGGAAATCGCACGGGTGCGCGCGGACCCCATCTGATTGAGCTGTGCCTTAAGATCGAGCAGCTCTACGCCGGCCCGTTGTATGTTCCCAATGGCTGTAATCCCACCTACTTTTTGCGTATGAGGCGCATTATGGAATCTAAGTATATCGACTGCATGATTCGGGGCGCGAATGCCGCCCTAGAAGAAAACGACCTGCAGTCGGCGGTATGGCTGGTGGAGTCGGGGCTGCGGCAAGAGACGGCGCGCGAGGACATGGTGCGTTGCGCTATGCGCGTCTACGGTGCGGCGGGGCGACGACGCGATATCGTCGAGCTGTACAGTGGGCATATGCATCACCTGAGGGAGCAGGTCAATGGCGTGCCCGAGCCCGAGACACGGCGTCTGTACGAGCGCTTGGTGGAGGGCAGGCTTAATCGCGTGCTCGTCGAGCGATAAAAAATGAGCGTCCGAATTGCTCGGACGCTCGCAAGCTTGATGTATGCTGGCTCGCCGGATTGTTGGCTCTTAGACGAGCTTAATCTTCTCGATGTCCTTGCGCGAGGACTCGCGATACAGCGAGAACTTGCGGCCGATAACCTGGACGACCTCGGCATGGCAGCGATCGGCAAGCTCTTCGGCGGCCTCGCGGGCGGAAAGGCTGGAACCATCGAGTACGGAGCACTTAACGAGCTCGTGCTTCTCCAGGTAGGCGACCGTCTGCTCGACGGTGCCCTCGTTGATGTCGGACTTGCCGATGATGATGGCGGGGTTGAGGTGATGGGCCATGCTGCGAAGCTGCTTGACCTGGGCTCCTGTCAGTGCCATGGGTTCTCGCTTTCTATGTTATGGGGCGCCCCGCGATGGGGCCTTAATCTACGTAAGCTGTCCCACGATAGCGCAGGAACGGCGTGGTGTGGGGCGTGTTTGCCCAGTTCAAAAAGAATGCGGATGCCGAGTGGGAGAACAGCGCGGGTTACAGGCGGACGTGTACGGCAGCCGAAAGCGGTCTATGGACGGCTCGAAGAGACCGGCTCCCATGCAATAAACGCCCACCGAACCTTGCGGACGTGGTCGAGCATGTAGCGCCCCTGCGGCACTCCCTTGGACCCTGGCTCGCCGGCATGGGGATTCTCAATCATATGCTGAGCGATGTAGTCGCGCAGACGGTCGATCTTATCCTCGTTACCGTGCTCGAGCATGCGGGAGAAGTCCGCTACGCCCGCCTCAAGGCTATCGAAGGTATCGCGACGAGGCGATTCAAAGTACGTAACCTGCGGCAGGGCACCCATCTGAATGAGGATATTAAAGGCATACACAAAGCCATTACTGCAGGTAACCGAGGCACCGATGGCGTTCATCAGGTGCAGGTCATAGCGCGGGCTGGAGTTGGCGACCATCGTGACAGCACAACGCCGACGAGCCGTTCGATCAAGCTTGGCAAGCGCGCCTTTTAGGTTGGTCGTGGTGACAGAGCGACTGGCAAAGGCAACATCTACCGCTTTCGCGACCGGTCCAACCAAATCCCAGTCATCATCCCAAGCAAGCTCAAGCGGTGTAATGCGGCCTTCGAGCCCATAGTACTCAATGCCAGCATCAAGCGTGCCCAACATAGCAGGGGAAAAATCAGCAGCAATCACGGGATGCCCAGCCTGAGCAAGCGGAATAGCAATCGACCCAGCCCCACACCCCATATCAAGCACCGACTCACCAGGCTCAAGCGCCAACAGCTTCATAAAATCCCGAGCATACGGAGCAGTCTCAAGCGGCCGAAAATGCCGAGCCCTTTTGTCCCACTCAAAAGAGTCATCAGCCCGATGCCGAGCAGCCTGCAGACGCATCCATTCATCATTCCAATCCACAGAAAGCAGCTCAGAACGAACACCTTCATCAACCACGGGCCAACCTCCTCACAACAAAAAAGCGGCCCCTCCCAAAAAGAAGAGCCGCAACCAGCATATATCAGAAAAAGAACCGTTCCAACGCCAAACCGCCATACCAACAAAGTGGTGCAGGAGCGAAGCAACTGCAATCGGGGCAGAACCCAACCGAGGTCCCGTTGTGCGGGAGCCCCGGGGAGGGCAAATATATAAGGTCGATCGCGAGTTCCGCACGAGCCGGAGAGCACTTAATGTGCTCTCCGTGCGAGTCAGGACTGTCCGAGCAGGCGACCTTATATATTTGCCCTCCCCGGGGCTCCTCGCCCGTATCCCTCAGCTAGTTCTTCAGCGAGTTCAGCGGCGCCGGGAAGCGTCCACCACGATGGGCAAGCACGGTGCCGGCGTTGGGGTTCACCGGCATGATGGGTGCACGGCCGAACAGGCCGCCGTACTCGACGCAGTCGCCCACGCCCTTGCCGATGGCAGGGATCACGCGGACGGCCGTGGTCTTGTTGTTGATGACGCCGATAGCCATCTCGTCGGCGATGATGCCGGCGATGGTCTCGACCGGGGTGTCGCCGGGGATGGCGATCATGTCAAGGCCGACGGAGCACACACAGGTCATGGCCTCGAGCTTCTCGAGCGAAAGCGCGCCGGCCTCGACGGCGGCGATCATGCCGGCGTCCTCGGACACGGGAATGAAGGCGCCCGAGAGACCGCCCACGCTGGAGCTGGCCATGACGCCGCCCTTCTTGACGGCATCGTTGAGCATGGCGAGTGCGCAGGTCGTGCCCGGACCACCGCAGGTGCCAACACCGATAATCTCGAGGATGCGGGCAACGGAGTCGCCGATAGCAGGCGTGGGAGCCAGCGACAGGTCGACAATGCCCTTCTCGACACCCAGGCGATGGGCGGCCTCGCGGCTCATGAGCTCACCGGCGCGGGTGATCTTAAAGGCGGTCTGCTTAATCTTCTCGGCGACCTCCATCATCGATGCGGAATCGGGCAGCGTCTCCAGGGCTGCGGCCATAACGCCGGGGCCCGAGACGCCTACGTTGATGACGGCGTCGGCCTCGCCACCGCCGTGGACAGCGCCCGCCATGAACGGGGAGTCCTCGACCATGTTGGCAAAGCAGACAAACTTGGAAGCGCCGACGGAGTCCTGGTCGGCCGTGAGCTTAGCGGCGTCGATGATGGTCTGCGCAGCCATGAGCACGGCGTCCATGTTGATGCCGGCACGCAGGCTGGCGACGTTGACGCTGGAGCAGACGCGACTCGTGGTGGCGAGCGCCTGCGGGATGGACTGGATGACGCGGCGATCGGCGTCGCCGATGCCCTTCTGGACGAGCGCGGAGAAGCCGCCCAGGTAGTCGATGCCGAGGGTCTCGGCCGCACGGTCGAGGGCATGCGCGATGGGGGTGAGGTCCTCATCCTTGCAGCACGCGGCGATCTGCGCCACCGGGGTGACGGAGACGCGCTTGTTGACGATGGGGATGCCGTACTCGCGCTCGAGGTTCTCGGCGGTCTCGACCAAGTGCTCAGCCGTGTGCGTCACGTGGTCGTAGATCTTCGTGCACATGCGGTCGAGGTTCTCGTCGCCGCAACCCATGAGCGAGACACCCATGGTGATGGTCCTGATGTCGAGGTTCTGTTCCTCAACCATGCCGCGGGTTTCCGCGATTTCTGCGGGCGTGATCGCCATCCTTGCGCTCCTATCTGCCAAAACGAGCATAGTCTTATCTATTCTAACGTGCCGCACGTGCCAAGTGGCGCATGCGGCACGTTTTGGTGCTCGGTTGTTTCCGTTGTGTTACTGCCCAAAGACCTCTTCGGCGATGCGCGCGCTTTCGGCGGCGTCCTTGGCGTAGTAGTCCGCGCCAATCTGCTTGGCGTATTCGGGGGTGAGTACGGCGCCGCCTACGATGATCTTGACGCCCGGCACCTCGGCATGGAGCAGCTTGATGGTCTCCTCCATGGCGACGACCGTGGTGGTCATAAGCGCCGAGAGGCCGACGAGCTTAATGTCGCGCTCCTTGACGGTTTTGAGCACCTCTTGCGGGTCGACGTCGCGGCCTAGGTCAAAGACGGTGTAGCCGTAGTTGTCGAGCAGCATCTTAACGATGTTCTTACCGATGTCGTGGATATCGCCCTTGACGGTGGCCACGCAGATCTTACCCTTGTCGGCAATCTCGCCGGCGGGCATCAGGCGTTTGATGGTATCGAAGCCCACGCGCGCGGCCTCGGCAGAGGCCATGAGCTGCGGCAAGAAGAACTTGCCCTGGTCAAAGAGGACTCCGACCTCGTCGAGGGCGGGGATAAAGTGGTTGTTGATGAGGTCCATGGCGTCGTGGTCGGCCAGCAGGCGTTCGGTCTCGGCCGCGATTTCGCCCTTGCGACCCGAGACGACCATGTGGCGGATGGGGTCGTCATCGGCTCTTGCGGTGGTGCTTGCGGCAGGCGCGGCATCGCTCGATGCTGACTGAGCGGCCGCCGGGTTGGCGGCAATCTTGTACGGGTCGGTCCAGCCGGCGTAGCGCTCGATGTATCCGGTCGAGCCCTCGTCCTCAACGCTCAGCACGCGATAGCTGTAGACAGTGTCCATAAAGCGCTTGGAACCCGGGTTCATGATGGGGGCGTCCAGACCTGCACCAAAGGCGGCGGCCAAAAAGACCGAGCCCAGCAGCGGGCGGGCAGGCAGGCCAAAGCTGATGTTCGATACGCCGAGTGCGCACTTGACGCCCAGGCGCTCCTTGCACAGGGACATGGCGCGTAGAATCTGCTCAGCCTGGCGCTGGTTGGTCGAGGCGGTCATGACCAGGCAGTCGATGAGGATACGGTCCGGGCCAATGCCGTAACGGGCGGCTTCGGCCACGATGCGCTCGGCGATGGCGAAGCGAGCCTCGGCGGTATCGGGGATGCCGCCTTCGTCGAGCGTGAGGCCGACGACGTTGGCGCCGTAGTGGGCGACCAGCGGGAAGATCTCGTCCATGATCTGCTGCTTGCCGTTGACCGAGTTGATGATGGGCTTGCCGGCGTAGCGGCGCACGGCGGCCTCGACGGCGGCGGGGTCGGTGGAGTCGATCTGCAGCGGCAGCAGCGTGGAGCCTTGGAGCTGCTCGGTCGCTTGCTGGATGACCTTGACCTCGTCGATCTCGGGCAGGCCCACGTTGACGTCCAGGATGTCGGCGCCCTGCTCCTCCTGGCTGATGCCCTGGCTCACGACGTAGTCCAGGTCGCCGTCGCGTAGGGCCTGCTGCAGGCGCTTTTTGCCGGTGGGATTGATGCGCTCGCCGATGACGGCAATCTTGTGGCCGTCGCAGGGAAGGTCCACGACCGTCTGGGCGCTCGTGACCGACATACTGGGCTTGCGATGGCGTGGGCTGGGCGTGTGGTTGTCGATAAGCGTGCGTAGAGCCGCCATGTGCGCCGGCGTGGTGCCGCAGCAACCGCCCACGACGCTCACGCCGTCCTCAATCATGCCGGCGACGGCCTCGGCGTATTCGGGTGCCTGGATATCAAAGACGGTATTGCCGTCATCGTCCACGCGGGGCAGTCCCGCATTGGCCTGCACCATAACGGGTTTGTCGGTGACGGTGAGCATACGTGCAGCGAGCCCTCGGAGCTCGGCCGGGCCCTGGCTGCAGTTGATGCCCAGGACGTCGGCACCGATGGCGTCGAGGGTGATGGCGGCGACCTCGGGGCTCGTGCCCAAGAAGGTGCGGCCGTCTTCCTCAAAGGTCATAGTGGCAAAGACGGGCAAGTCGGAGTTCTCGCGGCAGGCGAGGACGGCCGCCTTGATCTCGGCCAGGTCGGTCATAGTCTCGATAATAAAGAGGTCGACGCCCGCAGCGACGCCGGCGCGCACCTCCTCGGCAAAGAGATCGTAGGCCTCGTCAAAGCTGAGGGTGCCCAAGGGGCGCAGCAGGGCGCCGATGGGGCCGATGTCGCCGGCGACGTAGCGGGCGCCGGCCTCGCGGGCGCAGGTGACTGCCGCGGCAAAGACGTCTGCCACGGTGGCGGCGCCGTCGAGCTTGTGGGCGTTGGCGCCAAAGGTGTTGGCGGTGATCACGTCACAGCCGGCCTTGACGTACTGACGCTGGATATCGGTGATGACCTGGGGTTCCTCAAAGTTGAGCAGCTCGGGCAGGGCGCCTGCCTTCATGCCGGCGGCCTGCAACATGGTGCCCATGCCGCCGTCGAACAGCAGGTGTCCCGTGCCCTCGATGGCGGCACGCAGGCGGTCATCCTTAATGCGAAGGTCGTCGATCGTGCGCGTCTTGTATGCAGCGCCATTACGGCGTGCGGCATCAACGGGTGCCGCCAGCGCGGCGCCGTCCAGATCATGAGTGATAAGCGGAGTAAACATCGATGGCTCCTAATGGCTGGAATAGCAGGTGGTGTGGGCGGCGCGGAAGCGGCAGTGCTCGCGCATGCGGCAGATATTGCAGGTGGGGCGGCTCTGGGCGTCGTGGACTTCGCCGTCGAACAGACCAATCACAGCGGTCACGCTCTTGGTGGGCATGAGCAGGCTGGTGGGGGTGACGGTAAGTCCAATGAGGCGCGTGGCATTGAGTGCATCCACGATCGAGCGCTGGGCAGAGAGCGGGCAGTCGCCATAGCCGGGACTGAAGCGCCAGTTGCCGGCGAGCCCGTGTGCAGCGGCTGCAGCCTTGACCTGCTGGTCCATCTGCTCGACGGCGGCCTCCACATAGGCAGAGCATGCGGCGTCGAGCACGGCGCCTTCCAGGGGTTGCTGGGCTCCAGTGGTGCGCAGGCGACGCTCGGCTTCCATGCCGAGGGTACATGCCATGAGCGCGGCAAAGCGGGCGTCCTTAAGGTGGCGATAGATATCACGACCCCGCAGTTCAACATTGGTGCCAACCAAGCGGATGCAGGGCTCGCCCTGCTCGTCGACGCCTGCGGCATCGACGGCAAACACACGGCGCACGCCACGGGGCTCAATGTCCAGTTCCAGACGCTCAACGACAAGCTCAATACGCTGCGACAGTTCGGGCTCAATCTGCTGGCCGCCGTAGCCCAGATACCGCAGCATCTCGGCACGGTCGACACGAGGGCGGTGGGCAGCGTCGATACGGTAAAGCGCCGGCGACGCAAGGTCGGCCGGCACTTCAACAACGGTTGTATCGACGTGCGGTTTTTCCATTACCCCAGGCGCTCCATAATGGTCGCGGCGATTGCAGGACGGTTCATAGTGTACAGGTGCAGACCGTCGGCACCGTGCTCCTTAAGGTCGCAAAGCTGACGAGCAGCATAATCTACACCGGCTGCCTGCAGGCTCTCGGGGTCGTTCTCGTACTTGGCGAGAATCTTGATGACGGGGGAGGGCAGCGATGCGCCGCACATAAAGACCATGCGGCTGATCTGCGACTTGCCCATAAACGGCATGATGCCCGCGGTGATAGGCACGGTGATGCCGGCTTTGTCGGCAAGCTCGCGGAAGCGATAGAAGCACTCGTTATCAAAGAAGAGCTGTGTCACAAAGAAGCTCGCGCCGGCGTCTTGCTTTTGCTTGAGGTGCTCGACCGAGAGGTTGAGATCCTCGCAGGCAATGTGGCCTTCGGGGTAGGCTGCGGCGCCCACGCAAAAGCCGGCGTCGACGAGCTCGGGGATGAGGTCGCGGGCGTAGGCGTAGTCAGAGGCGGGCTTGTCGTCCTCGGTCGCGCCAGCGGGAAGATCACCACGTAGGGCCAGGATGTTTTCAACGCCGGCGGTGCGATACTCGTCGATCTTGGCGGCGATATCGGCGTGCGAGCGGCCCACACAGGTAAGGTGTGCCACCGAGGGTGTATCGAATTCGCTCGTAATCATATGTGCGATGGGGGCGGTGGTGGCGCCGTTGCCCGAGCCGCCGGCAGAGCAGGTGACCGAGACAAAGCTCGGCGAAAGCTTGCACAGATTGCCTGCCACCTCGCGAGCCGTGTCGAGGGTAAGCTCGCCCTTGGGCGGGAACATCTCAAACGAAACGGGTGCGGTGCCCTGGGATGCTGCCTGCTTAAAAACCTCGTCGACGCGCATATCGTGCTCCTTTAGATACGCAATAGTGTGATGTGTTTTAAGGATTCTACAGCACCACTGTGTCACGGTGGAGTTTCACTCGCTATTTGGGGATACCAATCGAAAATGCTTTGCTATCGGCATTTCCTATAACAGAGCGGTCAATCTAGGATGGGGCTATATTGAATGGTATTTGATGCGAAATACCAGTTAATAGAGCCCCATCCCAAATTGACTACCCTTAAACTATGGGGAGAGGTCTGCAATTTATACAGTTGATTGGCCATTAAGGGCGGCAGCGCCGCTGTGATGCGGTAACCTCATTGATTGGTTTCGCGACAGCAACATAACGGTAATGTCGCGGAAACACGGCGAGCCTAAGCTATGACTCGTTCGTTAGTAATCAACACCGCTTCTCACGCGGTGCCGATACGAAGGGAGTTCCGTATGGCCGATCTTACTGACCGCTTCGGGACCATGGTGTTCTCTGAGGAAGTCATGAAGGACTACCTCCCCAAGGACATTTGGAAGCGCCTTGCTGCAACCCTCGAGGACGGTGAGCCGCTCGACCTGGATGTGGCCAACGCCGTTGCCCACGCCATGAAGGTCTGGGCCATCTCCAAGGGCGCGACGCACTACGCGCACTGGTTCCAGCCGCTTTCGGGCATTACTTCCGAGAAGCACGACAGCTTCCTCGAGCCCAACCACGACGGCACCGCCATTACCAAGTTTACGGGCAAGAACCTCATCCAGGGCGAGCCGGATGCCTCCAGCTTCCCCAACGGCGGCCTGCGCGCCACCTTCGAGGCCCGTGGCTACACCGCTTGGGATCCTACCAGCCCCGCCTTCATTAAGGACGATGTCCTGTGCATCCCCACGGCCTTCTGCTCCTACACGGGCGAGGCCCTGGACAAGAAGACCCCGCTGCTGCGCTCCATGACCGCGCTCTCGCGTGAGTCCAAGCGCGTTTTGGCGCTGTTTGGTAAGACCCCCAAGAAGGTCGTTCCTTCCGTGGGCGATGAGCAGGAGTACTTCCTGATCAAGAAGGACGCTTACCGCAAGCGCAGGGACCTGGTCATCACCGGCCGCACCCTCTTTGGCGCTGCCCCCTGCAAGGGCCAGGAGCTCGAGGAGCACTACTTTGGCGCTATCCGCCCTACCGTCTCGGCCTATATGAAGGACCTGGACGATGAACTGTGGGCGCTTGGCATTCCCGCCAAGACCAAGCACAACGAGGTCGCTCCCTGCCAGCATGAGCTCGCCCCTGTCTATGGCGAGGTCAACGAGGCCATCGACCAGAACCTGGTCATGATGGAGAAGATGAAACTCATCGCCTCCCGTCACGACTTGGTCTGCCTGCTGCACGAGAAGCCCTTCGAGGGCATCAACGGTTCGGGCAAGCACAACAACTGGTCGCTTGGCACCGAGTCCGAGAACCTGCTCGACCCGGGCGACACCCCGCTCGACAACCTGCAGTTCATCGTCTTCCTCACCGCGGTGATCGAGGCCGTCGATAACTATCAGGAGCTCCTGCGTGCCTCCGTTGCCTCGGCCGGCAACGACCATCGTCTGGGCGCCAACGAGGCTCCTCCGGCGATTATGTCCATCTTCCTGGGCGACCAGCTTACCGAGGTCGTCGAGAAGATTATCGATGGCAAGGCTTCCGTCCATGCCACGCGCGGCGTGCTCGACCTGGGCGCCGATACCCTGCCCAAGCTGATGCAGGACAACACCGACCGCAACCGCACCTCCCCGTTCGCCTTCACTGGCAACAAGTTCGAGTTCCGTGCCTGCGGCTCCGAGCAGAACGTCTCCGACTCCAACCTGGTGCTCGATGCCGCCGTGGCCAAGTCGCTCAAGTCCTTCGCCGACGCACTCGAGGGTACGCCCGAGGATAAGTTCCAGGACGCCGCGCTCGAGTACTGCAAGAAGGTGCTGACCGATCACCAGCGCATCCTGTTCTCCGGCGACGGTTACTCCGACGAGTGGCCCGTCGAGGCCGAGAAGCGCGGCCTTGCCAACAACAAGACCACGGCCGACGCCCTGCCCGCCTTTGTTTCCGATAAGGCTATCGCGCTCTTTGAGGAGACGGGCGTCCTGACCAAGGCCGAGGCTCAGTGCCGCTACGACTGCAAGCTCGAGAAGTACAACAAGCTCATGAACATCGAGGCCACCACGATGGTTCGCGAGGCGCGTCGTACCTATCGCCCGGTCATTACCGCCTATGCCACCAAGGTCGCTAAGGGCCTTGAGACTATTCGTGCCGCTGGTGCGGAGGCCGCCATGCAGTGCGAGCAGAACACGCTCAACAAGCTCTGCAACGGCATCACCACCATCAACGACTCCATCAAAGCGCTCGACGCCGTGCATCAGAAGGCCGAGGCTCTCGATGGCCAGGAGCAGGCCAACGTGTATGCACACGAGGTCGTTCCCGCTATGGATACGCTGCGTGCCGCCGTGGATGCCATGGAGGAGATCGTGGCCGCCGACTACTGGCCGGTCCCGACCTACGACGACATCCTGTTCTACGTGTAGAGCGTAACTGACATATCGTCACGGTATTGAGCCGGGGTCCGCATCGTGCGGGCCTCGGCTTTTTGTTTGAGAAGGACGCTTTGGAGTCCGTTTTGCCGCCGATTTGCCGGGATTCGCACCCTGTCGGGTTCGAATCCCGGCGTTGGGGAAGAAAAAAGCCCGTCACCGAATTGGTAACGGGCTTCAGATTTCAAATGGTGCCCCCAGCGGGATTCGAACCCGCGATATCCACCTTGAAAGGGTGGCGTCCTTGGCCGCTAGACGATGGGGACAGCGGGAAAGAGTATAGCAGACTTTTTTGCCGGCGCGTATATCGTTGGCAAACTGGAAAACCACCACAAAGGTGCCTGTCTCTTTGTGGTAGCGGGGCGTTAGGGGAGGAGCTTCATGGCGGCGTCGTGGGCGGCGCGCTCGTAGGTGTCGTCGAGGGGCTTGAGCGGCAGCAGGGCTGTGGCCTGCGCATCGCCGCGGCGCTCGAGGGCGTGGGTAATGAGCCAGTCGGCGAGCTCGGGGTTCTTGGGTAGCGCTGGTCCGTGCAGGTACGTGCCGATGACGCCCTTGTAGATGATGCCCTCAAAGCCATCGTCGCCGTTGTTGCCGGTGCCCGCAACGACGGACGTTCCGAGTGGCGTGGCCTCTGCATCGAGCAGGGTGCGGCCGCCGTGGTTCTCGAATCCCACAAAGGGCTCAGGTGCCAGGTCGGTCTTGACGGCGACGTTGCCGATCAGGCGGTTGGAGCCGCGCACGGTTTCGGCGGCAATGACGCCCAGGCCCTCGACGCGATTCTCGCCCATATAGTACGAACGGCCGAGCAGCTGATAGCTGCCGCAGATAGCAAGCAGCGAGCCGCCGTCCTCAACATAGGCCGCGACCTTGTCTTTTTGAGCGAGCAGCTCGTGCGCCACGGCCAGCTGGTCGCGATCGGAGCCGCCGCCCATCATGACGATGTCGGCGTCGGCGAGATCGAGCACCTCGCCCATGCGAACCTCGTCCACGCGAACGGGGATGCCACGCCAGGTGCAGCGGCGCTCGAGGGCGATGACATTGCCGCCGTCGCCGTAGAGGTTGAGGGCGTCGGGATACAGATAGACGATGCGCAGGGGGCGCGAGAGCTCGACCGGCGCGACGCCGACGGGAACGGCGCTGCCATCGGCGCACGTTGCGGCGTGGGCGGCAACCGTAGCCGCATCGGTGTCTTTGAGCCCATCGAGCTCCTTGACCAGCGGCGGAAAGGCCGTGTAGTTGGCGACGGCATAGAAAGTGTCGCCGGCGGCTTCATCCGCAACGGCGCCGATCGCCTGCTCGATATTCGAGATGATGGCGGCATCGATGCCGGCGTACTTGAGGCGCACCTGCATGTCGTGCGCGCGCGTGCCGCCGGCAAAGGCGACAAGTCCCGTTGTGTCGGCGATGCGCTCAAAGTCGACGTCGTAGATCCACGATACATCGTGGCCGTCGGCATCGTTGTCGTTGAGGAAGAAGGCGCAGAGCCTGCCGCCTGCCGTTTTGATGGACTGAATCTGGCGATCGAAACCAACGGGATTTTTGGCCAGGTTTGCCTCGACGGTACGGCCGGCGATATTCCAACGGCCCATGCGACCGCCTGCTGGCACGTAGGCGTCGAGCGTGGGCTGCAGATGCGCCGCGTCCACGCCCAGCTCGTGGGCGGCGAAGAAGGCTGCGGCTACGTTGTAGACCATATACAGGCCGTTGTAGCGTGTGGCGATGTGTGCGGCAGCCGCGTCGGGCGCAGATCCAAAGACCAGGTCAAAGCCGTAGCCGTCGCAGCCGAGCTCCACGCCCGTCACGCGACGGACAAGCCCGGGGCGGACCCAGCCGCACGAGGGGCAATGGTATGCGCCAAGCTGTCCGTACTGCACATAGTCGTACTCCAACGGCGCGTTGCACTGTGAGCAAAAACGCGAGTCGCTAATGCGGTCGGATTCGGTGTCGGTGGCGCCGTCGATGCCAAAGGCGATGCTTGCATTGGGAACGCGCGCGGCGATTGCGGCACATAGCGGGTCGTCTGCGTTGTAGATGAGCGTCGTTGCCGGTGAAAGCTCCAGCGCGTGGGCGATGACGTCCTGGGTATGGTCGATCTCGCCGTAACGGTCCAGCTGGTCGCGGAACAGGTTGAGCAGCACAAAGTACGTCGGCTTGAGCTTGGGCAGAACGCGTACGGTGTAGAGCTCGTCGCACTCAAAAACGCCCACGCGCTTGCCGCTGCTGGTGCGCTTAAGGCCGCCGCGGGCCTCGAGCAGAGCACCCACCACACCAGGCTCCATATTGTTGCCGGCGCGGTTGCACACCACGGTAGCGCCGCTGGCAGCAACTGCGTCGGCGATGAGGTTGGAGGTCGTGGTCTTGCCGTTGGTGCCGGTGATCACCACGCTGCGGTCGACTAGGCTTGCGAGGTCGCTTAGCAGCTCGGGGTCGATCTTCATGGCGATACGGCCGGGAAGCACGCCACCCTGGCGTTTGAGGACAGAGCGCAGCCCCCAGCGGGCGATATCGCTCGAGGTGCAGGCGAGAGATGAGCGGAGGTTCATGAAGCCGTTCCTAACATAGATGACATGGTCGGGGCGATCGCGTCGCTAAAAGCCGTAGCGGCGCGCAAATTCCTGGGCAAGCTGAGATACGTCTTCGCAGGCGTTGGCCCAGGGGGCAAAGTCGGGGGTGTCCGAGATAATGCCGTCGGCTTCCCAAACTGCCTGGTGCGAGAGGTCCCAGGGGTCGCGCGGCTCGGGTCGGCAGGGAAGATACGGCGTCTGGTACATGGGGTTCAGCAAGAAGAACGCGCCGCCCTCGCAACGGTTGGCGAACTCACGCAGCGCGCGCGTCGCCGGGCGCATCTTGTTTGTTTTGAACAGCAGAATCGTGCGGGCGAGCAGGTACCAGGGGGAGTTCTCGAGTGCGTCTGCCCCCATCTGTTCCTCGAGCTGATGTGCCAGGGCAAAAAAGCCGTCCTGGTCTTCCAAGCGAGCGAGGGCGAGCAACACGGTGCCGGCAGCTCGGGTGGGATAGCCTTCTGCCTTAAGGACGCGGCGAGAATAGTTGGCGGCAGCACGGTAACGAGCGCTCGCCATGCACAACTGCGAGATGGCCTCGAGCGTGTGAAGCCAGCCAATAAGCGCCGGCTCGCTCAGGGTAAGGTCTGCTGCGGTGACACCGTCGGCCAAAACATTATTGGCCCAGTAGTGCGGGGCCTCCATGTCGAACCCAGGCACGCTCTGCTGCAGGTAGTCGGCCGTACTCGTCTCGAGCTTCATCAAGTCACCCAGGCAGGCATCGACGGGCGTGTCCGCCAGGATGATGGCGAGCAACTGGGCGTCGAGGACATGCGCATCGAAGCGGACGATCTTGAGCAGCTCGTCACGCATGTCGTCGAACAGGCGGTTGCGCGTCTGCTCAAACTCCTCGTCGCTGCCCATGTCCTCGATGCGACGAAGCTCGTCGAGCAAATGATGATGAACGCCGGCATAGGACAGCAGCGCTTGGGCATGCTCGGTCTGCGCATACTTGTGAGGGTTTGCGCTGATGTCGTTATGGACAAGCTCGCGTGCTGCATCGGTGAGTTCGGGGTGCGACGCCAGATAGGTGCGCTCCAGATAGGCGGGGATGTAGACGCTCGGATCCATTAGAGGCCTCCTCCCTTAAACGGCAATCCCTGTTCGGCCGCGCGCAGGATTCGTTCGTCGATCTGGGAGCGCACGATGTCGTTGGTGGCGACCCAGGCGGCAAAGCTGGCGTTGTCGGGCGCGCCTAGGCCCTCCTGCAGCACCGGTGTCGCCTCGGACAGGGCAAGGACAAGCTCATCGGTGGAGCCCGGACCTACGTTGACGCGGGCATAGACGCCATCGGGAAACTCGGTTTGGAAGTAGAGCGCCTCGGCTGCGTGCGGGCACGAGCGTGCGAGGATGCGCAAGTAGTGCTCGGCGCCTTCGTAGTCCAGCTCGCGCCAGGCTGCGCTCATCAGTGCGATGAGCGTCCACGGGTCCAAGTCGCGCTCTGCGTCCTTGGGACGGCGGCGCAGCGGCGTGTTGGCAAGATAAGGCACGGAGTGGGCGGAGCGAAAACGCTTGAGCTCCTCGGCAGGGTATTCGAGCTTTGCCATGGCAAGCATCGCGGTATGGCGGACGCCAGCGGGGTCGTTGGGCGCAAAGTCCAGGCTGCGATTCGCGGCATCCAGCGACATGCGGTAGCGGCCGCTAATGAGCGCGCGCGATGCCAAGGCGGCAAGCCAGCGCAGGTAGGGACGGCGGGTCAGGTCGCCTGCGGCCTCACGCTCGTAGGGGTCCTGTGCCGAGGCGATCTTGAGCGCCAGATCGTGCTCCACCTCGTCGCACTTGGACACCAGATACTGCACGTATTCCTCGTTGGATTCGGCGGTGAGCGCCGTCAGCATGCGCTGGGCATCCCAGTTGCTCGGGTCGAGCGCGGCTGCCTCGCGGAGCATGTTCTCGGCTGCGGCTTCTTCTTGCTCTGCCTGGGCGTCGTCGGGGATAAAAGGGATGCGGTAGTCGACAGCCTCGACCACCTTGGCAATGAGGTGCCCGGCGCGGTCGCGATCGTGCACGATGAGCGGCGCGGGGTTGCGGGTGAATTGCTCCATCAGACGCTCGACGGCGGGGCCGTCAGTGAGCGGGATATTGTCGCGGCGCAAGGCCTCAAGAACGAGGCGATGGCAATCCTCTTGAATGGGATCGAATGCCATGGGGCCTCCTTTGCTGCGGTTAGGGTTCAAATGTCTCTATATAAAGGTCTAGTTTACCCGCATGTGGCACACCGGGGGTGCCGCACTT
This sequence comes from uncultured Collinsella sp., assembly GCA_958365315.1. Lineage (GTDB taxonomy): Bacteria > Actinomycetota > Coriobacteriia > Coriobacteriales > Coriobacteriaceae > Collinsella. Next base: position 157,085 of record CATWXC010000003.1, read on the forward strand.
GGACTTGCACCTTTGCACCACGAAGACGGATGTCGCACAAATGTCGGCACCTCAGTTGCGCGGGTGGTATCACAGTGCCGTAAACGGTCGATTTTTGGCGGCGAACGGGGCACATTTTGGAGGGGCACAGTCCTACCCGGGATATGTGGTCAACCCTGATAAAACGTTTGCCCAGCTTGGGAGTATGAATGCCCCACAAGGGTCTTCAGGGATAGAAAAAACGTTTCATCATTGTTGGCTTTAGGTGAATAACTGACCAACCAGAACGGTAAAATAGTGTTTGTCTGAGCGTTGAGACGTTTAGACATTGCGTCGCTATCGCCGGCGACGCACAAAATGGTCCTAACGGAGCCAATCGGGTGCTCCGTTATATACGCAAGTCTAAGAGGGGCTTGTTTAGGAGGCACAGTATGGGACGTTTTACCAATCCTCGCGATCTGTACTTTGGTGAGGGCGCTCGCCACGAGGTGAAGAACCTCAAGGGCAAGAAGGCCATCATCGTTTCTGGCGGCAGCTCTATGCGCCGCGGCGGGTTCCTGCAGGACGTTGAGGCCGACCTCAAAGAGGGCGGTTTCGAGGTCAAGCTGTTCGAGGGCGTCGAGTCCGACCCGTCCATTGAGACGGTCATGAAGGGCGCCGAGGCCATGCGCGAGTTCGAGCCCGACTGGATTATCGCCATCGGCGGCGGCTCGCCCATCGATGCCGCTAAGGCCATGTGGGTCTTCTACGAGTATCCCGAGGAGTCCTTCGATAACATCATCCAGCCGTTCAGCTTCCCCGAGCTGCGTCAGAAGGCTCATTTCTGCGCCATCTCCTCTACCTCCGGCACCGCTACCGAGGTCACCGCGTTCTCCGTCATTACCGACTACGCCAAGGGCATCAAGTACCCGCTGGCCGACTTCAACATCACCCCTGATGTCGCCATCGTCGACCCGGAGCTCACCTACACCATGCCCGCCAAGCTGTGCGCTCACACCGGCATGGACGCTCTGACCCACTGCATGGAGGCTTACGTTTCCACCTGCGCCTCTATGTTCACCGACGCCAACGCTCTGCACGGCATCCGCGAGATCGTCGAGTGGCTGCCCAAGTCCTATGCTGGCGACCATGAGGCCCGTCAGCACATGCACGAGGCTCAGTGCATCGCCGGTATCGCCTTCTCCTCGGGCCTGCTCGGCATCGTCCACTCCATGGCTCACAAGACCGGTGCTGCCTTCGAGAACGGTCACATCATCCACGGTGCTGCTAACGCCATGTACCTGGGCAAGGTCATCCAGTGGAACTCCAAGGACCCGCGTGCTGCCGAGCGCTACGCTTACGTGGCCAAGGAGATCCTGCACCTTCCCGGCGAGACCAACGAGGAGCTCATCGCTGCGCTCGTCCAGAAGATTCGCGACCTCAACGACCAGCTCAACATTCCGCAGTCCATCAAGGATTACGCGAATGGCGGCGTGAAGGTCGACGCCGAGAACCCGCAGATGGTTTCCGAGGAGGAGTTCCTCGCGAAGCTCCCCGAGATCGCCGCGAACGCCGAGCAGGACGCCTGCACGCCCGAGAACCCGCGTGAGACCAAGGCTGCCGACTTCGAGAAGATCCTCAAGGCCTGCTACTACGACACCGACATCGATTTCTAATCGACTCTTGTTATCGTAACGAGGGGCTCCGCACGTATCCGTACGGAGCCCCTTTCTTTTTAATTATGAGAGAATGGGATAAAAATGGCTGCAATCTTCAATAGCCCCAGCAAGTACATCCAGGGCCCGGACGAGCTAGCCAAGCTCGGCTCCTATGTCGAGCCGCTCGGCGCTAAGGCCCTCGTCATCGTGACGCCTTCGGGCAAGAAGCGCGTCGGCTCCAAGATCGAGGGCGGCTTTGCCGAGGCTAAGGCCGAGCTGCTGTTTGAGGACTTTAATGGCGAGTGCTCCAAAGGCGAGGTCGATCGCCTGGTTGCGCTCGCCCGCGACAACGGTTGCGACATCATTGTCGGCGTCGGTGGCGGCAAGATCCTCGACACCGCGAAGGCCGTCGCCTATTACCTGGAGTCCCCGGTTATCATTTGCCCCACCATCGCCTCGACCGATGCACCGTGCTCGGCACTTTCGGTGCTCTACACCGACGACGGCCAGTTCGATAAATATCTCTTCCTTAAGGCAAACCCCAACATTGTCCTGATGGATACGACGGTTATCGCGGCGAGCCCGGTGCGCCTGACGGTTTCCGGTATGGGCGATGCGCTCGCAACCTACTTTGAGGCCCAGGCGACGCATGATGCCGACGGCGGCACCTGCGCTGGCGGCAAGGGCGGTATGGCTGGTCTGGCGCTCGCTAAGCTCTGCTACGAGACGCTTATGGCCGATGGCGTCAAGGCCAAGGTCGCACTGGAGAAGGGTGCGCTGACGCCTGCCGTCGAGCATATCATCGAGGCCAACACGCTGCTTTCGGGCATTGGCTTTGAGAGCTCGGGCCTTGCTGCTGCTCATGCCATCCACAATGGCCTGACGATGCTGCCCGAGTGCCACGGCATGTATCACGGCGAGAAGGTCGCCTTTGGCACTATCGTCCAGCTGGTACTCGAGGATGCTCCGACTGAGAAGCTCGAGGAAGTCTTGGGCTTCTGCATTGAGCTGGGCCTGCCGGTCACGATGAAGGAACTTGGCGTTGCCGAGGTTACGCGCGAGCAGGCCATGATTGTTGCCGAGGCCGCGTGCGCGCCCGATGACACCATGTGCAACATGCCGTTTGAGGTGACGCCCGAGATGGTCGCAAACGCCATTCTGGGTGCCGACGCGCTGGGCCACTACTATCTCATGGATGAGTAAATCAAGCTAAGGAAGGGGCAAAGCCAGCAGATGGCTTTGCCCCTTATTGCTATGGTGCAAAGGGGCCAGGTTACTTTGTACCAAAGAGGGCGGGGTAGGCCTGCGATGAGGTTTTGCCCCGCCCTCGTTTGCCTACAGCTCGCAAACGTTCTGCGCGCGGCCTTCAACGTAGGCGACGACGTTGTCGAACTCGATCCTGGCGCGGCGCTCCATGGCCTCGTGCGTAAGGAATGCAACATGCGGTGTGAAGATGCAGTTCTTGGCGTTGACGAGCGCGTAGTCGGCAGGAATCGGCGGCTCCATATCAAAGACGTCGATGCCGGCACCGGCGAGCTTGTCGTCGTTGAGCGCCTGGGCGAGGGCATCGTTATCCACGATGGCGCCGCGAGCGCAGTTGATAAAGACGGCTCCGTCTTTCATCTGAGCGAACTGCTCGGCGCCAAAGGACTTGCGCGTGGCGTCGTTATTGGGCAGGTGCAGGCTCACGATATCGGACTCGGCAAGCAGCTGCTCGAGCGAGACCTGCTCAATGCCTGCCTCGGCAGCCTCGGGATGCTTGTGGCGGGCATGGCCCAGCACACGGGCGCCAAAGGCCTTAAAGAGGCGACCTGTAGCGCAGCCGATTTTGCCGCAGCCCACGATGCCGACGGTCTTGCCGCAGATCTCGGTGCCCATAAGACCGGCGCTCGTTTTACCAGCACGAACGGCCGCGTCGGCAGCGCCCACCTTGCGCAGCACGTCGATGGTAAGGCCAAGGGTAAGCTCGGCCACGCTCACGTCGGAGTAGCCGGCGCAGTTGCGCACCTCAACACCGCGTTCGCGGCAGGCGGAAAGCCCCACGTGGTCGATGCCCGTAAAGGCAACGGCGATCATCTCGAGCGCGTCGGCGCCGGCAACGACCTCGGCGGGGTAGGGGTTGTTTGCGATCATGACGACTTCGGCGCCCTCGCTGCGGCGGGCGAGCTCGGCCGGATCGGTGGTCTTGGTATCAAAGTAGACAAACTCGTGACCGGCTTCTTTGAGCGGCGCGGCAAGCTCGTCGATGGTCTGCGTGGGTACGCCTAGCGGCTCGAGCAGGGCAATCTTCATCTATGGGCTCCTCTGTATAAACCTATTCGTTAAGGCTGGCATTAGATTGTAGGGTTCTTTGTCGCCAAAGGTGCTCTGCATGTAATTTGCTCGAGGCGAAGGCGGATGGCGTATCATTATCTATCGCTTGTTTGCACTGCTCAGGGAGGGGCCGCGCATGGCGCAGGAACACGATCTGTTTGATGACATTATCGAGATCAGCAAGGGTTTCGATTTCCTTAAAAACCCGCTTGGCGGCGTGACCGACGCGCTCGATCCGTCGGCGCCGCAGTGGAATCCTGCCGACTATAAGGAGCGCCCGCGCGGAAACACCATTCCGTGCCTGGCCTGCAAAAACGAGAAGAGCGGCTGCACCGCCTGCATGGATGTGTGCCCGGTAAACGCCATCGAGGTCGAAGAGGACGCTATCGAGATTCTCGATACCTGCCGCAAGTGCGGCCTGTGCGCCGCCGCTTGCCCGACCGAGGCGATTATCTCGCCGCGCCTGGCACCCAAAAACCTCTACGACGACATTGTCTCGGCGGCCACGAGCCACGAGACCGCCTACGTTACCTGTACGCGCGCGTTGAAGCGCATGCCGCGCGAGAACGAGGTCGTCGTTGCCTGCGTGGGCGATATTACGGCCGAGACCTGGTTCTCGGTGCTGGCCGACTATCCCAACGTGAGTGTGTACCTGCCGCTGGGCGTTTGCGATAAATGCCGCAATACCGGTGGAGAGGATATTCTGGGCGAGGCAATCGCTACCGCTGAGGAGTGGGCCGGTACGGGCATGGGCTTGGAGGTCGACCCCAAGAGCCTCAAGTGCCATAAGCGCCGCGAGTATGAGCGCAAGGAGTACATGGAAAAGATTGCCCGCACCACGGGCCTAACCGTGACCAAGCTCAACCCAGCGACGGCGGCACTGGCCTCGGTGACGCAGAAGCTGAAGGCGCATCGCCACCAGATTACCCAGCTCGAGCGCACACTCAACACCATGTGCGGCACCACGACGGCCAAACGCCGCCGTTCGCTTACGCACGGCCGTCAGCTGGTGCTCTCAACACTGCAAAACCATCCGGAGCTTGCCCAGAATATACAGGTGAGCACGCCGGAGTGCGACTTTGACAAGTGCACGTCGTGCGGCGAGTGCGTTAACGTGTGCCCCACGTTTGCCTGCGATCTGGTGGGAAGCGGCCGCTTTGCACTGGAGTCCACGTATTGCCTGGGCTGCGGAGCCTGTGTCAAGGTGTGTCCCGAGCATGCGCTCAAGCTGGTTGAGCATGATGCATCCAACCTGGTCGTCGTCGATCCCGAGGCCGAGGAAAAGGCCGCCCAGAAGGCCAAGGCCCACGAAGAGGCCGAGAAGGTCAAGGCCGAGGCAAAGGTCAAGCTTAACAAGATGCTCGACCAAGTGGAGAAGCTCGCGGACTAGCTAGCGACCCAATCTCTGCTTCATTTGCGCCGCCGCGGTGTCCGGGTTCGCCCGGATGCTGCGGCGGCGCTATACTTATGCAGTTTGAAACCTGTACCTAAAGGAGCTATCGTGTCCCTTTCCATCGGTATCGTGGGCCTGCCCAACGTGGGCAAGTCGACGCTGTTCACCGCGCTTACCAAAAAGACCGGCCTTGCCGCCAACTACCCGTTCGCCACGATCGACCCTAACGTGGGCATCGTCGACGTGCCCGATAACCGTCTGCAAAAGCTCGCCGACATCGTCAACCCGGGCCGCATCGTGCCGGCCACGGTCGAGTTCGTCGACATCGCAGGCCTGGTGAAGGGCGCCAACGAGGGCGAGGGTCTGGGCAACCAGTTCTTGGCCAACATCCGCGAGACCGACGCCATCTGCGAGGTCGTGCGTTACTTTAAGGATCCCAACGTCATGCGCGAGGTGGGTCGTACGGGCGAGTTCGTCGATCCCGCCGGCGACGCCGACACCATCATGACCGAGCTCATCCTGGCCGACATGGGCACGCTCGAGAAGCAGCTGCCCAAGCTCGAGAAGGAGGCCAAGCGCGACAAGGAGCTCATGCCCAAGTTCGAGGTGGCCAAGCGCCTGCTTGCCTGGCTCAACGAGGGCAAGCGCGCCGCATCTATGGAGATGACCGACGAGGAGCGTGCCGCCGCCAAGGGCCTGTTCCTGCTCACCATGAAGCCCATCCTGTATGTGGCCAACGTGGACGAGGACATGCTCAACGACGACCTGGCACCCATTGATGGCGTCAAGCCGCTGCCGATTTGCGCCAAGATTGAGGCCGAACTTTCCGAGCTCGATCCCGAGGACGCTGCCGACTACCTGGAGAGCCTGGGCCTGGAGCAGCCCGGTCTGGACGTGCTCGCGCAGGCGGCCTATAAGCTGCTCGGTCTGCAGTCGTTCTTTACGGCCGGCGAGATGGAGGTCAAGGCCTGGACGGTTCGTCAGGGCGCGACCGCCCCGCAGGCCGCCGGCGTCATCCACACCGATTTTGAGCGCGGCTTTATTAAGGCCGAGGTCATTGGCTATGACGACTACATCGAGCTCGGTGGCGAGCAGGGCGCCAAGGCTGCCGGCAAGCTGCGTATTGAGGGCAAGGACTATGTCATGGCCGATGGCGACGTCGTGCACTTCCGCTTTAACGTGTAAGGACGACGCATATGTTTAAATATGGCAAAAAAGCTGGCTACATGGGTATTGCGCTGCTCGTACTTGCGGTGATTCCGCTGGTGGTCGCAGCGTGTGTTATCCCCAACATTGGTCCCGAGGTGGCAACGAAGTTTAATGCCGCCGGCGAGGCGACGCGCTGGGGCAAGAGTTACGAGCTGCTGGCGTTGCCGGTGCTCAATCTGCTGCTGAGCGTGGCGACGTACTTTACGGCGGGACGCCAGGCTAAAAACAATGATGACTCCGCCGCCATGGCGCGCATCGTGTGCGAGCGCTACCTGCGAAACGGCTGCATCACGGGTGTGTTTCTCAACGTAATCAACGTCTACTTTATGTATTCGGCGATTACCGGTATGGGCTTTGGCCTGGGCTTTTAGCTTGCGCCTTTAGGCAACGAGCCTGCAAGCATATTCGATGGCTGCTGCGAGGCCGCCGCTCGATCGTGGTTGAAAGACCATGTCGGCGGCGGCCTCGTTTTCGTATCCGGCGCCGCGAAGGCAGAGCGCGATGCCGGCTTCCAGGAGAAGGGGCAGGCCACGCTGGCTGGTTACGATTACGGCAGCCTGATTGAGCGAGCAGCTGTGCGCTTGGCATTGGATGGCAAGTTCACCTTGCACCGGGCAAGGGACCAGAACGGCGGCGACGCGACTTGATAGCAATGCAAATGCTGTGCGCTCATCGGGCGAAAGACATTCTGCTTCAACGACGACGAGCTTGGGCGGTGCGCTGTTTGTGCGAAGCGTGGCTCGGTACGTGCGGACCGAAGAACCCGACATAGAAAACTCCTGTGTATTCGGCAAAACGTAAACTATAGTTTACGTTTATGTTCGGCTCCATTTCAAACTCGGCTGCATGGACGAACGTGCGAAACAGATTCTTGGCAGGCGGGTCGAAGAGACACGCAGAGACCTTGGTATCTCCAAGGTTGATTTTTGTGTGGCGACAGGAATCAGCCGACCCTACCTCGACCGAATCGAAGATGGGACGGCAAATTTCACGCTCAAGGTTCTATTTAAGATCGCGCCCGCACTCGGCATGACGGTGTCAGAGCTTCTCGAGGGTATCGAGTAGCCTTTTTTGCTAGATTTGCCGCTTGTTGAACGGGTCCCCCCGACGGCGGCGTGCAAAAACGCGAGTATTCAGCATCCCTCAATAATTTGACGGCAGCCGGGGCCACAAATACGACGCGTAATGTTTTGGATTATCCACAAAATTCAATAATATGAGGAATAACAAGCGCGCGGAACGAGTCTTTCGAGTCGAAAGGCAATTTACAGCCAGCGGTTTTAACGTTCCCGGAAGGGGCGGATGCTGAAAACTCCGCTTTTTGCACGTTCCGAGGGGTACCACGTGCCCTACAAGGCCCAAAGAGGCGGATTTTGTTTTAGCTACGCCATCGGGATACGGTCGTGGTTGACTTGGCTGTAAAACAGGCGCTGAATCTCGGCCGCATCGCGTGACTGGCCGAGCGCCCACATGGTCTTGGCCACGAGCGTCTCGGTGGTCATGTCATCGCCGCGCAGGATGCCCGGATGATCGGCGTAAGCGCGGCCGACCTCATAAACGCCCAAATCGAGGCCCTCTTCGGGGACCTGCGTGGTCATAACGACGGTGCGGCCCGAATCGACCCAGCGGAAAATTGCCTCCTGGAATGACTCGCCGGACTCGCCAAATTCGGGAATACCGCCAATGCCAAAGGTCTCCAGGATTACAGCATCGTAGCTATCGGCAAGGGCGTCGAGGATGCCCGGGTTTACGCCGGGCGTAAGCTTGAGTACAAATACGCGCGGGTCGATGCTGTCGTAGAAACGCACCGGGTTTTCGCCCTGATGCGTGCCGTGAAGCCCGTTGCGCACAATGCGGTCGTTGCGGATGTAGGCAATGGGCGGATAGTTGACGCTAATGAACGCGTTAAAGCTCATGGTGCGCTGCTTGCGGGCGCGCGTGCCGGCAATGGCTACGCCGCCAAACACGATCGAGACGTCGTGCGAGTGCTCGTCGAGCGCATAGAGCAGGCTCTGGTACAGGTTGAGCTTGGCGTCGGTAAAGGGATTGCCCATGGGCTTTTGCGAGCCGGTGAGCACGATGGGCTTGGGGCTGTCCTGGATCAGGTAGGAAAGCGCTGCGGCGGTGTAGCTCATGGTGTCGGTGCCGTGCAGAATCACGAAGCCGTCGTGGTCGGCATAGCCCTCGACGATGACGTCGCGGATGCGCATCCAGTCGCTCGGGCGCATATTGGTGCTGTCGATGTTCATGGGCTGCACCACGTCGAGCTCGCAGAGGCCCGAGATCTCGGGGACGCTCTGGGCGAGCTCCTCACCGGTCAGGGCGGGGGAGAGGCCGTTGCCGTCCTCGGTCGATGCGATGGTGCCGCCCGTGGCGATGAGAAGGATGCGCTTCATGCTGGTATTCCTATCGTATTTGCCGCCGCAGAGGCGGAGTCGTTCGGCAGTATTGTGGCACAGGGCGTCCAATGTTCAAACGTATTACATCATCTGTAACGTTTGGTAACGCTTCAATTGCCGTCAAATAGGGGCCCAGGTCGTGCGTTTGCCGTGCGCTGATGGCTGCGAGGGATGAGAAACCCCATATAACGTGTACACTATGGAAGTTATTTTCGTTCATTCACGCGGGCGGGCACCGGCTCCCCGCCAACAGGAGGGGAAACCATGGATCAAAAGGCTTCCGCAAAGGTCCTCGTACTCGACTTTGGTGCGCAGTACGGTCAGCTCATTGCCCGTCGCGTCCGCGACCTCAACGTGTATTCCGAGATCGTTCCCTGCGACATCTCGGCCGACGAGATTCGCGAGATGAATGCCTCTGCGCTCATCCTTTCCGGCGGCCCGGCTTCTGTGTATGCCGAGGACGCTCCGTCCATCGACCCCGCCATCTTTGACCTGGGCCTTCCCGTCCTGGGCTTCTGCTACGGTCATCAGATCACGGCCGTGACGCTCGGCGGCAAGGTCGGCCACTCCGAGGTGGGCGAGTATGGCCGCGCCACCATCACGCGCACGGCAGGCGCCAAGCTCTTTAACTCCACGCCCATGGAGCAGACCGTGTGGATGAGCCATCGCGATGCCGTTTCCGAGGTGCCCGAGGGCTTTACCGTTACCGCCAGCACCGACGTGTGCCCGGTTGCCGCCATGGAGTGCGTCGAGCGCAAGATCTTCACCACGCAGTTCCACCCCGAGGTCAAGCATTCCGAGTACGGTCAGCAGCTGCTGAGCAACTTCCTGTTTGAGATCTGTGGCCTGGAGCCCAACTGGAGCATGGACAACCTGGTCGAGACCATGACGGCAGACTTCCGCGAGAAGGTCGGCGACGACCGCGTGATTCTGGCCCTGTCCGGTGGCGTCGACTCCTCCGTCGTGGCTGCGTTGGGCGCTCGCGCCGTGGGCAAGCAGATGACCTGCGTGTTCATCAACCACGGTCTGCTGCGCAAGGGCGAGCCCGAGCAGGTTGAGGAGGTCTTCACCAAGCAGTTTGACGTCGACTTTATCCACGTCCACGCCGAGGACCGTTATGCCGAGCTTCTGGCCGGTGTGACCGAGCCCGAGGAGAAGCGCCGCATCATCGGCACGCAGTTCTGGAAAGAGTTCTTCGCCGTGGCGCAGCAGCTCGAGACCGATGGCAAGCCGGTCAAGTACCTGGCTCAGGGCACCATCTACCCCGACATCATCGAGTCCGGCGCTCGCAAGACGGGCGGCAAGACGGCCACCATCAAGAGCCATCACAACCTGATCCCGTTCCCCGAGGGCGTACACTTCGACCTCATTGAGCCGCTCGACCACTTCTTTAAGGACGAGGTCCGCGCACTTGGTCTGGCGCTTGGCCTGCCGGGTCACATCGTGTTCCGTCAGCCTTTCCCGGGCCCGGGTCTGGCCATCCGCATCATCGGTGCGGTCGACAAGGAGAAGCTCGAGATCCTCAAGAACGCCGACGCTATCGTGCGCGAGGAGCTCGACGCCTACAACCAGCGCCTGTTTGAGCAGACCGGCGAGCGCAACTCCGAGCACAGCTGCTGGCAGTACTTTGCGGTTCTGCCCGACATTAAGTCCGTCGGCGTTATGGGCGACGAGCGCACCTACCAGCGCCCGATCATCCTGCGCGCCGTCGAGTCCAGCGATGCCATGACCGCCGACTGGGCCAAACTGCCCTACGACGTGCTGGCCCGCATCTCCGGCCGTATCGTTGCCGAGGTTCCCGGCGCCAACCGCGTGTGCTACGACATCACGTCCAAGCCGCCCGCGACGATCGAGTGGGAGTAATTCCACACAAAAGTGTGTTACCTATTAGAGGTGCCTTGCCGTATCGCAAGGCACCTCTTTTTATCGCAGGTTTCAGGATTTAGGCGCAAGCCATCGACAATACGCAATTGTTTAATCAGGGAAAACAATGCTTCTGCATATCGATTAAGCTCTATCGGCGCACCCCCTCAACATGGTTCTATTCGACGGCGACCATGGTTCCCTCTCAGTCAAATTGCGGGATTGCCAGTTTTTCTCTGGTACCCAATTTGTACCCACCGGCCTTCACTGGTACCCACTTTGGTTATTTACCTGGTCTTTTGGTTATTCTTCTACCACTTCCGATGGCTCCCCCTATGAGAAGCGGGTGGACGCCAAGGGGCACGTCCTGAGCGACGAGTGCATTGCGGACGAGGTGCCGTTTGGGGAATTGCCCGAGGGCTGGGCGTGGGTAAGACTGGGGACGATTTGTAGAAAACTGACAGACGGATCTCATAATCCACCGCCCAAGCGGCCAAACGGCTATCCGGTCATAAGCGCAACAAACATCTCTAATCGTACGGTTGACCTCGGTTTTATCATCCGATACTGCGACGAAAACGGGTTCCAAAAAGAAAATCCAAGAACCCAAATCAAACAAGGCGATATCGTTCTCGGCATTATCGGGGGATCGATTGGCAATGTTGGGATTTTCCAATCAAATAAAAAAGTAATTGCTCAACGAAGCGTTGCGATTATAGATTCTATCGGATGCAACAGCTATCTTTCTTGGGCCTTAGAGTCGCCTTTATTCAACGGGTATTATAAAAATGCTGTTGGAACAGCTCAGGGCGGAATATATCTTCAGTCACTTTCTTCGATGTTCGTCCCCCTCCCGCCCATGGCCGAACAGCACCGCATCGTCGAGCGCATCAACCAGCTCATGCCCTTGGTTGAAGAATACGGGGAACTCGAGGACGCCCGCGAAGAGCTGGACGCAGCCCTGCCAAGCCGCCTGCGCAAGTCGGTGCTGCAGATGGCGGTACAAGGAAAACTCGTGCCGCAGGACCCCGCCGACGAGCCCGCAAGCGCCCTGCTGGAGCGCATACGCGAACAGCGCCGCCAGCTTGTCGCCGAGAAGAAAATGAAGGCCCCCAAGGGCGGCGAGTCCATCATCTTCCGCGGTTCCGATGGCCGCCGCTATGAGAAGAGAGTCGACGCCAAGGGCCGCGAGTCAGAGCCCACCTGCATAGAGGACGAGATTCCGTTCGAGACCCCAGACAGCTGGGAGTGGGCACGGCTGTCATCTGTCCTTCAGCTCAATAGCGGTCTTGGCTACAAGAAGGACAATCTTGCCGTAAAAGGCGAAAAAATGATCAGGGTACTTCGTGGTGGCAACATCGGTGAGGAAGATGAGCCCCTTATCAAAAACAACGACGTGATGATATCCGCAGAGTTTGTGGATGATAATATACTTCTACGCGATGGACAGATATTAACTCCTTCAGTGACTAGTCTTGAGAACGTTGGTAAAACGGCAATCATCAGAAATACGGATGGCAACACCGTCTGCGGCGGCTTCGTTTTCTTCCTGACGCCGTTCTTAATAGACCCATGTCACTCTGAGTATCTCCATAGATACTTAGCCTCTCCGGCTCACATCTCCTTCTGCAAATCGTCAGTCAAGAAATCCGGGCAGGCTTTCTACAACCTTTCGAAGGCATCTCTGAACTCGGCATTAATAGCGATTCCTCCTCTCGCCGAGCAACACCGCATTGTTGAACGCGTCGCCGAGTTTATGTCACTCGTCACCAATCAATAGCCGCGTCTACTGCGGCGCGCTGCTCGTTGGCGGTGCGCCGCAGATAGATTCTGGTTGTCTCTATGCTCTCGTGTCCCATAAGGTCGGCAAGGAGAGCGATATCGGGGTTACGTGCAATGAAATTCTTCGCAAACAGATGTCGGAACGAGTGCGGATATACAACATCTTGATCAATACCATAGCGTAGGGCGCTGCGTTTCAAGCCAAGAGATATGCCTCGCGAGGTAATGGCTTTGTTGTTTTTACCAGGAAATAGTAGGTCACCCGAAGCTGAGCCGGCCTTCCATGTGGCGCATTCCTGCTGCAAAGTCATCGGAACCCAAATTCTTCTGAGTTTCTGCCCTTTGGAGATAATATCCATATAGCCAGCATCAACATGGCTAACCCTGAACTGCCTCAGCTCGCTTACACGAGAACCAGTGCACCCAAGAAACCTGACAATGAAATACCAGAACCAATCGCCGTCGCGTTTCAAGCCATCTTTCATCCGGGCATACTGTTCATTGCTTATAACATTGTCGAGAAATGGCTTCTGCTGAATGCGAACTCCTTTGAGCCTGATTCCGTCAAATGCGATGAAATCCAAGTAAGCGTTTATCGCGCCAATACGGTTGTTGGCGGTCTTTGGCGCAAACGAAGAAACCAGCCACTCCTTATGCGCAAGAAGTGACTGGTTCGTAAGAGATTGAGCTCTATTGGTTAGCTGGTCAATCGCAAATGTATAAGAAGTGATTGTGTTCTCTGCGTAACCCTTTTCCCGCAAATACTGAGCAAACGTTTTCATGGCATCGTCCTTTCGTCGATGCCATGAAAACAACTATGAAATCAAATTGGAAAGAGAGGCTAGTTTCTCAGAAATGCGAGCCTGCTCGGACTTGGGCGGTACGGGAATGAGGGCGCTCAATAAAGCGTTGCGTTCAATACCCGGGATTACCCCCTTTGCGCTTGATTTAACGTATTCCACCATAGATTTCAAAAAAATAATCAAGTAAGGCAGCATGTCTTCATCTGATGGGATAATCGCCATAATCTGACGTGCAATGTGGGCCTCATCAAAAGTGTTAACTGCCATTTCTCCAATGGTGCCCTTGCAAGTGAACAGAAGCTCGCCCTTGCGTGAAACACGTGTCGGCTCGCTTGTCCAACGATTTTCGATGAGGGAACCGTCCAAAAAGTTAGATGCCCCTGTTAAGTAGGGAATACCCTCATGCCGATCGTTATACTGATTGGGCTTTAGGTCGGTTCCGGATAAGAGGGATATTATGCTTTCCAGCCGCGCCCACTCCCAGCTGTCCGGGATCTCGAACAGAATCTCGTCCTCGATGCAGGTAGGGTCGGACTTGCGTCCCTTGGCGTCTTTTCTTTTCTCATAGCGGCGGCCATCGGAACCGCGGAAGATGATGGACTCGCCGCCCTTGGGGGCCTTCATTTTCTTCTCGGCGACAAGCTGGCGGCGCTGTTCGCGTATGCGCTCCAGCAGGGCGCTTGCGGGCTCGTCGGCGGGGTCCTGCGGCACGAGTTTTCCTTGTACCGCCATCTGCAGCACCGACTTGCGCAGGCGGCTTGGCAGGGCTGCGTCCAGCTCTTCGCGGGCGTCCTCGAGTTCCCCGTATTCTTCAACCAAGGGCATGAGCTGGTTGATGCGCTCGACGATGCGGTGCTGTTCGGCCATGGGCGGGAGGGGAACAATTAGGTTGGATGCTTTAGTGGCGCTCAACCCTTCTTTTGTTGCTCCGACCTGCCCGGCCATTATTGCCGCCTGGATGAGAGGGGAAACGATTGCAATATGAAGATAGTGATTAAGAGTGTTGTCGACAGGACGCATGATTAGTACGTGCTGGTTTACATCGGCTTCCTCAAACGGATTGGGGACAATCGCGCAGCGGCCTATTGAGGCACCTGTGATGTTAAGCAGTATGTCGTTTGGCAAAACGTGGCTGCCGCGTTTTTTAAACAATGAATATGCAAAATGTGCGACGTCCTCGAGTTTAAGCCCTTCGTTGTGAACGTTTTGGGACCTTATTAGAAGCGGTCCTTCATCTTGGTAAACCTTGCGACCGCCAGCGGGAGTGCTGCCTGAGCCCATCTTAGTAAATAGCGTCGATAGCCTCGCCCACGCCCACCCCTTGGGCAGCTCCTCAAGCGGCGCTTCATCCGCAATGCACGTATCGCTCAGCACGTGCCCCTTGGCATCAACGCGCTTCTCATAGGGGGAGCCATCGGAAGCGGTGTAGATGATGCTCTCGCCACCCTTGGGGAACTTTGCTTTCCCTTCCGCTATAAGCCTATGCTTCTCTTCACGAATCCGCTCAAGCAGCACGGTTGCAGGCTCGTCCGTGGGGTCTTGCGGCACGAGCTTGCCTTCGACCGCCATCTGCAGAATCGAGTTCTTCAGGTCTTTCGCCTTCATCTATGCCTCGATTCCGAGAATCTCGCAAATTTGAGCAAGCTTGTTATCAATTTCGGCATCGAGTGCGGCGCGACGAGCGCGATAATCGCGAATCAGCTCGTCGGGAGGTAGAATCTCCTCTTCCTCGTGTGGGTAACCGCACAAATCGAAGTTGAAACTTCCTGCCCGCAATTCCTCAACTGTATAGAGCTCGGCTTTGGGGTTACCATCTTTTTCGATTTCTTCGCGATTCGCCCACCAGCTACGAACATCGTCGAAATGCTCGGACTTGATCGGTTTGGTTTTCGAAAAGTGCTTATACCCGTCTGGCATGTCCATGCGATAGAACCACACGCCCTCGGATTTCTTCGTGTTGTCGAAGAAGAGGATGTTAGTGGTAATGGGGGTATAGGGCGCAAAGACGCTCTGAGGCATGCGCACGACGGTGTGTAGATTGAATTCTTCGACGAGGCGGCGCTTGATTTCGACCTTCGCCGCATCCTGGCCGAACAGAAAGCCGTCAGGGATAATAACCGCTGCACGGCCGTTTCTCTTGAGGCGATACAGGATGAGCGCAAGGAACAGATCAGCGGTCTCCGAACTTCGAAGGGCTGTTGGGAAGTTGTTCTGAATAGATGTCTTTTCCGACCCACCGTACGGCGGGTTCATGAGCACCACGTCGAACTGGCCGCGTTCTTTGTGGCGGTAATCGCGAACGTCGTGTTCGAGCGAGTTGTCATGGAAAACCTGTGGGTTGTCGATATCGTGCAGCAGCATGTTGGTGATGCACAAAAGATACGGTAACTGCTTTTTCTCGATGCCGTAGATCGATTCAGAATAGAACTCTTGGTCTGCGGGCGTTTTCACCTGCTTCGCCAGCAGCTTCAATGCGCTTGTAAGGAATCCACCTGTTCCGCACGCGAAGTCGGCAACAGATTCCCCGAGCTTGGGATTAAGCATCTCGGCCATGAAATCGGTAACAGCACGGGGCGTGTAGAACTCGCCCGCGTTGCCCGCAGACTGCAAGTCCTTCAGGATGATCTCGTAAATCTCGCCGAACGCATGGCGCTCCTTGTATTCGGTGAAGTCCACAGCATCATCGATCGCGTTGACAACCTGACGGAGCAGGATGCCATCTTTCATGTAGTTATTGGCGTCGGTGAACGCCGCCTTTACAACCACTTGTCGCAACGGTGCGTCTTGGGCAAGCTCAAGATTCGCCAAAGTCTTGAATAGGTCGTTGTTGACGAAGTCCAGCAACTCATCGCCGGTAAGGGCGTTGCCGTCTTTCGCGTCAGGCGCCCAGCTGTGCCAGCGCAAGCGATCGGGGATGATCGACTCATACGAATCGTCGTGAAATTCCCATTCCTCTTCCTTCGCGTCATAGATTTTCAGGAAGAACAACCATGTCATCTGCTCAATTCGCTGGGCATCGCCGTTGATGCCCGCATCGTTTCGCATGATGTTCTGGAGGGTTTTGACGAGAGATCCTAAAGCCATGCTTCAAAAGCCTTCCTAAGCCGAGTAAAGCGCATTCTCCAACGTTTGCGCCGCGTACATGAATTCTTTCTTGCCACCGAACGCTTTGCAAATCTTCATAGGGCTTCCAAAGCGCCGAAACTCTTCAAGATCGAGGATTCTGGTGTCGTCCAAATCAATGAGGTTCGAAGTGGCGTATTTGTCGAGAAGGGCCTCGAGCACATCACGTGCAAGGCCGGTGTACTCGTACAGATAGCCCTTCTTCTTCACGTTGTTGGCCCTTTCGCTCCTCGTAAGCGGTTTCTGGTCGTAAGCAATGTGACAGATGAGGTCGAAATCGCTCATTTGATCTTGACCGGACTCCTTGCGAAGCTCATCGAGGAACACGCCGCGATCCCTCAGTTCGTCGATAATCGCTTGCTTGCGGTCCTCGGCGTTCCAAACGACAAGAAAATGGTCGAGCGTATCGTACTCGCCGCGGATGTTTTTCCGTGTGTAGTCCTTAAGGCTCTCCGTGACAAGCTCGCCAGAAACCGAATAATACTCAACTCGCTCGGAGGCTATTTCGACGGGAACACCATGAACATAATATTTAACGCGTTTGCCATCGATGCCCATCTCGCCATCATCCAATACATTGTCGGGATTGGGCAGAGGCGAAACGTCGGGAGGGCTGTCCGGCTCGTCGGTATCGGGCACCATAGGGCCGTCGGGTGCAGGTTCGAACACCTGCACCGGCTCGCCGTCAAACGCCGGGTCAGCGAACATACGCGACGCATCGCGGAAATCAAGAATGGTAAAGTACAGCTTGCCGTACGGCTCGCAGATGCGAGTACCGCGGCCAACAATCTGCTTAAACTCCGTCATTCCCTGCTCGCCGTAGACGTTGTCCAGCACGACAAGCTTGCAGGTTTTGCAGTTCACACCCGTAGTAAGCAACTTCGAAGTCGTGACGATCGTCGGATACTTCTCGTCAGGGTCAATGAACTCGTCGAGCTTCGCCTTGCCCTCTTTCGAATCGCCGGTGATGCGCATGATGTAAGTAGGGTGCTCTTTGACGATGTCGCTGTTCTCATTGACCAAGGCCTCGCGCATCCGCTCTGCATGGTCGATATCGACGCAGAAAACAATCGTCTTCGAATACCTGTCCGTCTCCTTGAGGAACTGGGTTATCTTCTTGGCCACAACCTCCGTTCGTTCCTTGATAACGAGCTCGCGATCGAAATCCTGTTTCTCGTAAACACGGTCGCTAATCAGCTCTCCGTTGTCATCGACGGCTCCAGCGTGCGGACGCCAACCATAGACGTCGACGTTCGGTTTCACGCGAACAACCTGGTATGGGGCAAGAAAGCCGTCCTCGATCCCCTGCTTCAGCGAGTACGTGTACGCAGGTTCCCCAAAGTAATCGATGTTCGACACATCCTTCGTTTCCTTCGGGGTGGCCGTCATGCCGATTTGCACAGCGGAGCTAAAGTACTCGAGTATCTTGCGCCAGGCAGAATCGTCGGCCGCGCTGCCGCGATGGCATTCGTCGACGATGATGAGATCGAAGAACCCAGGGCTGAACTCCCTGAATACCTCCTCGCCATCGGTACCGACGAGTTGTTGGTAAAGTGCGAAATAGATTTCGTACGCCGGGTCGAGCTTGCGATGCTCGACCTTCGTGATTACCTTACGCAGCGGCTTGAAGTCTCCGTCTATGGTCTGATCGACGAGGATGTTCCTGTCGGCAAGATAGAGGACCTTCCTGGCCATGCCAGCCTCGCGCAGGCGGTGCACGATTTGGAACGCCGTATAGGTCTTGCCGGTGCCCGTGGCCATGACGAGGAGGATTCTGTCTTTGCCGCTCGCCACGGCCTCGACGGTCCTGTTGACGGCGTTTCGCTGATAGTAGCGGGGCGAATTGCCGCCATGCTCGTAATAATAGGGCGCGGTAATAATCTCTTCCGCTTTCTGCGTTTCGATGCCCTTCGAAGCGCAGAAGCGAGCCCACAGTTCCTCGGGAGAGGGGAACTCGTCCATGCTCAGACGGCGAACCCTACCGGTAGTGAAATCATGCTCAGCAAAGCCCTTGCCGTTCGAGCTGTAAGCGAAAGGCACATCCAGGGCAATTGCGTAATCCATCGCCTGCTGCAGGCCAGCCTCGACCGTATGATCCGGGTCTTTTGCCTCAACGATAGCGATAGGCATGTCCCGCTTATACATGAGCAGATAGTCGGCCTTCTTGGGCTTCTTTCGGGTATGGAGCCCCTTGCGAACGACGATCTCGCCGTCGGTGAAGTAGTATTCAGTAAATATCTGCCTGTCGGCATCCCATTTTCTTTTGAGCGCCGGATCGATCAGCTTCAGGCGCACATCCGACTCGTTCACTTTGCAGCCCTCCTCACTACCTCTTCGGCCAGCAGCGCCGAGATGAACGCGCTTGCGGATACGCAATCCCGTTTTGCCATTTCAGTTACAGCACGTTTGAGATCGGGAGTGACAGCGAAGATAATCCTGTCGGTCTTCTTGCCGTTCAGGAGTTCCTGCTTGAGTTCGATTTCGTCCATTGCCCGTCCTTCGAATGCTCAGGTTGCAATGCGGATGCCGTGTTGCATCATTGTTATATAAGTTTAGCATATCGATAGTTTTGACCTGCAGCTTTCCTAAAACGTAGTCGCATCACTGTGTTTACGGCAATCGCGTAAACGTGCCTATAGGAGGTGCTTTGATTGTGCGACCAGCCCAAACCCGTGGCAGGCTTGCCTGCCAGCGCACCCGCCGTAGGCGGAATACTTATCCTGCATCAGCACCTACAGGGGCTGATATATCCCATACGCCCAACCGGCGCGGAAGTTGCAAACAGGGATTCCCAAGGCACGCCCTTGGGCGCGATGGGGCTAGGGGAAGCGGCGCGAGCTTCCCCTGGTCGCACTGCCAAAACTTTCAATGATGAGACCGAAACGGAGCAGAACACGAAAAAGGCCCGCCGAAGCGGGCCGCCCCGAGAGGGCCGCAAGGGAGGCTAGGCCTCTCCCAGGGCATTGATGCGATGCCGGACCATGGCCTTCCCGCCGTCGAAGACCACGAGGGCGATCTCGTCGAAGCGGATTCGGCTATCGGGAATCGATTCGCCCTGCTGCTTGAGCCAGGCGATGGCATCGTTCTCCGCCATCCTCCGGTCCATGGTCCAAGCGGGAAACCCCTTTTCTTTTGCGTCTCTGGCGATGACTCTCGCGAAAACGATGTCGCCATCATCTGCTGCCACCAAGCTGATGCATTCGCCAGACAACCTGTCGATGATTCGATAGCCCTTGCGCTCCAGAAGCTGCGTTGTCATTTCGATCGCCTTCTGCTTGAGCTCGCTTGCGTTGTTCATAATGCCTGCCTCCTTAGGCTTTGGAGCCCGCCTTTCGGGCCCTGTGCCCTGCATGGCGCTCGTCGGAAAGCGGCGCGCGCAAGGAGCCAAGCGAAACCGCAAGGCTTGAGTTTTCACGGTTCCGCGAAGCGGGTTCGGGAAAAGTTTTCGCGCCTTGCGCGGCTGCAACGACGTGCAATCCTATAGGGCATCAGGGGCGCAAGGCGTGACCCAAGTCCGATGGCGGCGGCAAACCTGGCAACGAGAGTCACGAGAAGCGCGGGTCAGACACCTTGGCGATTGCCTGGGCGATATCGCCTTCGACTTCTGCGGTATCGCCGATACGCCATACCTTGGCAGGTTCGACGTTTTTCGCTTCGCGGGCCGGGGCCATGCTCGCGCGCATCGCGGCGGTGGGCTCCCTGCCGCCAAGACCGATGGCGTCGCCTGTGTACGTCTTAGAGATCGGGAGCGAGCTGCACGCGTAGGCCCGCCCGCCTTTGATGACGAGGTGGCCGGTCCGCCAATCCCATTTGGCGAGGTCTTCGGGCCTGAAGAGCCTAGCCTCGTGGTAGCTTGCGGAAGTGCTGCTGCCGCCCCCGTTGGACGACTTGCTGGTCGACCTCGTCTTGGTTTCCACCGTGTAGCAGCCGAGCTGGTCGGAATAGTGTTTGCACGTCTTGGCGTCGTTGGCGGCCAGGAACAGCGTGGTGTCGAGGTTGTTGAAGATGCCGGGCGCGTCCTCGCGGTACGTCGCTTCCACCTGCGACCGATCTTGGCATACGAACACGAGGTGCATGCCGAGCGAGCGAACGATGCTAACGGCCTTTTGCAACCCGGGTATCTTCGGCAGCTGCGGGAACTCCTCGAGAATCCAGCACACGGGACGTTCGAGTGTCCCGCCGCACCGCCGCTCAGCAAGGCGGCGCAGGCCGTCCATGGTTTGCGAGACGAACGCCGCAACCAGGGCATCGTACGCGGTCGACGAGCTGTTGAACCTGACGTACAGAGCCACATTGCTATCGAGAAAATCCTCAACCGAGAAGTTGCTCCTTGCAAGCATGGGGCTCACGGCGGGGTCGGCGTAGACGTTGAGCACAGCAGCGAGGTTCACGCGGAAACCGCCGTAGGTCTCGGCCGGGGCGTAGGCGACATGTTCAAGCGAGAGTCTTGCCGACGAGCCCGCAGGAAGCTCCTCGGCGATTCGCTGCAGCCGCCCCTGGTCCATTGCGGCGACGGCCGCAACGGTTGACAGGTTGCGAGCGTCGTCCGGCACGTCGGGGCTCTGCGCCACGTAGGCGGCAACGCCCGAGAACAGTATGCGCGCCGCCTGGGTCCATATCGCTGCGGCCTCTCGACGTTCGGGCACGAGCGTGTCGGCCAGAATGCGCACCTCGGCGGCCAGCTCGGACGGAGACCTGCCGTTGAAGCCCTTCGCGCAGTCGATTGCAGGCTGTAGCGGCAGCCACCCGTCGCTTCTGGAGGCGTCGGAAAAGTCGATACACACACGTTTGAAGCCGCACCCCTCCGCATAGGTCCCGGTGACGTCGTGCAGCTCGCCCTTGGGGTCAAGGGCAATGAAGGAAGACCCGGAATTCACGAAATTGACCAGCGTCGGCAAGAGGCAGCTGGTCGTCTTGCCCGCACCTGTGCCGCCGATCACGAGCGCATGCTTGATGTCGTCGACGAGCAGGCGCTTCCCATCGGAGCCCACGCCGCCTATGACGAGCCCCGGGAAAGCCTTATCTGCATTGCACACGTTGAACTCGCGCCTCAAGACTATAGGGCGCGACTCCAGGCGGCTCGACCCGTGCGACCTGTTCGACGACGGCTTCTCGCCCAGCCATGCGCCATTGTGGAAGGTGCGGTAGCTGTAGGAGGCAAGCGCCGCGGCTGCGGCTATCGCGGCAATAGCCGCTGAGGCAAGGGCACCCGATTCGTCCGGAAAGGCGATCTTCGCCTTCGCCGCTGGTGCAAGCGTGCTTGAGAGCCGCGCAAGCATTGGCAATAGAACATCGCTTGCGAACGTCGGATAGCAAAGTTTGACCGCCAGGAACGCAATAACCTCAAACAAAACCGTATAGAGCGCGAACTCGGCGAGGGGGTGCGGAAGCCTGTTGAAACCCTTCTGCTTAGCCAAGGAAATTCCTCCTTACAACTTTGGGACGGGGGTATGGACGGGTATTTGAATCTCAAGCGGAGACTTCGGTTCGCGCAAGGGCGCAAGACGCTCAGCGTGGGCGATAGCCGCGCCCAGCGTGCGAGCGGTCAGGGCAAGGGCCTTTCTACCAGCTTCGTCGCCGTAGTCGCCCTTCCCTTCGCTGGAGAGGCATTGCCTTGCTAGCATGGCAACGCCTCGCGCGTTCGTCAGAATCGACGATCGAACGGCATCGGCCTCCTTGCCGACGCCCGGCAGGCTGCGCAGCGTGTCCGTTCGCAGAAACTTGCCGATGCAAGCATCTGCAAGCAGAGCACCCGAAAGGCCTTCCACCTCATCGTCCTTGAGGCAGCTGGAAATCTCTTCGGCGAGCTGCCTAGCTCGCCTGCGAGTGCGCGGCCCCAGCTCTATCTGCGTCTTCAGCTCGACTTCCAACTCGGGCTTGTCGGCGATTGCAGCGCTTTCGGCGTTCCTGATGTTGGAGATGAGCGCGTTCCCGATCCTCGTCTTCAAATCGGCCTGCGCCGCCGAGACGTAGACCTCGAGGGCCGCCCCCTCGAGGCCCTTCAGCTCGGCATGGCCCAAGACGGCTTTTTCGTAACTAGCGCGCAGCTCCCGCATACGCGCATCTGCCTTGATAACCTGCTTCGCCACTGTATCCACCTCGGCGGCAGCGGCCGGATGAAATCTGGCGAGCTTCGCATATTTCAGCGAACCGTCGTCCGGCAGCGCTTCAAGCACGGCATTCCTCTGCGCATCGTCAAAAGCTACGTCCCTTATCCGCGCCACAAGCTCGTCCCTGGCCTGGGTGCGCGCAAAGCTCAGCTCGTCGCGCTGGGGTTTCAAGACGGCGGCTCGCATGGCGTCGTTGGCCCGCATCATCCTTCGCTTTGAGAGCAACTCGTTGTAACAACCCGATTCGTCCCAAGTGAAAACGTGGCAGTGAAGGTTGTTCTCCTGATTGACGTGGTAGGCCGCCACCCAACGGATGTTCTGCGGCTCCATGATTCCCAATGACTCCACGTATTTCGACCACTGGCTTCGCAGCAGGCGCTCCCAATCCTGTTTTGTCGTGAGCCCGAGCTCCTCAGCGTCCTCGCGGCGCACGGTCACCACGCTGGCTATAATTGCCGAATCCGTGCTTTTGAGCTCGCGCTGGATCCTCGCACGCTCCGGCACGCCGCAGGCATCGAACAGCGCGTGGCCGTGGTTTGGCTCGGCCACCGAACCGGGCCTATAGCCGATGTACCCAAGCTTCGCCATCCGTTCGTTCTCGCGCCCAATGCGCAAATCGTCTTCGCTTTTCATGATGACAGCACCGGGCCTGTTGGCGATATAGAGCAGCCTGTTGCCGCCAATCGCGCCGTGGCCTGCGGAGCCCGAGAGCATGACGCGGTGGTTGACCACGATCTTCGAACCCGGCATCGCTAGCCTTCGCGCTTGACGTCGGCGTACGCGCGGCCGGCCTGCAGCTCGCCGCCTTGCTTGGCGTAAAAGGACCAGAGCTCCTCTGCGGAGACGTCTTTCCAAGCGGGGATGATGGCACGCGAGACGTCATTGAGCATGGCCGCCGCCTGCAGGCTGGCCTTCGCACCGCGGCTGCAGACGCGCGCTACGCGCTCCTCCAGCGCGTCGTTGCGGCTGTCCATATCCTCGCGCATGAGGGTAAATTCCGCTTCGATAACGTTGCGTACTAAGCTGCCTACCGGAGTGGCGAACACGCTGAGGGACGCACAGGCAAGGCCCTTCTCCAGCAAGTCGCGTACGGCATCCGACTCCTTCATCCCAGATGCTGCGGCGTACGAGGTTATGCGATTGTCGAGCACCGGGTCGATGCGCAGACTGCGCACTTTCTTCTTCGTTGCCATGGTATTTTGCTCCTTGATGTGAAACGGGCGCGAACCGCAGCCCGCGCCCGCGCGTCTAGCCTTCCTGATTGCCCGCAACCCAATACTCGGTGTAACCGGCCAGGTCGAAATACCCGGGTTCGGGGGCTTTGCGCCACTCGTCGACGTTGGCGTACCCGCCCTTGCCGTCGGGTACGGGCTCGACTTTCTGCTTCAGGATTTCACGATACCCCGGCCATACCTTTGCGATCTCCTCGTCGATGCGGTTCAAATCGGGGTCGCGACGAAGCTCGTTGACCTCTTTGCCGACGAGGAAGTATGCGAATCGTGGCGTTCCCTCGGGTGCGTTGCGCACGCTCACGGCGCAGATCGACTGGGCTTCCGCCGCCTTGTCGGGATTGACGATGACCCATTCGCCTTCCTTGAGCTGGACGGTACGACCATCGGCGATTACGTGATAGTTGATACGCTTGACGTTACTCATGGTTTGTCCTTCTTTCTGCAAGCGATTGTTTTAGTGACGGCAAGTGACGGAAATGACGGCACATACGCGCCAGGCACGGCCGTCACTTGCCGTTTGCTTTTAACGAATCCGATACGGCGATGACGGTGCGCTTCTGTGCCGGATTCCCGTCATCGCCGTCATTTGCCGTCACGGCAGCAACGAAAGCTCGATGCTTCGAGCGCTGCCGGTGCGACGTCGGCCAAGCGATACGCCCTGCTGGCGAAGCCATTCGTTGTGCTGGGCAAGCTGCTTGCCCAGCACCGCAGGGCTGACGCCATCGATGTCAACCGTCTTGATCAACTCGCTGGCGGTTCCAGACCAGCGGCAAACCCCGTCGGCAAGCCAGCCGACGATGGCCTTCACTGAATCGGGAACGCTTGCTTCATACGCTTCGGCCTCGGTGAGTTGTTCGACGAACTCCCAGCGCATGCCCTCGCGTCGGAGCACGAGTTCGGCGTATTCGACGTCACGCCCCGTGACCGAGAGCCTGCAGTCCGAAGAGCTTCGCTTTTCCTTCTGCATCACCATCATGCCGTCGACTGCGCCGCTGATTGCGGTGGTGCCGCTGATGTCCATGAACTGGTCGGTGGTGCTCTCCGCCTTGCGCAGATGGTGCACGATCAGCACGCAGACATCATGGCGGTCGGCAAAAGACTTGAACTGGCGAAGATCGGCGTAGTCGTTGGCATAGCTGTAGTCTCCGGAGTTGCCGCGCGCCACTTGAAGCGTGTCCACGACGAACAGCTTTGTGCCGGGATAGTCGAGCAGCAGCCCCTCCAACTGGCCGATGAGGCCCTCGGCGAGTGTGGCCGCCTGTGGCACCAGGCGGAAGTCGTCCACGCTCTCGTCGGCGAGGGCCCAAAGGCGATGCTGCAGGCGGTACTTGGTGTCCTCCAGACAAAGATAGATCGCACCCGCCCGCACCGTGGCCTTCCCAAGGAACGGCTGACCCATCGCCACGCTCTGGCAAAGCTGCAGGCAGAGGATGGACTTTCCGAACTTCGGCGGTGAGCAGAGCAGGTTGGTGGAGCTCGTGGGCAGAAGCCCTTCCACCAACCACACGGGTGGCTTCAGGACTTCCTCCATAAGCTCTTGTGCCCCGATGGACTCGGGCTTAGGGAGCATAGCAATCACCGCCGTCAACCTGTTGCGGGGCGCGGCAAACGCACCAACGACCGCGATAGTCGCGAGCCATGGTAAAGCCCATAGCCTGGCAGAAGGCATCGAGTTTGTCCTCCAAGCCGAACAAATAGCCGAGAAGCTCACCTTCATCCGGCCAGTGGTCGAAACCGTGGCGGGCAAGCAGACGCTTCTGCTCCTCCAGGCTGCAAAAGTAGCTAGTCTCCATGGTCCACCCTCTCGATTGCGGGGTGGCGATGCGCTATCATGCGCTTCGGCGCGGGGGCCGGCGCGTCTTTTCCAGGGACGAGCGCCGGTTCCTGCTGCTGGGTTGCCTGTTCCATAGGCATCATGTCCTTTCTCCTAACGGCGCGCCATCGCTTTGACGGCGGCATCCTCCTTGTCTACGTCCGCGGTTTCGGGCTCGACGCCCAAGGCGGCGAAGGTCTTCGCCAGAATCACGAGCGTCGCTTCGAGCTCTGGACTTATGCCCGTCCCATCGCGGATGCGGCGCAGCTCACGGTAGGCCGCGTCCATGTGCTCGCACAACGCCTTTTGCAGGCGACTGCTGGGCACGACCTTCACCTCGCGGTTAAGCAAACGCGAGGTGATGTAGTCCTGCTTGGTCATGCCGCTCATGGCTACCTGCGCATTGATGAGCTTCGCCTCTTCAGGCGAGACCCGAAACGCGACGGTAACATTACGATGGCGACCATGCTGGTCAAGGTTCATCTGGCTCATGTCGTTCACCTCCCTTCCAGATTTTCGAGAGCTCTTGCCATGTCCGTCTGAACGTTGGGGAACAGGTCCGCGTAGCGGTACGTGATGTCAACGGCCTCGTGGCCCATGCGATCGGCAATGGCCAACGCGCTGAACCCAAGGTCGATGAGCAGCGACACGTGGCTACGTCGGATGTCGTGGATACGGATGACTTTCACGCCCGAAACCGCGCAACCGCGGCGCATTTCACGGTACAGATAGCTCTTCGTAACCTTAAACATGCGCTCATCCGCTTGAATGCCTTCGAGCGTGATGAATTCCTTGACCTCATCGATGACAAAGTCGGGCACGGCGATCGCGCGTACCGATTTCGCAGTCTTTGGGTCAGTGACGACATCTTCGCCATGAATGCGCTGGTAGGAGCGGGTGATACGAAGCAAGTTCTTGTCGAAGTCGAAGTCGCTCGGCGTCAACGCCAGAAGCTCTCCCTCACGAATCCCGGTAAAGTACAACAACTCGAACGCCGTAAACGACAAGGGCTTGTCCATGATGGCGTCGGCGAACCTCAGGTACTCGTCTTTGGTCCAAAAGTCGACATTCAAAGGCTTGGCCTTCTTGACCTTGTCGACCTTTGCGTATGGACTTTTTGCCAGGCCGTAATACTTGACGGCATGATTCAAGATTGCGCTAAGTTGGTTTGCCACAGTGCGGATATACGTCTTGCTATAAGGCTTTCCCGTGCTCGGGATTACCGCCTTAGCCAGAGCGTTCTGCCAGGTAATGACATCTTGCGCGGTGATCTCGTTAAGCTTCTTTGGTCCAAAGAAAGGCAAGATCTTCTTTTCGATGATGGCTTTTTTCGTCAACCATGTGTTCAGCTTAAGCAGAGGCTTCTTGTCGGCCTCATAAACTTTAATGAAATCCGAAAACGTCATCTGCGGAGACCCTTCAGCCTTCAGCAGACATTCACGTTCCCATTTCTTTGCCTCGGCCTTGGTCGCAAACCCCCGTTTATGCTTCTTGTGACGTTCACCGAAGCAGTCGCGGTACCAGCACTGGACTTCCCACGATCCGTTAGACGACCTCAACACCGCCATCGCGCTTCACACCACCCCTCGAGGGCTGGGTGAAGTAAGTTGCTTCCAGATAATCTAAGTTGACGCGCCCGGGAATAACACGCGCGCCAGCGGCCACGAGCTCGCTATTCAGCGAGCGGATGATTCGATAGGCCGTCGGCTTTGACACATCGAGCTTTTCAGCAACGTATTCCGCACCGACAAGCCTGCTTGTAGCTTCCATGCGTTCTCCTTCCGTTTTGTCTGGTCGCTTAGCGCTTCAATAGTTTGCCAAACTTCAGTCAGACACTTTTAGCGTTTATTGATAGAGTAGCACACTTTTAGCGTGTTGCAATACAGTCGGACAGAATTGAAGGGATAGGCAAAAACGGATATCATTTCAGCTCGATAAAACCTGCAACGATTTACGTTATGTGCTGACACTTGAGAACGGAGAGGAAGCAGAATGAGCCTGTGGGATTTCGCTCAAGACACGATTGGCGATTTTTCGCATTCACTCGCCAAAAAGCGATGGCAATCACGTCTCATCTCGGCGAAGCTTCGCGATTTAAGGTTCAGGATGCACTTAACTCAGGCAGAAGTCGCCAAACGCGCAGGAATCAGCGAATCGGCAGTGCAAAACTATGAGCTTATGCGTTCAACGCCCAAAGAGGCCCATCTAGAAGCATTGGCGAAAGCCTTCAACATACGCCCTGAAGCTCTTCGAATTTACGATATCGACTTCATGCCAGCAAACGCCTTGATTCAACTAGGTGATGTTTACGGCCTTAAGCCCCATTCCTCCGATAAGAGATTTGCCTACCTATCGGCCAGTAACGACTTCATGAATAGCTTTCTGAGGAAATGGTCGACGCAATACCTGAACTACAAAAACGGCGACATCGAGGCTTTTCATTACGAACAATGGAAAGACCAATTCGCGCAAGACTACGACCCTGCCAACTTCCCGTTAAGATACGAACGCATTGGGTATGACTGGGTGGCTATCGAACCATGGATCAACATACAGTTTGCCTCGACCCTTCGACGTCTTCGCGAGAAAAAGGGCTATACGCAGGACGGTCTCGCCAATGTTACGGGGATAACCAAATCCGCAATCAGAAGTTACGAGCAGAAGAAGCGCCTGCCAAAAACCTCGCAGATCAAAGTCCTCTCCTTGGCGCTTGACGTCACCGAAGGAGCTTTGACGTTCTTCGATTTCGGCAGTCCAGTCCAAGCTGCTCACGCGCTTTTTCAAATCGCCAACACCTTTGGGCTGATTCCCGACAAACTCGAAAATGGAGATCCCGTACTTAGGACGGTCACAGCCGGGCTCGAGCAGATAATCGACCAATGGGCTGACGAATTAAGCGAGGTCGAGAAAGGGGCAGCTGCCTTCGATTATCAGGAATGGAAAGACGCCTACGACCCTGAGGGCGATATGGACCACGGCGATTTCAAGCGCGCCTACGTCGGAAGAACACGCTACGAGACCGTAATTATCGACAAAGGCGCTGCAGATGACGGCGGAAGGCTTATCGAAACAGCGAGGCGTAGCGAATACGACCCATACGATTACAGGTACAAAGGCGGCTTTTTACGTGCATAAGTTACTAACTCATACTCAAAGCCTCTTGCCAGTCAGATAAAAATATGGGATATTGAACTTGGTCTTTTCGCAAGAAAGGGCTTCCAGGAGCCGGGGGTTGTCCCCCGGCATTTTTTATTTCGCAAGGAGAGTCCATGCTCGAAATCAGCCTGTTTGCCGACGAGTCGGGCGAAAGCGGAACGGAATCAAAGTACTACCTGCTAACGCTGGTTTTTCATGAGCAGGATGCGAGCATTTCCCAACCGATCAGCATCTATGAAAACGACTTGCGTGCGAAAAGCCTTCCCAATATCCCACTGCACGCATGTCCGCTCATGAACGGCCACGACGATTACGAAGGCATGGACATCCAGGATAGGAAGCGGCTGCTGCAGGCCTTCTTCACCATGCTCCAGCACCTGCCCATCAAGTATCATACGTTTTCATACAGAAAAGACGAATTCAATAACAGCGCCGCCCTTGGTGCGAAAATCAGGCGCGACATCGTGAACCTCATCTTCGACAACCTTAGCTATTTGCAAGAATTCGACAAAGTGAAGGTCTACTACGATGACGGCCAGTACGTCGTGACCAAGGCTCTGCACGATGCCGTGGAGTACGCCTTGTCAACAAACGCCGTCATGTACAAAGACGGAAGTCCCAAAGACTACCGGCTTGCGCAAGCAGCCGACCTTATCTGCACGATCGAGCTCACGGCGTTGAAGTTTGAAGCGAAAGAAGCCACCAAGACCGATGATCGGTTCTTTGGCGCACGCAACAGCTTCAGGAAGAACTGGCTCAAGAAGATTCGCAAAAAACTGCTGTAGTTGACTTGCTCGAAGCCCTGCCATCCATACTGGGTACATTTTGGGTACCAGAAAAACGTGCACGAATGAGACGAAGCTGCCATTTCTGATACGAAGAGCCACGTCAGCGCACCGATAACAGAAGTATTCTTATCGAGTGGGAATAGGCCGATAGGGTTCTGACCTGCACTTTTGAGTACCGCACTGTGCCGCTGAGTTTCGTTTCGTACGAGAGTCATGGCAAAGCCGCCAGCGATGGCAGTGAGTAAATACGATAATCTAGCCTCCGTTCCAGTGCCGGAACGGAGGCTTTTTCTTTGCCGTTTTACTCCCTTTCACCTGCGATTTCGCTATTTACTCCCCGCGCTTCAAGACGACAAGGCACAGTGCGGTATTCGGGGGAATGGGAGTAAGGATTTATCCCAAGTGAGTTGACGCGCGGTTTTTGTCCCCGAGGGCCAAACGGAGCCGTTTCGGGCCCCGTGAAACTCAAATCGAACTCAATAGGCTTTTCGGCAGCCTCCGCACGGCGTTTCCCCAGGTGGTTAATGGGGAGTAAAGAATCTCGCCGTCCCAAGGAAAACGGGAGTAACCAGGGGAAATGCCGCGGCGTGCTGCCGCGTGCCGCCATGTAAGCCACCGCGTCATTTACTCCCCAGGGGCGCCGAAAATGCCTTGACATGCAATGGGGAGTAAAAACTCAGCAGACGCAGGAGCCGACGGCGATC
Organism: uncultured Collinsella sp.; assembly: GCA_958365315.1. GTDB lineage: Bacteria > Actinomycetota > Coriobacteriia > Coriobacteriales > Coriobacteriaceae > Collinsella. The sequence continues at coordinate 187,389 of CATWXC010000003.1, forward strand.
ACCGCCTAGTCTGCCATCCAGATTCGATTGCGTTGGTTGTGAAATGCGGAGGGCCGCTACAGCGAGGCTTTCCAGTCCTCGTATCCGTCGGCGTCGATCTCGCCGTTCTCGAGCTGCGCGCGCTTCTCCGCCCACAGCTCGATCGCCATCGCGGCTTTGGGCGCGTGGGGCGCCTTGGGGTTCAGGGAGAGGCCCGAGCCGTCGGCTGCGGGCACGATGCCGAAGGAGTCCTCGAGCCGCACGAGCAGCGACATGAGGTCGCCCGCGGTCTCGACGCCGTAATCCTTGAGGGCGTTGACGGATACGCCGAGCGCTGCGGCGATGGACTCGAGCAGCTCGGGCTTGACGGCACGGATGCCGCTCTCGTAGTGACGCACGGCCCCCTCGGTCAAGCCGACGGCCTCGGCGAGCTGCGCCTGCGTCATGCCGCGCAGCTTACGGTGCCGCCTTATGTTTTCGCCTACGGACATGCGCCCTCCTCCTGGAATTACGTACCCGCACATCTTATCAGCGTACGCAAATGTACGCAATTCTATTGACAGTACAGATATGTACGTTTACTCTGAACCTGTAAACCGTACGCATCTGTACGCTATTGATGGGAGGAGCCATGGACGAGAAGGTGGCGAAGACGCCGAGGCCGCACATGCTGGACGCCAACGAGGTCGCGGAGCTGCTGAGGATCAAGAAAGGCAGCGCCTACGAGGTGATCAGGAAGATAAACGCCGAGCAGGAGGCGCGAGGGCGCGTGGTGATCCGCGGGCGCGTCCGGAGCGACGTCTTCGACGCCCTGTACTTCCCGGAGGTGGACTGACATGCCCGTGTACAAGGACGACGGCAACGGCACGTTCTACGTGCAGTGCTACTACCGCGACGCCCGCGGCTCGAAGCGCCACAAGACGAAGCGCGGCTTCTCCTCCGAGGTGGAGGCCGCAGTGTGGGAGAGCCAGTTCAAGAGCCTTAACGGCGGGGCCATGGACATGACGTTCTCCGAGTTCGTGGAGGTGTACGCCTCGGAGGTGAAGCCTCGCATACGCGAGCACACGTGGATCACCAAGGAGTACATCATCAACGACAAGCTCGTGCCGTTCTTCGGGGACATGCGCATGTGCGACGTGAGGCCGATCGACGTCATCAGGTGGCAAAACGAGCTCACCGAGCACCGGGACGCCGGCGGGAAGCCCTGGGCGCCGACATACCTGCGCACGGTGAACAACCAGCTCAACGCCATCTTCAACCACGCCGAGCGATACTACGGCCTCACCGACAACCCGGTGCGCAGGGTCGACAAGATAGGCTCGAAGAAAGGCGGCGAGATGCAGTTCTGGACCAAGGACGAGTACCTGAGGTTCAGCGAGGCGGTCATGGACAAGCCGCTGTCATTCCACGCCTTCGAGCTGCTGTACTGGACGGGCATACGCTGCGGCGAGCTCCTGGCGCTCACGCCGTCCGACTTCATGCTGGAGAGCTCACGGCTGCGAATCAACAAGTCGTACCAGAGCCTCCGCGGCGTGGACACCGTGACCGACCCCAAGACTCCAAAATCGGTGCGCACGATCGTCATGCCGGCCTTCCTGCGCGACGAGATGGCGGACTTCATCGAGATGCGAGACGACGTCGCCCCCGACGAGCGCCTGTTCGCCGTGACCAAGCACTTCCTGGCTCACGAGATGGAGCGCGGGTGCAAGGCGTCGGGCGTGAAGCGAATCCGCGTGCACGACATACGCCACAGCCATGTGAGCCTGCTGATCGAGATGGGCTTCTCCGCGCTGGCCATCGCCGAGCGCATGGGCCACGAGGCGGTGGACATCACCTACCGCTACGCGCATCTGTTCCCCACGAAGCAGGACGAGATGGCCGCCGCGCTCGACGGGGCGAGGAGGTAAGAAGGATGCCGTGCGAGAACGGCGCCCGCAAGCGCAGCAAGACGATGGCCTTCCGATGCACGCCCGAGGAGCGCAAGCTCATATGCGAGATGGCAGCATGGAGTGGCATGAGCAGGCAGGACTACATCATTGCCAGGCTCACCGATACCCAGGTCGAGGTGAGGCCCTCCGTGAGCGTGCAGAAGGCGCTGAGGGACTCGATGGCGGAGCTGACCATGGAAGTGCGCTTGGCGGCCTCCTACGGTGAGCTGAGCGAGTCCCTGCAGCGGAGGGTCGAGCTCGTGATAAGGTTTTTCCTGGCGCTCGGCGAGGGGGTTGACGATTCAGTGCTTGAACCGTTGCAGCAGGCCGCGCCTTTGGAAGAGCCAGCGACAGCCGTAATGGATGCAGGCTCCGACACCGCAAGCATCTTTGAAATGGGACGAAGGTAGACGGAGGTGCTTGGCTCTAATTCGTATGCACTAAGGAAGGCTGCAAGCAGCTCGCCTGTCTCGTTTGTCTCGGCCTGTGCGGCCTGGGCCGCCGGTGTCTCGGCCAGCACCGATTTCGATTTTTTGAGCTGCAACGCGCTGAGGAATTGCTGCATGGCCGTTAGGATGGTGTCGATCGTTGATTGGTTCATGTGCGCTCCTTGTTCGCAAAAGTCTAGGAAGGGCACAATGAAACCCGAGATGGTGGGAGCCAGGAGGCATGATGTTCTTCCCTAGGGAGATAGACAGCTCGATTATGGGCAGGATGGCTGACATGAACCGCGCTGCTGAGGCGGGCGCATACATATCTGCGCTTTCACTGGCGCTGACTATCCCCGACGCCTGCGGGCTGAGGCTCTATCCCGACCTAGATAAGAAGTCGGGCGAACGCTACGCGAAGTGGTTCGACGAGTACGTAGCCCGATGGGATTACGTTGAGTCACCGGAGGAGGCTGCCTTCTGGGATGCTGCCGGAGAGCCGAAGCCTAGGGCGGCGTATTTCAACGGATCAGATTGCTACCAGCTGCGCTGCGTCTACCTGCACGAGGCAGTTAACGCGCCACATATGGAGAGAGGCAAGACGCCCTTCGCTACAATCCAGTTCCGCCTCTTTGACGGCCCGGGCCGTTGCGACCATGTCGAACAAACGACCTCAGGTGCCATGTTCACGGTGCCCCCGGAATCAGGCGAAAACGTAACCTTTGGGGAGGGAAGGCAATCTTCAACGTATCGCCTTGACCTCGATATCCGCAAATTCTTCGAGTCGATGACGCGAGGCGTTACACGTTTTCTTGAAGACCACCCCGATATGAACGAAGTCGAATGCCTCCGCAAAAACATCTTCTATCGTCCAATTCTCGACTTCCGCAAAGTGGAGTAACTGTACACGCAAATGATTATTTAGCGGCTTGAGTTGTCAGCATCAATGACGATCTGCCTGGCTTGCTCCGCAATTCTGTATTGGTCCATTGAGCCAAAAGTCTTATCATGAACCATATTTCTGATCAAATCGAAGTCGTAGTTATGACCTGGAACCGTTACTATGACGCGCTCGAATTTAACTGCCTTGTCATTGCGTTCAGAAAATAGGGTCAGAGCTTCTCCGAGCATCATAGCGTCGGCGAGTATGTCAGACCTGATCAAAAGATGGTTATGCTCAAAGGCTTTGTAGCCGCCGTTGTTGAGTTTGGTCAACTTGGTGCAAAAAGCGTCCATGACCAGGTCGAAGCTGTCTGTGCCCTTGGGTCCAAATAGCCCCCATTCGAACACCTGTGCACCAACCTGCTCTATTCTCTCGGTCAGTTTCTCTCGCAATTTCTCGTCTTTCGTAGAGCGCAACTTGGCATATAGCGCATCAGCTTCCTGGTTGTTGCTGGAAATCGCCTGGGTGACTTCGACGCCGATGCTCGTTTCAGCGTCGAATAGATCCGGTTTATCGCCATGCTGAAGACCGCTATATGCACCCGGGTCAATGAGCTGGAGGATTAACCGTGCATACACTTCCCATATGTCAAGCTTCATATGGGAAGGAAGTACATCATCCCGTCTTATTTTGCGCCGCTTCTCGTTCATGCTTGCGATTGTACGACATCATTGGTATCAACTTCGCCTGACATAAGCTTCGGAAGCAGAGCATCGCGCACTTGAACCAGCGACCTCGACTCAATCTTCAGTTGGACGATTTGGTCGATTATGGGTTGCATCTGTTCAGTCATTTCGCCCATTTTCTCATGAGGGGGAATAAGCACCTCGGCCTCCTGCAGCGCGCTCCTCTTTATGTGCCCCATCGTGGTGGCGCGATCCTTGGCCATTGCAGTGAATCGATTCATGTGGTGCTTCGTCCACATGTAGTAGAGCCAGCTCGGATAGTTCTGCGAAGTCACCTTGAACAAATGCTGGTTGAGACCGACGGTGCCGCCAGCCCAAAAGTCCAGAAGGAGCGTGCCGGACCACGAGAAAACGAGGTCGCCATCATGAATGGTCACGGATTCGTCGATGTCGCTGCGGCACCTTTCCGCATCAGCTCCGCAATACCCCTGCCCAAGCTCGCGTATCTTGAGCACGGGCAGCCCAGGATCATCGTCTACAGGGCGGAACTTTTGCATTGCCAGGCCGTTTTTATAGTTGGCAATGTCGAGCAACGAGGCTTCCTGCCAATCATTCGTACCAGCTGCCAAGGCGTTTGCGAAAAGCATGTCTACCAATTGCTCTAAATAATCATTTACCGGAACGTAGGCCTGCACTTCAGAATTGTTTCCATCGAACCAGGAGGAAAGGAGCCCCCGATGGAAGCGATGATCAATATGGTCTTAGCCCAGATGCAGCCGGTTCTAGACTATCTGCAGTTAAAGCAATTAAAAACAGTGCTCGAAAGCACTCTGTACAGCCATGCCGAAAGCAGCGTGCCCAGCAACTCGAGTCTGCTCGGTCTCTTCCTTACCGCCAAGGAAGTCGAGGGGTGCTCTCCGAGAACAATCGCGTACTACGAAAGCACCCTCGAGCACATGGACAGCTCAATCGGGCAACCGTATACTCAAATCTGCAGCGACGATCTGCGCAAATACCTCAGCGACTACGAATCGAATCGTAGCGCGGGCAAGGTGACCATCGATAACATTCGACGCATCATGTCCAGCTTCTTTTCGTGGCTCGAAGACGAGGATTACATCGTCAAGAGCCCCGTCCGACGAATCCGCAGGATCAAAACGGCAACACCCGCAAAAGAGGTTCTAAGTGATGAAGACCTGGAGACCCTTAGGGACAACTGCCCGTCCCTGCGTGACCTCGCCATCGTCGACATGCTTGCATCCACCGGCATGCGCGTCGGAGAGCTTGTCGGCCTCAATATCTCAGACGTCAATCTGCAAGAACGGGAATGCGTGGTCACCGGCAAGGGTAACAAGCAACGCCCTGTCTACTTCGACGCGCGGACCAAGTTGCATCTTACGGAATACCTACGCTCCAGGAATGACGACAGCCCCGCCCTTTTCGTGGCTCTGAGAGGAGGCGGGCAACGGATGAGCATCGGCGGCGTAGAGTCGCGCCTACGGAGTCTCGGCAAGCGATCGAGAATCGATGGGGTACATCCGCACAAGTTCCGGCGAACGCTCGCAACGCACGCCATTGACAAGGGTATGCCTATCGAGCAGGTGCAAAAACTTCTCGGCCATGCGAGAATAGACACCACCATGCACTACGCCATGGTAAACCAAAGCAACGTGAAGGCCTCACATAGGAAGTATCTGGAATGAGCGAATGCACACTCGGAACAATCTGTCGTTATCGAACGGAGAGCGCGCCAATCGATCAGCTTCCGTATGTCTCGACCGAGTCAATGCGGCCAAACAAAAAAGGCGTCATCACCAACGAGGCAGCACCTTCGGTAAGCAAAGCACGCCTATTTCGCAAGGGCGATACGCTTGTCTCGAATATTCGCCCGTACTTCAAAAAGATATGGCAAGCAGAATATGATGGATGCTGCTCAGCGGATGTTCTTGTGTTCGATCCTCATGGCTGCGATTCAGACTATCTCTACTGGCTATTAAGCGACGATGCATTCTTCGCGTATATGGTTGCGTCATCAAAAGGGACAAAGATGCCGCGTGGAGACAAGGACGCCATTATGCGCTATAAGGTGCGACGGCAATCGGCGACCGAGCAGCGCCGCCTTACGGCGGCGCTCAATCCCATTCGTGAGCTAATTCGCATCAACCAGCACACAAATGATTATTTGGCGGCGTAGGCAGCTCGACCTTCGAGACGTCGATTTCGCTGGACAACAACCTTGGTAACAAGGTGTCGCGCATTCGTCCCAAAGCTTGTATCTCATCGTCATTACGACGAATCAACGCATCGATAGGCTTTAACTGGGATTCGAGGCGGGATATTACATCATTGCCGGGAAGAAAAACCGAGAGCTCCTTAAGAGCCTTTCCATTGATTGACCCAAACACGGTGCCGTCACCATTGAATGTGTCGAGGGCCCTTCCTTGAGCACGAACGAGATAGTGGACGAAGCTCTGATTGCCCTCTGAATGGATTGCCGCAAGGCCTCTGCCGATGCAACAGTTCTCATTTGCGATGTTCAAATCGCCAACAGGCGCGCGAACGCTCATGAGCGTATCGCCTTCCTGCGCCATACGCTTTGGCTCCGTGGTAAATAGGCGCCTATGTGGAAAAAAGGCTCCGAACTCGGCACGACCCTGGTAAAAGACCTCGCCATTCCCGCTTTCGTTGTACGAAGACCCGGACGGAGACTGACCCATGGTGATTTGTGCGATGTCTGACAGTATCGCATTAGGCTCGTTTGACTGCGGGCACTCTCTACTAAAAAGCGCCATGGCCATCTCGGATAAATAATCATTTAGGCGATTGTTAATGCGAATCTTATTGGAAAGCGAGTCACAGAGACAGACTATTGCATCTTGAACATCTCGATCCGGCAAAGGCACAGGCATCTGTGCGTATGTTTTTGCGTTGATGTTGCCTCTAGTGCTGCCCGTATTGAACGAAGACACCCAATCCCAATATGGCTTCGACTGAACATAGTACTTGATGAACCGTGGATTAACCTTTTCCTTATCAAGTGAGAACTTGATAAGGAAGCCGGCAAAGGCAAAGTCGCCATCCCTCATGTCATAGTAGTAGTTTCGGCCAGTACTGTTGCCTGTCCGAGCAAAAACGATATCGCCCTCTTGAAGCATGTAGTCAAAAGCGAGAGGATCAGCAACGGATTTTCTGCCGGTCAGGTTGAGGGACCCGTCGTCATTGATATCAGTTATACGAAGATAAGCAGGTAGATTGCGGTCAAACTCGACTGCCGGGGCGGAGATGCCATACTTGCCTCCGCCGATACTGAGCTCTCCAAGCGTTGAACACTTAAAGCTCATATCCGATCGCCTCCAGATTCTTCTTGATCTGCTCCTGCAGACGGTTGGACTCTTCGAAGCACTTGGCGATCTCACCGGTCAGCCGTGACATCTTCTCCTCGAAGGGTTCGCCGTCGTCCTCGGCGTCGGGGATGCCAACGTAGCGACCGGGCGTGATGATGTAGTCCTGCTCCTTGATATCCTCGATGGAGGCAATGGCGGAGAAGCCCTTTTCCTCTTCTAGCGTTCCCTCGCGGAACGCGTCGAACGCCCCGGCGACCTTGGCGATGTCCTCCTCGGTGAACTCGCGAAGCTTGCGCGACACCATGGTGCCCATGTTGCGGGCGTCGATGAACAGAGTCTTTCCGGGCTGGGCCTTTTTCTTGGTGATGATCCACAGGCTCACCGGGATACCCGTGCTGTAGAAAAGCTTGTCGGGCATGGCAATGATGCCCTCGATAAGGTCTGCCTCGATGAGCCGCGCCCTGATCTCGCCTTCGTTGTTCGTCTGGCTGGAGAGCGAACCGTTGGCGAGCACCATGCCCATGCGGCCGGTACGGTTGAGGTGGTGCACCATGTGCTGGACCCAAGCGAAGTTCGCGTTGCCCTCGGGCGGAACGCCATACTCCCAGCGCGGGTCCTCCTTGAGCTTGTCGCCGCCCCAGTCAGAGAGGTTGAAGGGCGGGTTGGCGAGGATGAAGTCGAACTTCTCCGTGCGGTGCAGGTCGTTGAAGAACGTGTCGGCGTTCCGCTTGCCCAGGTCCGCGTCGATGCCTCTGATAGCGAGGTTCATGGTCGCCATCTTCCACGTGGTGGGGTTGCTCTCCTGGCCGTAGATCGACAGGTCGTCGATGTTGCCCTGGTGGCGCTTCACGAATTCGGCCGACTGAACGAACATGCCGCCCGAGCCGCAGCAGGGATCGTAGACGCGTCCGTGGTAGGGCTCGATGACCTCGACGAGCGTCTTCACGATACATGCGGGCGTGTAGAACTCGCCCGCGTTCTTGCCCTCTGCCTCTGCGAACTTGGAGAGGCAATACTCGTAGGTGCGTCCCAGGATGTCGCGCGTGTCGCCCTTCTCCGCCATCTGCACGTTGGTGAAGAGGTCCACGACCTCGCCCAGGCGGCGCTTGTCCAGCTCCTGGCGGGCGAAGTTCTTGGGGAGGATGTTCTTGAGCTTGTCGTTCTCCGCCTCGATCTGGCGCATGGCCTCGTCGATGACCTTGCCCACCTCGGGGGTGTGCGCGGCGGCAGCGATGGTCTTCCAGCGGGCGGTCTCCGGCACGAAGAAGATGTTCTCCGCCGTATACTCGTCGCGATCCTCCTCGAAGCCCTCCCCCTCGTCGACAAGCTCCTGGTGGCGTTGGTCGAACTTGTCGGAGATGTACTTGAGAAAGATGAGCCCAAGCACGACGTTCTTGTACTCGGAGGCATCGATGTTGCCGCGCAGCTTGTCGGCGGCGCTCCAAATCTGCTGCTCGAAGCCGATCTCGGCGGTGTTGTCCTTCTTCTTGCGTGCCATTTTCGGCTCCTATTCGTGGACCTTCGTGTCGGCCCAGAGCTCGCACTGCTCCATGACCGTCTCCATGGCGTCGTCGACGCCCTCGGGCGGGTACTTGTACTTGCGCAGGAGGCGCTTGATCGCGCGGCGCATGCCCGCCCGGGCGCTCTCCTTCTTCTGCCAATCTATCGTGGCGCTCCTCTGCAGGGTCTCGGTGAGCTCCCGCGTGATGGACACGAGCTGGTCGTTGTCGTAGAAGTCCTTGACCGCCTCGGGCTTGGTTATGGCGTCGTAAAAGGCCATCTCCTCGTCGTTCAGCCCGAGCTTCTCGGCATCAGTCCTGTCCCTCATCATGTCCTTGGCCATCTTGACGAGCTCCTCGATGACCTCGGCGTTGGTGAGCATGCCGTTGAGGTAGGAGTTGAGCGTGCCCTGGAGCATGTCGCTGAACTTTTGCGCCTTGACCACGCTCGTGCGCTGGTAGGCCCGCACGCGCTCCTTGATGAGGCGTTTCAGGCTCTCGACGGCGACGTTCTTCTCCTTCATGCTGGCGACCTCGGCGAGGAACGACTCATCGAAGAGGGAGATTTCGACATCCTGGCTGTCGAAGAGGTTGAGGACCCCGTCCGCATGGACGGTCTGCTGCAGGATCTCGGTCACCTGCTTGTTGAACTCCGCATAGGTCATGCCTCCCGAGCCCCCGGACTTGCGTCCCGTGAGCCTAAGCACCTGGACGCGCAGGACCGAGAGGTACGCCGCCTCGTGCTGGTCCTCGTGCGAGACTAGGCTCTTGCACAGGCTGAGGGCCTGGTTCATGAGCTGGCACTGCTTGAGGAACCCCTCCGCGTCGTCCTGCCGCTTGGGCTCGAGCAGCCAGTCGACCCCCTCCGCGATGGCGCTCGCGAGCTCGGCCTTCTTGTTCGTGAAGATGAGCTTGCGGTAGTCGAAGCCGTACATGAGGTCGCGGCACACGTCGAGCTTCTCCAGGAACTTTGGGTATGCCGTCGCAGCGACGTCCATGTTGCCGTAGTTTGACTGGTCGCGGTTGGTATAGTCCTTCATGGCCTGTTTGAGGGCACGGGCGATGCCAATGTAGTCGACGACCAGGCCGCCCTCCTTGCCCCGGCAGACGCGGTTCACACGAGCTATAGCCTGCATGAGGTTGTAGCCCTTCATGGGCTTAAAGACGTACATGGTGGACAGGCTCGGCACGTCGAAGCCCGTGAGCCACATGTCCACGACGATGGCGATCTTGAGCGGGTCGTCGTCGTTCTTGAAGCGCTGCTCCATGTCCTTCTTGTGCTTGGAGCCGCCGCAAACCTCGAACCACTCCTCGGGGTCCTGGTTGGACATCGTCATCACGACGCCGACTTTGTCCTTCCAGCCGGGGCGCAGCTCCATGATTCGCTTGTAAATCTTCATCGCGATGGGACGGCTGTACGCCACGATGAGCGCCTTGCCCGCAAGTACGTCAGCGCGGTTCTCCTCGTAGTGCTCGACGATGTCCCCGCACAGAGCGTCGATGGTCTCCGGAGTATCAAAGATTGCGTCCAGCCCGCCCAGGTCGCGCTTGGACTTTTGCACGGTCGCCTCGTCGGCCTGATCGGCGAACTCACGGTACGCGTCATCGATGCGCCCGAGCGCGTTCTCGTCGAGGCGGAGCGCCATCACGCGGCTCTCGTAGTAAACGGGCTTCGTCGACTCGTCCTCGACCGACTGTGTCATGTCATAGACGTCGATGTAGTCGCCGAATATCTCCCTGGTGTTACGGTCCTCCAGCGCGATGGGCGTACCGGTGAAACCGATGTAGGAGGCGTTGGGCAGCGCCTTGCGCACCACGCGGGCCGCGCCCACGCTGACCTTGCCGGAGGCGTCCATCCTCTCGGTGAGGCCGTACTGGCCGCGATGGGCCTCGTCGACCATAACCACGACGTTGCTGCGGTCGCACAGGGGCTCATCGCCGTCGGTGAACTTCTGCATGGTGGTGAAGATGATGCCGTTCGCCTCGCGCCCCTCAAGCAGGTCCTTGAGGTCCTTGCGGCTCTCCGCCTGGACCGGTGTCTGGCGGAGGAACGCGGAACAGCGCCCGAACTGGCCGTAGAGCTGGTCGTCTAAGTCGTTGCGGTCCGTGATGACCACGATGGTCGGACTGTCGAGCCTGCTCTGGAGCAGGTGCGCGAAGAAGACCATGGAGAGGGACTTGCCGGAACCCTGTGTGTGCCAGAACACGCCGATCTTGCCGTCGCCCTCGACGGCCTTCGTGGCTCGCTCGATGGCCTTGCGCACGCCGAAGTACTGGTGGTAGGCGGCGAGGATCTTGACGATCCTGTCGTTGGAGTCGTTGAAGCACACGAAGTTGCGGACGATGTCGAGCAGCCGCTCCTTGGGGAGCATGCCGTCGAGCATCGTCTTCCACGTCGCGGCCTTGGTCTCGGAGTAATCCCCATCCACGGATTTCCAGGCCACGAAGCGGTCCTCGTCCGCCGTGATGGTGCCCACCCGCGTCTCGGACATGTCGCTCATGACGCAGAAGACGTTGGGGACGAACATGCTGGGGATCTGGCGCATGTACTGGCGGAGCTGCTTGTAGGCGTCAGAGGCATCCGTCTCCTCGCGAGAGGGCGACTTGAGCTCGAACACGACGAGCGGCATGCCGTTGACGAACACGATGACATCAGGACGCTTCTCGGAGTACTCGACGAACGTCCACTGGTTCACGACATGGAAGTCGTTGTTGCCGGGATCGTCGAAGTCGAGCAGGCGAACGATCTCGTCCCGGTCCTGCTCGCCGTCGAAGTAGCGCACCTCGACGCCCGACTGGAGATAGTCGTTGAAGGTCTCGTTGCGCTGTTCCAAGGTGCCGCCCTCGACGTTCGAAATCTTGAGGATGGCCTCATCGATCGCAGCGGAGGGGAGCCCCTTGTTGATTCGCGCCAGAGCGTCGGGCAATACGTCGGGCAGGAACACATCGCGGTAGTCATCTGAGGAGCGGCGGACGTCCGGCCCATAAAGATGGTCGTATCCGAGGTTGTCGACGAGATGTTCGACGACAACCTGCTCGAACCAGTCTTCATTGATTCGCGATGAGTCGTACTCTATGCAAGCGTGCTTCATGCTGATACCTTAGGTAGCTTCGCCATGTCGTTGACTATGATTAACGGGCATTATTTTATCATCAGCCATTTTTTTGGTGAACTGGATAGAATCCCTGCGACTGAAGATGGACCGTATGGTCGATGGGTCACCGTAGAAGATGGGAAGTCATTAACTGCGCTGTTTGATAAAGAGAGGGGCCGAGATCTCCATCTTGACCCCTCTATCGTTTGCGAAGCTCCCCGTGGTGTAAAACTAGAGTACGGAATGTCTCGTGATGTCAATAGGCCCTCATTTGTCAGGCGTTCTAGCTCTCGTGGCAGATGTTTTCGTGAGGTTTGAATCTAGTCCGCTCCTCGACGTAAAGAACCTCGTTCTGCGCCTCCAGGATGCGTGCGGCGTCGCCGATGCGTTCGGCGCACCTCTGGCTTATCGACCTCAAGGCCAGGACCCCCTCTACGTCGAGCGGGTCCAGCTGGTCGGCATGCGCCAGGGACTCGAGCAGCTGGTCCAGGCCCTGCACCAGCCTTCCTGCATCGCACACGGCATCGAGCAGCTCGAGGCGCTCCAACTTCTCTTCATAACCCAACATCGGCTAGTCTCCTTCTCTCAACGGACATGTCGCGCAGCATCGTAGCCGTTCCATGCGGAGAACCATCTCGCCGCCAGCGATCCCGTGCGCATATCCGCCACAAGCGGCACGGGAAAGCCGTCCGTCCCGATTCATGCTGCGACACTGCAACCTGAGGTCGCGACGCCGTCCCCGCCGCGATATCACCACCAACCCCCACAAGAGCCCCTGCAGCCGCCGACTTGCCGCATCCCATGTCCGGAAGCCCCTGCGCCCATGCCCGGTTCCATGCCGCAAGCCTGCGCCCCTTTGATCCGAAACCTGCCCCGGCGCTCCTTGGACGCGCAGGGTCGCACGCCGGCGGGCGGCCTGCAAGGGCCGCGACACTTTTTCGGGTTCTTCGCCCCATGCGCTGCGCGCGCGAACAACGCGAAAAACTGCCGTCGTGATACTTCTGTTTCCACGCCTGACTTCGCTTCCTCCCTTGCCGGCACGCCCGCGCTGCATGCGACTCGCGCGGCGCAAGGCGCGCCACAGGGGCGGGCCTCAGAGTCTAAGGAGCAAGACATGAACGACATGAGGGAAAAGGCGATGGGCGCGGTCAGGGCCTTCCTCGAGCGCAAGGGCTACGAGATCGTCGACGAGGCCTGGCAGGGGCCCGAGGGCATCGGCGGGATCGACCTCGTGGCGGTGGACGAGGACGGGACCCTGGTCTTCGTCGACGCCACGGTCCGCATCGGGACGGACGGCTTCCCCGAGGCCCACAGGGCGCGCGGGCTGCGCGAGGCGCTGGCGGCGGCATGGCTCGCCGGCAACGGCGACGGCTACGCCGACACGCCGGTCCGCTTCGACGAGGTGGCGATGATGGTCGTCAAGGAGAACCGAGCGCTCCTGCGCCACCACGTCAACTGCTTCGGCGAGATGGAGCCGCTCTCCTAGGCGGCGCGCCCGGCCCCGGGCTCCCGGGGCCGGGTTTTCCCCCGAATCCGGCCCCTGTACCACGAAAGCGTACATATCCGTACGTTTTCGTGGTACACTCCGCTTGTCGGACAAATCCGTACGGTTTTGTCCCGACGCTCCGAGACTCGGGGCGCGCCGGACCGGATGCGGCGAGGCGCGCCCCACGCTAGAGAGGACGCGACCCATGCGCACGATAGCCATTTCCAACTACAAGGGCGGCGTCGGCAAGACGACGACCGCCGTGAACCTGGCGGCCATCTTCGCCGCCCGGGGACTTCGGACCCTGCTCGTCGACCTCGACCCGCAGGCGTCTGCCACCGACTTCTTCGGCCTCTACGACCGGGCCGCCTCCGAGCGGCGCACCTCGGTCGAGCTGCTCTACGGCGGCGCGCCCGTGGAGGAGGTCGCCTACGCGGCGGCAGAGAACCTCGACGTGGTGGCCTCGACCATCGACCTCGTCGACCAGAACGAGATGCTCCTGCGCGAGCAGCGCCTCAAGTTCGCCCTCGACGACGCCTCGGGCTCCTACGACGCTTGCCTCATCGACTGCAGCCCCGTGATGCGCAGGCTCGCCTTCAACGCCTACCTCGCCGCCGCGGAGGGCGGCATGGTCGTCATCCCCGTGAAGCTCGACTCCACCGTGATGCGCGGCACGGCGCTCACCGTCGAGGCGACGCGCTCCATCGCCGACGCGCTGCGCATGCCCACGCCCCGCTGGAAGATACTGCGCACCTGCGTGCCGGGCCGCATGACCAACGCCGAGGCCACGGGCGCGGCCGTGCTCGACGGGTTCTTCCCGGGCGAGCAGTTCGAGACGGTCATCCACGCGAGCAGCAAGGTCTGCGAGGGCAGCTGGCAGTGGAAGCCGGTGGCAGCCTTCGAGCCGGGGAGCCGCCCCGCGCGCGACTACGAGGCCCTCGCAGACGAGGTGTCCCGTGAGCTCGCCTAGCCAGGTGGCCGCGGGCTTCACCATCACGGGGCTGCTCGACGGCGCGTCGCGCACCCGCGGGCGCTACCCGGTTTCCGAGATCGCGGTGGCCGACATCGCCGACCACCCGGCGAACGCCGCCTACTCCATGGACCCGGCCGGCATAGCCGAGCTCGCCGAGTCCATACGCCAGGACGGCCTCACCGACCTGCCGCTCGTGCGCAAGGTCGGCGACGGCTCGTGGCAGATGGTCTCCGGGCACCGGCGCAAGGCCGCCTACGCGCTGCTCGCGAAGGACGACCCCGCCTACGAGAGGATGCCCTGCCGCGTGATAGAGGGCATCGACGACGAGCGGGCGGTGACGCTGCTCCACGCCGCGAACTACTTCACCCGCGCGCTCACCGTGACCGAGCGCGCCGCCGCGACCGAGGCGCTCAGGGGCGACGCCGTGCGCCTGCGCTCCGAGGACCCCTCGCTTTCCGGCATGCGCGTCGACGACGTGAAGGCCGCCATCATCGAGCGGCAGACGGGCCGCAAGGTCTCCGGCAAGACCATCGCGCGCGAGGAGAGGCTGGCCCGCCGGATCGCCGAGGACCTCTCGCCCGAGTGGGCCGCCGAGGCCGACCGCGGCAACCTCAGCGCCGAGGCGGTGCGCGCTCTCGCGGGCATGACGAAGGAGCGCCAGGCGGAGATGCACGCCGTCATGGAGCCCTGGCGGCGCACCAAGCGGGAGCTCTCCGACTACGTGAGGAGCGAGGGCAAGATGCAGGCCGGTCCCGACGGGCGCATCGCGAAGGCCGCGAGGCTCGTCGCCGACTTCCTCGAGAGCCCGCCCGAGAGCCCGAGCGCGGCCGACCTCTCGCTGCTGCGGGAGATGGCGCTCATGACGGCGCCCTACGCGGATGCGGGCACCGATGCCCGAAAGCGCCGCAGGAGGGCCTCAGGCCCGAAATCCAGCAAGTAGCCTATGGCGTCCGACATTGCGTCGGGCGTCCATAGCACTTGGGGACCGGGCGGCCTCGGACCCGTCATGCCGCGGGCCGTTGGGGAGCCCGCTTTCGCGAGGCCCGGTCCCAGAGGCGGCGCCCGAGCCGGGCCGCCGCCTGCGGGGGATCCCCCGCGCCCCTAGAGAGACGCGCCCGCCGCACGGCGGGCCCGAGGAAAGGAATCCGCCATGGAAGAGGAAGCCGGCGCCGCCAAGGGCAAGGAGCGCCGCGTCACGTTCCGCATGGAGGGAGGCGACTACGACGCGCTCTGCGAGCGGTGCGAGCGCGCCGGCCTCAGCAAGTCGGAGTACCTGCGCTACCTCGTGCGCATACCGCTGCCGACGGAGGCCAACGCGGGAGACGAGCACCGCATACTCGTGGACCGCAGGGCCCTGTGGGCGATGTCGCGGGAGCTCACGAAGTGGGGCTACCACTACAACCAGGCCGTGCACGCGATGAACCTCATCAACTTCCACGCGCGCCACGGGCACGTCGACCGCGACCTCGTCGCGGAGAGCGTCCCGACGATCGAGCGCGAGCTAGCCGACGTGAACGCCGCGGCCCGCGAGATGGCGGCGGAGCTCGGGCGCATCGGCGCCGACTCGCTCGTGGAGGGCACGCCATGCCGATCCTGAAGCCGATAAGCGGCCACGGCTCGACCGGAGGCATCCGCCGCTACCTCGAGAAGGGAGGCCGCGCCCTCGCGCGCGACCTGTTCAACCTGAGCTACGACGAGCGCGACGCCGGCGCGCTGGGGGAAGACGCCAAGGAGGCCTGCGCCTGGGACGCCGAGATGGACGCCACTCGCGCCGCCTTCGGCACGGACGCACCCTGGAGGGGCAAGCCCGCGCGCACGTTCAAGCACTTCGTGCTCTCGCCGGACCCCGGCGACGACATCGACCTGGCCGCGCTGCGCGAGCTCGCGTGCTCGTGGGCGCTCAAGCACTTCGGCGACCACGAGATCGCCATCGTCTACCACGACGACAACGCCCGCGGCATACCGCACGCGCACATCGTCGTGAACAACGCGAACCTCCGCACCGGCTACCGCATGCAGACCCAGCACCCCGAGGACCTCAACCGCGACCTGCAGGACATGGCCCGCGAGCGCGGGCTGTCGGGTCTCTCCAACGACCGGGCGCCCGAATCTCCCTCGAGGGCGCGCGGGCATGTCGGCGCGGGCGGGCCCAGGAGCCGCAGGAACGTCTACCTGGGCCGGGCCGAGAAGGAGATCATGCGCTCGGGCGGCTACTCGTGGGTCGGCGACATCCGCGCCCGCGTCGCGCTCGCCAAGACCACAGCGCGCGACGAGGCGGAGTTCCTCGGCATCCTCGACGCCCTGGGCGTGCACGTCGCCGACAACTCGGCCAAGGCGTGGCGGGACGACTGGGTGTTCAGCCTGGCAGAGGAGCCGTCCAAGAAGGTCAGCGGCGAGCGCCTGGGGTTCGTCTACGGCAAGGAGATGCTGCGCCGGCGCTTCGATCGCGAGGGCGCCTACCGCCCCACGGACGCGAGCGCCGCGCGCATCCGCGAGGCCGCCGAGCGCGCCCTTGAGCTCAACGACCTCACGGAGCTGAGCAGGCTCTCCTCGGCGCTCGAGACCTGCGCGAAGTTCGACGTCGAGTCCATCGAGGAGTTCGGGCTCAGGATGGCGACGCTCGAGCGGCGCGGCCAGGCGGGCGGCGAGGGGTACCGCCGCCTCGAGGCTGCGCGCGCCTACATGGCCGAGAACGGGCTCATGCCGCTCAAGACCCGCTACGGGGACGATCGCAGGCGCGGTGCTGCCGAGGGAAACTCGCGCGACGGCCGCCGCGAGGACGAGCAGCGGCGAATCCTCGCCGCCGAGCGGCAGCGGGCCCAGCAGGAGCACCGCAGGGAGAGGGGCCGGAGATGATGGTGAGGATAGAGTACGAGGGCGGCAGGACGACGCTGTTCGACACGCTCTCGTTTACGGAGGGGTCGCCGTTCTCCGGCGCGAACATGCTCACGGAGTTCGAGTTCGAGATGAGGGAAGAGCCCGAGAAGGGGCTCTGGCTCACGGCGAACTGGCACCAGGTGCGCGACGATTGGCGCGCCGACGCGCCCGCGGACGGCATCCCGGCTGCGCGCAGGTCCCGCGGGTGGCGCTTCATGCTGGCCTCGGAGGCCGAGCTCGGGCGCGCACGCCGCGTCCTGCTCGACGGCGACGAGGCGTTCGCTCGGGTGCGGGGCTACCTGTGCGACGCTGCTGCGATTTCCGCTTGCTACCGCGAGCACGTGGGCCCTCCCTCAAAACCGCTGAAATCGCAGATAAGGGACCTGCAGCGCGCGCTGGGGAGGGCGGAGGTCCCGGGCGTGCCGGATGAGCTGGCGAAGATGCTCGTGCAAGAGAAGGAAGAGGGTGCCGAGGATGGCGCCCGCAAGGTAAAGGAAGATTGGGGTGACGTCGATGAAGAGGCTTGGTAGGTTCCTCATGGCGGCGCTAAAGGTCACGCTGGGCTTTTTCATCTGGCTGTTCCGCGCCGTGTTCAAGTGGGTGATGTAGGAAGAGGCGGGCGATTGCCCGCCTCTTTGCCTTTATGCGATTGCTTCTTTGCGATCCTCTGCGCTCAACGCCGTTGCGCCGCGGAAACGCAATGTGCGGGGATGGCGCCTAGTAGCTGCACCGGGCGATGGCGCAGCCGCATTTCGCGCATTCGCCCTCGATCACGATTCCGAACTCGTCGGCGCGAAGCGTGTAGCCGGGAGCGAACGATGCGTTGGCGTCGCGGCAGTCGCGGCACCAGGCGTTGTTGAGCAGGACCCGCTTCTCCCCGTCGTTCATGGCGCTCCAGGCCGCCAGGGCCTTCGGCGAGGAGCCGTTCCGGTCGCATTCCGGGATGGCGTCGGCGGGTCCGAGCCCGTATCCGTCTCGGCGGCGTGCCGCCTCCCAGTCGATGATCGTCATGCCCAGCCTCCCTTTCTATCCATGCCCTTAGATTATCCCATCATGCGCAGGCCCCTCGTCCCGACCATCGGGGCGAGGGGCTTGATCGATCTGCTCGGTTGCGGTTTCGGATTTCGGCGGTTAGTCCCGGTCGTCGCCGCCGGCTGCGCAGCATGCGTAGGCTATGAGCGTGAGGAGCCCCATGAGGAGCCCTATTCCGAATGGCGCGAATCCCATCCTTCCACCTCCTTCGCGTAGACCACGGTGCGCGAGTTGCTCGTCTGGTAGCTGCACGTCACGAAGGCCCAGGCTTGCGAGACGTCCGCCGGCTCTTCCAGGACGACCTCGCACCGGGACAATTTGTCCCCGAGGTAGGCGTCGAGCTCCGCAGCGTCGGCGAAGTCGGTCCGCTTGCCCTCTGAGCTCGCGTCGACCACGTCAACCGCGAAGATCTCGAGCTCGATCGCCTTCTCGCGGGTGTAGACCCGGATGGTGCGGTGCCCCTTGGCGAAGTCGCGCGACGAGTACTGCGCGAGCGGCGCGAACATGGTGCCGTCGGACATGTGGTGCCCATAGACGATGACGAGCGGGCTCTCGGCGCCCTGCGCGCACCCGGCGTCGATGTAGGGAGCGCCCCACGCGGATCTTTCGCCGCCGACGTCGTGCGTGAGGTAGAAGTCGGGCGATTCTGGCTCGCCTCGCATGATCGGGTAGTCGACGGTCGTGCCCGGCACTCGCACCCATGCGACGACGGAGGCGGGAAGGGCCTCCCAGTCGATTCCGCCTCCCGTCTCTTTCACCTCCATTGCCGCGTCCTCTTCCGCAGCAGGCACCTCGTGCACCCTGTACGGGTTCTTCTCGGGCTGCGGCAGGACGGCGAGCGCCGCTAGCGCCAGCAACGCTACGATGACGGCAAGACTGACGGCGACTTTTCCCTTGTTCATGTCCTCCCCCGTTCGCAGGGGAGGCCCCGGGCAAGCGCCCAGGGCCTCTGGTTCGGTGTCAATGCGGCGCCGCTATTCTTCCGGCTTTTCAACAGGCTCTTCGGCTGCCTCGTCCTTGCTCGGGGCCGCCTTGCGCTTGCGGTACGCGAGCGCTCCGCCCGCGCCCGCAGCCGCTGCCAGCGCGATGCCGGCGGCCACTGCGTAGCCGGTGCCGTCGGGGGCGTCGGCCCCGGTCTTGGCGTAGGGCTCCTCGGGCACCTCGGGCGTGTCGGGGTTGTCCACGACGACGCTCTGCTCGGCAGAGTCGATGTCCTCGTGGGCCGCCACGACGTTGCCGGCGGAGTCCAGGACCTTCTCGAAGACCACGAGCTCGTCTCCCTCGGCCAGGCCCTCGGTGTCGAACTCGAAGGTCACCTCGACGGTGCCGGAGGGCGCCTCGGGCTCGAAGGGCGTGCGCGCGGTCACCTCGTTGCCGTCCTTGTCGAGGAACGGCTCTCCGGTGCCCTTGTCCATGAGCGTGCCCACGGCGATGTAGGTCTCGCCGGGGACGAGGCCCTTGTAGGCCACCGTGTCGACGACCTTGGCCTTGCCGGCCTCGATGACCTGGTCGCCGTCGGCGGCGTCAGCCGCCTGGGTGCCCACCTCGACGGCGACGTGGACGGTCTGGCCCTCGTCGGAGAGGTCCGCGTGCGACGCCACCTCGGCTCCTTCCTTGCGCAGGCTCTCGAACACGACCAGGTCACGGCCGCCGAGCAGGCTCGCGTCGAAGGCGATCTCGACGTCCTGGCTGCCCGTCGAGAGCGCGGGGGCGAACTCGGCCTTGGCCTCCACGGGCCTGTCCGAGGCGTCGGCCACGGGCTCGCCGGTCGCCTTGTCGACGAGGGTTGCCGAGAGCTCGTACTCCTCGCCGGCCTTCAGCCCCTCGTAGGCCACCGCGTCGACGACCTTTGCCTCGGCGTCGGCCGAGACGTCCTTGTCGCCGTCAGCCCCGTCCTTTGCGGTGGTGGAGATGCGCGGGCCCTCCTGGTCGTCGAGGCCCATCCACACGGCCTTGGCCACCGTCGAGTCGCGCTCGATCCAGAAGCTCCTGGTGATGAGCTCGAGGTCCTCGTTGGCCTCGCAGCGCAGCTCGGTCATGGTGTAGGCGCCGTACGGCAGTGCCGCCAGCGAGTCGTCGACCGGCGCCGAGGAGCCGTCCTCGCCGAACGAGAACCAGATGCCGGCCTTCGGGTCCATGTCGGCGGCAACGATCGCTCCCTCATGGCCGAGCAGGGCGTCGTTGGCGTTGGTGTCCCTCGAGTGCCTGTTCCAGCTGCTCGCGGTCGACGCGTCGCCGTTGCGGTCAGTCACCAGCACGTGCGTCTCGCCGGTGGCCTCGTTCTCGATGGCGAACGGGACCATGAGGCCGCCGTTGTCGTCCTCGCTCTTCTTGGAGAGCTCGAGGTCGTTGCGCACCACCTGGTCGCGGAACTCGAGCGCGGCGCCGTCCGCGGAGGCGCTCACGATTTCGCCGCCGGCGCGGACCTCGAAGGTGCGCGGCTCGCCGTCGGTCAGCAGGTAGCTCCCGTTCGTCGCCGTCTCCCGCACGTCGTAGGTCCCGTACGGAAGGGCGTCGGCCGCGGTCTGCGCGGTGTAGGCGCCGGCCTCGTCGTTCCATGCGGTGGTCAGCGTGGCCACGGCCTCGCCCGGCTCGCGCCACTCGCCGTCAACGAGGACCTTATGCGCCGACCTATTTGTGACGGTGAACTCGATCCCATCGAGGCCGGGGTGCTCGCCAGGCGCTTCCGCGTGGCCGTTGCCCGCCAGCGCCTCGGACGCCTGCAGCTCCTTGTCGGACTTGGTCACCTGCACGCCGCCGCGGACGACCTCGTCGGTCACGGGGTCGCCCGTGAAGTCGCGCACCTCGCCGGCCTTCACGGTGAACGCGATGGAGGCGTCGCTGGCGTCGTAGCCCTCGGGCGCGCCGGACTCGACGATGCGGTAATTGCCCGCGGGAAGCGCGTCGGCGCCGGTCGCGGCGACGTGCGACCCGCCCTCGGCCGCGGTCTTGATCGTGGCGCAGGCCTCGCCGTCGGCGTAATACTTTCCGCCGACCAGCACGTAGCGGCCGGTCTCGTTCACGACGGAGAAGCTAGCGCCGTCGAGCGAGGCGTCGCCCTGGGGCTCGGCGCCCGCCTCGGAGTCCTCTTTGGCGACCTTGACGCCGCCTGCGGACCAGCTGAAGCTCACGAGCGTCTGGGAGCCGCCGCCGGTCCTGACGCAGAACGCCTCGAACCCGGCGGAGACCTTGCCGGCGCCCGCCTTCATCTTGGCGAAGGTCCCGCCGATCAGCTCGGATTTCGCCCAGGAGGCGAACTCGGGGCTCGTGCCGTGCGTGGCCGCCGACTCGGACCCCGAGTAGGCGTAGGCGATGAGCACGTGGCTCGCGGCCGCGTACTTGGCGTCGTCCCAGCCGCCGCCGTCGTACCAGCTGCCCGGGAACATCGACGCGTCGAAGCCGGGAGAGCCGAACGAGTACCAGATGGCCGCGGTCACGTCGCCGCTCGGCACGGGGCTCGTCGAGTAGGAGCCCGCCGCGGGCGTCGGGGACGAGGGCTCGGCGCAGTAGGCGATGTTGCCGTCGGCGCTCATCCACGTGGTGGCGAAGCCGCCGTATGGGATCTTGCCGCCGATGGACACGTCGACCGTGCTCGGCGCGGCGTAGGCGGGCGAGGCCGCCACGGAGGCAAGCAGCGCTCCCGCGGCCAGGATGAGCGCCATGGCGCATCGGAGGAGCTTTTCCTGCAGGGTGCAGTCTTTCGCTGCGTTCATCTTTCCGCCTCCCTATCTCTCGACGCTTCGCTGTGCGCGGGGCGCCTCGTGCTCGGCGGCGCGGCTCGCCTGGCGGGCGCGCTCGGCGCGCTCCGCGAGGTAGCGCGAGCGCCCTGCGTCGACGGCTTCCTTGAGCTGCGCCGGCATGACCTTCACGGTGTCCTTGACCGCGCGGCCGCCTTCGTCGAGCTCGGGCTGGCCGTCCGGTCCCATCACCGTCTTCCTCAGCCACACCTCGCGGTTCGCGAGCAGCGGTATGTCTCGGAAGTCGGCCCCCTTGAAGCGGCTCTCGTTCACGAACATGGGGCTGAACTCGTAGCCTCCCACGTCCATGCCGTCGACGACGGTTCCCTTGGGAAGGGTCGCCGAGTTGAAGGTCCTGGCCTCGCCGGTCGCGCGGTCGGTGTACTCGATTCCCTCGCGCACGAAGCTCTTGTGCAGCGAGAGGTACACGTTCTTCCTCTCTTCCATGTCTTTCCTCCTTTTCGTTGTCCATCTGCGCTTGTCTTCTTCCGCCGGGGCGCATGCCCCGGCGCGGCGCCCCTATCTCATGGCGACCGCCCCCTTCCTCTCTTTTTCGCTAGAAGCCGCTCACGATGTCGCGCGCCCAGGAGCCGCTCTTCACGAGGGCCAGGATGAGCAGCACGCACATGGCCAGGTACTGCAGTGCGTAGGTGAGCCCGTTGGCTATCGCGTCCGCGGGGGTGCCCGTCCCTGGGTTCGCCCCGGTGAGCCCGCCGAGCACGAGCGGGAACGATATGAGCAGCACGAGGATGATGACGCCGGCGATGCAGACCGCCCCGAAGCTCTTCAGGTAGCCGACGCCTATCTGGCGCGTGGCGTCCATGCCGAGGAACGCCAGCGGGATCGGGGCGAACGCGGCCATGATGTAGAGCTGGAGCGCGCGGGCCCAGCAGACCACGAGGGCGATGACGTAGGCCGCCAGCACCACGACCCAGCTGATGAGGCTCACGATGAGCATGGCGATGAGCGACGGGATGTCGTCGTCGGTGGTGACGACGGACACCTCGGGCAGGTCGAGCGCGCCTCCGGCGCCGAAGAGCGCCTCGACTCGGTCGATGGCGAGCCCGCAGACCTCGTAGACCGACGCCATCAGGTCGAAGCTGTTCTGTATGAGGAACAGGAACACGGCGAAGAACACGAGGAGGAACACGACCTCCTTGACGCCGGGGAGGCTCTGGCTGCCGTCCATGCGCTGGGAGATCTCGATGAGCTTCAGGGTGAAGACCAGGCCGAGCACCCCGCACCCGATCGGCAGGATGGCCACCTGCCACACGCCGCGGGCGACGTCGTGCATGGTCAGGTCGCTCGAGCTCGTGAGCATGTGCGCGAAGTCGGCCGAGAGGATCCCGTTCGCGCCGATCGACCCGAGCACGCCCGTCTGCGCCTTGAACATCCAGTTGCAGCAGTCGCGCAGGAGGCCGCACAGCCACTCGTTGACGTCCCCGGCGATGTCGGCGTATGCCGGCTGTGCGGGGACGAGCAGCAGCGCGCAGAGGGCGAAGGCCGTCGCGGCGGAGATGGCGAACGCCCTGCGGCTTTGAGCCTTGAGCGCCCTCATGGCTACATCGCCTCCAGCGAGCCGCCGCGCGAGACCACGGTGACCACCGTCGAGGCGGGGTCGTCGAGCGTGAAGGTCGTCGACGCGACGTTCCCGGCGAAGTCGAGCCACACCTCCTTGTCCCAGGTGGCTCCCGTCGCCTGCGGGGACGCCTCCGCCGCCTTCCTGGCGACGATGTCCTCGATGTCGTCTGGGTCGGCGCCCAGCGCCTCGGGGAGGCGGCCGTCGATGCCGGCCACGGAGAACGCGCCGTCGCGTTCCCTCTGGGGCGCGTACGCCTGCGTCAAGAGGTCGCACGCCAGGGTGCGGGCGTCCCCGTCGCCCGAGACCTGGATGAGGGACAGGCCTCCCGCCTTGTCGCCGGCTCCCTTGACGTCGATGGGCACGCTGAGCACGCCGCCGGCCTCGGAGGGCTCCTCGGCCGAGAAGAACCAGGCTCGCTCGGTGCCGCCGGCGCTCTCCACCATGGCGCCCTCGACGATCCGCAGCGTGGCGGTCGGGTCGTCGGTGCCCGTCCATGTGGTGTTCCAGAGCGCCTCGGTGCCCGATGCCGCCTTCTCGGTCTCCGAGGCAGCGCCTTCGGGGGCGCCGGCCGTCGCGGGCGGCGCCTGCTCCTGGGGGCTTTCCTGCGGGGCGATGGCGCAGCGCGCCGCGCCCGCGCCGAGCGCCACGATGAGCGCCCCGGCCGCGACGGCTGCCATGACCCTTGACTTTCCCTGCATTGGTTTCTCCTATCTCGCGGTGAGCGCGCAGCTGAAGCTGCCGATGCCGCTCGCTATGCGGCACACGTCGCCCGTTCGCGGCTCGTGTATGTACCTGTCGTCGCCGATGTAGATGGCCACGTGGCCCGAGCGGTAGAGGATGTCGCCGGGCTTCGCCTCGGAGAGCGGTATGCGCCTGAGCTCCTCGTACTGGGAGCCCGTGTAGTGGCTTATGCGGATGCCCGCCTGCGCGTAGCAGTACTGCGTGAGCCCGCTGCAGTCGAGCGCCTTGCCGGGGGTCGAGCCTCCCCACACGTAGGGCACGCCGAGCTGGCTGTACGCCGCCTCGACGATCGCGTTGCCGCTCGCAGCCGTATCCTTCAGGTCCTCGACCGTCATGGAGTCGAACCTGTAGAGGCCCCATTGCGCCATGATCGACTTCAGGGACTCGACGTAGGACGAGTCGGTCGCCCAGCCCGCGTCCTTGAGCCCCTCGGCCATCTTGTCCGAGTCGTGCCTCTCGATCGCCTCGCGGATGAGGGCGTTGCCCGAGTAGCGCTGCGCCTGCAGGAAGACCCTGCTGCGGAAGCGGATGCACTCGGCGTCGCCGGTGAAGCGGATGAAGCTCGCCGTGATCTGGGTGTGCTCGCCGGGCACGTACTCCTCGCTGGTGGCCCAGTTCGCCTTGCCGGCCACCTCGGGGCAGCCCGCGTAGCCCGACCACCACTTCATGCCGAAGAGGTTGTGGTCGCGCTCTGCGAGCTGGCTCATGCGGTCTCCCTGGCCGGACTCCTGGATGATCTGCGCTATGGTGCAGCCCGCCGGGTGCCCGTACTCCTCCTGGCACTCGAGCGCCGCCTCGACCATCTCGTAGGTGATGTAGGGAGGCAGCCCCTCGAGGCCCTGCCTGGAGGCCGCGTCGTCCCAGAAGCCGAACAGCGCGCTCAGCAGCTGCGCGACGGCGAGCGCGCACGCGACGAAGGCCATGATCCCGGCCACCGCCCCGAGCAGGGCGGGCGCGGCGCCCGAGACCGCGCCCGCGATCGCCGAGGCGGCGCCCTTC
>CATWXC010000004.1:0-195103 GCA_958365315.1 uncultured Collinsella sp.
GTGGACGGCACCGAGCCGTCGATCGACTTGAAGAAGGGGGAGGCCTCGCGGCCTCTCCCTTTTTTGCGTTTATAGAGAGTTGTAATACAAGAACTCGCCTTCGTTTAGCTTGTCTTACTGTTTGGCTGTATTTTGAGTCCTTCTTTTGTATTTGCGCGATAATAACTCCCATTGGCGTTAGGGAGGACTTGATGTTTACCGTTTTTGTCTTGGGCAATATTGCTTCAGGTAAGTCGACTGCCTGCCGCTATCTCGAATCTCATGGCGCCATGCTTATCGATCTGGATGAGCTTGCCAAATCGCTGTATGTGCCAGGCTCCGATATCGTCAATGCCCTCGCGGAAGAATTCGGTTGGGACATTCTGGACGGGGAGGGCGGCATTCGCCGCAATGTCCTCGCTGCTCGAGCTTTCGCCTCTCCTGATACAGTTGCGCGGCTCAATGGCATCGTTCATCCGGTTCTCATCGAACAGCTTTCGCTGAGGATTCTTGATCCGGTTTGCTGCACGGTTTCGTCCCCCCGTTATCCCTTTGCGGTTGTCGAGGTTTCTGCCCCGACTGGTTTTGAGGATGCTTTTGGCCTGGCTGATGAAATTCTGGTTATCAGCGCTCCTTTAGCAGTTCGTCGCGAGCGTGCCATTCATCGTGGTATGGAGTCCTCTGATTTTGATGCGCGCTCTGCATGCCAACCTGATGAGGCTTCGCTTTGCAATCTCGCTACGACGGTAATCGATAATGCGGCAGACGATAACTCGCTCTTTGAACAACTGGACTCATGGCTTGCGCACCATGGCTTCGGGGATGTAGTGGATAAGGATGAGGCCGATGCCTAAGACACGTTTCTTTACGTGGTATCGCGTGGCGCCACTTGCCGTCGTGTTCGTCTTCGGCCTTATTTCGCTCGTCTACTCGTATGCCCCTGCCGCCTTCTTTAAGCCTTTGTATCCAATTGACTATGAGGCGTACGTAAAGCAATCGAGTATTTCGCACAATCTTGATCCGTATCTGGTGTGTGCTGTCATAAAGTCAGAATCGAATTGGGATCCCGAGGCTGAGTCGAATCAAGGCGCACAGGGATTGATGCAGCTGATGCCCGAGACTGCCCAGGATATGATTGCCAAGGGTCTTGTCGATGGCAGCGAGTATTCAGCCGGCGACCTTAACGATCCCGCTACGAACATCGAGTTTGGCTGTGCGTATCTTTCGTATCTTCTAACGTATTTTAACGGGTCGACTGACAGTGCCATTGCCGCCTATAACGCCGGCATGGGCAATGTCGACGGATGGGCGCAGCAGAGCACGTCGCTTCATAATGCAATCACCTTTCCCGAGACGCAGGCGTATCTGATTCGTGTCAATAATGCCTGGGTTCGCTACAAGACCCTCTATCCCGATCGGTTCGTATAGGACTATGCCTGCCGCCTGCGTATACTGCGGATATATGAGTTAGGAGTATCCATGGCGGAATTTGAAGTTGAGCGTGTTGGAGGAGAGCTCAAACGTTTTGGCGTTGAGGGCTCTGAGGTGCCGTTTGAGGTCGTGTCTCCATACGAGCCCGCTGGTTCCCAGCCTAAGGCCATTGAGTCGCTTGTGCAGGGTGTGAGGGACGGAGATCGCTATCAGGTTTTGCTGGGCGTGACTGGTTCGGGCAAGACCTTCACGATGGCTAAGACTATTGAGGCCCTGGGGAAGCCGACGCTGGTCATGGCTCCCAATAAAACGCTTGCCGCTCAGCTCGCGAGCGAGCTCAAGGAATTCTTCCCTAACAACGCCGTGGTCTATTTTGTGTCGTACTACGATTACTATCAGCCCGAGGCATATGTGCCGCAAAGCGATACGTATATCGAGAAGGATTCCTCGATTAACGAAGAGGTCGAGATGCTGCGACATCAGGCGACCGCATCGCTGCTATCTCGACGCGATGTGATCGTCGTCGCATCGGTCTCGTGTATCTATGGCATTGGCTCTCCCGAGGACTATGCGGGCCTAGCTCCGAACGTCGACAAGAAGGTGCCGCTCGAGCGCGATGACTTTATCCATGCGCTTATCGATATTCAGTACGATCGCAATGACTATGACCTGGCACGCGGCACCTTCCGCGTGCGCGGCGATGTCGTCGACGTGTTTCCGCCCTATGCCGAGCATCCGTTGCGGTTTGAGTTCTTTGGCGACGAGGTCGAGCTGATTGCCGAGATCGACGAGGTCACCGGCGAGATGCTGCGTGAGTACGAGGCCATTCCCGTGTGGCCGGCCTCGCACTACGTGACTGAGAAGCCTAAGGTCAAAGCGGCTCTGAAATCAATCAGCGAAGAGTGCGAGAAGCGTGTGGCCGAGCTCAAGGCGACTGATAAGCTACTCGAGGCGCAGCGTCTGCAGCAGCGCACCGACTATGATCTCGAGATGCTCGAGACCATGGGTTTTTGCAACGGTATCGAGAACTACTCGCGTCATCTGGACGGTCGAAAACCGGGCGAGCCGCCGTTTACCCTGATCGATTACTTTCCTAAGGACATGCTCTGTATCATCGACGAGAGTCATGTAACGGTGCCGCAGATCCGCGGCATGCACGAAGGCGACCGCTCGCGTAAGGTGACGCTGGTGGAGCATGGTTTTCGTCTGCCTTCGGCACTCGATAACCGCCCGCTTCGCTTCGATGAGTTTGAGGCGAGGATTCCCCAGTTCATCTACGTTTCGGCCACGCCGGGCGACTATGAGCTGCGGGTTAGCCAGAACGACGTTGAGCAGATTATTCGTCCGACCGGCCTGCTCGACCCCAAGATCGATGTGCGTCCGGTTCGTGGGCAGATTGACGATCTTGAGGATGAGATTCGCGAGCGCGTTGCCCGCAAGGAGCGCGTGCTGGTGACCACGCTCACCAAGCGCATGGCCGAGGACCTGACCGACCATCTGCTTGATGCCGGCATTAAGGTCAATTACATGCATTCTGATACGGCGACGATGGACCGTATCGAGATTCTGCGAACGCTGCGCGAGGGAAAGATTGATGTTCTCGTTGGCATTAACCTGCTTCGCGAGGGTCTAGACCTTCCCGAGGTCTCGCTGGTGGCAATTCTCGACGCCGACAAGGAAGGCTTCTTGCGCAACCGCCGTTCGCTGATTCAGACGATTGGCCGTGCGGCCCGCAATGCCGACGGCGAGGTCATCATGTATGCAGACGTTGTGACCGATTCGATGAAAGAAGCCATCGAGGAGACGCAGCGCCGTCGTGAGATTCAGATGGCATATAACGAAGAGCATGGCATTGTGCCCAAGACGGTCCGCAAGGCCATTAACGACATTTCGAGTTTTATTGCCGAGGCCGAAAAGACTGTGGGCTCGAAGGGACGCTCGAAGGGCGACTCTCTGGGCCATGGTGCGTTCTATACGCCCGATGAAAACGGCGAGGGCGCCGCGCCGGAGACGGTGGCACCCGAGCAAACGCTTGCCGAGCAGCTGGAAGGGCTACCGCATGACGAGCTCGTGCGGATCGTCGAGACCATGGAGGAAGACATGCGTAACGCTTCCGCCGCCATGGACTTTGAGGAGGCGGCGCGTCTGCGCGATGCCGTCGTTCAGATTCGGGCGATGCTTGAGGGCGCATCTGAGGACGAAACGATTGAGCGTTTGCGTTCGCAGGCTCGCAAGGGCTCTACCTTTGCTTCGGGCAGAAAACGCCAGGGTGCACGATTCAGGAAGTAGCGAACAGGCCCCGAGTTCCCTGTGGAGCTCGGGGCCTGTGTCGTTCGAACGCGGGATTTCGTACGCTAGAGGTCTGCTATCAGCGCCTCAGCGCAACGGATGCCGTCGGTGGCGGCACTCATGATGCCGCCGGCATATCCGGCACCCTCGCCGCAAGGGTAAAGGCCCGGAGTCGATGCGGCGTGGCATGTTCGATCGCGGGTGACGGTGACAGGCGAGCTCGAACGCGTCTCCACGCCAGTGAGGATCGCATCGGGGCGGTCATAGCCACGCAGTTTCTTACCGAGCAGGGGGATTCCCAAACGAAGCGATTCGACGATATGCCGCGGGAGGGCATCGTCGATCGCCGTCCAGGTCACGCCAAGTGGATAGGTTGGTTTTACCTTTCCGGGCGCCGTGCTGGCGCGCCCCGCAAGGAAATCTCCGACGAGCTGTGCCGGCGCGTTCCAGTTAGAGCCACCCAGGCGATAGGCGGCTCGCTCGCAGGCGCGCTGGAGCTCAATGCCTGCGAGCGGATCATCGCTGGGAAGGTCGTCAGGTGTGACGTTAACGAGTAGGGCGGCATTCGCGTTGCGCCCGTCGCGGGCATTGAGGCTGGCGCCGTTGACGCACAGATGACCCTGCTCGGAAGAAGCCGCGACAACCTGTCCGCCGGGGCACATACAAAACGAGAACACGCTGCGGCCGTTGGGGAGATGGGCGACAAGCTTGTAGGGGGCTGCTCCGAGTGCCGGGTGTCCCGCCGAAGGGCCATATTGGGCACGGTCGATGTCATGCTGTGGATGCTCGATGCGCACACCCATGGCAAAGGTCTTTTGCGCGAGGGTAACGTCATGTTCTTTGAGAAGCTCGAATACGTCGCGGGCGGAATGGCCGCAGGCGAGAATGAGGTGCTTTGTGGCGATTGTCTCGCTTGTGGTTTCTTGGGGCGGTTGGACATCGACGCCGGTGATGGTGCCAGATTCATCGGTTCGAATATTGACAAGCTTTGTTCGATAGCGGACGGTTCCACCGAGCTGCTCGATGCGCTGAGAAATGTTGGTGACGACGGTGGGTAGGATGTCGGATCCAATGTGCGGCTTGGCGTCCCACAGGATGTCGCGAGGTGAGCCCGCTTCGACGAAGGTCTCAAGAATCAGTCGATGGGCAGGATTCTTGGTTCCCGTGTTGAGCTTGCCGTCCGAGAAGGTCCCTGCGCCGCCCAGGCCAAATTGGATATTGCTTTCGGGGTCGAGGATACGCTCCTTAAGAAAGAGATCAATCGCTCCCGATCGGCGAAGTGCGGGGTCGCCGCGCTCGATGAGCAGGGGTTTAAGGCCCGCTTCGGCAAGGGTGAGGGCGGCGAAGAGACCGGCGCAACCGGCGCCGACAACGACGGGGCGCTCCTTGGGTGTATTGGGGACAGGGGAGGGGAACGAGGGCGCCTTGCCGTCAACCATGCGGATGCGCGAGCGGTCACGCTCGGCAACGCTGTCGACCGCTTCCTGCTCGAGTCGGGGGCTTGTCAGCTCAACCCGAAAACTCAAAATAAAATGGACGTCTCGCTTTTTACGGGCGTCGATTGACTTGCGATGGAGCTCGATGGCTTTAATCTGGGAATCCTTGCATCGCAGGGCTCGTTTGACGGCGCGCCTGCCAACGGCAAGGCAGGCAGTTTCGTCGCCGGCCTCGTCGAGTGAGGCATGGACTTGGGTGATTTCGATCATCGAGGTCTCCTTAGATGCAAGAAAGAGGCCGCCCGGTGTCCCAGACGGCCCGAATGCGTTTTGATTATAGACTGCGCGGCTATAGGCTGCTGGCAGCGCGAATGCCCGAGATCCAAGCCCACGCAAGGTTAAAGCCGCCGCAATCGGCATCGATATCGATCGCCTCGCCACAGATGTAGAGTGGGGCGTCGGCCGCGTTGTTCACGCAAAGGCTGGGAGCCGAGATGCTCTCGATGGATACGCCACCGCGCGTGACCTGGGCCGAACGCTCCTCCGCCGTTCCCTCGATGAGCAGCTTAAAGTGCTTGAGGATCGAGACCAGATGGATGACATCGTGCGACCCAGGATGGCACTGCTCGAATGCGGTGCAGACAACGTGGGAGAACTGCGGAGCGAGCATGCCGTCGAGCCAGCGAGGATCGCGGGGCGAAAAGTCGCCGAGCAGCTCAACTCGCTGGTTGAGCATATCGAGCAACTCGTCTTTGGTGAGGTCGGGGAAAACGTCGATCAGAATTGTGTCGCCGTACTGGACGCGACGGGAGAGATTGAAGGCGGCAACGCCCGAGATGCCAAAGGTGCGGAAGAGCACCTCGCCGTCTTCGTGCCAGAGCTCCTCGTGATCGCGGGTGAGCGTCAAGCGAGCGCGGACGCGCAGGCCATCCAACGTCTTGAGCGCCGTCTGATCGCCAACGACTGATGCCGACACGGGGCAGAGGACGGGGCGCTGCGGCGTGAGGGAAAGATCGAACGTCTCCGCGATGTCGGCAGGACTGCCGCCCGTGGCGATTATTACAGCCTTTGCCTGCAATGTCTGTATTTTGCGAGGAGTGTCGGCGAGCGCCTTCCGAAGCGAGCGGACTTCCGTTTTTCGGTCATCGTGCTTTTTTGCCTTGAGTGCTCGCGCGGGACGGTCTATTTGGAGCACCCAGCTCTCGGGGGCTTTGAATGCCGAGGCAACGTTTGCTCCACAGATCAAGGTGATGTCCAGGTGATTGCAAGCGTTGAGAAGCGCATCGCGCACCGATTCGGCGCGAAGGGAGCGCGGATACAGCCGGCCCTCTTCGGAGGTCGTCATGATGCCCAGCGAGGAGAAGAAACTGCCGAGCTCTTGCTCAGGCTGGGGACCCATGACGGATTCGACGAATGCGGGGTGGTTGTACCGCTGGAAATCAATGGATTCGTTGGAAAGGTTGCAGCGGCCGTTTCCGGTCGCAAGTATCTTAAGGCCGCAGGCAACATCGCGCTCAACGATGCAGACGCTTTTGCCTGCGCGTGCGGCCGTAATGGCGGCGGCGAGGCCCGAAGCCCCGCCGCCGATTACCAAGACGTCATAGAAGGCGTTTGTGTTCACTTATGCCTCGGCGGTCTCGTGCGGGGCAATGGCCTCGACGGCAGAGACAGCCTGGGGCAGCATGCCGTCAGGCAGTGCGGTTTCAACCTCGCCCTTATCGCAGGCCTCGGCGAGTGCCGGATTGATGGGAAGCTGGCCCAGGATCTCGAGGTTGTAGCGCTCGGCGATCTCGGGGAGCTTGCTCTTGCCAAAGACCTCAATCTTCTTGCCGCAATCAGGGCACTCGATATAGCTCATGTTCTCGACGATACCCAGAATGGGGACGTTCATCTTCTCGGCCATGTTGACCGCCTTGGCGACGATCATCGAAACCAGATCCTGCGGGCTCGTGACGATGACGATGCCATCGACGGGCAGCGACTGGAAGACGGTGAGGGCGACGTCGCCCGTTCCCGGGGGCATGTCGACTAGCAGGTAGTCGATGGGACCCCAAGAGGTCTCGCTCCAGAACTGCCTGATGGCACCCGCGATAACCGGACCGCGCCAGAGGACGGGGTCGGTTTCGTTTTGGAGCAGCAGGTTAGAGCTCATAACCTTGACGCCGTGCTCGGAGATTTCGGGCAGCATAAGGTTGCCGAGGGCATGGACGTGGCGTCCGCTCATGCCGAACATCTTAGGGATAGAGGGGCCGGTAATATCGGCATCGAGGACGCCGACCTTGTGACCGTGGCGGGAAAGCTCCGTGGCGATGGCACCGGTGACGAATGACTTGCCGACTCCGCCCTTGCCGGAAAGCACGGCGATAACGCGCTTGACCTCGGACAGCGTATTCTCCTCAAATTGCGACGGCGACGTTTGCCCGCCGGCTGCCTGTGCGTGATCGCAACCCATGTTTGACTCCTTTGTATATGTTGGGGCCGGAGCCCCGCGGTGTGACACGAGCGTCATTGTACCCTCGTTTGCGAGCGGGAGTCATTCATGATGCGTGGCAGGCGATCGACGGTATTCGAAAGTACGGACCGAGCGTGCAGTCTGCGGCGCCAGACAACGCAAAAGGTCTGCGAATCTTGTATTACGAACATCTGTGCGCGTCGAGTGCGCTAAACTCATCGTCAGTGTGATTTGAAGTTGTAGGAGGCAAGGAGCTTCCATGTCTGATTCTTCTATCGTTATTCGCGGCGCGCGCGAGCATAACCTGCGTGATATCGATGTTTCCATTCCGCGTGACCAGCTCGTGGTCATAACCGGTCTTTCCGGATCGGGCAAGAGCTCACTGGCGTTCGATACCATCTATGCCGAGGGCCAGCGCCGTTATGTCGAGAGCCTTTCGAGCTATGCGCGTCAGTTTTTGGGCCAGATGGACAAGCCCGATCTGGACTCGATTGACGGCCTGTCGCCGGCTGTGTCGATCGATCAGAAGACGACGTCCAAAAATCCACGCTCGACGGTGGGCACCGTAACCGAGATTTATGACTATCTGCGTCTGCTGTTCGCTCGCGTGGGAACGCCGCACTGTCCTGAGTGCGGTCGTGTCATTGAGCGTCAGACGACCGATCAGGTCGCCGATAAGGTGCTGGCGGCGGGGGAGGGCCGTCGCGCGTTTGTGTTGGCGCCGGTGGTTCGTGGACGCAAGGGCGAATATGCCAAGCTGTTTGAGGACCTGCGTGCGGAGGGCTTTAGCCGTGTGCGCGTCGACGGCGAGGTGCGCTCGCTTGACGACCCTATCGACCTGGACAAGAAGTTCAAACACGACATTGAGGTCGTGGTCGACCGTATCGTGATTCGAGAGAACTCCCTGGGTCGCATTGCCGAGTCCGTTGAGCAGGCGACGGCACTGGCGCACGGTAACGTGAACGTGTACATGCTGCCCGACCGCGACGCTCCCGAGGGAACCGAGGGCGAGCTGCTGGAGTATTCGCTGGCACTGGCGTGCCCGGAGCACGGGCATTCCATCGACGACCTGCAGCCGCGCGATTTCTCATTCAACGCGCCCTATGGTGCATGTCCCGAGTGCGATGGCCTGGGCTTTAAAAAGACAGTCGATGCCGAGGCGCTGATTGAAGACCCCTCAAAGTCGATTGCCGACGGAGTCTTTGGCAGCCTGTTCGGCAATTCCAACTATTATCCGCAGATCTTTGCCGCGGTCTGCAAACACTTTAAGGTGAGTGCCGATACGCCATGGAAGGACCTGCCCCCGCGGGTGCGTCGTGCGTTTTTGGATGGCATGGGCGACACGAAGATTTCGGTCGACTATCAAAAGCTCGATGGGCGTCGCAGCCAGTGGGACACTAAGTTCTCGGGTGTGCGCAACATCCTGTACGAGCGCTACAACGAGACGACGAACGAGAACACCAGGGCTCGCTTGGAGAAATACATTCGCGAAGAGCCATGCTCGAGCTGTCACGGTGCTCGCCTGCGTCCCGAGATGCTTGCCGTCACCGTGGGCGGCAAGTCCATTTACGATGTCTGCTGCCTGTCGTGTCGCGAGTCGCTCGAGTTTTTTGAGGGCCTGGAGCTTACCGAGCGTCAGCAGTTTATCGGCGGGCGCATCGTCAAGGAAATCCTGGAGCGCCTGCGTTTTCTGGTCGATGTCGGACTCGACTATCTGACGCTCGATCGCGCCTCGGCGACGCTTTCCGGCGGTGAGGCCCAGCGCATTCGCCTGGCAACGCAGATCGGCGCCGGCCTCATGGGCGTTCTGTACATTCTGGACGAGCCGTCGATCGGCCTTCACCAACGCGATAACGAGCGCCTAATCAAGACGCTCGAGCGCTTGCGCGATATCGGTAATACCGTTATCGTCGTCGAGCACGACGAAGATACAATTCGCGCTGCCG
Source organism: uncultured Collinsella sp. (assembly GCA_958365315.1). Lineage (GTDB taxonomy): Bacteria > Actinomycetota > Coriobacteriia > Coriobacteriales > Coriobacteriaceae > Collinsella. The sequence continues at coordinate 9,534 of CATWXC010000004.1, forward strand.
ACTACGTGATCGATATGGGCCCCGGTGCGGGCGTTAACGGCGGACACGTGGTCGCCGCGGGAACGCCTGCCGATATCATGGCGTGCCCCGATTCCATGACGGGTGCTTATTTGACCGGCAAGCGGATGATCCGCGTGCCCGATGAGCGCCGCAAGCCCGGCCGCGGCTGTCTTAAGATCACGGGCGCCCGCGCCAACAACCTCAAAAACGTTACCGCCAAGATTGAGTTCGGTACGCTCACAGTCGTTACCGGTGTTTCGGGATCGGGCAAGAGCTCCCTGGTCACCGATACGATTGCGCCCGCGCTTACGAATGCCATCCACCGTTCGACGCGTCCCGTGGGGCCGTACAAGAAGATTGAGGGCATCGAGTGCATCGATAAGGTAATCGATATCGACCAGTCACCGATCGGTCGCACGCCGCGCTCGAACCCTGCGACCTATATTGGCCTGTGGGATGATCTGCGTGCGCTATTTGCAAGCACGCCGGAGTCGAAGGCGCGCGGCTACTCGCCGGGACGTTTCTCCTTTAACGTAAGCGGCGGTCGCTGCGAGGCGTGCAAGGGCGATGGCCAGATCAAGATCGAGATGCACTTCCTTCCCGATATCTATGTCCCCTGTGAGGTATGTGGCGGCAAGCGTTATAACCGCGAGACACTCGAGGTTACCTACCGCGGCAAGACAATCTCGGACGTGCTCGACATGAGTGTCACCGAAGCACTCGCCTTCTTTGGGAATATCCCGCAGATTAAGCGCAAGCTGCAGACCCTATATGACGTGGGTCTGGGCTACGTGAGCTTGGGCCAGCCCGCTACGACGCTTTCGGGCGGCGAGGCGCAGCGCGTGAAGCTCGCCAAGGAGCTTCATCGTCGTCAGACAGGCAAGACGTTCTACATTTTAGACGAGCCCACAACCGGCCTTCATTTTGAGGATGTTCGCCAGCTGCTCGACGTGTTGCAGCGCCTGGTCGATGCGGGCAACACGGTTCTGGTGATCGAGCACAACCTTGATGTCATCAAGGTCGCCGACCGCCTGATCGATATGGGCCCCGAAGGCGGCAATGGCGGCGGAACCGTCGTGGTCTCGGGCACGCCGGAGCAAGTCGCGGCATGTTCGCAGAGCTACACGGGCAAGTTCTTGGCGCCGCTGCTCAAGCGTGACCGTGAGCGTCAGGCGCAGCTTGACGCGCAGTAAAGAGACGTTGCAGTACCGACGCGCCACCGATTCCTTCTGATTCGGTGGCGCTTCTGTGTGTCGAGATGGCATATGCGGCGGAATTGGCCCTATACTTAATCCTTGCGTCGCTCTGCGAGGGAAAGGATGTGCCATGGCAAAGGCTGTTAAGACGCCAAAAACCAATGCGATGCGCGAGCTGGAAAGCGCCGGCATCTCCTATGTTCTCCATACGTACGAAGACGATGGCGATGAATCGTCAGGTCTGGGCGTCGCGATTTCCGAGCAGCTTGGCGAGGAGCCCGGTCAGGGATTTAAGACCCTGGTCTGCACGACGCCGTCCAACGACCATGTCGTGTGCTGCATTCCTGTTGCCGACGAGCTCGACCTCAAGGCCGCCGCGCGCGCCGCAGGCGAAAAGTCGCTGACCATGATGCATGTCAAAGATTTGCTTGCCGCGACGGGGTATGTCCGCGGCGGTTGCAGCCCGGTCGGTATGAAAAAGCGCTTCCGGACGCTGATCGATGAGACATGCGTCCTTTGGGATACCATTTTTATCTCGGGTGGCAAGCGCGGCTATCAGCTTGAGCTTGCTCCCGATGACTTAGTTGCATTTTGCGGGGCGACGGTTGCCCCGATCACGAGAGAGGACTGAGCGATGCCGCAGGAAGAATCAAAGCGCGGAGCTCACTTTGCAAAAGGGTCGGCTCCTCAGGCGCCCGCGCCCGAGGCCGCTTCGTTCGATAACGAGATTCGAAACGCCTGGTCCGCTGCCGCTGACCCGGGCGAGACGGCCGTGTACTTGCGTGCTGCCGGTGCTGGCACGGCACTTCCCCGTACGGTTCTTTCTTCGACTCGTCCCGATGAGACGGCTGTCTTTTTGGCCGCCGCTCAATCGAGCGCCAGCGTGACGCCGATCGCCTCCGAGGCTCCTCGTGCGCCGCGTCCCGATGAGACGGCGGTGTTTTTGATAGCAGCCCAGGGAAAGAGCGCGCCGCAGAGCACTCCTGCCGCTCGTTCCTCCAAGCCCGCGGCTCATGATGATGACGAGCCGCTTCTTTCGGATGACGAATGGTCGCCGCTTGGTTCGACCGATCCCGTCGAGGGCGTGGCCATCGACGGTGATGACGATTGGGACCCTCTGTCGTTTTCTGCCCGAACCGTCGCCGCCAAAGAAGTTGACACGGTGTTTGGCGACCATGCCATATTCGATGATGATGCCGTATCCGGTAACAACATGCCGAACAGCGATGACGCCGCACCTGCTGATGACGCTGTTTTGGTTGACGATCCCTTTGCGATGACCGGTTCCTTTGCCGCAGTGGACGACTCCCTGCCGCAAGACGAGGTCCATGAGGACTCTCGGGAAGATGTAGACGATATGGGTTCGTCGGACTACTCCACGGTTGGTCGTTCTGCTGGCCTCATGACCGTCCTGACCATCGTGTCGCGCGTCACCGGGTTTATCCGCACGTGGGCCATGGCCGCCGCCATCGGCATGTCGCTGCTCTCGTCCTCGTATCAGGTCGCCAACAACCTGCCCAATATGCTCTACGAACTCGTGATGGGCGGCATGCTCGTCACGGCGTTTTTGCCGGTGTATATGGGCGTGAGGCGCGAGCAGGGCCGCGAGGCATCAAACGAGTATGTCGGTAACCTGCTTGGCATCCTGCTTTTGCTGTTGGGTGGCATCTCGGTGCTTGGCACCGTCTTTGCTCCAGGCTTTATCTGGACGCAGTCGTTCCTTTCGGGCGATGGCGGTAGCATGGATACCGCAGCGTTCATGTTCCGCTTCTTTGCTATCCAGATTCTGTTTTACGGCCTGGGCTCGGTCTTCTCGGGCGTTCTCAACGCACACCGCGACTACTTTTGGTCGACGTTTGCCCCGGTCCTCAACAATGTCATCGTCATTGCCAGCTTTATGGGCTTTGCGCCCGTATCTGCGCAATTTGGCGAGCAGGCCGGCATCATCTTGATCGCAGCTGGTACGACCCTCGGCGTCTTTGTTCAGATGGCCTGCCAGATCCCCGCGCTTGGCAAGCACGGCGTGCATCCGCATATCCATATCGACTTTAAGGATCCCGCGCTGCGTCAGACGATTGCGCTCGGTATCCCGACGCTGCTCGCCACGGTGTGCATGTTTGTCTCGACCTCCATTACCAATGCCGCCGCACTGGTGGTGCAGCCCGAGACTGGCCCTTCCGTCATCGCGTATGCGCGCCTGTGGTATACGCTGCCCTATGCGCTGATTGCCGCCTCGCTTTCGACGGCGCTCTATACCGAACTCTCTCACGATGCGCAGGAGAAGGATTACGACAGCGTTCGCATGGGCATTTCGCGCGGTGTCGCCCAGATGCTCTTCTTCCTGATTCCGTTTGCGCTGTACCTGATCGTCTTTGCCCGTCCGCTCAACATGATTTACTGCGCTGGCAAGTTCGATGAATCCGGCGTGGCACTGGTTTCGGAGTTCCTTATCTATCTGGCACTTTCCCTGCCGCTCTACGGCGTGGTCGTGCTGATGCAGAAGAGCTTCTCGGCCCTGCTCGATATGAAACCGTATAGCCGCTATTGCCTGTATTCCGCCATCGGCCAGGCCGGTTCGGTGCTGCTGTTTGGCGTGGTGCTGGGCTACGGTATGCCGGCAATTGCGCTTTCGTACGTCGTTGACTACGTGGTCTTGGTCGGATGCTCACTGTGGTGGCTGCGCCGTCGTCTGCATGGCCTTCAGGTCAAGTCTATCCTACATGGCGGTTTCTTCGGCCTGTTGTTCGGTGGCTTGGGCGCTGCCGCGGGCGTCGGCGTCATGTGGGCACTTGAGCACTTTGTCGGAATGCTTGGCAGCTCGATCCTTATTACCCTGGGCTACGTTTGTGTTGCAGGCGTCGTCTCGCTCGCCGTGACTTTTGGCCTTGCCTTCGTCTTTAAGATGCCCGAGGTCTCGGCGCTGCTTCGTCGCAAGTAGGTGCGTGTGGCAGGTCACGACAACATTCCAACACTTGCCGAACAGGTTTCGCGCGTTCCCACGCAACCCGGCTGCTACCTTTGGAAAGATGCCAAGGGCGATGTCATCTATGTGGGCAAGGCAAAAAACTTGCGTGCCCGTATGCGTCAATACGTGACGCTGCAGGACGAGCGTCAAAAGATTCCGCTCATGATGCAGCTGGTGGCGAGCTTCGACTATATCGTGGTGGAGACCGAGCACGAGGCATTGGTGCTCGAGCGCAATCTGATTGGCCAGTACCATCCGTACTTTAACGTCGATCTCAAAGACGATAAAAGCTATCCCTTTATCGCCATTACCAAGAGCGACTTGTTTCCGGCTATTAAATACACGCGAGAGCGTCATAAACCGGGAACGCGCTATTTTGGCCCCTATACCGATAGCCGTGCGGCGCGTGAGACCATCGATACGCTACGCAAGGTTATTCCTATTTGCTCGGCATCCTGTGCGGAATGGCGCCGCTGCCGCCGCATCGTCGAATCTCATAAGGGCGAAGAAGACATCGTCAATATGATTTGCGCGCAAAACGGGCGTCCCTGCTTTGACTACCATGTCGGGCGCGGGCCAGGCGCATGCGTCGGCGCGATTTCGCCTGCCGACTATGCCAAGAACGTCAAGCGTGTCGAACGTTTCTTGTCGGGCCATCGCAAGGATGTCGTCGACGAGCTCACGTCCGAGATGACGGAGGCAGCCGAGACGCTCGATTTTGAGCGTGCGGCGCGCGTCAAGCGTCGCCTGGAAGTCATTAGGGGCCTGGACGATCGCCAACAGGTCGTTTTTCCATCAAGCGTCGATATCGACGTCATCGGCTTCTATCGCGAAGAGACTATCTCTGCCGCCTGTGTCTTTGTCGTTCGCGAGGGCCGAACGGTTCGAACTTGCGAGTTTATCCTCGATAAAGGCTTTGATGTCGACGAGGAAGAGCTTCAATCGGGCTTTCTTAAGCGCTATTACGACGAGACGGCTGATATTCCAGCCGAGATCAATCTCTCTGTCGAGCTTGAGGATGCCGAAGCGTTGGGGGAGTGGCTTGCGGGCAAGCGTGAACGCTCTTGCCATCTCCATAGGCCGCAGCGCGGCGAAAAGCACCGCCTGCTCGATATGGCTTCCAAAAATGCGCGCCATGCCCTCATGCGCTACATGATGCGCACAGGGTATGCTGACGATCGCACCAATCAGGCGCTCCTGGAGCTCGAAAGCGCGCTGGCGCTGCCTGCGCCGCCGTTGCGCATCGAGTGCTTCGATATCTCGACGTTGCACGGCACCTTTACCGTCGCTTCGATGGTGGTATTTACCAACGGCCGTGCCGACAAGGGCCAGTATCGTCGCTTTAAAATTCAGGCCGAATTGGACGAGGCGAACGACTTCGTATCGATGTCCGAGGTTCTGGGGCGTCGCTATGCTCCCGAGCGCATGGCGGACGAGCGCTTTGGCTCGCGCCCCGATTTGCTCGTTGTCGATGGCGGCAAGCCGCAATTGACCGCTGCAATTAAGCAACTTGAGGCGCTTGGCCTCGATATACCAGTTTGTGGCTTGGCAAAGGCCGATGAGGAAGTTTTCGTGCCGTGGGACGAGACTCCCGTCGTGCTGCCGACCGGCTCCGCTTCGCTTTATCTGATCAAGCAAGTGCGCGATGAGTCCCACCGATTTGCGATCACGTTCCACCGCGAGCTGCGCGATAAGGCAATGACGGTTTCGGTGCTTGATGACGTGCCGGGCGTGGGGCCTACTAGAAAACGTGCCATTATGCGCCATTTTGGTTCGATGAAGCGTTTGCGCGCGGCAAGCGAGCAGGAGATTGCAGAAGTTCGAGGCGTTCCGGCCGATGTCGCCAAAGCGGTCCACGAGGCACTTGTTGCATGGAATGCCGAACGCGCCCAGACATCGGCCAGGCGATCCGAAAACTAAACGCGCTTCTAAACAACTGATATACATGATTGGTCAATTTTCAATCATTTGTTTCGCGGTGATTGCCTGCCGATTTCGGGTTTTATTAACGCTAAAACGTTTGACTAGCCATGGTGAACAACACTGCTATCCTGCGGGTTGACGAAGACTGATATCTCACCTCGTCGATACATACTGTCTGTCGAATCATTTGTCAATGAATTCGGTGAACGGTAGTAAATACCGTTCAAGCGTATGTATGTATCGGTCGCCGAGCGCGGCACCTCAGTTGGGTTCGTCGGTAGGTAAGGTATATATCGTCCGCAAGTTGCGCGGGGGCAAGTCTAGGTGCTCCCGGGTAAGATTCTCTATTGATAGGAGAAGACATGGCCATCATCAACAAGGGTATGTCCAGGCGTTCGTTCCTCGGCCTCACCGGCAGCGTCGCTGCTGTCGCAGGGCTTGGTCTCACCGGCTGCGGTGGCAGCTCTAACGACGAGGGTTCCGCTTCCGGTTCCACCGATTCCGCCAACCGTGGCGGCGGCGTGATCACCGCTGGTTCCGCTTACGCTCCGTCCAGCTTCGACCCCGCCAGCACCGGCTCCGCTGTGGGCCTGGGCGCTAACTGGCACGTCATCGAGGGCCTCTACGGCATCGATTACCACGACTACAGCACCTTCAACGAGCTCGCCACCGACGATCCCAAGTCCGTGGACGACACTACCTTCGAGGTCACCATCCGCAAGGGCGCAAAGTTCTCCGATGGCACCGAGGTCACCGCTGACGACGTCGTCGCTTCCTACACCGCTTGCGCCGCTTCTGCTACCTATGCTCCGTTCTTCCAGCCCTTCGAGTCCATCGAGGCCAAGGACGCCAGCACTGTAACGGTCAAGACCAAGGTCCCCAACTTCTCCCTGCTCAAGGATCGTCTGGCCATCATCCGTGTTACCCCGGCCACCCAGGCCGAGGAGGATCGCGCCAAGCAGCCGATCGGTTCCGGCCCCTGGATGTACGACTCTATCTCCGATACCGAGATCACCCTGGTTCCCAACCCCGAGTACAACGGTGAGTATGCTGCCGAGGATAAGAAGATCCAGTACAGCATCCTGACCGACCCCACCGCTCGCGTTACCGCTCAGCAGGAGGGCTCCACGCTCGTTATGGAGCTCGTCACCGCTGATGCCGTCGACCAGCTCGAGAGCGCTGGCTGCAAGATCGATAACGTTCAGGGTTTCGGCACCCGCTTCATCATGTTCAACGTCGCCAAGGAGCCTTGGAACAACGTCAAGGTCCGTCAGGCCGTCATGTACGCGCTCGACACCGAGAAGATGATCACCAACACCTTCGCCGGCCTTGCCACCGCTGCCAGCTGCTACCTGCCCAAGAGCTTCACCAACTATCATGAGGCTTCCACGGTGTACAAGACTGACGCCAAGAAGGCCAAGAAGCTCATCGAAGAGTCTGGCATCACCCCGGGCGCCATCACCCTGCGCACCACCGACAACGAGCAGATCAAGGGCATGGCCGCTCAGGTCAAGAACGACCTCGACGCCCTCGGCTTCGATGTGACCATCCAGACCGATACCTCGCCGGCCACCTACGCTGCCATCGACGGCGGCGAGGCCTACGATATCCTTCTCGCTCCTGGCGATCCGTCCTGCTTCGGCGCCGACCCCGACCTGCTGCTCAACTGGTGGTATGGCGACAACGTCTGGATGCAGACCCGTTGCCCGTGGAAGGATTCCGCTGAGTGGGCGAAGCTCCACGGTCTCATGGACGAGGCTCTTGCCGCCGAGGGCGACGAGCAGCAGAAGAAGTGGAACGAGTGCTTCGACATCATCGCCGACAACGCTGTTCTGTACCCCGTTGTCCACGTCAAGACCGTTTCCGCTTCCTGGGACGATCCGTCCACCGCGCCCAACGGCGAGGCCCTCGATGGCTTCAAGGGCATCGGCACGACGAGCATGTCCTTCAGGGGCGTCGCGACCGTCAAGGCCTAAGACTCGCTTGAGTCATATGTGGGGCGTCGGTCGTAAGGCAACGTCCTCATAGTTGAAACAAAGACCCGGGCGACCTCGATGTCGCTCGGGTCTTGTAATGAGTATCCATACTCATATACCAGTTGGTCCTACCGACAAAAGAAAGGGGAGAGAACGTGAACAACTTTCTACGTTTGATTGGAAGGCGTCTCGTGGCGCTGCCGATCATGGCATTGGGCGTCACCGTCCTGGTGTTCTTCCTTATGTCGTTCTCCAAGACCGACCCCGCCTATACGGCGTTGGGTGACGGTGCCTCGCCCGAGGCGGTTGCCGAGTACCATGAGAAGTATGGTCTGGACGACCCCTGGCCCGTGCGCTACGTGCGCTACATGGGCGATTTGATCCATGGTGACATGGGCACCTATGGTGCTGCTCGCAACTCCGTTGCCAAGCGCATCTCCACGGCCCTGCCCGTCACGATGCAGCTGACCTTTATCGGTCTTGCCATCGGCGCGGTCGTCTCGTTTTTACTCGGCGTCATCGCGGCACTGTATCGCGATAAATGGCCGGACCAAGTGATCCGCGTCTTTTCCATCGCCGGCCTGGCAACCCCGTCGTTCTGGCTTGCCGTCCTGTTGATTCTGCTGTTCTCTTCCTACCTTAAGGTGCTCCCGGCGTCCGGTGCTCTGCCTCACTTCACCACCAACCCGGCTGGCTATCTGGGACGTATGATCATGCCCGCTATCGCCCTGGCATTTCCGCTGACGGGTCAGATGACTCGTATCGTGCGTACGGCCATGGTCGAGGAGCTCGATAAGGACTATGTCCGTATGGCTCGCGGCGCCGGCGTTCCCGAGAAGGTCGTCGTCGGCATCAACGTTTTGCGCAACGCGCTTATCACCCCGGTCACCACCCTCGGTCTTAAGATCGGTTACCTTATGGGCGGTGCCGTCGTCATCGAGGTCATCTTCAACCTCCCCGGCATGGGTACTGCGATTCTGCAGGGCGTTCAGGGCAACGAGGCGAACCTGGTTCAGGGCGTCGTCATCGTCGTTGCTCTTGCCTTCATCATCATCAACATCGTGGTTGACATGCTCTACCTGCTCATCAACCCGCGCATCAGGACGGTGTAGATTATGGTAAAGATTCGAGAGAAGCAAACCGAGCAGCTCGAGAAAGCTGCCTCCAAGGGGCTCAAGCTCGGTGGCTGGAAGAAGATGACGCTGTCTTCTAAGATTGCCGCCGTCGTGCTGGTGCTGGTCGCCCTGACCGCGATTCTGGCGCCCCTTCTTGCCCCCTATAGCCCGGTCGAGATTTTCACTGCTCGCCAGGCTCCCGGCAATGGATTTATCTTCGGTACCGACGATAAGGGCCGCGACATCCTGTCGCGCATGCTTTACGGTGGCCGTTACTCGCTGATCATCGGCTTCGGTGCTACTGCCATGGCCCTGGTCTGCGGCTCGATCGTGGGCGCCCTCGCGGCTGTTTCGCGCAAGTCCGTTTCCGAGGCGATCATGCGCATCCTGGACATCATCATGTCCATCCCGGGCATCGCCCTCGCCGCCGTCTTCGTCTCCATCCTGGGCAATTCCGTGCCGTCGATCATCTTCGCCATCGGCTTTATGTACACTCCGCAGATTGCCCGTATCGTGCGCGCCAACATCGTGTCCGAGTACGGCGAGGACTATGTCCGCGCGGTCATCGTTTCCGGCGCCAAGGCTCCGTGGATTTTGATCAAGCATGTTCTGCGTAACTGCATCGCCCCGATCATGGTCTTCACCGTTACCCTGGTCGCCGACGCCATCATCTTCGAGGCCTCGCTGACCTTTATCGGCGCTGGTATTCAGGAGCCTACCGCTACCTGGGGCAACATCCTCGCCGATGCTCGCGGTGGCGTGCTCGCTGGCCGTTGGTGGCAGGCGCTGTTCCCGGGCCTGGCCATCATGATCACCTGCCTGGCACTCAACATCCTGTCCGAGGGCATTACCGACGCCATGGCCGCTGCTCCCTCCGCCGCCCTGGATCCGACCGACTCCTCCAAGCGCCGCGAGGCCGACCTGCTGGTTTCCGATCCCGTTCGCGCCTACAAGGAGCAGGCTCAGTCCCTGTCCGCCCGTCTTGGCGCTCTGCGTGATGTCGAACTCAAGCGTAACGACCGCCATGTGCCCGATGAGTCCGTTGAGCCGATCCTTTCGGTCCGCGATTTCTGCATCCAGTTTGAGCACCACGGTGATATCAACGTCGTCGACCACGTCAACTTTGATGTCCGTCCCGGCCAGACCATGGGCCTGGTAGGTGAGTCCGGCTGCGGTAAGTCCATCACCACGCTGGCCATCATGGGCCTGACCGACGATGACGAGCATCTTTCCGGTGAGGTTCTCTGGGAGGGCCGCGATCTGCTCAAGATGAGCAAGAAGGAGTGGTTCGGCCTGCGCGGTACCGATATCGCCATGGTCTATCAGGACGCCCTGTCCTCGCTCAACCCCTCCATGCTCATTTCCGCCCAGATGAAGCAGCTCACCAAGCGCGGCGGCACCCGTAGCGCCGAGGAGCTCCTGGAGCTCGTGGGCCTCGACCCCAAGCGTACGCTCGAGAGCTATCCGCATGAGCTTTCCGGTGGTCAGCGTCAGCGCGTTCTGATCGCTATGGCCCTTACCCGCGACCCCAAGCTGGTCATCTGCGACGAGCCCACGACCGCTCTGGACGTTACCGTCCAGAAGCAGGTCATCAAGCTGCTTAACGACCTTCAGGCCAAGCTCGGCTTTGCCATGATCTTCGTTTCGCACGACCTGGCACTGGTCGCCGAGGTCGCTCATAACATCACGGTTATGTACGCCGGCCAGGTTATCGAGCAGGCGCCCACCAAGGAGCTGCTCACCAACCCGATTCACGAGTACACCCGCGGCCTTCTGGGTTCCGTCCTTTCCATCGAGAGCGGTTCGGGCCGCCTGCACCAGGTGCCCGGCGCCGTTCCGAGCCCGCGCGATTTCCCCAAGGGCGATCGCTTCGCGCCCCGCTCGAGCCATCCGCGCATTGGCCTGGACACCCGTCCGGTCTTCAAGCGCGTGCCCGGCACCGAGCACTTCTATTCCGAGCTCCCCGACGAGGTGCTCAAGGCAAATGGTTTGACCCCTCACGCGGAGGTGATGTAGATGAGCGAGACCGCAGTCAACGGCGTCGAGCCGATCATCTTCCTTGATGACGTCCACGTCACCTTTAGGACCCGTACCGGTTCGATTCTGCACCCCAACCTGGTTCACGCCGTCCAGGGTGTAACGATTAAGCTCATGCCCGGTCAGACGATCGGCATCGTCGGCGAGTCCGGTTGCGGTAAGTCCACCACCGCCAACGTCATGTGCGGCCTGCAGGCCCCCACGAGCGGCAAGGTCTACTTTAAGGGCAAGGACGTTACCAAACGTACCGCCGAGGACCGTCGCCACATGGGCCGCGTCATCTCGGTCGTGTTCCAGAACCCGGCCACGGCGCTCAACCCCCGCATGGTCGTTCGTGAGCAACTGCTCGACCCCATGCGCGTCCACAACTTGGGTACCGAGGCCGAGCAGGAGAAGCGCGTCAAGGAGCTCTTGGAGCTCACCGGTCTGCCCAGCTCCGCCGCCGAGGTTCTTCCCGGCCAGCTTTCGGGCGGTCAGCGCCAGCGCGTCGCAATTGCCCGTGCCCTGTCGCTGAACCCCGATGCCATCATCGCCGACGAGCCCACCTCGGCTCTGGACGTTTCGGTCCGCGCGCAGATTCTGAACCTGTTGACCGACCTTAAGAAGGAGCTCGGCCTGGCCATGGTGTTCATCAGCCATGACATCCAGACGGTCCGCTATATCTCTGACGACATCATCGTTATGAATGGCGGCAAGATCGTCGAGCAGGGCGAGGCCAAGCAGGTCTTCCAGCACCCCCAGGACCCCTACACCAAGATGCTGCTCGGCGCTGCGCCGTCGCTGCTGCATCCCAAGCTCGGCGAGTAGTCTCGCTTTCCCTCCCGTGCGCCCGGTTTCCTTGCCGGGCGCACCTCCGTTGCGATTTCGAAAGGTTGGGTTCACGAGCCATGCCAAGTGCTCAGGAGCTGCAACATCAATTTGGTGAATATCGAGGCGCCATGCCCCGTCCATCAGATTTCGATCTCTTTTGGAAGGACCGCATGGCCGAGGCCGACGCCGTCGGGCTTGACTACGCGATTGAGGCGGCTTCGGTTGCGGATTCCGCGACCTGTCGGTTTTTCGACCTCTGGTATACCGGCATGTGTGGTGCACGCCTGCATGCCAAGTATCTCAAGCCGGTCTCGGAGGAGCCCGTGCCGCTGGTGCTTCAGTTCCATGGATATCCGGGTGCGAGCCGCAGCTGGTTTGAGCAGGCGTCGTTTGCGGGCATGGGCATGGCGCTCATCGCCCTCGACTGCCCCGGCCAAGGAGGCCCCTCCGAGGACATTGGTGGATTTGAGGGTACGACGGTCGCGGGCCATATCGTCGCCGGTATCGACGGCGACCCGGCCAACCTCTACTATGTTCGCTTGCACCAGGATATCCGCATTCTGTGCCGTATCGTTCGCGAGCTCGAGTGCATCGATCTTACCCGCGTGTATGTGAACGGCGCATCGCAGGGTGGCGGTTTGGGTATTGCGACCTGCGCGCTCAATAGCGATTTGGTTGACCGCGCGGCCATCCTCTATCCCTTCTTATCGGACTTCCGCCTGGTTTGGGATCTGGACGCCGACGATATTGCCTACGAGGGCCTGCGCTATTGGTCGCGTTGGTTTGACGAGGACTCGACTCGTATCGAGGAAGCCTATGCCAAGCTGGCGTACTTCGATTCCAAGAACTTTGCCCCCATGGTCAAGTGCCCCGTGCTGTTTGGCACGGGCACAGCCGATATCGTCTGTCCGCCGGCAACGCAGTTTGCGGTGTACAACAACCTGTCCTGCGAGAAGCGCCACGAGTTCTTTGAGGGCTTTGGCCACGAGGAGATTCAGGACTTTGATGATCTGATCATTCCGTTTTTCTGCAAGGGAGGGGAGGCTCATGTCTAAGTGCGAGAGCAATGTTGACGAGCTGATAATCCCCGGGCTCGTGGGAATTCCTGGAACGGTTTCGTCAAGGCTCGCAGAATATCGGGACTGGCACGGTGATGTCCAAGCAGATGTTTCTGATTTAGAGACATCCGCTTCGAATCTTGAGATTCAAGGCCTGGCCATTACGGCGATTGACTTTGTTAACCCCTGCGCCCGCTACTCGGAGATTTCCTTTGAGCTCGGTAACGATGCGGTCCACGCTCGTTTGATTGAGCCAGTTGGTCGTGCCCGAGTATCTGAGCGCGTGCCACTGTGCCTGATGTTTCACGACATCGATCGGCCTGTGCGCGGCTGGCATCACATGACGAGATTTGCCGCCATGGGGTATGCCGTCCTCGCGTTGGATGACGATGTTGCTGGTGCGGACGACCTGCAGCGGGGGATTGCTTCGCCCGCTTTTGCCGAACGCGTCCGTTGGGGTTGCGCGTTGGCGAAGGTCGCGCGCAATCTTGATGGCGTGGACCCCGACTGCATTTTTGCATGGGGCGAGGGTCTTGGCGGCGGAGTCGCGCTGGCGGTTTCTGCTCTGGACGAGCAGGGCTTTGCCTGCACGGCGGTTGCCAATCCGATTCCCGGTGGCCTCGAGGCGCTGTCGTCTCGGGTGCGCGGCTCGGTGCTCATGGGCACATCGCTTATGGATACCGTGAGCGACCCCAAGGGTCAGTTTGCCGTATTCAACGGTTTTGAGTGTGACCGGAGGCATATCATCTATGCCAAATACGCTCACGAGCGCATCAATGCGTTCGAAAACGAAGTCGTCGACTTCTTTAACCAAACGTTCTACCCGTGTTCTTTGGCCTAGACGGCCTGGACACTGCCAACAAGAGTGGGCGGCATAGGGCTGCCCGCTAGACAACTAAGGAGATTCTTGTGGCAACTCAGAAATTCACCGGCGTTATCCCTCCCGTCGTTGTTCCCGATACCGAAGACCACCAGCTCGATGTTGCCTCCTTTGAGCGCAGCATCAACCGCATGATCGATGCCGGCGTCGACGGCCTGTTCTTCCTGGGCTCCTCGGGCGAGGTCGTCTTCTCCACCGACGAGCGCCGTCGTCAGATCATCGCCGAGGCCGTGCGTATTGTCGACCACCGCGTGCCCGTTCTGGTCGGCATCATCGATACCGAGACCGAGCGCATGATCGAGCACGGTAAGGTTGCTCAGGAGCTGGGCGCCGACGCCCTCGTCGCCACCTGCCCGTTCTATGCCCTGCAGGGCATGACCGAGGTCGAGGAGCACTTCCGCATCCTGCACGAGGAGCTCGACCTGCCCATCTTCGCTTACGACATCCCCGTGTGCGTCCACACCAAGCTTCCCTGGAAGCTTCTCGCCAAGCTCGGCGCCGAGGGCGTTCTGGCTGGCGTTAAGGACTCCTCTGGTGATGACATCTCGTTCCGCTACCTCGTTCAGGAGAACGAGAAGAACGGCCATCCGATGAGCATCCTCACCGGTCACGAGGTCGTTGTCGACGGCGCTTACCTCGGTGGCGCCGACGGTTCTGTCCCGGGTCTCGCTAACGTTGAGCCCGAGGGCTACGTGCGCCAGTGGAAGGCCGCTCAGGCCGGCGACTGGGCTACCGTCAAGGCCGAGCAGGATCGCCTCAACGAGATCTCCCACATCTGGGATGTCACCTCGGGCGTTCAGGGCTATGCCGGCGGCGTTGGTGCCTTCAAGACCGCTATGAATCTCATGGGCATCTTCGACAGCCCGACCATGCCGCGCCCGGTGAAGGCCATGACCGGCGAGAACGTCGAGGCGATTAAGAAGGTCCTCCAGGACAACGGTCTCCTGTAAAGCTTCCCCAGGCACCCGATCTTGGGGCTCAAGTGGTCGGGCGTGACCCATTAGGTCAACGCCCGACCACTTTCACCCCAACCTCGGGCACCTGGAAAACCTTTACCGCGCTGTGGCGGCTAGCCTGACGGCGCATTTCCTGTAGTTGTTTTTATCTCCTAAGGAGAGCGACATGGAGAACAAGTACGTTTGCTCCGTCGATATCGGCGGCACCAAGATTGCGACTGCCATTATGGAGTATCCGGCTGACGGCAGCGTGCCCCATCCCGTATTTGAGGCCGAGGTTCCTACCGAGGCCCAGGAGGGCGGCGAGGCTGTCTTCCAGCGTATCGAGGCGTCCATCAAGGCCGCTCTCGAGGCGAATCCCGATGTCGAGGTCCTCGGTGTCGGTATCGGTGCCGCCGGCGTCGTCGATCCCAAGACGGGCGCCATCGCGTATGCCAACGAGATTATGCCCGGCTGGTCCGGCGTTCAGTTGGGGCCGCGTCTGCGCGAGGACCTTGGTCTTCCCGTTGCCGTTGTGGGCGACGTGCAGGCTCATGCTCTGGGCGAGGCCCACTGGGGCGTCGGTAAGGGCAAGTTCTCCGTCTTGTGTCTGGGCATCGGCACGGGCATCGGCGGCGCATATGTCGAGAACGGCCGCGTGATGCAGGGCTTCCATGGTGCTGCCGGCCATATGGGCCATATCGAGTGCTCGGCTGCTGCCGGAATTCCCTGCGCCTGTGGTCGTTCTGGCCATCTTGAGTCGGTAGCCTCGGGCACCTCGATTGGCCGTATGTACGACGAGCGCTTCGGTCGAGTTGACCCCAGCCGTCCTTCGGTCGGTCGCGATGTGAACGACCTGTGCCGTGCGGGCGACGCAAAGGCGACCGAGGTCATCCATGACGCCGGCTTTGCGCTGGGCGCCAGCTTGGGCTCGCTTGCCAACATCTTGGATCCCGAGGTCATCGTACTTTCGGGAGGTGTGATTCACCAGGGTCCCGATTGGCGTTCGCAAACGTGGAAGGACTCGGTGCACGAGGGCTATGCCAGCCAGGCGCTCGACCCGCTTCAGGACACGCCGATCCTCATCGGTTCTCTGGAGGGCGACGCGCCGCTTATCGGCGCCGCCGAACACCTTCTTGCGTCGTTGAAGTAAACATAACTACCAAGTGCGCCTTCTGAGGTGCCGCAGATTGACGTGAAAGAGGAGCGAAGCGTACTTCGGTACGCGAGCGACGGTTTGAACGTCAAGGTGCGGTGTCTCAGAAGGCTGTTTTGAGAAAGGTTGAGTCGCACATGACCGTTGATCCTTTGATTCAATCCCTGAAGGGCAAGCTTGTCGTGAGCGTTCAGGCGTATATGGGCGAGCCGCTTCGTACGCCCGAAACCATGGCTCAGATGTCTCGCGCCTGCGAGCTTGGCGGCGCCGCCGCTATTCGCTGCCAGGGTCTTGCCGACATCGCCGCCATTAAGGGCCGCTGCGAGGTTCCCGTCATCGGCTTGTGGAAGGATGGGCACGAGGGCGTCTACATCACGCCGACCCTGCGCCACGCTCGCGCCTGCGTTGCCGCCGGTGCCGACATCGTGGCAATTGATGCCACTGATCGCCCGCGTCCCGATGGCAAGACCGTCGAGGACACCTTCCGTCCGCTGCACGAGGAGGGCGTGCTCCTGATGGCCGACTGTGCCACCATCGAGGATATTCGTCGTGCTGTCGACATGGGCTTCGACCTGGTATCCACTACGCTTTCTCACGGTGTCGCCGCCATCGACTGCACCATGGCCGATGGCCCTGATCTGCCGCTCCTGCGTCAGGCGACCGAGGAATTCCCCGGTCTTCCCATCATCTGCGAGGGCCGCGTGCACACGCCCGAGGAGGCCCGCGCCGCGATTGATGCGGGCGCCTGGGCAGTTGTCGTAGGCACTGCCATTACGCACCCCACGAGTATTACGAGTTGGTTCAAAGCTGCGCTTGAGGCGTAAGACGGACCTCGTATCCGCTCAGGGCGGTATACTCAATAAAGGCAATTGATCGCGCGGGATCTGCTGGCCGGGTCCCGCGCTTGTTTTAGGAGGCACACATGCAAAAGGGAGATGCCATGGATGCGGCGGAGCGCTCGGAGCGCATCCCCGATATCGTCATCATCACCGGAATGTCCGGATCGGGCCGAACGCAGGCCATGCATGTGTTCGAGGACATGGGCTACTTTTGCATCGACAACTTGCCTCCGCGTCTGATCGCCCAGCTTGCCGAACTCGTCGGCATCAATACGGGCGTGGGCAGGCATCTTGCCGTCACCTGCGACCTGCGCAGCCAGGGCTTGTTCGATGAGCTGCTCGATGCCGTTGCCGCACTCGAGGAGCGCGAGATGAGCTGCGACATCGTGTTTCTCGAGGCCTCTGACGAGGTGCTGATCCGTCGTTATAGCGAAAACCGCCGCCGCCATCCCATTGCCAAGCCGGGAGAGACTACGGCCGATGCGATTCAGCGCGAGCGCCTGCAGCTGCAGGGCGTTCGCGACCGAGCTGACATGATTATCGATACGAGCCGCTTGCGCACCTCTGCTCTGCGCAACAAATTGCGCATGGCGTTCTCCGAGTTGTCCGACCAGCAGCTCATGGACGTTCACGTGTTCTCGTTTGGCTTTAAGCACGGTATGCCCGTCGAGGCGGACATTATGATCGACGTTCGCTTCCTGCCCAATCCGTTCTACGATCCCGAGATGCGCACGATGACCGGTCTCGATAAGAAAGTCTCCGACTTTGTTCTGGACCATCCCAAGACCCAGGAGTTCTGGAAGGCCTGGACGCAGCTGCTCGATACGGTCATGCCCGGCTATATCGCGGAGGGCAAGCCACAGCTTTCTATTGCCATCGGCTGCACGGGCGGTCAACACCGCAGCGTTGCCATCGCCGAGGCCACGGCACGTTATTTGGAAGGCGCCCAATATCACGTGAGCATTTCTCATCGCGACCTGTCGCGCGCCAACACGAAAGCATAGGCCTGCATGTCGTTTACCGCCGAGGTGCGTGACGAGCTCGCGCGCTGCGAACCCGAATGTGAATACTGCGATTTGTCGACGCTTGCCGCCCTGACGCGTGTGAGCGGTACACTTTCGCTGGCCGGCTCCGGGCGGTATCGTTTGACGGTCGCGACCGAGACGGGTGCCGTCGCGCGCACGATGATCACACTGACGCATCGCATCCTTAAGCTCAAAACGGAATTCACCGTTCGTAAATCGGTCTTGCATAAGGTCCGTAACTATCTCATTACCCTGCCCGATCAACCCGACCTGGACAAGGCTCTGGTGCTGCTGGGCATTCTCGATCGCAGGGGAGGGCTCGTCGCTGGTGTTCCCCGGCACATCGTTGCCCGTCCCTGCTGCAGGCTTGCCTACATCCGCGGCGCGCTCATCGCCGGCGGTTTCGTGGCCGATCCCCGCGGCGACTTTCATTTGGAGATCGCGGTGCAGGGCGAGCAGTATGCCCGGGGACTTTGCGATCTATTGGAGCAGATTGGGGTCCATGCGCGCGTTAACGCGCGGCGCGGGTCCTTTGCCGTCTACATTAAGAGCGCCGAGGAGATCGAGCAGCTCCTAAAGCTGGTCGGCGCCAAGCGCAGCGTTGCCGAGATCGAGGAAGCGCGCGCGGTCAAATTGGTTAAGAACGACGTAAACCGTCGCGTGAATGCCGAGCTGGCCAATCAGACCAGAAGTGCAGGTGCCGCCCAGCATCAGCTTGCGTTGATCGATGAGCTCGAACAGCGGGGTTTGCGCGACACGCTTCCGGACGCCTTGGCGGTCTTTTGCGACCTGCGCGAGCGCTATCCCGATCTGTCACTGCGTGATCTGGGGGAGATGGCTGACCCTCCCTTGTCGAAGTCGGCCCTCTACCATCGAGTTTTGAGGCTTGAAAAGCTCATTGAAGCAAACAGGTAGTTGAGCGAAACTGCTTATATAGGGATTGAACTGCTGTTTTACTCTTTAAAACGTTTTAACGTAAATTTGATTTTCAATTTCGAGCATTCTCGTGAAATTCAAGTCAAAAAAAAGGTATATTAGGCGAGTGGTTAGTTTGTGGGCCTCAACGGCGGGCGCTGTAGCTCGCGGGGGCCTTACGAAAGGAGACACAATGGCAGTAAAGGTTGCTATTAACGGCTTCGGTCGCATCGGTCGTCTGGCTTTCCGTCAGATGTTCGGTCATGAGGGCTCCGAGATCGTCGCTATCAACGACCTCACCTCTCCCGATATGCTCGCTTACCTGCTGAAGTACGACTCCACGCAGGGCAACTATGCTCGCGATCACGAGGTCGTTGCTGGCGAGGATTCCATCACCGTTGACGGCAAGGAGATCAAGATCTACAAGGAGGCCGACGCCAACAACCTGCCTTGGGGCGACCTCGACGTCGACGTCGTTCTCGAGTGCACCGGCTTCTACACCAGCAAGGCTAAGGCTCAGGCCCACATCAATGCTGGCGCCAAGAAGGTCGTCATCTCCGCTCCGGCTGGCAGCGATCTGCCCACCATCGTGTACAACGTCAACCATGAGACGCTGACCGCTGAGGACAACATCATCTCCGCTGCTTCCTGCACCACCAACTGCCTCGCCCCGATGGCCAAGGGTCTGAACGACTTCGCTCCCATCGTGTCCGGCATCATGACCACCATTCACGCCTGGACCGGCGACCAGATGCCGCTCGACGGCCCGCAGCGCAAGGGCAACAAGCGTCGTAGCCGCGCCTGCGCCGTCAACATCGTCCCCAACACCACCGGTGCTGCCAAGGCTATCGGCCTGGTTCTCCCCGAGCTCAACGGTAAGCTCATCGGTGCCGCCCAGCGCGTCCCGACGCCGACCGGCTCCATCACCAACCTCTACGCTGTCGTTGACAAGAAGGTCACCGTCGACGAGGTCAACGCCGCTATGAAGGCCTACGCTGCCACCATCTCCGAGACCTTCGGTTACAACGAGGACGACATCGTCTCCACCGACATCATCGGCGAGACCCACGGCTCCATCTTCGACGCCACTCAGACCATGTGCTCTGACCTCGGCAACGGCCAGACCCTCGTTCAGGTCACCTCTTGGTACGACAACGAGAACTCTTACACCTCTCAGATGGTCCGCACCATCAAGTACTTCGAGAAGTTCGTTGCTTAATTTAGCTTTTAGCGAATAGCTCGTTGAGCGTCTAAAGAAGGGCGCGGCCTTATAGGGCTTACACCCTAGGGTCGCGCCCTTTTTATAGGAAATCGTCTGCCGTAATGGGAGGCAGACACGTACGAAAGGTAGAAGCAAACATGGCCTTTACCAAGAAGACCGTCCGCGACATCGATGTCGACGGCAAGCGCGTTCTCGTCCGCGTTGACTTCAACGTGCCTATCAAGGATGGCGTCGTTGGCGACACCACCCGTATCAAGGCTGCCCTGCCCACCATCAACTATCTCGTTGAGCACAACGCTCGCGTCATCCTCATGAGCCACCTCGGCCGTCCCGATGGCACCGGCTTCCAGCCCGAGCTGTCCCTCGAGCCCGTCGCCAAGAAGCTCGCCGAGCTCTCTGGTCTCGACGTTGCCTTTGTCGCCGACACTTACGGCGAGAAAGCTGCCGAGGCTGTCGCTGCCGTCGAGCCGGGCAAGGTTCTCGTTCTCGAGAACGTCCGCTTCGATAAGCGTGAGAAGAAGAACGATCCCGAGATCGCCAAGAAGCTCGCTTCCTATGGTGACGTCTTCGTTCTCGATGCCTTCGGCACCGCTCACCGCGCCCAGGGTTCCGTCGTGGGCCCCGCCGCTTACCTGCCTGCCGTCGCCGGCTTCCTGCTCGAGAAGGAGGTCGACACGCTGACCGGCATCTTCGCTGAGCCCGAGCGCCCCTTCGTCGCTATCGTCGGCGGTTCCAAGGTTTCCTCCAAGATCGGCGTTCTCGATCACCTCATCGACTCCGCTGACACCCTGATCATCGGTGGCGGCATGGCCTACACCTTCTTCCTGGCTCAGGGCCTGACCGTCGGTCAGTCCCTCAAGGAAGAGGACTGGGTCGAGCGCGCTGGCGAGATGCTCAAGAAGGCCGAGGAGAAGGGCGTCAAGATCCTGCTCCCCATCGACAACCGCGTTGCCGATCACTTTGGCGAGGACGCTGTTCCCGAGGTTGTCGCTTCCGACGCTATTCCCGACGATCGTGAGGGCATGGACATCGGCCCCAAGACCGAGGAGCTTTACGCCGAGGCCGTCAAGGGCGCCAAGACCGTGTTCTGGAACGGCCCCATGGGCGTCTTCGAGTTCGACAACTTCGCTCACGGCACCCAGGCTATCGCCGAGGCTGTCGCCGAGGCCGACTGCACCTCGATCATCGGCGGTGGCGACTCTGTCGCAGCTGTCAACAAGTTCAACCTGGCCGACAAGATGAGCTGGATCTCCACCGGTGGTGGCGCTTCCATGGAGCTCGTCGAGGGTAAGGCCCTGCCCGGAGTGGAGGCGCTTCTCGATGCCTAATCGCACCCTTCTTATCGCTGGTAACTGGAAGATGAACAACGACGTCGCCGAGGCCGCCAAGCTCGCCGACGAGCTGGCTCAGGCTCTGCCCGAGGTTCCGGCTGGCGTCGAGGTGCTCGTCTGCCCTCCGACCATCGACATCACCACGGTTCATGACCGCATTCAGGCTGCCCCCATCGCCCTCGGTGCACAGAACGTGTACTGGGAGGCCAAGGGTGCCTTCACCGGTGAGTCCTCTTGCGACATGCTCAAGTCCGCTGGCTGCACCTACTGCATCATCGGTCACTCCGAGCGTCGTGATTACTTCCACGAGACCGATGAGGATCAGAACAAGAAGGCCAAGGCCCTCGTTGCCGCCGGTCTTGTTCCCGTCTTCTGCTGCGGCGAGTCCCTCGAGGTCCGCGAGGCTGGCACCTATGTCGAGCACGTCGTGAACCAGGTCAAGGCTGGCCTTGCTGGTCTTGAGATCACCTGCCCCAAGCAGGTCGTTGTCGCCTACGAGCCCATCTGGGCCATCGGCACCGGCAAGACCGCTACCGCCGAGGACGCTCAGGAGGTCTGCGGCGCTATCCGTGAGACCCTCAAGGAGATGTTCGGCGAGGAGCTTGCTAACGGCATCCGCGTTCTCTATGGTGGCTCTGCCAAGCCCGGCAACATTGCCGAGCTCGTCGCCAAGCCCGACGTTGACGGCGCCCTTGTGGGCGGCGCTTCGCTCAAGGCTGCCGACTTCGCTTCTATGGTCGTCAAGGCAGGCGAGTAGGACATATGGCACAGCGTCATCTTCCTGCACTCCTGATTATCATGGACGGCTGCGGCCTGGCTCCGGCCGATGGCGAGAACGCCGTCGCTGCCGCCAAGACGCCCTTCCTTGACAGCCTGTATGAGAAGTACCCCCACACCACGCTCGGCGCTTCGGGCGAGGACGTGGGTCTTCCCGATGGCCAGATGGGTAACTCCGAGGTGGGCCACCTCAACATCGGTGCCGGCCGCATCGTGTTCCAGGAGCTTTCGCGCATCAACAATGCCATCAAGGACGGCTCCATCGCCAAGAACGAGGTTTTCGTCAAGGCTATGGACGACGTCAAGGCTGACGGCAAGACTCTTCACCTCATGGGCCTTATGAGCCCTGGCGGCGTTCACTCCCACATGAACCACGTCGAGGCTCTGGTCAAGATGGCTGCCGAGCACGGTGTCAAGACCGTTCGCGTCCACGCCTTCATGGATGGCCGCGACGTCGACCCGCAGTCCGGCGCTGGCTACATGAGTGAGTTCTGCGCCTTCCTGGCTAAGATTTCCGAGGAGACCGGTTGCGACGCTCGCGTCGCCACCGTTTCGGGCCGCTATTGGGCCATGGACCGCGATAATCGTTGGGAGCGCATCCAGCGTGCCTACGACGTCATGGTCAATGCGTCCGATGCCGATACCGACCCCGTTGCCGGTATCAAGGCCTACTACGAGAAGGATCCGCGCGGTGACGAGTTCGTCGAGCCCTTCGCTGCCCACAACGAGGGCATCCACGAGGGCGACGCGGCCATCTTCTTCAACTTCCGTCCCGACCGCGCCCGTCAGATGACCCGCGTGTTCACGGACAAGGAGTTCGATGGCTTTGAGCGCGAGCAGATCAAGCTTTCGCACTTTGTGACGATGACCGAGTACGATCCGACGTTTGACGTCGAGGTCGCCTTCCCCAAGACGTTCCCCGAGAACGTCCTGGCCGACGTTATCGCCGCCAATGGCCTGAAGCAGCTGCACACCGCCGAGACCGAGAAGTACGCCCACGTGACGTTCTTCCTCAACGGCGGCATCGAGGAGCCCAAGGAGGGCGAGGAGCGCGTGCTCGTCGCTTCCCCCAAGGTCGCTACCTACGATCTGCAGCCTGAGATGAGCGCTCCCGAGGTTACCGAGAAGCTTGTCGCCGCCATCAACGAGGATCGCGCCGATTTCTACATCGTGAACTTCGCGAACTGCGACATGGTTGGTCACACCGGTGTCTTCGACGCTGCCGTTAAGGCCGTCGAGGCTGTTGACGATGCCCTGTCCAAGGTTGTCCCGGCGATTCTCGCCAAGGGCGGCTTTGCGCTGATTACCGCCGACCACGGCAACGCCGATCACATGTTTGACGTTGCTTCCGACGGTTCCAAGCATCCGTTTACGGCTCACACCACCAACCGCGTGCCGTTCATCATCGTTGATGAGAAGGCCAAGCTCACCGGTATCGAGGACGGCCGTCTTTCCGATATCGCTCCGACCATGCTCACCATGGCTGGTATTGAGCCTTCCGCCGAGATGACGGGCCGCGTGCTCGCCATCGAGGCCTAATAGAAAACAAATACCGTTTTCTAGTAAGGGGGTTGTCCACAACCGGACAACCTCCTTTTTGGTATTTCTGCCATTTCCACCCCGTCCTTGAGTGGCAGGTAGGGGAGAGCGGGGGATTGTGGTACAGTACTGGAGTTTAAACTGTTCTATTAAGGAGCTTATCTATGGGTCCGTTCCAGATTCTTCTGTTTGTCGTTTGGGCTGTCTCTGCCGTGGCGCTGACGATTCTCGTCCTGATGCATTCCGGTAAGGGCACCGGCGTTTCGGATATGATCGCTAGCTCGTTGTATAACTCCAGCTCTGCCACGGGCGTCATGGAGCAGAACCTCGATCGTCTGACGGTAATTATGGCCGTTGTTTTTGCCGTGTGCGTCGTCCTGTGCATGTTCTTCTTCCCGCAGGGCATCGTCGGCTACTAAGCACGAGCCGCATAAATATTCAAAAAGGGTCCCGTAAGTGCGGGACCCTTTTTGTTTACATATTTGTAACAGAGTCAAAATATCCCCACATACTTCGCCCAACTAAAGAAATTCTCGACCGTTAACCGGAATTAGCCCCAAATTGTGTATAAAATGCGCTACTGTATTGCAAAACGTTGGTCCGTTGTGCATAACCAGCCATAGCAGCGGGCGGCGTTTTGATGGTTCGGATCGGATTGTTTCGACATGTGTCCGACTGAACATTTCTTTGTCCTATCTCATAAGGAGGATGGCATGGCTGATTCTATGTTCCACCAGCCCGTTATGGGTCGTCGCGCCTTTGTTGGCGGCACCCTTGCTGCGAGCTCCATGGCTTTTCTTGCCGCATGTGGCAAGAAGGGTGGCGACGCTTCCGGTTCTGAATCCGGTTCGACGCTGAACTTCTACATCAACAACCCGGTCTGCATCGACCCCTACAATGTCCAGGAGGACCAGGGCACTCAGGTCGAGTACCAGCTCTTTGACGCTCTGACCTCTTACGACGCCGAGAAGGGCGAGATCGTTCCGCTGGCTTGCGAGTCCTTTGAGTCCAACGACGACGCCACCGAGTTTACCTTCAAGATCAAGAAGGCCAAGTTCCACAACGGTGACGACGTTACCTCCAAGTCCTTCAAGCTCGGTTGGGAGCGTCTGGTCAACACCAAGTCGGCCATCGCTACCGAGTACGGTCCTTCCGAGGTCTCCTATCACCTTTCCATGGTCGAGGGTTATGACGACCTGCTTGCCGGTAACGCTACCGAGCTCAGCGGTGTTACGTGCCCCGACGATGAGACCCTCGTCGTCAAGCTGTCTTCCGCTTACGCTGACTTCCCCTTCGTCGCCTCTCATCCGGCTCTGGCTCCGGTTCCCGAGTGCGCCGAGTCCGATGTCAAGAGCTTCTATCTTGCCCCGGTCGGTAACGGCCCGTTCATGATGGACGGCAAGTGGGAGGATGGCCAGGAGATCAACGTCAAGAAGTTCGACGATTACTATGGCGACAAGGCCAAGATCGATGGCATCCACTTCCAGGTCATCAAGGACATGGAGACCGCTTACAAGGAGTTCCAGGCCGGTAACCTCGATGTCTGCGACGTTCCCGTCGCTCAGATCGATGCCGCCAAGAAGGATCGCGGCGTGTCCAAGGACGGCTACACCATGGGTGACGGCGAGCGCATGCTGCTCGGCGCCGAGCCTTCCACGTACTATCTGACCTGCAACACCACGGCCGAGCCGTTCAACAACGCCGACCTGCGTAGGGGCATCTCCCTGGCCATTAACCGTGAGGCCATCTGCAAGACCATCTTCAAGGGTACCCGTACCCCTGCCGACGGCATTGTTCCTCCGGGCATCGATGGCTACAAGGAGGGCGCATGGGAGTTCTGCGCCTACGATGTCGACAAGGCTAACGAGTACCTCGACAAGGTTGCTCCCGCTGGCGCTAACGGGGATCGTGGCATTAGCGTGACCCTGTCCTACAACCAGGACGGCGGTCACAAGGAGATCATGGAGTCCATCATCGGCGACCTCGCCAAGGTTGGCGTTACCGCTGTCTCCGATACCCCTGAGTGGTCTGCCCTGCTCGAGCAGTATCAGAACTTTAACTATCAGTTCGGTCGTCTGGGTTGGATTGCCGACTACCCGATCATGGACAACTTCCTGTATCCGCTGTTCCACTCCGACTCCCTCGGTGGCGACAACCGCTCCGGTTACAACAACCCCGAGTTCGACGCCAAGGTCGACGAGGCTCGTACTATTGTTGACGACGAGGAGCGCGTCGCTAAGATGCAGGAGGCCGATGCAATGGTCGCTGCCGACTGCCCGGTCATCCCGATTATGTTCTACACGCACACCATCGCCGGCTCCGATCGCATCAAGCACCTCTATGTCGATCCGCAGAAGCACGCCGATCTGGGTACCGCTGAGCTCGCCTAAGAGTTTGCAGCTTCCGTGAGGGTCAAGTATTTACGTAGACCTCATGGGAAACATACAGTTCTCCCTAACCTGGGGTAAACTGGCTGATGGTAATTTTGGGATGCCGGTCTGGCGATCGGCATCCCATTTAGGTTAATCCCTAGATAGGGGAGTGGTATGGGTAAGTACATCGTTAAACGTGTGCTTCAGTTCATCCCGGTGTTTTTGGGCGTTACGCTGATTCTGTTCGCCCTCCAGAATATCGTGCCGGGAGATCCGATCAAGCTGATCGGTGGAGACAAGGCTCTGTCCCCCGAGGTGGAGCTTCAGCTTCGCGTCCGCTATCACCTGGTCCAGACGGACGAGGACGGCAACGCGATCCTTGACGAGAACGGCGACCCCGTTCAAACGTCGCTCGTGGACCGTTACTTGTATTACATGAACGGCCTGCTTCATGGCGATCTGGGCAATTCGTATCAGCGCAAGCTGCCGGTTACGGAAATCTTTGCCCAGAAGTATCCGTATACGGTCAAACTTGCCGCGTGCGCCATCGTGCTCGAGGCAATTATGGGTATCGGTGCGGGTATCATTTCGGCGGTAAAGCGTTATTCCTTCTGGGATATTTTGGTAACGCTCACCACGTCGATCCTCGTTGCGGTCCCGGCCTTCTGGCTCGGTATGTTGCTGCAGCTGTTCTTTGGCGTCATCCTCAAGGACGCCACGGGCGGTGCAATCTCCATGCCGATCTCGGGTGCCGGCGGTTCCAGCTCTCAGTATCAGGATTGGATGCACTATGTGCTTCCGACCATTACGCTGGCTTCGGTTTCGACCGCTTATGCTGCGCGCATTATGCGCTCGCAGCTGCTTGACGTCATGAACCAGGATTACATCCGTACGGCAAAGGCCAAGGGTCTCTCCAATCGTGCGATCATCGTCAAGCATGCGCTTAAGAATGCACTCATCCCCGTCGTTACCTATATTGGTGTCGACTTTGGCGGCATGCTTTCGGGCGCCATCTTGACCGAGACGGTCTTTAACTGGCCCGGTATCGGCTATGAGGTCTATCGCGCCATTAGCATGCGTGACTGGCCCATCGTTATGGGCGGCGTTACGCTCATCGTTGTCGTCGTCATGGTGATCAACCTGCTCGTCGACATTAGCTATGCATTCCTCGACCCGCGCATCCGCCTTGGCGGTCCGTCGGATAAGGCCTAAGGGAGGTACGTCTCATGCAGGAAACTGATTCTCAGTCTCAGGAGCAGGCTACCGCCACCAAGGTCGCATCTGCTCCCGCCAAGTCCCGCACGCTGTGGGGCGACGCTTTTAAGCGTCTTCGTAAGAACAAGCTCGCCGTTATCGGTGTCTGCTGGATCATCATCGTCGTTGTGGTTGCACTGACTGCAGATCTGTGGGCTAAGCCCTGGCTCGGTTCCCCGACGGCTTCCGACTCGACCACTATGGCCGAGACGTCGCTGTTGGCTCCGTGTGCAGAGCACCCGTTTGGCACCGACGCCCTTGGTCGTGACATTCTCGTCCGCGTTATCTACGGTGCGCGCGTTTCGCTGTCCGTCGGAATTATGGCCACCGCGATCTCCACGCTAATTGGTCTGGTCATGGGTGCTCTGGCCGGTTTCTACGGCGGCATCTGGGATACGATCATCATGCGCTGTGCGGACATCTTCCTGGCGTTCCCGTACGTGCTGTTCGTTGTCGCCATGATCGCCGTTATCGGCCGTGGCCTTCAGAACGTCTTTATCGCCATCGGCATTCTCGGCTGGCCTTCGATTGCGCGCGTCTTCCGCTCTGCAATCTTGACGGTCAAGGAAAACGACTATGTTGACGCTGCGCGCGCGATGGGTGCATCCGATGCTCGTATCGTCGTGCGTCACATCTTCCCGAACTCCGTCGCCTCTATCGTGGTCTACGCAACCATGAACATTGGTGGCGCCATTCTGACCGAGTCCGCTCTGTCCTTCCTCGGCATGGGCGTTATTCCGCCTACGCCTTCGTGGGGCTCCATGATTCAGGACGGTCAGCAGTATCTTCTGACCGCTCCCTGGATGATGATCATGCCCGGTCTGGCAATTCTCTCGACGGTGCTCGCCTTCACCCTGCTGGGTGACGGTCTGCGCGACGCCCTCGACGTCAAGATGAAGGACGCATAAGGATGAAGAAGAACAAGAACTATGTGGACCTGAAGGACCAGCCGGTTCCCGAGGGCCAGCATCTGCTCGAGGTCGATGACCTTAAGATGTATTTCCACACCGAGGATGGCGTCGTTCGCGCTGTCGACGGTGTCTCCTACACGCTCGATCGCGGCGAGACCCTGGGAGTCGTCGGTGAATCCGGCTCCGGTAAGTCCGTGACCGCCATGACCATCATGGGCCTTATCTCGATGCCTCCGGGAAAGATCGAGGGCGGTGACGTTCGCTATCGCGGTCGTTCTATCCTCGAGATGACCGAGGAAGAGATGCAGCACATTCGCGGCAACGATATCGCGATGATCTTCCAGGATCCTATGACCTCCTTGAACCCGGTCTATAAGATCGGCAAGCAGGTAGGCGAGGGTCTTCGTCTGCACCGTGGCTACTCCAAGCAGGAGGCGCTCAAGCGCGCCACCGAGCTTTTGGACCTCGTTGGCATTCCCGAGCCCGAGAAGCGCGTCAATGAGTATCCGCACCAGTTCTCTGGCGGTATGCGTCAGCGCGTCATGATTGCCATGGCTCTTGCCTGCGATCCCGATATTCTGATTGCCGACGAGCCCACGACTGCTCTGGACGTTACCATCCAGGCTCAGATTATTGAGCTTATGCAGGAAATGCAGGAGAAGAACGGCAACGCCATCATCATGATTACCCATGACCTGGGCGTCGTTGCCGATATGGCCGATAAGATCATGGTTATGTACGCCGGCCGTCCCGTCGAGTTCGGTACTGCTGAGGAAATCTTCTACGAGAGCCGCCACCCCTACACCTGGGGCCTTATCCGCTCCATCCCGGAGCAGGCCATCGAAGAGAAGAAGCCGCTTACGCCGATTCACGGCAACCCGCCTTCGCTCATGAACCTGCCCGAGGGCTGCGTGTTCTCGCCTCGTTGTCCCTATGCGACCGATAAGTGCCGCAAGCAGCGCCCCGAGCGTGTTGTCACCGAGTCCGGCCACTATTCTGCGTGCCATTATTCCGGTGACCCCGAGTTTCTCAAGAACGCTCCTGAGACGTCCCGTACGCGCAAGGATTCCAAGAAGGGAGGCGAGGCGTAATGGCAGATACCAACGAGCGTACTCCGTTGCTGAAGGTCGAGCACCTCTCTAAGGAGTTCCCCGCTGAGTCCGGCATGTTCGTCAAGCGTTTTTCCAAGCGTGTCGTCTCTGCTGTAAATGACATCTCTTTTGAGATTTATCCTGGCGAGACCTTTGGTCTGGTTGGCGAGTCTGGTTGCGGCAAGTCCACGACGGGCCGCACCATCATGCGTCTGACCAAGCCGACCGCCGGTAAGGTGTTCTTCCAGGGCAAAGATGTTGCCGAGATGAGCAAGCATGAGATCAAGGACATGCGTCGCGAGATGCAGTTTATCTTCCAGGATCCTTATGCTTCGCTGAACCCTCGTATGACCATCGGAGAGATTGTCTCCGAGCCCATGACCATTCATGGCGTGGGTACCAAGGAGGAGCGCATTGAGCGCGTCCGCGAGCTTCTCGACGTCGTTGGACTGAACCCCGAGCACATCAACCGCTATCCGCATGAGTTCTCCGGCGGTCAGCGTCAGCGTGTCGGCATTGCCCGCGCTTTTGCGTTGAAGCCCAAGCTGATTATCTGCGACGAGCCGGTTTCCGCTCTGGATGTGTCCATTCAGGCCCAGGTTCTGAACCTACTGAAGGAGCTCCAGGACAAGTTCGGTACCGCATATCTGTTTATCGCCCACGACTTGTCCGTCGTGCAGCACATCTCCGATCGCGTTGCCGTTATGTATCTGGGTAAGATGGTCGAGGTTTCGGACTGGAAGACGCTCTACAGCGAGCCTCACCATCCGTACACGCAGTCGCTGCTGTCTGCCGTGCCGGTTCCCGATCCTGATATCCAGAAGACCCGCAAGCGCATCATCCTCGCTGGCGACCCGCCGTCGCCGCTGGATCCGCCGACCGGCTGCCGTTTCCACACGCGCTGCCCGATCGCGCAGGGTATCTGCTCCGAGAAGCTTCCCGAGTTTAAGGAAGTCGCACCGGGCCACTGCTGCGCCTGTCACTTCGCGGAGCCGTTCCCGATCAAGGAATCGCACATCGACCTGTAGTCGGTTGTTATCGTCTGGGCCCGCCCTGGTGTTACTTTTCAGAACGTCCTCGGACATGCAAGAGACCCTCGCTGCGCACTTCGTGCGGCGAGGGTCTCTTGCGTCCTGCGGAATGTTCTGAAAAGTAACACCAGGGCGGGCCCTACGGTAACTCGGCAGGGGGAGTGCGATTCCCTGATTGTTCACTTAATCTAATAAGAAATTGAGTGAGGCCGGAGCTTTAGCTCCGGCCTCCCCATGTAAGGGCTCGGCAAAGCCGAGCCACAAACTTTTATTTAGCCCCAGAATATGTTTGAGAATCGTACTTGGAGTACGTGGCTGTAGGGTCGGAATGGGGGTAGCTTCCCAACGCATTCCGCAGGGGGCGGTACATTTTGTAGCGCGAAGCGCGAATCAAAATATACCGTATGCCCGAGGACGCGTTGGGAAGTTGCCCCCGTTCCGGCCCGGACATACGGATCTACCTGCGCATTTACAAATTCGTAAACTTTTTTCAAAAAAGTGCTTGCACAGTTCTCGAATCATAGGTTATTATCTTCCTCGTTGAACGCGCGGGTCCGACAAAACGGACCGCGAATCAACAACATAGCATGTCGGAGTGGCGGAATTGGCAGACGCGCTAGCTTGAGGTGCTAGTGACCGCTTTTTGGTCATGCGGGTTCAAGTCCCGCCTCCGACACCATCGCATTTGAGAAGCCTCTTCGGAGGCTTTTTTGTTACCGATAGACGGCGAGGTCCACGATGGAAACGCTTGAGCGCAACGAGTGGGCAGACGTTGCCCAACTGGTCGAGATCACGAGCGATGCTGTCATCATCTGTGAGCTCGACGGAACCATTCTGCATGTGAATAATCGTTTGCTCGACCTGATGTGCGAGGAACGCGCTGGCGTCATCGGCGGTGATGTCAAAGACGTTCTGTACTCGTCTGCCTTTGAGCGCGCGACCGAACATCGTCTGCCGTTTGAGACCGATGGCTCCGAGAGCGAGCTGATGCTCAAGCTGAGCGACGGGTCTTTTATTCCCGTCTTGGTTCGCGCGGGTTCCGTTACGCCTCCGCGTATCTTTGGACGTCGTGCACCGCGTGTCCTTGTGGCGCTTCACAGCATCGAAGAGCAGTATTCCCACGATCGTCAGCTCAAACGTGCGCTATCGGAGCTTAGGGTGGCGAATAAACGCCTTTCGGGCACCCTTTCGGTCATTATGAGTACTGTGGGCTCCGATGAGCTCCCCAGCTTGCTCGATACCGTTTTGAATCAGCTCGTTGGAACGCTCGATGCCTCCGGTGCGGCTATCTATTTTTCCGAGAGCGGCGGCTTTAAGCTCCGCGGTGTTTCTAAGGAGCTTGAGGACAGCTATCTGCCCGAGTTTATGCCGTACGGCGCGGGCATTCCGACCTACGTGCTTCGCGAGTCGCGTGCCTGTCGCCTGTCGATTCAGCAGGACCTTGAGGGCGACCGGGTTGCTTCGGGCATGTTCATGGATTTGGACAATCGTTCCAAGCACTTGCTGCGCGTGCAGGATATGCCCCCGTATCGCAGCGAGATCTGTCTTCCCGTGTTTTACGGCACGCAGGTCCTTGGCGTGTTGGAAGTTGGCTGGAAACGTCCCCAGGCGCCACTTGCCTATGACGTTAACGTACTCGAGGTCATCTGCGATTACCTGTCTATTCAGCTTGTCGGCATGGCGTCGAGCTTACGTTCGCGCCGCACGGCGGAGCTCGGCCGCTCACTCAATTTGCTGCGCGACGAACTGTTTACCTATCTCGATGATCCCGTTGCCGCTTCGCGAGCGGTGTCGACGGAAATCTGCACGGTGCTCAATTGTCATTTCTGCCCCGTGGAATATGACGCGAGTCTTGACACCTATGTCATCGATTTTGAGGGCGGCAGTCGCGTGGCGCTGCCGGGAGACCCTGAGTCGCTCTTCTTTTCCACCACCGCACCGGCTGCGCGTTTGGGGGTTGCTTCCGATGGTTTTGGGCAGTCGGTGCTGGGCGGTGCGAGTGCTGATGATCTTAAGCATGTGCGCTTGACCCGCGTCGACGAATCGATGCCTATGGGCGGATGGTTGAGGGCTCATGGCCTGCCGTGCCAGGGCCTCTATGTCGATTCCGGCTTTGAGGCGGGACGCGTTCGCTCGGAGGGCGGCGGTCAGCGGAACAACGATGCAATCGTTCCCGCCGACGTTGCCAAGGGGCCGACGAGGCGCGCTTTGCTGCTCCGTGATGGCAGCCAAGAACCAATTGACGACCTTGAATACGACTACCTGGTGCATCTGGCGCATGACTTTGAGCTGATCTATGAAGGCGAATCTCAAAAGCGCGAGGAGCGTCATATCGCTCAGACGCTTCAGGTTGGCATGAGAAATTCGCTTGGTGACGTTCCGGGCATTGCAACCGATTCGGTATACCTATCGGCAACGAATTCTGCGTTGGTCGGTGGTGACTTCTATACGCTTGTCCGACTTCCCGACGATTGCGCCGTTATGATTTTGGGTGATGTATCCGGCAAGGGAATCGAGGCGGCGTCGATGTCGGCGCTTGTCAAGACAGCGCTGACGGCCTATGCCTGGGAGGGTGCGGGGCCTGCCCGTATGGCACGCTCGCTCAATAGCATGCTCATGGGCTTTTCGAGGGTCGAGACGTTTGTGACGGCGTTTATCGCCAAGATCGATCTTAAGGCGGGCCGCGCTACCTATTGCTCGGCGGGACATCCTCCCACTATGGTCATTAGGCCGTCGTCGACGCCGCTTGGCGGCGGCGAGACCTGCGGGGGAGAAGTGGAGCTCCTTGGGTGCCAATCGGGCGTGATCGGTGCCTTTGAGAGCATGGTCTACGAGACGGGCGTGTTTACATTCGCTCCTGGTGACATGCTATTTATGTATACCGACGGAATGATTGAAGCGCGCGATCGCTCGGGTGCTTTCTTTGGCGAGCAGCGCCTTCGTGACCTTTTGCTCTCTGTTTCGAGTGAGGGCGTATCGGGAATCTGCGGTAAGGTCTTGAGCGAGCTTGACCGCTTTACCGAGTCGGCGCTGGACGATGACATCGCGCTGGTTTCCCTTGAATTTTTACGGGGTCGATCGTAGGCCGCGACGATTGACGGGCAAAATCTGCGCGGTTGCAGATACGTATGCATCGAGCGAGCTCTTTTGGGGAACCATGGTCGTATGAATGAGTGGAATGACATAGCGGTTTTGACGCCACCGGGTGATGTCGACATCGCCTCGGTGCCCGCACTGCGCCGACGGTTGGATAATTTGATCGACCGGGGCGTGCGTCGTGTTGTCATCAATTGCCAGACCGTGGGTTTTATCGACTCGACGGGTTTGGCGTTTTTGCTTACACGTGCTAGAGAGCTTATGAGGCATGAGGGACTGCTTTCGCTCGTTAACGCCTCCGATGAGGTCGTTCGCTTTTTGGAAATTGCCCGACTTGTCGACATCCTTCATGTCGCGGGCCCGGCGCGTGAGTCGATTCCCGCCATTCCGGTGGGGGAGTTGCCGCGATGGAGCAAGAGCGTCGAAGTGCGGCGAGGCATCGAGAATCTCCCGTATTATCGGCACCGTGTGGTCGAGCTCCTCGAATCACTTCCCCTGAGGCGTGATGAACGCTATGACGTCGCATTGGCGTTGGGGGAGGCATTGGGTAACGCATATGACCATGCGGGCGGTGTTGGCTGCATCCTGACGGTTCAGGCCTATGGGGACCGTGTTGTGCTCGAGGTGCTTGATCGTGGCGTAGGCTATTCTATCGATGGGGCGAGCGAGCCGGTGGCATCCGAGGAACGCGGACGCGGTATCAAGCTTATGCGTATGCTCGTCGATAATGTGGAAGTTGCCCGTCGTACGGATGGCGCCGGCACACGTGTTCGGATGGTGAAGCTGTTTAGCTCGGCATTGGAATCGTGCGCTTAGGGTCTTGGCTTGGCGTTATTTACCTGTATGAACTTGCCTTGAGCAACTTTTTTGAAAAAAGTACTTGCGTCTTTAGGACAACTCGCGTAAATTAATAACCCGCAAGCGGACATGGCTCAGTTGGTAGAGCACAACCTTGCCAAGGTTGGGGTCGCGGGTTCGAGCCCCGTTGTCCGCTCCAAGCGCAACAGCCCGGCTACTACGGTAGCCGGGCTTTTTCGTACCCATCACATAGGCTCGAACTTTTTTCAAATTATTCGAAAATAGTTCTTGCATTCGGGTGGATCATCCCGTATATTAAATCGTCGCAGGCGGACATGGCTCAGTTGGTAGAGCACAACCTTGCCAAGGTTGGGGTCGCGGGTTCGAGCCCCGTTGTCCGCTCCATTTGGGCGTTTAGCTCAGGGGGAGAGCGCTTCCCTGACACGGAAGAGGTCAGAAGTTCAAATCTTCTAACGCCCACCAAATGTTCGCAGCTCAGAGGCTATGTCCTCTGGGCTGTTTTGTTTTATGCCGGCAAATATGCCAGCAAATATTGATCCAAGGTTTGTACGCGATGGTCTTCGCATCCCGTAGGGGGGTGCCGACAGATTGCATACGTCCTGGCCGAGCGTGACCGCAACATGTTGGTCAAGCATAATCTTTTGGATTCTTTTGGCGTGAGTGGCTTGGTTTTAGTAGGATTTGTCAGCGGCTTGACTAAGGGGGTTTTATAACTGCCATGCAGGTAGCCGTGTTGGTAACGTTTTACCGACTCGCCAAGAACCCCTCATTTATAATGCGTCTGCAAAATGACCAATTGCTTTGACCTGCTGAAACACTATATGTTGTGTTTGACCTAAAAAAAGAATACAGGATATAGATGCGTCTTTGTCGTATGATAGATGGCGGACAGAGAACGAGGACCTTATTCACCCCATTTGGACACGCCTTTGAGCCGCTTGATCGGCCGCGAGGAATGTCCGCATGAGGACCTATGGTTTATCGAGAACACAGATTGCGCGACGGCGCCGCAAGACAGGGGCAAGCCCTGCCGGGCATCGTTTGGCTCTGAAGCGCAATGAGGCTACGACGCGAAAGAGGCAAGAGGATGAAGATCATCAAGCGCAGCGGCACCGAGGTTGTCTTTGACATCGATAAGATCGTCAATGCGATTCGCGCCGCCAACTTGGAGGTCGAGGAGAGCTCTCGTCTAACCGACCGCCAGGTGGTTTACGCGGCACAAAACGTCGCCGAGGCATGCGAGAACGCGGGTCACACCGTGTCGGTCGAGGAGATCCAGGATCTGGTCGAGGACGAGATCATGCGTCTCGACTGCTACGAGGTCGCTCGCCATTACATCATCTATCGCTATGTTCAGAGCCTGAAGCGCCAGAAGAACACGACCGACGACAAGATTCTGTCGCTGATCGAGTGCAACAACGAAGAGGTCAAGCAGGAGAACTCCAACAAGAACCCGACCGTCAACTCCGTTCAGCGCGACTATATGGCCGGCGAGATCTCCAAGGACCTGACCCAGCGCGTGCTGCTGCCCCAGGAGATTGTGGATGCTCACAATGAGGGCCTGATTCACTTCCATGATTCGGACTACTTTGCCCAGCACATGCATAACTGCGACCTGGTGAACCTGGAGGATATGCTCCAGAACGGTACTGTTATCTCGGGCACGCTGATCGAGAAGCCGCACAGCTTCTCGACTGCCTGCAACATCGCGACGCAGATTATCGCCCAGGTTGCTTCCTCCCAGTATGGCGGCCAGTCCATCTCGCTGACCCATCTCGCCCCGTTCGTTGAGGTGAGCCGTCAGAAGATTCGCGGCGAGGTTGCCCGCGAGCTCGATGAGCTTGGCGTCTCTGCGTCTGCCGAGAAGGTTCGCGAAGTCGTTGAGGACCGTCTGCGCGATGAGATTCGTCGCGGCGTCCAGACGATTCAGTATCAGGTCGTGACCCTTATGACCACGAATGGCCAGGCGCCGTTCGTGACGGTCTTTATGTATCTTAACGAGGCCCGTACGCCCCAGGAGAAGCACGACCTTGCCATGATCGTGGAGGAGACGCTTCGCCAGCGCTACGAGGGCGTTAAGAACGAGGCCGGCGTTTGGATTACCCCGGCATTCCCCAAGCTTATCTATGTACTCGAGGACGATAACGTTCAGGAGGATTCCCCGTACTTCTACCTGACCCAGCTGGCTGCCAAGTGCACCGCCAAGCGCATGGTGCCCGATTACATCTCCGAGAAGAAGATGCGCGAGCTCAAGCTGTCGAAGGGCGAGACCGCCGGCAACGGCGACTGCTACACCTGCATGGGTTGCCGCAGCTTCCTGACGCCCGACCGTTCGGGCAACGGCTTTAACAATGTTGCCAACGCGCTGAACTACGACCCGAACAAGCCCAAGTACTATGGTCGCTTTAACCAGGGCGTTGTGACCATTAACCTGCCCGATGTCGCGCTGAGCTCGCATCAGGACATGGACAAGTTCTGGAAGATCTTCGACGAGCGCCTTGAGCTGTGCCATCGTGCCCTGCTGTGCCGTCATGAGCGCCTGATGGGCACGCTTTCGGATGCCGCGCCGATTCTTTGGCAGTACGGTGCCCTGGCGCGTCTGAAGAAGGGCGAGACGATCGATAAGCTGCTCGTGGGCGGATACTCCACCATCAGCCTGGGCTATGCCGGCCTGTATGAGTGCGTCAAGTACATGACGGGCCACAGCCACACCGAGAAGGAGGGCACGCCGTTTGCTATGGCCGTCATGCAGCGCATGAACGACAAGTGCGCCGAGTGGAAGGCCGAAAGCGATATCGACTTTTCGCTGTACGGCACCCCGCTTGAGTCGACGACCTACAAGTTTGCCAAGTGCCTGCAGCGCCGTTTTGGCATTATCCCGGGCGTGACGGACAAGGGCTACATTACCAACAGCTATCACGTCCATGTGTCCGAGGAGATCGATGCCTTCGATAAGCTTAAGTTCGAGGGTATGTTCCAGCAGCTTTCGCCGGGCGGTGCTATCTCCTACGTTGAGGTTCCCAACATGCAGGATAACCTCAAGGCTGTCATTCGCGTGATGCAGTACATCTACGACAACATCATGTACGCCGAGCTCAACACCAAGAGCGACTACTGCCAGGTGTGCGGCTACGATGGCGAGATCAAGATTGTTGAGGACGATGGCAAGCTGGTGTGGGAGTGCCCCAATTGCGGCAACCGCGACCAGGAGAAGATGAACGTCGCCCGTCGTACGTGCGGCTACATCGGTACCCAGTTCTGGAACCAGGGCCGAACCGAGGAGATCCGCGACCGCGTGCTGCATCTCTAATACCGCTTCGGGGCTGAACCGAGAGGGCCGCTTGGGCATTTGCTCGCTATTTCGGACAGTCCTGCGCAAGACGAAGGCCACATTAAGTGGCCTTCTTTGCGTGCGGAACTCATATCGAGCAAAAGCCCAAGCGGCCCTCTCGGTTCAGCCAAGTTGACGTAGCTGAGATGCAGCGCGCAGTCTGCTCACTCCTCGAAATTCTTAGCGGAAATAATTTGAGCTGCAGCTGCGATTTGCTTGCGATGGCGGTTGGGCCGCAACCTAGTTTTTATTGGACCTCGAACCCTATACTCGATGTTCGCTTCGTTCATTGAGTTACCCTTTGCATGAGGCCGGGACATATCGTCCCGCCCGCAGTTTCGCAGGCCGAAGGCCGAGAATGTTTGAGGACGGGATGATATGTCCCGGCCTCCCGGGAGAGTTACCTATGAACTACGCGAACATTAAGTATTTCGACATTGCTGACGGGGAAGGCGTCCGTACTTCTCTGTTTGTGAGTGGGTGCCGTCGTGGGTGCAAGAATTGCTTTAACTCCGTCGCGTGGGACTTTGCCGCTGGCGAGCCGTTCGATCGCGCCGTCGAGGACAAGATTATCGAGAGTCTCGATCATCCCTTTATCGATGGCCTGACGATTCTGGGTGGCGAGCCTATGGAGCCCGAGAATCAGGCGGGGCTTGTCGACTTTATCGAACGCGTGCGTGCGGCCTATCCTGTGGGGTCGGGCAAGACCATTTGGTGCTTTACCGGCGATGTGCTCGAGGAGCTTATGCCGGGCGGTTGCCACCATACCGAGGTCACGGACCGTATCCTTACCTGCCTCGATATGTTGGTGGACGGTCCGTTCGTTCAGGATTTGTACGATATCTCGTTGCGCTTCAGAGGCTCGAGCAATCAGCGCGTGATCGATATGAACGCTACGCGCGCCCGTGCTGAGCGTGAGGGCGTTGCGCTTTGTGATGCGGTTGAACTTTGGCGTGATGATCCGGTCTATTCGACCCATACTATGTAGCTTGTGGTCGATGCCGGAGGGCGTGGTACCATAGCGCAAACGTGAAATCGGAAAAGTGAGGCCCAGATGGTCGATCAGGAAAAAGTCGAGGCCGCCATTAAGTTGTTGCTTGAGGGCATAGGCGAGGACCCAACTCGTGAGGGCCTGCTGGAGACGCCGGCGCGCGTTGCCCGTATGTATGGCGAGATCGCCGGCGGTATGGACCAGAGTGCCGAGGAGCACCTGTCCAAAACCTTTGCCGTCGCTTCGAACGATTTGGTTATCGAGCGCGACATCACGTTCTACTCGCTGTGTGAACATCATCTGCTGCCGTTTTATGGCAAAGCCGCCATTGGCTATATCCCCAACGGTCGAGTGGCTGGGCTTTCCAAGCTCGCCCGCACGGTTGAGGTTTATGCCCGTCGTCTGCAGCTGCAGGAGCAGCTGTGTGCACAGGTTGCCGACGCTCTCATGGATTATCTCGCTCCCCAGGGAGCGATTGTGCTCATGGAGGCTGAGCATATGTGCATGACGATGCGCGGCGTGCAAAAGCCCGGCACCAAGACCGTGACGCTCGCTCGCCGCGGCGTCTTTGAGACCGATTCGGCGCTCGAGGAGCGATTCTTTAGGATGCTGGGCCGCTAACCATGAGAGCCGTTAACGACTTTGCATCGAAGACCGATGAGGGAACGCCGCGTCGCGGTTTTATGGCTTCGGGCCTGGCGCCTTTTGGCATCATGCCTCGTATCGACTACATCTGTGCCAACGGGCTGTTTCGGCGGCACCTGGGCAACATTGCACAGTTGGAATCGGGGCGCATCTTCTGCCGCCACGGTATCGACCATCTGCTCGATGTCGCTCGCATTATGTGGATCAAGAATCTCGAGGAACAGCTCGAATTTGACCGCGAGGTCATCTACGCCACGGCACTTCTTCACGATATCGGCAAAGATGAACAGTATGAATCGGGTATATCCCATGATGTTGCAAGCGAACGCGTCGCTGATGCAATTCTCGGCGGCATGCCTGATGACGTGGCGTTTGAGCCGGCCGATGCCGCAGCCATTAAGACGGCCATTCTGGGCCATCGAAAGCTGCGCGTGAACAGCCAACCGCTTGAGCGTTTGCTCTATGCAGCCGACAAAGCGTCGCGCGCCTGCTTTGCATGTCCCGCGCGCAATGCTTGCAACTGGAGCGATGATAAAAAGAACCTGTCGATTCGCGTGTAGTTAGTTTGCGCGGTCGGGGTTCTAAACGAAGGAGACGATCGCGATGAGTAACAAGAAACTGCCCGAGAATGCAACCAAGACTGAGGGTGCTGAGCTCGCCCGTCGTGGTAGGGGTGAAATTTCTACTGCGACGGCGGTGCCTCACGTGAGCTATGACGATTTGCGCCATGCCGATCGTATTGTCATTGACGGCCTTGAGGTTTTTGCCAACCATGGCGTGTATCCCGAGGAGAACGCGCTGGGTCAGAAGTTCATCGTTTCTCTGGTGCTCTATGCCGACCTGCGCGCGGCGGGGGAGCACGATAACCTGGACGCCTCGATTGACTATGGCTCGGTGTGCCACGATGTTGATGGCTATCTGCGCGAGCATACGTTTAAACTCATCGAGGCGGCAGCCGAGGGGACAGCCCAGATGCTGCTGCGCCGCTATCCCTCGCTGCTTGGTGTGCGCATAAAGCTCGATAAGCCGTGGGCTCCTGTTGGCCTGCCCCTGGCAAGTTGCGGTGTCGAGATCGAGCGCGTGCGCTAACCGGTTCTAATACGTCTCTATGGGTGGCTGCTTGAGCCGCTGCGACAGAGCTCTATTGTTGGGGCAGTACGTGTCGAGCAGGGCGTGAAACCGCTGATTGTGGCTTGGCTCGAGCAAGTGGACGAGCTCGTGGGCGACAACCATGTCGAGACACTCGATGGGATAGGCGGCGAGCTCGCGTGCGATGCGAATGGCTCCGGTCTTGGGCGTGCATGAGCCCCAACGCGTTTTCATGCTGCGCACGGAAACGCGGGCCACGGTGACGCCCATTGCGATTTCGTACGCGTGCACGATGTCGCGTAGCGCTGCGGTGACCTCGGTCGTATAAAGCTGGCTGATGTGGGCTTGGAGCTCGTCGGACGTTAGGCCGTCGAGGATTGCGCGCCGCTTGGCCTGTGGGTCTTCGTCCGTTTCGTCGGTACCCATAAAACTTGCGAAGGTAGCCTGCTTGGGTCGCGGTGCGGGTGATGCAAAGTTGCGATCGAGTGCGTCCTGTACCGTGATGGGCTTGCCCCAAAGTGCAATGACGGACGAGGTGCTGAGCGGCTCTCGCGCCGTCGCCTGATGTTGCTCGCACTTGGCAAGTCGGCTGATAATCCAGGAACTGTTACGTTGAACGAATGCCTCGATGCGCTCGCGGCTGGCGCCGAGCGGTGCGCTGGCGTGGACCTCACCGCTTGATGTGACGCGTAGGTTGAAGTTTTTGACGCGCTTTTTGGTAACGACGACGGAGATGGGCGTCCCATCCGGCCGGGATACAGAAATCGTAAAATGCTGCGTCAAAAGCGGTCCTTCAGATTGGGGACGGGCCGGCATGTCGACCGTTCGGCATGCCGGCCCGCTCAAGGGATGTGAAATTAATAACGCTCAAAGAAGGCAAGCGCGTTGTCGCTGCAGAGCTTCTGCATCACGGTCTTGCCAAAATGCTTGGAAAGCATGTTCTGGAACTCGGGCATCTTGCTGGCATCGGAGAGGAAAGCAGGCACCGTGGCGCCGTCCCAATCGCCGCCGAGCGCGATGACGTCCTCGCCGCCCAGGTCGAGCCAGTGCTCGATATGTGCCGCTAGCTGGTCGAAGGTGACGTCTGCGGCGGTCTTGTCGGTTACGTCGTTGGATAGGAACTCGCTGCAGTAGTTGAGGCCGACGATGCCGCCCATGTCGCGAATGGTGCGGAACTGGTCGTCGGTAAGGTTGCGTTTGACGCCGCAAACCGCACGGGAGTTGGAGTGGCTGGCGACGAAGGGGCGCGTGGCGTGGGCGACAACCTCGTCAAAGCACTCATCGTTGAGGTGGGAGACGTCGAGTACCATGCCGGCGTGCTCCATCTGCGTAAGTGCCTCGATGCCGGCGGCGGTGAGGCCGGCGTGGGTATCGTGCCCGCTCGCGAGCGGTCCCTGCGCGTTCCAGCTGAGTGATGACATGAGTACGCCCAGGCTCTTGAGTACCTCGATCAGCGCGGGGTCCTCGGCAAAGAACGTGGCGTTTTCGATGGTGTGGATGCAGGCGACCTTGCCGTCTTTGAGCGCAGGGCGAATGTCAGCGGCGCTGCGTACGTTGACCATGCGGTCGTGGTTGAGCATTGCCTGGCCGCTCATGTGCGCCATGATCTGCGCCTGGAAGCGCGCGGCGTGGGCGGTGGGAATCTCGTCGGGGACAAACGTGGCGAAGCACTGTGCCCACGGCGTGTTGCCGATCTTTGCGAGCGAGATGGCGCAGGCGTTGCCCTCGATGAGGTCGAAATCTTGCGGATGCGTTTCGTCGCCGGGGAAATAACCGTCGGTGCCGGCGGTAAAGCGCAGGTCGAGATCGAGCGTGGCCCAGCCGATGCGGTCGGCGGTGTCGCAGTGTAGATCAAATACGGGATATGCCATGGTGCCTCCGGTTGCAGCGTTTCTTTGCAAACTGTCATTGAATTGTATGACTAGGGTATAGTTAACGCCATATGTTCATGGCGGCCCGCGTTGTGCGCCGCCCTTATTACGGAGGTTACCATGTCCAACCAGGGCAAGAAGGTCAAGACCCATTATCGCGGCACGCTCGACGACGGCACGCAGTTCGATAGCTCCTACGATCGCGGCGAGCCGCTGGAGTTCACCTGCGGCGCCGGTCAGATGATCAAGGGCTTCGACGCCGCTGTTGTCGACATGCAGGTGGGCGAGAAGAAGACCGTGCACATTCCTGCTGCCGATGCCTACGGCGAGCACAATCCCGAGATGGTCCTGACCTTCCCGGCCGAACAGGTTCCCAACATCGAGCAGATCGAGAAGGGCATGAAGCTTTTCCTGTCCACGCCGAGCGGCATGCCCGTCCCCGCCGTTGTCATCGACGTGACGCCCGAGGCCGTGACGCTCGACGCCAACCACGAGTTGGCCGGCAAGGACCTCAACTTTGATATCGAGCTCGTCGAGGTCGAGGGTTAGAGTATGCCTGAACGCTTGGTTTCGACGACATGCTTGGGAAATCTCAACGATCCGTCCTATGAACTCCTGCTTCGCCGGGAGCTGGGCGGTGTCTTTGAGGTCGATGAGCTGCTGCTCGATTGGGACCAGGCCGATGTATGTGCGTTTGTGGGCGCGACGGAGCTGGGGTGCACGGTCGATGTTCGGCTGGATACTGCCGACGGCGGTCGTCTTGCCGATGGCGACGTGCTCGCCATCGACCGTTCGGGCGTGGTGCCCGTGGCGGTTGTCGTGCGCCTGCGCAGCGCCGAGGTTTATTTGGTCGAAGTCGACCGCATGGATCCGATTGCACTCGCGCATGCGTGCTGGGAGATCGGCAACATGCATGCGCCGCTCTTCCGAGGCGACTCGGACGAGCATACCGTGCGCATGTATACGCCGGTGCAGCCTGTTTTGGGCCGCATGCTCCGGGGTGTCGAGGGTGTTCGGCTCTCGGTGGTCACGCGCGAGCTCGATGCCGGCCGACGCTTTGCGTCGAGTGCGGCGGAGGTCGTCGTGAGCATGGCTCCCGACTTTACCATCGTAAAAAAGACGCGCGGCTAAGCGCGCGTATGCGCAAGATGGACTTTGAGAGGCAACTATTCAAAGTCCATCTTACTGTTGATGAGGTGCTTTGGGGGAAAGCATATGGGTCTTGAGGGAATCAAGCTGATTGCATGCGATTTGGACGGCACGTTGCTGCATCCGGGGGAGCGCGAGCCGCGTTCCGAGGCCTTTGAACTTATCGATGAGCTGCATCGTCGCGGTATCGTGTTTATGCCGGCGAGCGGCCGTCAATATGCGAGCTTGCGCTACCTGTTTGCCCCGGTGGCCGATGAGCTCGCCTATGTATGCGAAAACGGAGCCCTGGTGATGAGCGAGGGGCGTGCCGTTGTCAAGCGTTCCATGGAGC
The DNA here is from genome assembly GCA_958365315.1 of uncultured Collinsella sp. GTDB lineage: Bacteria > Actinomycetota > Coriobacteriia > Coriobacteriales > Coriobacteriaceae > Collinsella. Next base: position 53,214 of record CATWXC010000004.1, read on the forward strand.
GTAGCCTTGCTATGGATATCGCGAATGCCGTGGTTGCGTATCCCCATGCCGACGTGACGCTTTCGTGCGAGGGACACCTCTACACCATGAGCGGCAACGATGCGTTCGTCGACCATTTGCGCTATGAGGTCCACTGCGATGTGGCGGTGGTCGACCGTCCCGAGGACATCGACGAGGACGTCATTAAGATTGCCTTCCAGACGCCCGAGGTGGATCAGCCGGCGGCCCTGGAGTATTTCGAGCGCCTCTTTAGCGACCGAGTCGATGTCATGACATCGGGAACCGAATGGACGGACTTTATCGGTTTCGGTTCGGGCAAGGGCTCTGCGCTTGCCGATTACGGTCGTGCCCTGGGGATTTCGCCCGATGAGATGATGGCGTTTGGCGACAATGAGAACGATCGCGACATGCTCAACGTCGTGGGCCATCCCTATCTGATGGAGAGCTGCAACCCCACCATGCGAGGCATCAACGACCGCGTCCGTTACGTGCGCACGGTCGAAGAGGAACTGCGCCGTCTGCTCGCCGAGTAGGTTTTCGGGACATACCTAGAAATGTGCTGTTTGCTGTAGCGGATGGGCAAGTAGATTTGCAGGCATGTCTCAAAGACTACTGGCAGTTGGGGCAGAGCCCCTCAAAGATGGTGTAGTGCGAGGTGACGTTCCAGCCGATTTGCTCGGATGCCCTGGCGTCGAGCTGGGTATCGAAGGGGAGTGGCACGTCGATGACGCGGCTGCACGAGGTGCAGATAATATGCGCGTGCGGCTCGATGGTGCGATCGAAGCGACTGCCGCCCGGTGTCTTGATGGAGAGAATCTCGCCGGCGTCGGCCAAGAGATTGAGATTGCGGTAGACCGTACCGCGGCTGATTTTGTCATCCTGCGCGCGCACGACGTTGTAGATTTCGTCGGCGGTGGGATGGTTATAGCTTTGGCGCACGGCGTCAAGAACCAGCTTTCGCTGCTTGGTATTCCTTCTTTGCACCGCCATGCGCCTCGCCTCTTTTCTATCAACGGTCGTAGGTAAATGATACCGTATTTAGCACACAATACTAATAATGAGGAGTGAAACCGTCTTCATTAGCAAGTGGGGCTCGGGCCTGGGCGTCTACGAGGCGAAAACGCGTTCCCATGCGCTCGTAGGAGGCATGAAGCGTCTCGAGATGAGATAGGATGTTTGCCGGAGCTCCCTGTATCTCCATCTCGACTGAGCCGTCTTCCATGTTACGCACCCAGCCGGTGAGGGAGCGCGCCTGTGCGAGGTTGGTGTTGGTGAAGCGGAAACCGACGCCCTGGACCTGCCCCTCCCACCGCAGGAAATAGCGCTGCGGGGCGTCTTGAGTGGCCTCGTCGCTTGCGAGCACAGTAAGCCTGCGGCGCAGCTCGAGCTCGACGTTTGACGGTTTTTGAGGCTCTCGACTGCCGCTGGTGACGCTGGAGAAGAACGTATCGAAGAAGCCCATCGCTATGCCTGCTTGCCTGCGTCGGCCGGGAAGGTTATGCCGGCCTGCTGGCGCACGGCATCCATGATGCGCAGTGAGACGAGCGTGACATCGCGGTAGTGGCCAAGCTCGTGGCGTCCCGCCGGGGTCTCCCAAATCTCTTCCTTGACGTTATCGATGCCGCCGATGGCGGTGATGAAGTCTGTGAGTTCGTATTCCATGGTGTTGCTCGATTTGGGCAGGTCGAGCACGCGGCCGTTATCGCCCTGTTCGCGCGGCGCCTCGGTCGCCGAGCCGCGTACGACGTCGCCGCGATAGTCGATGCGGACGTTGCGGGGCGTGGACAGATGGTCGATCTGGATAGTGCCACGCTCGCCTTCGATCTGCGAGGGCAGTAGGTCATTCGTAATTTTGGAGTGCGCGAGCTCGACGGAGATACGGCCACCGCCGTAGCTGGCGAGGATGGAACCGCAGCCATCGATGGGGCCGTGCGTGAGCTGTCGCGTGGTGGGGTCGAGCAGAGTAGCCATGCTCGTAAGGCCGGAGGGCATGCCGAAAATCTCGACCATGGGCTCGACGGTGTAGACGCCAATATCCATGAGGGAACCCGATGCCATATTGCAGTCGAAGATATTGGTGGCGCGTCCCGCGAGAATCTCGTTGTAGCGCGAGGAATACTTGCCAAAGCGCAATGAGGCGCGGCGGATGGGGGCGATTTCACCCAAGGCGTCCTCGATGGCGTGGAAAGCGGGGTCATGGAGCGGGCGCATGGCCTCGAGGGCTACGACGCCCGCCGCCTCGGCTGCGCGAAAGACCTCGAGCGCCTGCGCCTCGGTGGCGCAGAAGGGCTTTTCGACGATAACGTGCTTGCCGCCGGCGATACAGGCGAGCGCCTGCTCGTAGTGGAGCGCATTGGGGCTGCCGATGTAGACGGCATCGACGTCGGCAGCGGACGCAAGCTCGTCAAGCGCGGTGAAGTTACGCTCGCCACCGTGCTTGGCGGTGAAGGCGGCGCCGCGATCTGCATCGCGCGAGAGCGTGCCCACAAACGCAGCTTGGTCGTTGGCGTTGACGACCTGGATAAAGTCGTCGGTAATCATGGATGTGCCGATGGTCGCTATACGCAGCATGTATCCCCCTCGTGCCGTTCGGTTTACAGGATGAGTGTAGCGCGAAGGGGTTGGAAATAGCGTGCGAAAACGCCGCTACAGGTCGCTCTCGTTAAAGCCGGCGTCGATATCGAGGTTGCTGCCGTCGGCCGCCGTGGTGGCAAGCTCGTCGCAGCGCTCGTTGAGCTCATGGCCGGCGTGGCCCTTAACCCAGATGAACTCCACTTTGTGCTTGCTCTTTGCGGTGAGCAGGCGCTCCCACAGATCGCGGTTCTTGACAGGCTGCTTGTTGGCAGTCTTCCAGCCGCGTTTCTTCCATCCGTCAATCCAGTGCTTGTTGAAGGCGTTGACGACGTACTGCGAATCGGAATAGACTTCGACGTCGCAGGGGCGGTTGAGTGCCTCGAGCGCCACGATGACCGCCATGAGCTCCATGCGGTTGTTGGTGGTCTTGGCGTAGCCGCGCGAAAGCTCGGAGGTGAAGGTCTTGCCGGCGGGGTTGGTGTATTTGAGCACGGCGCCGTAGCCGCCGCGTCCCGGATTTGATCGGGCCGAGCCGTCGGTATAGATGATGACCTTCACATGGTTCCTTTCGTTGGGTATGTTTCGTGCGAGTGACCATTGTAGCGCCATGCCCGCCGGGGGCTAGCAATCTACGATTTCTACCCCGTCTTCCGACAGTTGGTTGGCATGGATGATGCGGTTGAGCTCGTCGAGGTATTGCTGCAAGAGGGGAGAGGGCTTGCGATCGTCGTGCATGATATAGCCTACGTGCATCGTTGGGGCGTCTACTAACGGGATCGATGCCATACCCCATTGCATTTCATTGGAGAGGACACCGGTCGACAGGGTGTAACCGTTCGACGTGATAAGTAAGTTGGTAAGTGTTCCACGGTCCGAGATTCGTATGTTGCGGTCGCAAGGGATATAGCTAAAAGGTTCCTCGGCGTAATAGAAGGAGTTCGAGGTTCCCTGCTCAAAGCTGTAGCGCGTATAGGGCGTGAGGTCGGCAAGGGACAGCTGAGGGCGGCGTGCGAGCGGGTGACGCTCGCTAACGAACACGTGGACTTTCGCATCAAAGAGGGGATGAAAGCTCGCTCGGGCATCGGTAAAGGCCTTCTGCAAGACACGGGTATTAAAGTCGTCCAGATAGAGGATGCCGATGTCGCTGCGAAACGCGCGCACGTCGTCGATGATCTGCGCTGTGGTGGTCTCACGCATGATGAACTCGAACTTGCTGTCGCGGCAGCGCTCGACCACGTTGACAAAGGCCTCGACCGAAAAGGCGTAGTGTTGGGCCGAGATGGCAAGGCGGGCTTGCGGGGTGCCGCCGTCCTCGTAGCGCGCCTCGAGCATATCGGCCTGCTCTACGACCTGGCGTGCATAACCCAAAAGCTCGGTGCCGTCGTTGGTGAGTGCAACACCGCGGCTAGAGCGCGTAAAGATTTCGATATGAAGTTCCTGCTCTAGGCTTTTGACGGCATTGGAGATATTGGACTGTGCCGTATAGAGGCGCTGGGCTGCGGCGTTGATCGAACCGGACTCTGCAACGGCGATCAAAAAGCGAAGCTGCTGGAGGGTCATCGGCGCCCATCCTTTCGAGTGTTATCTACAAAACCGATAACAGGTTAGCGCTTTTAAGTGATTGACCCGGGGAGACGATGCTCGTACTATTCAAAACACACAAAGGCGGTAGGTAATTAAGCCAACCACGGAACCGGGATGCGAAAGGAGGCCCGCATATGAACTGCTTGCCAAGACGAATGCCGGGCTCCTGTTTGCGCCCGTTGGCGTGATCAGGAGACAGCGACTTATTTCTCTTACTCTTATTACTTTTGTTCGATCAAGGAGATCATCATGAGCCAGTTTATCAACAACCCCGAGCACACCTTTGGTTTCGATACCCTGCAGCTGCACGTTGGCCAGGAGAGCGCCGATCCTGCATCCGACTCCCGCGCCGTGCCTATCTACCAGACCACGAGCTATGTGTTCCGCAATTCCCAGCACGCCGCCGACCGCTTTGGTCTTGCCGACGCCGGTAACATCTACGGCCGTCTGACCAACTCCACCCAGGGCGTCTTCGAGGACCGTATCGCCGCACTCGAGGGTGGCGTTGCTGGCCTCGCCGTCGCCTCTGGCGCCGCTGCCATCACCTATACCCTGCAGGCACTCGCCCAGGCCGGTGACCACGTAGTGGCTCAGAAGACCATCTACGGTGGCTCCTACAACCTGCTGGAGCATACGCTCTCCCAGTTTGGCGTCGAGACCACGTTTGTCGATGCCCATAACCTGGAAGAGGTCGAGGGCGCCATCAAGGACAACACCACAGTCGTCTATCTCGAGACGCTCGGCAACCCCAACTCCGACATCCCCAACATCGACGCCATCTCCGAGATCGCCAAGAAGCACGGTCTGCCGGTTGTCGTCGATAACACCTTCGGCACCCCGTATCTGTTCCGTCCGCTGGAGCATGGTGCCAACATCGTCGTCCACTCCGCAACCAAGTTCATCGGCGGCCACGGCACCTCGCTGGGCGGTGTGATCGTCGACGGCGGTAACTTCGATTGGAAGGCGAGCGGAAAGTACGCCCAGATCGCTGAGCCCAACCCCTCCTACCACGGTGTTTCGTTTGCCGAGGCTGCCGGTCCCGCCGCCTTCGCAACCTATGTCCGCGCTATCCTGCTGCGTGACGAGGGCGCCTGCATCAGCCCGTTTAACGCCTGGGTCCTGCTCCAGGGCACCGAGACCCTGTCGCTGCGCGTTGACCGTCATGTCGAGAACGCCAAGAAGGTCGTTGAGTTTCTGGCTGGTGACAGCCACGTCGCCAAGGTGAACCACCCGAGCCTGCCTGAGCACCCCGATCACGAGCTCTATCAGAAGTACTTCCCCAACGGCGGTGCTTCGATCTTTACCTTTGAGATTAAGGGTGGCCAGGAGGCAGCTTGGAAGTTCATCGATCATCTGCAGGTGTTCTCGCTGCTCGCCAACGTGGCCGACGTCAAGTCGCTCGTCGTGCACCCGGCTACCACCACGCACTCCCAGCTCTCTGCCGAGGAGCTCGCCGAGCAGAACATCACGCCCTCCACGATCCGTCTTTCCATCGGTACCGAGAACGCCGAGGATATCATTTGGGATCTGAAGCAGGCCTTCGCCGCGCTGGACGAGTAAGGCGACTTGTGCAAAGACCCCTTGCGACTCGATAGGTATAACTGCATAAAATGCCTGCTCAAGGCGCCTGTGCGAACGATGGTTGCACAGGCGCCTTTTTTGCATAGGAAGGGCGCTGTTACAGGGTTTTTGGCATGCTTTATGCAATCGAGATGTGGAAAACTCCTGTTGAGTGGATGTGAGTTTTACGCAATTGACGTGCGCCTTTTGAGTAAAACCGCAGGTCGCGATTTGCTCGGGGTACTATGCAGCGCGATCGAATCACACGCAGCCCAAACGCAGCAAAAACGCACTACGGAGGTTTCCAGCTACATGAGGATCGATTCACGAAAACCGAAAGCCGCCGCCCTTTCCGCCGCTCTGACCGTGGCACTTTTGGCGGGCGTCGGCGCAACTGATGCCCACGCGGCAACACTATCCGATACGGTCGGATCTACGCCGTCCGAGGCGACGCTGGTGCAGCCCGTCGACTACCGAGGTGACGGTTATGGCTCTATGCAGGAGTGGAACGCCTCGATGGGGGCGAAGCGCGATTCCCTGGAGATGCGCGCTCAGATCATTATGAATATGTATGGCGATTATGCCACCGATGACGAGCGCGCTGTGTTGCAGCGTTGCATCGACGGTGCGGGCAGCCTGTTGACGATGGGGGAGGTCGACGCCAAGTCGACCGAGCTCGATGAGCTCCGCTCCACGCTTGAGGATGCCAAGCGCGAGGCGCTCGAGGCTGCTGCAGCCGAAGCCGAGGCCGCTGAGGCCGTTCAGGCTTCGTATTACAACGCCGGTCCCGGCTCGTCTTACGCGTCTGCTGCGTATTACGCGAACGGCTCGGGCCTGACGCGCTCGAGCGGCGTCAATAACTATAACGGCCGCCGCGAGACTTATTACAGCAGCAACGTACTCTACCATCACCGCACGGGCGAATGGACGCAGGATTCCGAGGGCTTTTGGCGCGATTCTGATGGTTACTACGTCGTGGCCGCGGGTGATAAGGCCCAAGGCTCCACGTTTACCGGCTCCAAGGGTGAGTGCAAGGTCTATGACTCCGGCTGCGCAGCCGGAACCACCGACTACTACACTGGCTGGTAATTTTTCTGCATCACGGATATTTGGCGGACGGGCGTTTTTACCGAGCTTTAGGGCAACGTAAGGACGCCCGTTCTATGTATGCGTTTGAGTTAACAGAGCGCTTACCGTGGCAGTACGCCGCGCATATGGGCGCGGGGCACACTAAGTCACGAGAAACAAAGTCTTTCTCGTGGAGGAAGTGGTCTTGTGAACGCTCGAGATATCGCCGTTGCCGCCGTTGCATTGACGCTTGGTTGCCTTGGTCCTACGGCCGCGCTCGTCGCGGGTATGCAGGGGTCTTGTGGGGCTGCCTCTATCGTGGTCGGTGCGTTGATCGCGGCTGCGCTGCTGGGAAGTGCGGGTGTAGTTCTTTGCCGCGATGGCGAGGACGAGGTGCCTGAGTCGCAACGCTAACTGTTGTGAGGTTGCCGCCGGTCATAGACGAAGACGAAAGCCGCCGCAGGGGAAAGGTTCCCTTGCGGCGGCTTTGCTGTTGAGTCTGTTGACGTGGTGAGCCGGGCGCTACCAGCTTGCCTCGATATCGCGGATGCGCCGATAGAGCCACTCGTTTTGCGGTGCCTGGATATCGTGCTTGGCCGCCAGACGGCAGATGGTGCCCGCGAACTCCTCAACTTCGGTTTTTCGTTGTGCGATGCGGTCCTGCGCCATCGAGGGCATACCGGCGGGGTCGATTCCCTCGATGAGGTGCACCATCTGCGTCAGGTCTGCCTCGGTCAGCTCTACGCCCTCGGCGTTGGCGACCGCAAGCGTTTCGCGCATGGCGGAAACAAAGCAGCGACGCTGCTCGGAGCCCGGCTCCGTGGCGCTTCCGTAGGTCCCGCCGTAGGCCATGCAGGTCTGGTTGATGCCGTCGTTGAGCATGAGTTTGGCCCACATGCGGTGCGCAATGTCGCTCTCGACGGTATGGGCGATGCCGCAGCGCGTGTAGAGCTCGTCGATGGCGGTGACGGTTGCGGGCTCGGTGCCCGCTGCCGCGCCAAAGCGAATCTCGCCCGCATTGGTAAAGGTGAGCGCGCCGTCGAGGAATACGGCGTCCATGCCCTGGCAGATACCCAGGACGGTGCGCTTCCAGCCAAAGCGCTCGGCAATCTTTTGCTCGCTCGTAATGCCGTTGCACAGCGAGGCGATGAGCGTATTGGGCCCCACGACGCGCTCCATAGTCTTGAGCGCTTGGTTGAGTCCCGTCGTCTTGACCGTAAGAATGACCAGATCGGCGGGCACCGCCTCGCTGACGCGGACGGATTTGAGCGCACAGGGCTTGCCGTTGACGGTGAGCGCATCGCTCGCGTGACGCTCAAAACGTGCGTCATCCATAACGTATTCGACGGCGTCATTGCCGAGGGCCTTGGCAATCATGCTCCCGTAGAGCAGGCCGACGCCGCCCTTGCCGATAAAGGCGACCTTGTTGATCTGCACGTGAATCATCTCCCCATATATAAAAGGCGCCCGCGTAAGGGGCGCCTGATGGATTGTATGTCGCCGGGACGTTTGGTGAGCGCGCGGGGCTGCTGTTAAGAAAAAGAAACTATTGCGCTGTGCGCTTATGCCGCAGGGCAGACCGCGAAAACGCGTGCGGGATATCCAACGCCATCGCGGGCCTTGGGGAGGGCGCAGAAGATGACGGCGCCCGTGGCGGGAAGCTCGTCCAGATGGTCCATGACCTCGATCTGATAACGGTCGACCGAGAGGATGTATTGTTCACCGGGGTAGGGGTAGGCGTCCTCGCGCGTGGTCACGCTCGCCTCCTTTCATCGGGCTTTTTGCTGATGTTAAAGCGGTGTCGTGACGGCTCGATTTCTGCTACGTTACGATACGTTCTCGATTGCGATTCCAATGTGTTTCGACGGCGTGGCCGTTGTGTTTCGCCTCATTAGGGCTTCGAGGGGAGAGGAAAGGCAGTGCAATATCGCGTTGACCCCAAAAGCGGCAACCGTATCTCGGCGCTGGGGCTGGGTTGCATGAGGTTTCCCGGCGCGCCGGGACGCCCCGATGCGAAGACAGCCGATGCCATCATTTCCCGTGCGGTGGAGCAGGGGATTAACTACCTGGACACGGCCTATCTCTATCCCGGCAACGAGGCTTGCGTGGGCGCTTCGCTTGAGCGCCTAGGCCTACGCGACCAGGTTTTGCTCGCGACCAAGCTGCCACATGCTTCGTGCAAATGCGCGGAGGATTTCGACCGCTTTTTTGACGAGCAACTGCACCGTTTGCGGACTGACCATATCGACTACTACCTCATGCACAACATCACCTCGCCCGCGCAGTGGGAGCGCGTGGCAGCGTTGGGTATCGAGGACTGGATTGCGCACCAAAAGGCTGCGGGGCGTATTCGCCAGATAGGTTTTTCGTACCACGGCAGTGCGGCGGACTTTCTCACGATGCTTGACGCGTATGACTGGGACTTTTGCCAGATCCAGTACAACTACGCTGGAGAGCGCTACCAAGCGGGAACGGCGGGACTCATGGCGGCCGCCGAGCGCGGGCTCGCGGTGTTTGTGATGGAGCCGCTGTTGGGCGGACGTTTAGCGGGCAAACTGCCTCCGCGTGCCCGCGCCGTGTTCGATGGCGTACGCGATCCGTACCTGAAGACGCCGGCTGCTTGGGGCCTTTCGTGGGTGTGGAACCATCCTCAAGTCACGATGCTGCTTTCGGGCATGACCGATACCGCGCAGGTGGACGAGAACGCGGCATTGGCGGATCGCGCACTGCCGGATTCGATGACGACAGAGCAGCTCGATACCATCGCACGTGTGCTGGGAGAGTTTGAGAAATCGAATCGCGTGCCGTGTACGGGGTGCGGCTACTGCATGCCGTGCCCCAAGGGCATCAATATTCCCGGTTGCTTTGGCGCCTACAACGCGAGCTACGCGCATAGTTGGTTTACGGGGCTGTCTCAATACTTTACGGCAAGCGCGGTGCGGACGAACGAGCCCAAGCTGGTGAGCAATTGCGTCAAGTGCGGCAAATGCGCGCGTCACTGTCCGCAGCACATCGATATTCCCGAGCGTCTCGACGATGTGCGCCGACGTTTCCAGCCTGGCCCCGTAACGGCCGCGCTTAAGGCCTTTTGCAAAACGCGCTCCTGATGCCCCTTTTATAACTTGCGGTGGAATAGTTCCTGTTTGCGGCAGAATAGGGGCCAAACAGGAACTATTCCACCGCAACTGAAGGGGGCTGTCGTGGACCATCGGGATTCATGTGATGACTTACGTGAGGTTCGTTGGGGCGTTTTGGGCGCTGGGAACATATCGCATCGATTTGCATCGTCGCTCAAGGAGGTGGACGGGGCACGGCTTGTGGCTGCCGCCGGTCGCACTCCTTCGCATGTTGAGGAGTTTTGCAGGGCGTTTTTGATTGATGCCGCGCACAGTTATGCCACGGCTGACGATAGCGGCGATGCGGCTTATGATGCGCTGATTGCCGACCCCGATGTCGACGCAATCTACTTGGCTCTTCCACATGGCATGCATGCGCATTGGGTCTGTCGGGCACTGCGCGCGGGAAAGGCCGTGCTGTGCGAAAAGCCGGCCGTTTTGAATGAAGAAGAGGCTCTTTCGATTGCCTCCACCTCTCGCGAGCGCGGCGTGCTGTTTATGGAGGCGATGAAAAATCGGTTTTGCCCGATGCGTACTCGCGTGAAGGGCTTGCTTGCGTCGGGCGAGCTCGGCCGTATCGTCTCGATTGAAAGCGTGCAAAAACTCGATTATGGTGAGCCCCCTTCGAGTTATCTGCTCGACCCGTTGCAGGGTGGCTGTCTATATGACATGGGCTGCTATGCGGTCGGGTGGTTTGAGGATTTGCTCGCGGGTGCGTGCGATGTTTCGTCTCGTGAAGTTCGCTGGCGTGACGTATCGGGCGGCCGCGTGGATTGGGCCGACGAGATCCATATGAGCGTCGGCGGTATACCCATTCATATGGTGTGCGACGGCAAGGCAGCGTATGAAAGCCGCTTAACGATTGCCTGCGAGCGGGGCTCGTTGGAAATCGAGCGCCTCCATCGCCCCGAGCTCGCCCATGTGAAGTACTCCGACGGGCGAATGCTCGAAATAAATGCCCCGTTTGAGGTCGATGATTTCTACGGCGAAATCCAGCATGCGACCCAGCTCATCCAGGCGGGGAAACTCGAGAGTCCCGTCATGCCCCTTGCCGCCACACAGCGCTGCGCGCGCATTATCGATGCAATCCGTCTAGCCCTCTAGGACTTGGCGCTGACGCGTAGGGAATCATGACGCTGGCGCCCGTAGCCGCAGTGCTTGGTGACCCGCATCTCTGATGCCCCTTTTATAAGTTGCGGTGGAATAGTTCCTGCTTGCGGCAGAATAGGGGCCAAACAGGAACTATTTCACCGCAACTGATGAGGGGGAGCTGGAGATGCTGACGATTGGGTGTCATCTTTCGACGACGAAGGGCTATCGGGCAATGGGAGAGACGGCGCTATCCATTGGCGCCAACACCTTTGCATTCTTTACGCGCAACCCGCGCGGCGGCAAGGCGAAAGATCTTGACATGGATGACGTGGCGGCCCTGCGCGAGCTTATGGAGCAAAACGACTTTGGCCCGCTTGTGGCTCATGCCCCGTATACCTATAATCCCTGCTCGGCCAAAGAACGGGCGCGCGAGTTTGCCCTGGAGGCCATGGCGGAGGACCTGCGGCGCATGGAAGCGCTGCCCGGCAACTATTACAACTTTCACCCCGGTGCGCATGTGGGGCAGGGTTCCGACGCCGGCATTCAGATGATCGTCGACACTCTGTGCCGGGTGATGTTTGAGGGCCAGCAGACGACGGTGCTGCTCGAGACCATGGCCGGCAAGGGCACCGAGGTGGGCCGCAGCTTTGAGGAACTGGCGCGCATCATCGAGGGCGTTGCTGCCGAGCGCCCCGAGCTGTCGGCCAAGCTGGGCGTTTGCCTAGACACCTGCCATGTGAATGACGCCGGCTATGACATCGTCCACGATCTGGACGGCGTACTCGACGAGTTCGATCGTGTGGTGGGTATCGAGCGCTTGCGCGCCGTGCATATTAATGACTCCAAGAATCCCTGCGGCGCCCATAAGGACCGCCACGAATGCATCGGTAAGGGTTATCTGGGTAGTGAAGAGTTTGGCGGCGGTATGCAGGTTATGCAGAATATTGTATCGAATAGCCGCTTGCGCGCATTGCCATTCATTTTGGAGACACCGAACGAACTTGCAGGTTATGCGGCTGAAATCAAACTGTTAAGGTTGTTGCAGCAGTAATGACTGTCGTAAAGTGGAGTGTTCCATTCACGTTATGGGTTTGTTTCAATCAGTTTTCTAATTGCAGATTCTCCCAAGCGGGTGCATAATAGCCATCAGTTTTTGCAGACCTCTGAATCAAACGGGGTCACCGGAAGGAGACTGATTATGAAGCTCAAGAAGCTTGGCGCATTTGCCGCCACGGGCGCCATGGCGCTCGCCCTCGCACTGACGGGCTGTGGCTCGTCCAACGCCACCTCTGGTTCTGATGCCGGTTCCAGCAGCTCTGACGACGCTAAGGTCGAGAAGGTCGACGGCTCCAAGGAGTACGCGCTCGTCAAGGACGGTACGCTGACCGTCGGCACCTCTGCCGAGTACGCTCCGTTTGAGTACAAGGATGACAACGGCGATTATCAGGGCTTTGACCTTGAGCTCATCAAGGCTATCGGCGACAAGCTGGGCCTGGATGTCGAGTACGTCAACAATGACTTTGACACGCTCGTCCCCGGCGTCGCTTCGGGCGCCAAGTACGACGTTTCCATCGCGGCTATCACCGACACGCCCGAGCGTGAGAAGGAAGTCACCTTCTCCGATTCCTACTACATGGACGATCAGGCCATCGTGACCAAGGTCGATAACACCGACATCACGGCCGATAACTACAGCGAGAAGCTCAACAACGCCGACGCTACCATCATCGTCCAGTCCGGTTCGACCGCCGAGGCCTTTGCCCAGGAGAACTTCCCCAAGGCCAAGATCGTTCCCTACAAGGACGCCACCGAGTGCTTCAGCGCCCTGCAGTCCGACAAGGGTGACGCCGTGGTGACCAACCGCTCCGTTGCCAGCCAGCTGACCGCCGAGCAGTTCAACACCTGCCAGACCATCAAGCAGATCAGCACCGGCGAGGAGTACGCTATCGCCATCAACCAGGGCAACACCAAGCTCAAGGACGACATCAACCAGGCCATCAAGGACCTGACCGATGACGGTACCGTTGACGCCCTCATGGCTAAGTACAACATCAAGTAAAATAGCTACTTGATTGCACGCGGGCCCTTTCCGTTTTGGCGGAGAGGGCCTTTGCGTTTCTTGAATGGGCGTCGTTCCGCCCTGTTATGTCGGCAACTTCAACGTTAGGAGCCACCTTGTCTCGACTGAACGAAGGAGCCATGGGCCAGAGTTATCCACTGCCCTTGATGCTCCAAAAGCTAGCCTGTGCCCTGGCCGTGGCGCTCGCCCTGGTATGCGCGGGGGCCTGCGCGCCCTCGACTGCCCAGGCGCTTGAGACCGCAAAAATCACCGCCCGACCCAATACCGGTTCGGGTAGCGACGTGGTCGGCGGCACCGAGACCCGTATCACCTGGGAGGTCCAGGCCGAAGCCGACGAGGAGCTGAGCGGTCTTTCGCTGACGTTTGCCGATGGCACGACCTTTGGTGCGGACGATACGCGCTTGACGATGCTCTCGGGCGATGACCTTATGGACCGCACGCCCATGAAGCCTACGTGCAAGGTCGACGGCCAGACGCTCAAGATTGATTTTGGCGAGACGGCGCCTGCTGGCGGTTATTTTCGCGTCGAGGTCTACGGCGTGACCTTCCCCGTCGAGGGTGGCGATGAGGCCTTTAGCGGCACCTATACCTTGGCCGATGGTTCGACCAAGAAGATCTCCAAGATTCCCTCGGTGGAGATCAAGGGCGTGACGGCCTTCGATAACTTCCTGGCCGACCTTAAGGAGCAGCCGTGGGTCGAGGCCTGGAACTCCAATATGTTCCTGCGCCTCTTCCTGAACCCGGTCATTTTGGTCCAGAGCCTGCCGATCGTCTTTAAGGGCTTCCTCATGTCGCTCTCGATCGTGCTCGTGGCGTTTCCGCTGGCAATTCCCTTTGGCTTTGCCTTGTCGCTCATGCGCATCTCCAAGTCGCGCATCCTGCGCTGCCTTGCCGGCATCTATGTGAATATCATCCGTGGTACGCCGGCGTTCCTGCAGATCTACATCGCGTTCTTTGGCCTGCCGCTGGCCGGCGTCAAGGTTGATGACTATGTGCTCGGTGTCATCGTCATGGCCATGAATTCGTCTGCCTACCTGTGCGAGATTTTCCGTGCCGGTATCCAGTCCATCCCCAAGGGCCAGAACGAGGCTGCGCGCTCGCTGGGCATGAACGCGTTCCAGACGTTGCTCTACGTCATGATCCCGCAGACGTTCCGCAATGTCCTGCCTACGCTGACCAGTGAGTTCATCCTGCTTTACAAGGATACGTCGCTGCTCGCGGCCGTGGGCGTGGTCGAGATCGTCATGAACGCCCGTACTATCGTGGCCACGACCGGCTCCATCACGCCGTATGTTGTCGCCGCCCTGTTCTACCTGGTCATCACACTGCCGCTTGCTCGTCTGGTGAGCGGTCTTGAGGCGAGGCTTTTGGGTACGGCCGAAACCAAGAAGAAGCGTCCCGCCAAGAGCGCCGGACAGGTTGTCGCGACGCCCGCCGACCACATCGCCGGTCTGTAAGGAGGTCCTATCATGAGCGAAACCAATAACTCGAACGAGGTCGTCGTCAGCATCAAGAACCTCCAGAAGGCCTTTGGCGATAACGTGGTCCTGCGCGATATCGATCTGGATGTGCATAAGGGTGAGGTCGTCGTAGTCCTGGGTCCCTCGGGCTCGGGCAAGTCGACGATGCTTCGCTGCATCAATCGTCTGGAGCATCCCACGAGCGGCTCGATTGTCGTTGAGGGCGTGGACGTGTGCGCCAAGGGCGTCGACCTCAACAAGGTACGTACGCATCTGGGCATGGTGTTCCAGCAGTTCAACCTGTTCCCGCACCTGTCAGTCAAAAAGAATGTCATGCTCGCGCAGCAAAAGGTGCTCAAGCGCAGCAAGGAAGAGGCCGAGAAGATTGCCGTCGAGGAGCTGACCAAGGTCGGTCTTGCCGAACGCATCGACTTTATGCCGAGCCAGCTTTCGGGCGGCCAGCAGCAGCGCGTTGCCATCGCCCGTGCCCTGTCGATGAATCCGCACGTCATGCTCTTTGACGAGGCCACTTCGGCACTCGATCCCGAGCTCGTGCGCGACGTTCTGGGCGTCATGCGCGACCTGGCACGTGACGGTATGACCATGATCGTGGTGACGCACGAGATGGGCTTTGCCCGCGATGTCGCCGACCGCGTGGTCTTTATGGACGGCGGCGTTATCGTGGAAGAGGGTACGCCGAGCGAGGTCTTCGACCACCCCAAGAGCGAACGCACCAAGGTGTTCTTGGGCAACATTTCCTAGATTGCATTGATATTTGAGCATAGTTTGAGTTGACGGGCTGTGGCGATGCTGCCGCGGCCCGTTTTGTATTTTGGCTAAAAGACAGCCGTTACCCCCCCCGTGGACTCTTCGGACACATGTTTGGTGAATTCTGTGGACGCGGTATGGGGCGCGTGTCAACCATGCGGCCTTTCATACAATGACATGTTGTTTGAAAAGAAGCCGGACCGCGGGTGCGCTTGGCGCATAAAAGGGAACTGGGTGGGAATCCCAGACAAGGCGGTTACTGTGTGCGGGGACGTTGTCTTTGCGAGTCAGATTACTTGCCCACGGTCTTCTCGTGTCGAGGGTCTTTTGGAAGCCGCTGGATTCCGGTGAACAAGAGATGACATCATATATTGCTCCTATGCGTCCCGCCTGTTGTGCGGGCCATTGTTGTGTGCTGTCAGGTGCGGGCGCCCCGCTGTGTCTCGTTTCCCTTTACATGATCGGCCTCGATTCTTGTTGAGGTAATGATCTTCCAAATCAAGGGGGAGTGGGATGCTCAAAAACATCCGAACTGTTGCGAGGAAATTCCTCGTGGTGTTCATGGCGTTTATCTTTGCCAGCTCGAGCACCGGAATGACTGCATTTGCCGAGGAGGTGGGTGCGGGCGTAGCCGTGATGGCTGATCAGGTTGCCGCGGCGACCGATGCTGAGCAGGGTGCATCGAGCGAAGATGAACCTTCTGCCGATGCTGAAATCGGCGTGTCCGATGACGGCGACAGCGCACAGGAGCAAGAAGGCTCCGATACTGCCGTGCAGTCCGTTGTGTCCAACGGGGAGAATTCGGCCGCGCAGGCCGAAGTGGTCGGAGCTTCTACTGGGATAGCGCGCTCGGGCGAGACGGTTGTCGTCAACGACGCGGTCGATATGCCTTCGACCATCGAAGCCGGCGCTACCGTAAAACTCGGTGCGAACATTTCGATGGGTGCCGACCAGCAGATTGAGACCGTTGCCGGCGTGTTGGACGGTCAGGGTCATACCGTCACCATTAGCGGCAAGGCCGTCGCGAACAACGTAACGGGAACTATCCAGAACCTAGGCGTGACGGGCTCCGTCTCGAATAGCGATAATGTGGGCTCCATCGCCATGACGCTTTCCGGTACCGTTCAGATGTGCTGGTCCACGGCGAGCGTGAACCTGAGCGGTTGGATGGGCTATGCCGGCGGCCTGGTCGGCGGCATGGCGTCCGGCAAGATCGTCAATTCCTATTTTGCCGGTTCGGGCGTCGAGATGAATGGCGGGCTGGTGGGCGAGGCCCGGGCTGGCTCGCTTTCGAATTGCCTCTATACCGTAGGTTTTTCGCCTGCCGAGATGAACTATAGGGGCTTTGATAAGGGTAATGCTGCGAAAGCCTCTGACCTTTACCTTTCGTCTGCCGAATCTCTTACCGTGCTCAATGCCAATGCGCCGGCGACCGGGTTTACCTGGACGTCCAACGGCGGCCTGCCGATCTTGACGAGTGGATCTGCTCCCGTTGTCGTTAACAAGGATGCGCTCGCCGCTGCCATCGAGTCTGTCGAGGCGCTCAAGGAGTCCGACTATACATCCGATTCGTGGTCTGCCCTAGCCTCTGCCCTTGCGGACGCAAAGGCCGTAAACGACAATGCCGATGCCTCCCAGTCCGATGTAAATGCGGCGGTTAAGGCACTCAATGCGGCTAAGGATGCCCTCGAGAAGAAGAAGCCGACGGCCCCCGTCGCCCAGCCCGAGAGCGTCAAGCACATTAAATCGCAGGACGACTTCATTTCTATGAACGTCAAGGACGCGAACAACTACTATGTGCTCGACAACGATATCGTGATTGATGATGAGTATTTCTTTGGTCCTTCGGGTGAGCTCAACTGCACGTTTGACGGCCAGGGCCACACCATTACCTTCAACAATGGCGGTGGCGTCAAGTCGCTCTTCGCGAGCGTCGGCTCCATCGGCGTTGTCCAAAACGTCTCTTTTGCCGGCGAGCTTAAGAAAGCGGTCGACGGCAAATCGTTCGGTCCGCTCGGCAACCAGATTAGGGGCGCCGTTCTCAACTGCTCCACGTCTGTTACGGGCAAGGGCGTTGTGGGCTTTGGCCGTACGCTCGAAGGCGGCGTAATTTCTAACTGCGTGTCTACCGCTGCAGCGACCGGCGGCGTGCTCTTTGCGAGTTATGGCTCCGGTCAGCTCGTCAATACGTACTGGCAGGAAGGCCTTACCAACAAGGCTCAGTTCCCCGCGAGGGCGCTCGTCAACTCCTATGCTGTCGATGCCGACGACATGAAGACGGCGACCTTTGTCGAAAACCTTAACGTCAACCGTGGCGAAAACGGTAGCGCATGGGGCATGGGAGCCGATGGCTTGCCGTATTTTGGTGAGGACCAGGACTACGAATCGCCCGAGAGCCCTGCCGCAAACAATAAATACGAGGTGACGTTTACATCTGCGCGCACCGGCAGGACCGTGACTGCCGCCGATGGCATGCTCTACCCGTCTCCCGACGATGTCGTGGTGGGCGAGAACGGTGCCGCCTGCGTCTCGGGCACGCTTGCGCTCAAGGGTTTGTCTAAGGGTGCTAAGGTGACTTGGGGCACTCCGGACGCTAACAGAGGAGATATCGCCGTTAACGAGGAAATGGGCCTGCTGCACGTATACAACGATGCCGTGGGTACGGTGACCGCTACGCTTCATAAGGATGACGGCACCACCGAGAACGTTGCGACCGTCGTGGTGAAGGCGATCTCCAAGCCTATTGATGATTTCCAGATTTGGTACAACGGCGAAAACGTGACGGGCGGCACTATTGCGGTTACGGGCTCCGAGGTCAAGAACCTCGAGATCCGTGTTCATTACGCCGACGCCGCTGAGGGCGAGTACACCCCTGTTTCCTATACGCGTTTTCGCTTTGCGGGTACGCCTTCGAACGTGCTCTATTCCAATCCCGGATCGGCATGCTTCTACTTTAAGCAGGCGGGCGAGGCCACGATTTCGGTCTCCTCGCGAACGAACGTCGACCTTGCCGATAAGAGCGTAAAGGTTACCTCGACCTATGTGCCGGCGACGAGCATTTCGCTTGGCTACAACGAGGACGGCAAGACTGTTTATCTGCATGGCCGTAATCCGCTTGCCAAGGGTGCTTTCCTGACCGACAAGGCTGCACCGGTTGTGGGCCCGGAGTATGCGAGTGACCGTGCAAACTACACGGTCACCTCGAGCGATAGTGCAGTCGCCGAGTACACTACAAGCGGCGATATTGGATTTACGCCGTATAAGGCCGGCAAGACGACATTCGAGGCGACGGTCGAAAACCAGGACGGCAGCGTTATCTCCTCGGGCAAGCGAGAGGTTACCTACGCTTACCGAAACCCGCTGAAATCGGTGACCATCGCAAATGCTCCCGCGTCCATTAAGGCCGGCAAGACGGTCGGGCTCGACCTGAGCTATGTGGGCGAGAACGATGCCGAGGGCTGGAGTGTCTCCGAGCCCGGCATGATATGGACCGTGACGGGCGCAGATGGCCAGGATGCGTCGGATGCTGTGAGCATCGACCGTCGTGCTCTGGGTGACTGGAAGCACGTTGACGGTGCTCCCGACGACGGGCTGTTTGTAGCGAGCGGAACCTATGTTCTAACGGCCAACAAGGCCGGTACCTATACGGTGACGGGCACTCCGGTCGACCAGACCGCCGGCGCCAAGGCCGTCTCCTTTGAGATTACGGTTGACGGTATCGCCGCCTCGCCGGATAACGAGGCGCAGGCCGATAAGGGTGCCCTCTCTGCCGCCAAGTACTTTGACGCCAACCGCACGACCGATGCGTACACCTATGGCCAGGAATGGGAAATCTACGCCTTCGCAAAATCGGGGCGCAAGATCGACGACGCGCTTATCAAGAATTACAAGAAGTCTCTTGCCGACCATAAGGCCGAGTGGGCCGGTAGCACCGCCAAGGTAACGGATTGCGAGCGCGTTGCGCTTACGTTGGCTGCACTTGGCGAGAACATTACGTCTTTTGATGGCGTTAACCTTGCTGCCGTCATATGCTCGCACGGCGACCTTGCGGCTTCGGCGAATAACTTGGTCTATGCGTTGATCGCCCTTGACGAGGCGCGCGTTTCGGATGAAGCGCTGTCTGCATTCGGCTCGTCCTGGACACGTGCTCAGCTTGTTTGCACGCTGCTCACGTTCCAAAACTCGGATGGCGGCTTTACCATTGATACGGCTGGTGCAAGCAACGTCGATATGACCGCCATGGCGCTGCAGGCGCTTGCGCCCTATGTTGACGGCGACGCATGTGCCGCTGCCCTGGCTTCGAATGGTCAGCTCTCTGTTGCGTCCGCTGTCGACAAAGCGCTCGGCTTCCTTAAGGGGCGGATGAACGGTCTTTGCGATTTTGGGTCTGTTGAGTCGAATGCCCAGGTGCTGCTTGCTCTTGTGGCGCTCGGCAAGGACCCCGCAAATTCCAAGAACGGTTTTGCGACGGGCGCAAATAGTCTGATTACCGCGATTGCCGCCTATGAAGTTGCTGACGGCAAGGGATACGCTCACACCATGGGATCAGACGGCAAACCCGGCAATGCCAACGCGCTTGCCACCGTGCAGGTCTTGCGGGCCCTTTCGGCCTATAAGTTCGCGGGTGCCGGCGTGAGTTGGACCAAGATCGGCAATGTGAAGGCCGGCACCGTCAAGCCGAGTGATCCTAAAGAGCCTGTGACGCCCGAGGTTCCCGTACCTACGGTTCCGACGAAGAACCCGACACCTGCGGTTGTGCCGCCCGCCTCGCAGGATGGCAACGGCACCGGTGGAAAGCAGGGCGCTACCACTTCGCAGGATGGCGCGAAGCCGGAGACGGCGGAGCACGCGGATTCCGCCAAGAGCGAATCCGGCAAGGAGTCTAGCTCTGACAAATCTTCTGGTTCGAAGGCGAAGACCGCTACTGCCGCCGCATCGCGCAAGGATGCCTCGGCTGGGCAGAGCGGCGTGAATCCTGTTGCCGTTGCCGGTGTCGTCGCTGGCATCGTGTGCCTTGCGGTCATTGGCGCGTGGTTCGTGCGTTCTCGTAAGAACGCGTAGCAATTCAATGCGCATTGCGCCCGCCGTTTGACGCGCGGGCGCGACTATGTCGCCTGTGCGCGGCTTAATAGATGAACGGGCCCCGGGTCTTGGCGACCTGGGGCCCGTTTACGTTGCGGTTGGCGTGGCGATGGGCAGTTTAGGCCAGCTCGGCGCCCAAGGCCTTGCAGGCGGCTTCGGCCTCGTCATCAGGCGCATCGAAGCAGATGACGGAATCGATGACATTGACGTCGGCCTCATCGGCATCGGCCTTCCAATTGTCCATCCACTCGCCCTCGGCCCACGAATAGGAGCCAAACAGGACGACCTTCTTGTCGCCCAGGTTCTCCTTGACCTCATCCCACATCGGCTGGAACTCGTCGTACTCGAGTTCCTCGGAGCCCATGGCGGGACAGCCGAAGGCGATGGCGTCGTAGCTGGCGGTCTTGTCGGCAGAGAAGTCGGCACAAGGGATGACCTCGGCCTCGGCGCCGGCGGACACCGCGCCCTCCGCGACGAAGTTTGCCATGGCCTCGGTGTTGCCCGTTCCGCTCCAGTAGACGACGGCGATCTTGCTCATGTTGGGTCCTTTCGGTTGTGCGGCATGCAGCCGCGTTTTGTATGTTCTATCGGGCTGCCTGAACAAGCTGTTCAAGGGTACAGCCCTGCTGATAGATGTAGGTAAGGTATTGCGTGCATGCGCGATAAGAGTCAAAGGTCGCAAGCGCCGCCTCGACGTTTGAGTACACCTTCCAAGCACCAAAAACCTTGTAGTTTTCGCCGTGCTGGGCAATAAACTGATGCACGTCTTCGTAGGGGTAGCCCAAAAAATAGCCAATTTCGTGAGGAAACTCGCAAGCACAGCTCTTATCGCACGTATCGCTCTGCGCGATAACACAAAGTCCACTGTCGCAGGCGCTTTCCGCAACATTGCTGCTCGCCAGCGTAATGCGTGCGGCTAGATGCACAAGGGATGCGCTCAGGTTGCAAACGTCGTAGCCTTCGGTGGCAAGAACTGCTGCGGCTCGAGGGTCGGATAAGTAGCGCATGAGGGCGGCGGGGCGGTACACGTAGATCAGCGCTCCGCAAGGACGCCAGACGAGGACGCTCATGTGGATGCCGAGTGGCTCAAGCTCGCGGTTGCACTGGGCTATGACGGCAAGCAGGCGCGTGCGACGCGTTTTGATATGAGGGTTGCCGGGCTTTCCGTTTTGGTTTGCGTAGAGACCGGGATAGGTAAAGAGCGAAGCGGGTTTGATGCTCGCGAGCGTGGGGGAGCAGTTGCGTACGACGGTCGCTTGAAACGTTGGAATGTCGATGGTTCGAGTCACGGTGCTCCTTTCGGTTCCCCATCTGTTAGCCTAGGAAAACTTATACACGAAAGTAAGCCTTGGTCAACTAAAAAGTTTGAAAAGGGAAACTATTTGACCGAACTGACACGAGTTTGGGGTAAGATGGGGGACACCCCATGGGGGTATTTGGCTAGAGCTTTACAGGAAGAGGAGCATATGGAAGACCTGCTTAACCCTGCAAATCTTATCGTGCTTGCCGTAATTGCCGTCGGCATGTTATTTGGATTGCGACGTATTGTCGCGTCGACGCACGGCAAAAGCTGCTGCAGCGATGGTGCGTGCGGTAAGAAGGTCAAGAGAGCCGTGGTGACCGATACCGATGAGTCTCACTATCCCTATTGCGAGGAGCTGCTCATTGGCGGTATGAGCTGCGACGGCTGTGCTCAAAACGTCGCGAATGCTTTGAATGCGCTGGATGGCATTTGGGCCACGGTGACGTATGCCGATCACACGGCGAACGTGCGCTCTAAAAACCCAATCGATCGTGAGGCGCTTGAGGGCGCCGTGAAGGGCGCAGGCTATTACGTCATGAAGCTATAGGGTCATGCGTTCGCTTGCGCCTAGGCGCGACCGCGCAGCTCGATGTCTTGGATGTCGTCGAATTTGATAGCGATGTCCCGGAGTTTGAGCAGTTTGAACGCGGGAAGCACCTCGTCGAGAATGCCCGTGCGGCTACGATAGCCATACGTATCGTAATAGGTGACACGCACCAGGTCGCCACGCTTGAGGCCCTCGAGCTTATTTGAAAGCTCGAGGGCTTTTTCTTCCGTCAGCTCACATTTGGGCTCAACGGTAATCTCTTGCTTACGTACGAGCTCGTAGTATCCCGTGAGAGCGGCGAATGGCATAAACTGTGCGGCGCGGTTGGCGCGGACGGCGCCGTTGGCGGTACGTTTGGGGTCGGCTGATCGCCGCCTACCCTCGGGGTCGGCCAGACGCTCAAAGGCGGTCGGCGGGCGCATGGGCTGTTGCTTGGGTTTAGGCACGATGTCCCCCAACCTGGTCGTTGCGTTCGCGTGCGGTGGCGCCTGCGGTAAAGCTCAGTCCTTTGACCAGGGCGTTCTTGCCATATTTGCCTTTTACGGCCAGCACGGCGCGGGCCAGGTCGCGTTCGCGTCCGTCGGCCTCGACATCGCTAAATAAATCGATGGTGGCAAACTCTTCGGGCATAAGGTTTCCGAAGCCCAGGTTAATACGTTTGACAGGTCGTTTGGGGTCGACGGTCTGTGCCCACAGGTCATCGAAGTAGCCCATGATCTTCTTAAACGAATTGGTTCGTTCGGGTAGCTTTCGAGACGCATTGGAATGGGCAAAGAGCGCGGCATAACCGCCACGCGGCTTTCCGCCGTGCTCGCCCACGAAGATGCCGTCAATCGCCTGCGCCTCGCGAACCATGCGACGGCGCTCGTCGTCGCGCTGGACGGGCTTGGGCGCGCGGGGTGCAAGTTCGGGGCTATCGCTTGCGGTCGGCTCGATTCCCGAGGTGCTTGAGCGTAGGTGCCCGCAGCCGTCGATATATTGCGCTGTGCCGCTGGCATCGAGCCGGCGGATATCGGCGCGCTCGCTTGCATAGCCCACAAAGAGCGAGATGCTGTCGCACACCACGTGCTTGTCGACCAGGTCCAGTACGGCTGCATCGACCATCTCGCGCAACACCGTATAGGCCTGTTCGTAGGCATAGCCCTTCGAGAGCACCTGTCCGGTCGTGGTCGAGGTTGCCTGGGGGCGATAGGCCTGGATGTCGGCGATGGTTGTCGGTTCGCGCCCAAAAGCGTGGTCGATCAGGTACTCGGCGTTGACGCCGAGCTCGTCATAGAGCAGGTTCTCGTCGAGGGCTGCGACGCCCATCAGGTCGTAGACGCCGTACTTTTCGAGACGCGCCGCCACGCCGGGGCCAATACCCCAGATGTCGGTGATGGGGCGATGGGGCCAGATTTCCTTGCGGAACGTCTCGTCGTCGAGTATGCCGATGCGGCTGGGTACGTGCTTGGCGGTAATGTCGAGTGCCACCTTGGCCTGGAATAGGTTGGGGCCGATGCCGACCGTTGCCGTGATGCCGGTGCGCCCCAGGACCTCGTCACGCAGCATACAGGCGAAGATTTCAGCGTCGGTATGGTAGAGGTCCAGATAGGGCGTCACGTCGATAAAGCACTCGTCAATTGAGTAGACGTGAACGTCTTGCGGACTGACATATTCCAGGTAGATACCGTAGATTTGCGCCGACACCTCCATGTAGTGCTGCATGCGCGGCACTGCTTTGATGTAGTCGATGCCGTCGGGAATCTCGAACAGACGGCAGCGGTTATGGATTCCGAGGTCCTTCATGGCCTGCGTGATAGCGAGACAGATGGTCGTGCGTCCGCGCGATTCGTCGGCAACGACCAGGTTGGTGGTGAGCGGGTCGAGCCCGCGGTCGACGCACTCGACGCTGGCGTAAAACGTCTTGAGGTCGATGCAGATATAGGTGTGACGCTCGTGCCCCACGCGTCCTCCCATCAAACACATGTTCTTAACGAATACATGTTCGATAATACGCGCTCGTCCGGACATCGTCAAAACCTGTCCCTTTTTGGCAGGTATGGTCGTGCGGCTGCATCGGGTTTTAACGCAGCTCTAAAGAGCGCGAAACAGCTCGGAAAACCTTGCTTCGTAGCATGAGCCTAACGATTGATACCGCCTATACGCACGGAAGGGTTGTGGGAAAGATGGTCAATTATGGGTTTGGTATGCCGACGCGCCTTGTTGCGGATGGAGACGTGGCTCGCTGGTGCGGACGATTGGTCGCTCACTACGGTGGCACCAAGGCGCTGGTCGTGCTGGGCGGTGACAAACATACGCGCGATGAGCTCGTTTCGGCGGCACTCGGCTCGGTTGATCGAGCTCTGCTCGAGCGCGTGCTTTTCCGCTGCGGCTCGGTTGGCGATGGGGGAGACGAGCTGATCGACGAAGCCGTGGCCCTGGCGACCGACGAAGGCGTGGACTTTGTCCTGGCGATCGGCGATGCCGATACCGCCGGCTTTGCGCGCGAACTCGCGCGTCGCATGGCGGCGCTCGATGCCGGCGAAGACGGTTTTGTCCCTTATGGATGTATTGTCTCGGAGGGCAAAGTGCCTGCCGTCGTGGGAGCCGGCGAGGTTCCCGTTTTTGCCATTATCGCTCCCGAACTGCTTGAGGGCATTGGGTCTCCTCTGCGCGAGTTGCTCGGCAGCGTGTGCGCCGCGGCCTAATACCTGCCAGGAAGGGACAGGTTTATTTTGGTTGGTAAAGCGTTTGACCTGCCAAAATAAACCTGTCCCTTTTTGGTCGGTCGCCGTTTGGGGGCGGATTGGCAACGCTCGCTGATTACGGTCTTGACCTGCGCTAGAATAGGGGCATCTGATTATCCGGGCGCATGGAGGTGTGTGCCCGTATGCTGAGGAGGACTTTATGGCAACTGTTGCCGCACCTATCGACGCTACGTCGACCGCCGCTTGGAAGGCGCTCGAGGCCCATCAGGAGAAGCTCGAGGCCGAGGGCATCGACCTCAAGGCCTGGTTCGCTGCCGATCCCGAGCGTGTGAACAAGCTGAGCTTTGACGCTGGTGACCTGCACTTTGACCTGTCCAAGAACCTGGTGACCGATGAGACCGTCAAGCTGCTGTGCGATCTTGCCCGCGAGGTGAAGCTCGAGGAGCGCCGCGACGCCATGTTCTCCGGCGAGCACATCAACACCACCGAGGACCGCGCTGTTCTGCACACCGCGCTTCGCCGTCCGGCAAGCGAGAAGGGCCAGCTCATCGTTGACGGCCAGGATGTCGTCGCCGACGTGCACGAGGTCCTCGACCGCATGTATGCCTTCGCCGAGCGCGTGCGCTCCGGTGAGTGGAAGGGCGTAAGCGGTAAGAAGATCGAGCACCTGGTGTCCATCGGCATCGGTGGCTCCGATCTGGGCCCGGTCATGGCCTACGAGGCCCTGCGTCCCTACGCCGACGCCGGTATCGACTGCCGCTACATCTCCAACATCGACCCCAACGATCAGGCCGAGAAGCTCAAGGGTTTGGATCCCGAGACCACGCTCGTGATCATCGTCTCCAAGACCTTCACCACGCTCGAGACCCTCACCAACGCCCGCGAAGTCAAGACCTGGATGCTCGAGCAGCTCAAGGCTCAGGGCGCCATCGACGGCTCCGATGAGCAGAACGCCGAGGCCGTGGCAAAGCACTTCGTCGCCGTTTCCACCGCACTCGAGAAGGTCGAGGCCTTCGGCATCGACCCCGCCAACGCCTTCGGCTTCTGGAACTGGGTCGGCGGCCGCTACTCCGTCGACTCCGCCGTGGGCCTGTCGCTGATCGTCGTGCTCGGCCCCGAGCGCTTCCAGCAGTTCCTCGAGGGCTTCCATGCCATCGACGAGTACTTCTGCAACACCCCGCTCGAGAACAACGCCGTCGCGCTGATGGGCCTGCTCAACGTCTGGTACGTCAACTTCTTCGGTTCCAAGAGCCACGCCGTGCTTCCGTACTGCCAGTATCTGCACCGTTTCCCGGCCTACCTGCAGCAGCTCACCATGGAGTCCAACGGCAAGCATGTCCGCTGGGACGGCAGCGCTGTGACCTCCGACACCGGTGAGATCTTCTGGGGCGAGCCCGGCACCAACGGTCAGCACGCCTTCTACCAGCTGCTGCACCAGGGCACCGTGGTGGTTCCGGCCGACTTTATCGCTTTCGCCAACACTGCCAACCCCGCAACCGACAGCGGTCAGGACGTGCACGAGCTGTTCTTGGGCAACTTCCTGGCCCAGACCAAGGCACTCGCCTTTGGTAAGACGGCCGACGAGGTTCGTGCCGAGGGCACGCCCGAGCAGATCGTCCCGGCCCGTTGCTTTGAGGGCAACCGCCCGACGACCTCGATCTTCGGCGACACGCTGACCCCGTTCGCACTCGGTGAGCTCATTGCCCTGTACGAGCACATCACGTTTGTCGAGGGCACGGTCTGGGGCATCGACTCCTACGACCAGTGGGGCGTCGAGCTGGGTAAGCAGCTTGCCAAGCAGATCACCCCTGCCTTCCACGACGACGCCGCCAAGGCCGAGCAGGACGCTTCGACCCAGGCGCTCATCGAGTTCTACCGCGCGCATCGCAAGTAGTCGCTGCTGTTAACGCATCGCGTCTTATAGTCAGGGGCCCGTATCCTATCGGATGCGGGCCCCTTTGCTTTGCCGTGGTCCCGGGGCGCACGGCCTTTGTGGAACATCGCCGGGGCGCCGCGCGCTGCGAGAACCCTGCGCCTAGATCTCGGCCTCCGCATGGCCTCGCTGCGCCTCGGGCAGCTCCCCGTAGAGCGGATGGTCTTCGAGCCTAAAGCGCTCGACCTGTTCGGGAGTGCGACCGCGTACAAAGAGCCACGAGCGATCAATCGGCGTCGCCATGAGCGTGCTGGGCAGCGCGTCGGCGCGGTCGGAAAACACCCGGGCACTCTCGGGATCCTGGAACGCCAGCACCAGATGCGTGTCGCAGTTGCCCATGATGGAGCGTGCGCGCGCCTCGCCATAGAGCACATCGAG
Organism: uncultured Collinsella sp.; assembly: GCA_958365315.1. Lineage (GTDB taxonomy): Bacteria > Actinomycetota > Coriobacteriia > Coriobacteriales > Coriobacteriaceae > Collinsella. The sequence goes on from CATWXC010000004.1 coordinate 80,446, forward strand.
CTGGTTGGTCGACTGCAGCAGCAGCGTTGCCCAGATGTTGCGGCTTCGGATAATCGAGAGCACGTTGTCGATCTGGGGGATCTGCAGATTTGCGAAGTCATCGAGCATAAAGCGCACGGGCACGGGCAGGCTGCCGTCGGGCTGCCTATCGGCTTCGCGAATGAGGCCCATAAACGCCTGCGTAATAAAGAGGCCGGTCAGCGGATCGAGATTGCGGTCAATATCGCTTACGGTTACAAACAGGGCGCAGGGGGTGTGTCCCATGGAAGCGAAGTCCACCTGATGGCACTCACGATAGAGCTGTGCCGCACCGTCGAATCCCAGACACATGACCTTTTCGGCAAGGATGCCGACGATGCTCGCGTGCATGCGCTCGGCATTTTGCGTAATGGCGTAGCGCCGCCATAGCGAGAGGGCATAGCTTTGGGGGTCGGTCGTGATCAGATCGTCAAACAATCGGGCCGTGGCACCGTCCTGCAGGTGCTCGATCAGCTTGATGACCGAGCTGATCGTCTGCTCGTCGGCGGGTAGCTGTTCGGTGACGTAGGCGATAAGACACGACAGCAGGTTTGCCGCCGCATGATCCCAAAAAGGCTGGTTGTTGTCCTCGATGGGGCAGATGGCCTTTGCCACCGAGAGGATGTCTGCTGGTTGGGCCTGCCGTCCGCCTTGCGGCGAATGTGCCTCAGGGGGTTGTAGACGCAGCGCTCGATGCCGGGCGCAAGGGCCGGGACGGTGTTGAGGTCGGCGAAGTTGAGGCATTGCACGCGGTAACCGTGGGCTGCCAGCACGGGTCCCACTTCGCGACAGAGCGTGCCTTTGGTGTCGAGCACGATGTAGCTTGCGTTCATTTGCAGCAGGTTGGGCTTGAGGACGTTTCGGGTCTTGCCGGCTCCCGAGGGGCCGATTACAAGTGCGTTGTTGTTGAGTCCCGTTTGGCGGGTGTCGCAGGAAAGCGTTCGATCCTTGGCGAGGATGGTGGACGATGCGGACTCAGATGCGGCGAGGCGGCTGGCGAGGTTAGACATGGGCGACCTCCTTGGTGGTCGAGAGGATTTCGTGGGCAAAGCCGAGCTCGACGGCGCGCTTGGCCGAAAGGTAGGTGTCTTTTGCAGTGAGGGACTGGATGCGCTTGGGCGTGAGGCCGCTGCGGTCCGAGAGGATTTGCGTGAGGGTCTTGCGGGTCTGCATGAGACGCCGGCTGGTTTCCTGCAGCGCAAGTGCCGAGCCGCCTGCCCCCTGGGGGATCAGCGGGTCGTGAATCATGAGCTCTGCATGGGGCGCCATACGGCGATCGTCGCCGCCCATAAAGATCACGGCGCCCATGGACGCGGCGAATTCCAGGCAGACGGTGCGGATGGGGCACGATGCGAGGCGCATGGCGTCATAGATCGCGAGACCCGATCGCACGCTTCCGCCGGCGCTGGCGACAAATATGGTGATGGGGCGGCTGGGGTCGGTGGCATCGAGCAGGCGGATCTGCTGGCATAGGTCGTGGGCCATCGGGGTTTCGATGTTTCCCATGACGGAGAGCTCGCGACGGGCGAGCATCTCATCGTAAATGCTGGTGAGCGTGATACCTCGGGCGGATTCACGCATGGTGAGGGGGCTGATGATGGGGGAATGATTGGTGTCCATGAGGACTCCTTTCTGTTGGTTGTGTTGTGGAATAGGATTGTTGCCCGCGGAGGGGCTGGCGGGCTACAGGGTTCGTCCGAGCCTGAGATCGAGCTCGGTTGTGGGGCAGGCTGCCTGTTCGTGCGGCTCGCAAGCGCCAAGGGCTCCAAAGCGATGGAGCGTTGCGGCGGGCGTGGTGTAGGCGAGCCGCAGCTGATGCTCGACAGGGGCACATCCGTCATTTTTGTAATGAGCCGCGTAGTACTGTGCGATGCTGGCGTTCATCTCGCTGCCATTGCGATGGCGCTCAAACTGGCGTCTGCAGGTCTCGATGATCTTTGCTACCGACTTGGGTGCCGTCGCGGGAACAAGGGCGAGATAGCCCTCAAATAGCTCGTTGATGCTCAGGAGGCACAGCAGATCGATCAGCGTCCTTATGGCTGCTCCCTCGGCGGAAAAGTGCGCGGTCATGCGGTTATATCGGTTGCGGTCGACGATGGCCGCATGGGGTCTTGGAGTTTTCTGCCCCGTGGTTCCGGGCTTTTGCCGCGCCTGTGTATTGAGCTCGACGTTGCAGCGCTTGAGGCCGTCCAACGGAAGGAACAGTGCGGTGCGCAGGGTGTTCCGCTTGCTTTCGAGTTCATGACGCTCGTCGGGTTCCCATTCGAGCTTGAGTTTCGTGTCGAGCGCCGTAAGCATATGGGCTAGGCAGCCTACGGTAAGAACGTGCGAATCGTTGTCGCGTTTTGGGGCATAGGGGTCTGTCAGCTTGCGAATGTCGGGGTCGCCCATGATCTTTGTGCAGCGCTTCAGCAGTTGAGGGTGGTCGGCCAAGATCGTCGCGAGCGGTAGCGACGCGTAGTTCTTGATGGTCGCGGCGGCAAAGGTGGCGTCATATTCGTTTGCATATGCTCGCTCAATGCGGGCATCCAGAATGCTTTTCTTATCGTCGTCTTCAGCGTGGTGGTTTGTCATAGCTTCTCCAATCGGTTGATGTTCGTGCTGTTTGTTGATGTGTTGGTTGTCGTGAGTGATGTGCTTGCCGTGGGTGATGTGCTGACGTTGGGGTGCTATGCGGTTTTCAATGAGCCCGTGAGGCAGTTGCTGCAGGGGCGGGATGGAACGGCCCATGCAAGGCGGAAGACATCGTGCTCAAAATCGAGACAGCAATGCCCTGGGTGCCTCACATGTGGCAGTTACCTCATTAAGTTGTCATTGCGTTTGGGGTTGTACTTTGCCGATCTTCCTTCTCTTACACGCTAAAAACTGAAACTGAATATGCTCGATCAAACGATGACCACCGGAGCGATCATCTTTAAAGTACGTTCGTTTTGCTGATTTGACAAGAACTAATTTTGAAATTTTTTTCTACGGGATGAAATGAGATTTGTGGAACGGTCGCGATTGGTGTCGCCAGCATTGCATGTGGTGGCTCGGCGTTTGGGCTGGAACGACTGAGCCCCGAGATGGCGTCCCGTTCATGTTTGAGACAATATATGACTTTTTGCCCGTTGCAAACGGAGTCGCGGTGGGTGTTCTGTATGATGGCTCAGACAAGGTTGTTCAATGACAGGGAGGCATATATGGCAATCAAAGCCATCGCAATGGATATCGACGGTACGCTCACCAACGACCAGAAAGTGATTAGCCCGCGTACGCGCGAGAAGCTGCTCGCGGCGCAGGAGTCGGGCATTAAGCTCATTTTGGCTTCGGGCCGTCCCGCATGGGGGCTGCACGCATTGGCGCAGGAGCTCGACCTTCAAAACCATGACGGTCTGCTGGTGGCCTTTAACGGCGCTCACGTCGTCGATGCCCAGACCGACGAGGTGCTGTTCGATCAGGCTATGCCTGCCGACGAATTGCATCGCCTGATTGATCACCTGCGTAATTTTGACGTGATCCCTATGATTTCGCTCGGTCGCGATTTGCACGTCGAGGACTCGTACCATTGCATGATCACGCTGCCTGACGGCTCGCAGAAGAATATCGTCAAGTATGAGCGCGACGCGTGCGATCTTAAGATTCGCGAGGTGGAGAGCCTGCATGAGGTCGCTGATGCTTATCCCGTGGACAAGCTGCTCACTGCGGGCGACCCGGCCTATTTGCAAGCGCATCACGAGGAGATGTACGCGCCCTTTACTCAGACGCTTTCTGGTATGTTTACGGCCGACTGGTACTTTGAGTTTACGGCGCCCGGTATCGACAAGGCCCGTGCGCTCGAGGGTGCCCTGCCCAAGCTCGGCATCGATGCCAGCGAGGTCGTATCGTTTGGCGACGGCCAGAACGACAAGTCCATGATTGAGTGGGCCGGCACCGGTGTTGCCATGGGTAACGCCGTCGACGAGGTCAAGGCTGTGGCCCAGATGGTGACCGCCAATAACAACGAAGACGGCATTGCGGTGGCGCTGGCTAAGCTGCTGGGTTAGAATCGCCGATAATGCATGGTTCGGGCGCCTGCTTACAGGCGCCCTTTTGTTAGGGAGGGTGCCGTGTCCGCATTTCCGTTCGACGCCGTTATCTTTGACATGGACGGCGTGATTGTCGATACCGAGTATTACTACCTGGGCGAGACTGCCGCGTTTGCCAAGGAGCTTGGGCTGAACCTGACTCAAGAGGAGTTGAATGGGCAGGTCGGTACTTCGCATCAGTTCTTCCTGCATATGCTGGTCGATTGGTTTGAGCGCGCCGGTAGGGGGCATTTCACTGGCGAGGAAGCGTTGGCCCGTTGGGACGAGTGGGCGCATAAGCGTCCGCGCGACTATCAGGCTTTGATTAACCCAGGCGCCGTGGATACGATTCGAGAGCTGCCGCGCCGTGGCGTTCGCGTGGCGCTTGCCAGCTCGTCTCCCATGGTTAGCATCGAGGAAGTGCTCAATGCGTGCGGGCTGTCGGATGCCTTTGAGTATGTGGTGAGCGGCGAGCAGTTTAAGGAGAGCAAGCCCGAGCCCGACATCTACCTGCATGCGCTGGACCTGCTGGGGCTGCCCGCGAATCGCTGCTGCTGCGTTGAGGATTCGGTGCCTGGCATCACTGCCGGCAAGCGAGCCGGCCTGACAGTCATTGCCAAGCGCGAGGAGCGCTTTGGATTTAGCCAAGATGCCGCGGACAAGATTATCGACCAGCTGCCCGATTTGCTGAAGATTGCGTAGGGCCAGGGCGGCACGGCGGCCATTACGGCGATCTCGTTAGGACGAGAAAGGGACGGCGCTATGACATTCAACGTTAACGCTCTTGGGTTTGGCGACAACGTCGTCGACCGCTACGAGCATATCAACACAATGTATCCGGGTGGCAATGCGGTGAACTTTGCCGTGTATGCCAAGAAGTGCGGCGCCGTGCGCTCCGCGTATATGGGCATCTTTGGTAATGACGCTGCTGCCGAGCATGTGATTGCGAGTCTTGAGGATGAGGGCGTTGAGCTAGCCAAATGCAAGCAGCTCATCGGCGAGAACGGTGCGGCTCGCGTTACTGTGGTTGATGGTGACCGTGTATTTCTGGGGTCGAACGAGGGCGGCATCCGTGGTGATGCGCGCTATGTGCTCGATCGTTTTGATCTGGCGTATATGAAACAGTTTGATGTGGTCCATTCGGGCAACTACTGCTTTACCGAGCGCGAGCTGCCCAAGCTGAAGGCAGCGGGTATTACCGTTTCGTTTGACTTCTCGGATGATTCGACCGACGAGTACTACGAGCAGATTGCTCCCTACGTTGACTTCGCGTTCTTTAGCGCGGCAGACGCTGCGAGCGAGGATGAGATTCGCGAGCGTCTTGCCTGGGTGAAGGGCTTGGGCCCATGTTTTGTGTCCGCAACGGCTGGCGCTGAGGGCTGCATTGCCTATGACGGCGAGCGTTACTATCGACAGCATGCCAAGCCCGTGACAGACATGAAGGACACCATGGGTGCGGGTGACTCGTTCCTGACTTCGTTTCTGATGTGCTATCTCGATTCCGCCAAGCGTGGCAAGGATGGTGCCGAGGCCATCGAGCGCGCACTCGACTTTGCGGCGGGGTTTGCTTCGACCGTATGCGGTATGGAAGGCTCCTGGGGCCATGGGGCACCGATTTCCGAATAGGTGAGCAGTCCCGGGGAGTCGAATTGTCGCCTCCCCGGGACCTCGTGGGCAAAAAATGCCAAATATGAGTACTGTCACTAATTTAGTAACAGCGAAATCAAGCTTTCGAGAGCCTAGTTGAGTGTCTGCGGTCGATTAAAACCTGCTAAGTACGGCTTTGCCCATGCAAATAAGCCTTGATAATGAACGAATGTACATTATCAAGGCACTGTAATGTTGCAGAATAATGTGACTAGCTTTGCAACAGTACTCATATTTGGCATTTTTTGCCCACCGGGGTCAGCGAAGGTCGAAAATGGAATGGGTATTTCCCAAAACAGCCGACTTGATGCTCTGCGTATCGCATTTTTTGATTGCGGCAACGACTTCGGAGGTTCTTGCGAGCGAATCGACGAGTTGTCGCGCAGTGGTTTCCTTATTTTGCTCGGCTGGCGCATCGGTTTCGAGCAACAAGCGGTTGAGTGGAATCTGTCGTGCGTATTCGCGCCCGCGTTTGGTCGCAAGCATGCGTTCATTGATGGAAAAGAAGCTGCCTGCGTGGCGCGCACGGACGAGCTCATCCGAGGTACCGCTAAACCAGTGGAAGATGATGGTGGGGGAGTTGGGATCGTCCTTTAGAAGGCCGCTCGACTCCAAAATGTCCAAGGTTGCCCCCGCCGCGCGAACGGCGTGAATGGACAGGACGCGCCCAGTGAGTGGGTGCTGCGATAGCGTCTGACAAAGCCGCTCAAATGCCTGCGTCTGGATTCCTTCGGTGCCTGCAAAGCGTGACGAGAAGTCGAGTCCGACCTCGCCGATAAAGCGCTCTCGGCTGGCGAGCTCGCAAAGCAGGTCGACCTCGGCGGCCCCACATCGGCCATCGGCAATCCACCAAGGGTGGAGGCCGACGGCCGCAATAACGTTGGGAATAATGCCGGCGCGTTTATTTGCCGTTGCGAAATCGCGCGGATCGACGCCGCAGTCAAAGAGCCCCAGTCCCATCGCTGCGGCTTCGTGGGCAACGGCGTCCGGGCTGGCCATCAGGTCGAGGTGACAGTGAGTATCAAAGGACTGCAGCTCCATCGCGGTGTGCCTTGCTAGTCCAGGCGCTGACCATCGGCGCGCACGCGCTCGGTGCCGCGCCCGCTGATCTGGCGGATAACCTCGCCGGCAATCATCTGACCCATGATGGGCGGCATAAAGCTGGCGGTACCCAACTCGGTACGCTCGTGGATGTTGGAAGGGTCGCGGGGCTGTGTCTTAACCGATTCCTCGCAGCTAAACAGCACGTGCAGGCTTTTGATTCCGCGCTTCTTACATTCTTTGCGCATAATGCGGCTCATGGGGTCACGTACCGTATCGAAGATGTCGGCAAAGCGGAGGCACTCGGGATGGAGTTTGTTGGCCCCGCCCATGGAGCTAACCAAACGAATGTCGTGGTCCTGAGCATATTTGGCAATGGTGAGCTTGGCCGAGATGGTGTCGATGGCGTCGACGACGTAGTCGAGCTTGCCGCCCGTCTGCTCAAAAACGCTCGCAAAGAACTCGTCGATGTTGTCGCTGAGCAGGTATTCGGTGCGCTTGATAACGGTGACGGCGGGATTGATATCGTGGATCATGGCTTCCATCACGTCCACTTTTCGCTTGCCGACGGTGCTGTGAAAGGCGATGGCCTGGCGATTGATATTGCTTGGAGCGATGATGTCCTTGTCAAGAATGACGAAATGACCAATGCCGCCGCGGGCAAGTGCCTCGCAGCAATTGGAGCCCACACCTCCGCAGCCGAGCACCAACACCGTGGCGTTGGCGAGTTTATTAAGTGCCTCGCGGCCCATGATGATCTCGAGCTTGGTGTCGCGTGTCTCGTTGGGAGTTGCGGCTGTGGTTTCAGTCATAGACATCCTCCGATGGGGAAGCGAATCGTGTTTTAGCTATCGTCATTATAGGTATTATCGCGATTTCATTTGAGCCCTTGGGGTTTGTTGAAATGGGATCGGGATTCGCATAAGATTGAAGCAGATGGCACCCGTTGCAGCGGGTTGGCCAACTCCGAAACACGTTTATGGCGTGAGAAGTGGCCGTCTTCGCATTACGCGGGGGCGGCTATTTCATTCGACCTCCAATGTGGATGCCGAGCTCCACAGCCGCGATTACAAGCAATAACAACGTCAGGACATCGTCAATACTCATAGTCCATCTCCTTCTTGGGTAGAGGGAGCTGGCCCATCTGCTTCAACTTCCATTGTAACTAAACACGAACGAATGTTCTATAGATGTTACTGTATTTGACAGTTAGACAAACATCTAAATATCGAGTATAGTGTGCACGTCATGAGAGATGATGAGAGGAGGTCTTATGCCGGGAGAGGGTTTTAAGGCGCTTGCCGATCCAACGCGACGGCGCATTTTGGAGTTGCTGCGCGAGGGCAATTGCACGGCGGGGGAGCTTGCCGAGCATTTCGATATCAGTAAGCCGTCGCTGAGCCATCACTTGGCGACGCTCAAAAACGCCGGGTTGGTGACCGACGAGCGCCATGGCCAAAACATCGTATACAGCTTAAACACCACCGTCATGCAGGATTTAATTGGCTGGTTTATGGGCTTTACAAACACTGAAGGTGATAAGGATGAATAACGAAAACAAGGGCATTCACCCCACGGGGGTATCGTCGCGCGTGTGGATTGCGCTGGTCGCTCTGTGCGTCGCCAATGTCGTAGCGCACCTCATGGTGATGCCGAGCTTGCCTGCGCAGATTCCCACGCACTGGGGCGCGAACGGCGCCGTCGACGGTTGGGGCCCTAGCTGGATGGCCTCCGCGCTCGGCGTGCTGCCTCTGGCGCTTCTCGCAATGTTCTGCGTGGTGCCGCGCATCGACCCCAAAGGTGAGGCATATCGAACCTCGGGCAAGTTCTACCAGGGCTTCGTAATCGCCTTCACCTTGTTCATGTGCGCCATAAGCTGGCTGGGAGAGCTTACGGTCTGGGGCGTGGTGCCGCCGGTCGGTTCGGTTAACGTGCTGATTTCCGGTGTTGTCGGTTTGCTGTTCATCGGCGTAGGCAACTACTTGCCGCGTGTGAAGCAGAACTATACGCTCGGTATCAAGACACCTTGGGCGCTTGCCGATCCCGAGAACTGGCGCCGTACGCAGCGTTTTGGCGGCGCCTGCTTTATGGTGCTGGGTATTGGCCTGATTGTGATGGGCGTGGCAGGCAGCGTGCTTTCGAGTGAAGTCGTCGCCGCGGTGATTGCGGTTCTGGCGTTTGGTTCGGTCGGAGCCGTCTACGTCTACTCGTATCTGCTGTGGCGCAAATCGCAGCGAGCCGCTCGTTAAGGTTGCGGAAAACTAGCGTACGCAGTTCATAGTATGTTCCGGGGGACTTTTCCTAGGTAGTATTAGGGGGTGTGGGCAACCATGCCCCTTTTTCGTTAAGTTTCAGAGCTGGTTTCCTCATTTCGTTTCCACTAAAGCGAATCAAGAATAGGGAAACAGCAGGTAGAAAGGATAAAACAGACAAATGGCGGAGTTCATCTACCAGATGTATCAGGCTCGCAAGGCCCATGGCGACAAGGTAATCCTTGACGACGTGACCCTGAGCTTCTACCCCGGTGCCAAGATCGGCGTCGTGGGCCCCAACGGTATGGGCAAGTCGACCCTGCTCAAGATCATGGCCGGCATCGAGGAGGTCTCCAACGGCGATGCCAGGCTCACCCCCGGCTACACCGTGGGCATCCTGCAGCAGGAGCCGCCGCTCGACGACGATAAGACCGTCATCGAGAACGTGCGCATGGCATTTGGCGACATGATCGCCAAGGTCGATCGCTTCAACAAGATCGGCGAGGAGATGTGCGACCCGGATTGCGACATGGACGCCCTCATGGCCGAGATGGGAAAGCTCCAGGACGAGATTGACGCCGCCGACGGCTGGGATATCGATTCCAAGCTCGGTCAGGCCATGGACGCCCTGCAGCTGCCCGATTCCGACATGCCGGTCAACGTGCTCTCTGGCGGCGAGCGCCGTCGCGTGGCCCTGTGCAAGCTGCTGCTCGAGGCTCCCGACCTGCTGCTGCTCGACGAGCCCACGAACCATCTGGACGCCGAGTCGATCCTGTGGCTCGAGCACTTCCTGCACAACTACCAGGGCGCGGTGCTTGCCGTCACACACGATCGCTACTTCCTGGATAACGTTGCCGAGTGGATCTGCGAGGTCGATCGCGGTCACCTTTATCCCTACAAGGGCAACTACTCCACGTATCTGGAGACCAAGGCCGCCCGTATCGAGGCACAGGGCAACCGCGACGCCAAGCTCGCCAAGCGCATGGAGGCCGAGCTCGAGTGGGTGCGCAGCTCGCCCAAGGCCCGTCAGGCCAAGAACAAGGCCCGTCTGGCCCGCTACGAGGAGATGGAGGCCGAGGCCCGCGCAAGCCAGAAGCTCGACTGGACCGACATCCGCATCCCTGTGGGCCCGCGTCTGGGCAACAAGGTGCTCGAGGCCCATCATCTGCACAAGGAGTTCGATGGCCGCGTGCTCATCGACGACCTATCATTCACCCTGCCGCGCAACGGCATCGTGGGCGTCATCGGCCCCAACGGTGTCGGTAAGACCACGCTGTTCAAGACGATTGTGGGTCTGGAGCCGCTAACTTCGGGCGAGCTCGAGGTGGGCGAGACCGTCAAGATTTCTTACGTCGACCAGAACCGTTCCGGCATCGACCCCGATAAGAACCTATGGGAGGTCGTCTCGGACGGCCTGGACCACATGATGGTCGGCGAGACGGAGGTTCCGAGCCGCGCGTACGTGGCGAGCTTTGGCTTTAAGGGCCAGGACCAGCAGAAGCGCGCTGGCGTACTTTCCGGTGGCGAGCGCAACCGTCTGAACTTGGCACTTACGCTCAAGCAGGGCGGCAACCTGCTGCTCCTCGACGAGCCCACGAACGACCTCGACGTCGAGACGCTGTCCTCGCTCGAAGCGGCGCTGCTCGAGTTCCCGGGCTGCTCGGTGGTCATTAGCCACGACCGTATGTTCCTGGACCGCGTCGCCACGCACATTCTGGCGTGGGAGGGCACCGACGAGAATCCGGGCAACTGGTATTGGTTCGAGGGCAACTTCGAGGCCTATCAGGCCAACCGCATCGAGCGCCTGGGCGAGGACGCAGCCCAACCGCATCGTATCCACCGCAAGCTGACGCGTGACTAGATTTATTGCTGGTTTGGTTACGCAACATCAACAAATAAAAACGGCTCAAATCCTGATTTGGATTTGAGCCGTTTGTCGTTAATGCTCGGGTTCTTCGACTTTATCGATGGTCCAGGCGGCTCCGAGACCGCCGGTGGTGTTGCGGCGGATGCGCACGGCAACCTCGCGGCGCTCGCCGGCCTGCGTGTAGCGCAGGGGGAAGCTTGCGCGGTTTCGCGCGGCCTCGATGGTACCGCGCTCGCGGGCGATCCAGTAGTACTCGCCGACAATGCCGAGCGTGTCGGCGCCGTAGGGGAGATAGGTCGACAGCTGGTGTAGAAGCGGGCCGGGGCAGAAGACCTCGGTTGCGAAATCGACGGGGAAGTCCTCGGGGATGGCGGGTGCTGCAGGTGCGGGGGTCGGGGCCGCTGCGGGTACCGAAGCCGGTGCCGGTGCGGGAATTTGGTCGCAAGCAGCGGCGGGCACGGATTCGATGACGGGTGCGGGCTCCGGCGTCGCTTCCGGCTTGATCTCGGAATCTGCGGGCTTCACAGTGACGGGCGCGTCTGCAGCTGCGGTTTCAACCTCAATCTGCGTCGCGTTCTCGTTCTCGACACTCGGCTTTGCCTCGATGGGCGTGGAGGCCATGGTGGTGATGCCGGCGTTGGCGTTCTCGGGGTCATAGACGACCGTAAGCGAGATGGCAGGCTGCGGTGCCTCGGGCTCCGATGCCACCTCGGTAGCGTCCTGTTCTGCGGGCTCGCAAGGCTGATCGTCCGCGGCCTCGTCGCCAAAGACATCGCTGTTTTGGAACGCAGACGTCTCGGGCTGGTCGGCGGCTTCTTCGGTTGTCGACTTGGGAGCTTCGTTGAGCTCAGCAGTGACTTCCTGCTCGGATATGACTTCGGGATCGGTCGTGGCGGCGATTTCGGTTTCGGCTTCTGCCGTTACCTCAATAGCGACTTTGATCTCGGACTCGGGTTCCGGCACGGCTTCAGCCACGGGCTCGGGCTCGGGGCGCTTAACATGCTTGGGGCGCACGGCCTTGAGGTCCTTCTCGCCGCGTTTTTTCTTTTTGTAGGATTGCTTGGCTCCCTTGGCTGCCTTGGGCTTGTCCTCGCCCTTGGCAAGGGCGGTATCCCAGGCATCGTTGGCGATGACGGTGGCATACAGGCGACCGCCCTTAAAGACAGTCAGCTTAATGCAGTCGTCGAGCTCCTCGAGCAGCTCGCGCGTTGACTCGAAGCCCAGGTCATAAGCGGCCATGTCGCCCGCGGCGAGCGCCTCTTCGACCTGCGTCATAAACGTTTGCTTGCCGCATCCAATCGCATCGCGCAGCAGGCGATACAGATAGATGTGGTTGCCCAGCGATAGCGTGGGCCTAACTATTGTCTTGCTCATGGCAAATCTCCTCTTTACACACGTAAAGCATCTTACCATCGCATAGCGTTTGCCATGGCGGCACCCAAGGCAAACGGGCGCGAACCGATATCGATTCGCGCCCGTTGTACAGGTTGCCTATCTGGGGATGCAGCGCCTAGTTGCCCGATGTCGTGCCTTGGCTTGAACTGTCAGATGTCGTGCCCGATGTGGTGCCACTCGAATTGCTGTTGTTGCTGTCTGCTGTACCCGTTCCCGACGTGGTGTCGCTTGTCTGGCCGCCCGTGTTCGGCTGCGAACCGTCAGTCGTTTGGCTTGAGTCGGTCGTGCCGGACGGCGTGCCGCTGTTGGACGTAGAGGAATCGGTGCTCTGCGATTGGTTTTGGGTGTTCGAGGACGAATCGGCAGGGGTGGAACTGTCTTGCGTGCCGTCCGTCTGTGCCTGCTGGTCTTGCGAATGGGCGTTGCCATTTGCATCACTTTCCGTCGTGCGCGACGACAGAATCGGCTCGGGGCGCTCGCCCAGACCCTCACCGGCGGTGGTGATAAGGATGGCGCCGGCGCAGGCGATGACCGCGACGATGGCGATGGCGATTGAGAAGACGATGACCTTCTTTTGCGTCTGGCTGCGCTCTGCCGCCGCCTTGGCGCGCAAGCTGTCGGGGGCGACGCGTGCCGTGGTCGCGCGCCCCGCAATCTGGCGCATCTCCTGCGTAGTCGCGGCGCCGCCCAGGTGCTCCTCGGCATTAAACTCAACGGGCTCGTAGGCGCCGGCGGGATAGTCGGCGGCGTGCGTACCTTTGAGGGCTTCGGCACTGGCAGAGATAAAGTGGCGGTAAACCTGCGAGGACACAACGGTGATGACCGAGCTCACGGCGGCACCAATTACTGAACCAGCGATGCCAATCTTGGAAGCAAGCGCGACGCTCGTAGCGGCGGCTGCGGCGCCGGCGATGATCTGGGGAATGGAAATGTCGTCGAACAGGCCCTTTTTGGGCGCGATGGCCATGGTCTGTCCGATGGAATGGTTCTCGTGCACGCCGTTGTTGAGCGATGCCGGTGTCATGACGCGCGTGCGCGGCGCGTCGGTGTACTTGGTTGTCATACGGGGTCCTCCCGGTGTAAATCTGCTTCGTTTCGTGTAGCCATCAGGGTACCCACCAGATGTGAATCGTACGTGACATTTAACAGATACCATCAACTCATCAATAGCTCACCAAGTTTGTGGGATGCGGTTGCGCCCGGCGGTTGAACTACAATAGGGCTTGCTAATTGTTGTGAATGGCGTCTACGCACGGGAGCATTCTTATGAATCTTCACCTTTCTCAGTCTGATGGCTTTTTGCGTGTGGCGGCGGCGTCGCCGCAGATTCGCGTCGCCGATGTCGAGGGCAATGCCGAGGTTGCGTTAGCGGCTGTTCGCGCGGCTGTCGAGCGCGGCGTTCGTGCTCTGGTGCTGCCCGAGCTCAACTTGTGCGGCTATACCGCGGCCGATCTGTTCCATAACCGCACATTACTGCATGCCTGCGAGGCTGCTTTGGTGCATATCCTCGATGAGACTCGCGAGCTGCCGATTGTCTTTACCATCGGTCTTCCCGTTGCAGTTGCTGAGAATATCTACAACTGCGCCGCCGTGTGCTGCGCGGGTGAGCTTTTGGGCCTCACGGCCAAGAAGTATCTGCCCAACTATGGCGAGTTCTATGAGCGCCGTTGGTTTGCTCCGGCGCCTGCGGATCCCGTGTGGGTTGAATTTGCCGGTCAGGGTCCGGTCCCGTTGGGTTCGGGGCTTGTCTACCATTGCTGTGATGAGGGCGCCGAGGACCTGGTGCTGGGCGTTGAGGTCTGTGAGGACCTGTGGGTTCCGGCACCTCCTTCGACCGAGATGGCGCTTGCCGGTGCCACGGTGATTCTCAACCCGTCGGCCTCGGACGAGATTATCGGCAAGGCGGATTACCGCCGCAGCCTTATCTCTAACCAAAGCGCGCGCCTGTACTGCGCCTATGCCTACGCGGACGCGAGCGAGGGCGAGTCCACGACCGACATGGTCTTTGCGGGGGAGAACCTCGTCTACGAAAACGGCTCCAAGCTCGCCGCGACCAAACTGCTTACCTGCGATATGGCCGTCGCCGATGTCGATCTTGACCGCCTGGTTGCCGAGCGCCGTCGCTCGACGACGTGGACGCGCGCGGACGATGCGCCGGAGGCCGCGACCGTTGAGTTTTCGTTTGAGGGCGTGCTGGCCAAAGAGCCTGTCCTGCGCGATGCACTCGACATTGACCGTGTCTTCCCCCGTGCGCCCTTTGTGCCGGCCGACCACGGCGACCTGGCCGAGCGTTGCGAGACCATCCTCGATCTACAAACCGCCGGCCTCAAGACCCGCCTTGCCCATACGGGTACCAAGGCTGCAGTCATCGGTCTTTCGGGCGGCCTGGACTCCACGCTGGCACTGCTTGTGACCGTGCGTGCCTTCGATGCGCTGGGGCTGCCGCGTACGGGTATCACGGCGGTCTCCATGCCAGGTTTTGGCACGACGCATCGCACCAAGTCGAATGCCGAGTCGCTCGCTCGCGACCTGGGTGTGAGCTTCCGCGAGGTTTCGATCCACGCGGCTGTGGAGCAGCACTTCAAGGACATTGAGCACGATTCGGCCGTGCAGGACGTGACCTACGAGAACAGCCAGGCCCGCGAGCGTACGCAGATTCTGATGGACCTGGCCAACCAGGCTGGCGGCTTTGTCATCGGTACCGGCGACCTGTCGGAGCTGGCGCTCGGCTGGGCTACCTATAACGGCGACCACATGAGCATGTACGCCGTCAACGCGAGCGTGCCCAAGACGCTTGTGCGCCATCTGGTGCGCTATGCGGCTGATGTCTTTGGCGGGCGTATTGCCGAGGTCTTGCTCGATATCCTCGATACGCCGGTGTCCCCCGAGCTTCTGCCGCCCACGGGCGATGGCGAGATCGCACAGAAGACCGAGGATTTGGTGGGCCCGTACGAGCTGCACGACTACTTCCTCTACTACCTGCTGCGTTTTGGCTTTGAGCCGGGCAAGATCTACCGCATGGCGCTCAAGAGTTTCGAGGGCGTCTACGACGTCAAGACCGTCCACACGTGGCTGCGTACGTTCTATCGTCGCTTCTTTGCCCAGCAGTTTAAGCGCAGCTGCCTGCCCGATGGTCCCAAGGTGGGCTCGGTGACGCTCAGCCCGCGCGGCGATTGGCGTATGCCGAGTGACGCCAGCTCGCGTTTGTGGCTTGCGCAGATCGACGCGCTCAATCCAATTGACTAAGGTTGGCCAAATTGAACCAATGCGGGGGTTGCAAGCGTTACACTTTTGCAATCTGATGGCCCGTATCGCGCGGCGCTCTTGTCGGAGCGCCGCGTTTTTTATATCGAAAGGTGGCACCATGCAGGCATCGCAGCGTCTCGACCGCTTTGGCGCGGAGGTCTTCGCCTCGCTTAACAACAAACTGCTCGCGCTGAAGGCTCAGGGCAAGACCATTTACAACATGAGCGTGGGCACGCCCGACTTTAAGCCGTACAATCACGTGGTCGAGGCACTCACGCAAGCAGCCCAAGATCCCGAGATGTGGAAGTATGCCCTGCGCGACCTGCCCGAACTCAAGCAAGCTGTGTGCGATTACTATGAGCGTCGCTTTGGCGTTTCGGGCATTACGCCGTCCATGGTGCAGTCGTGCAACGGCACGCAGGAGGGCGTGGGCCATTTGGGCCTGGCCCTGCTCGATCCGGGTGACACCATTCTGGTTCCCGATCCGTGCTACCCGGTCTTTGAGGCGGGCGCTAAGATTGCCGACGCCAAGCTCGAGTACTATCCACTGGTTGCCGAGCACAATTACCTGCCCTACGTGGCAGGCATCGATCCCGAGGTCGCCGACCGCGCCAAGTACATGATCGTGTCGCTGCCCGCGAACCCGGTCGGCTCGGTGGGCACGCCCGAGATCTACGAGGAGATCATCGCTTTTGCCCGCGAGCATGACCTGCTCATCGTTCACGACAACGCGTACTCCGACATCGTGTTCGACGGCGAGCCGGGTGGCAGCTTTTTGCAGTATCCCGGTGCGCTCGAGGTGGGCGTGGAGTTCTTCTCGCTTTCCAAGTCGTTTAACGTCACCGGTGCGCGTATCGGCTTTTTGGTCGGTCGCGAGGATGTGGTCTCTGCCTTTGCCAAGCTGCGCGGCCAGATCGACTTTGGCATGTTCTTCCCGATCCAGAAGGCTGCTATCGCCTGCCTGAACGGTCCGCGCGATGAGGTCGAGGCGCAGCGTCTGAAGTACCAGGAGCGCCGCGATGCCCTGTGCGACGGTCTTGAGGGCCTGGGCTGGGAGCGTCCCAACGCGCATGGCTCTATGTTTGTGTGGGCCAAGCTTCCCGGTGGCCGCGCCGATTCCATGGCGTTTTGCGAGGAGCTCATGGAGAAGGCCGGCGTTGTGGTGACGCCGGGCGCGAGCTTTGGCCCTTCGGGTGAGGGGCACGTGCGCATGGCGCTGGTTCTGCCACCCGATCAGATTGCTTTGGCTGTCGAGGCCATTCGCGAGGCGGGCCTGTATTAGAAAGCTATTTCGCCTCGTCAATAGCTCGAAACCGATTTCGTGCAGTTATTTTACGAATCCTGCAAACAATTTCGGTAAACGGTCGATTTTTGGCTGCGAATAGGAGCATAATCAAAGTCCCGATTGGATGTATTGGGATTACGGCAAGCCGCTCGGGTCGTTCCCGGGCGGCTTGTTTGTGGAGTGAGATGGGAGTTTCTTATGGTTAACGAGAAGAAGGTCGCTATTGTCGGCTGCGGTTTCGTCGGTTCGTCTTCGGCGTTCGCGCTGATGCAGAGCGGTCTGTTCTCCGAGATGGTCCTCATCGACGTGGACAAGAACCGCGCCGAGGGCGAGGCCCTGGATATCGCGCACGGCATGACGTTTGCCGAGCCGATGAAGATCTACGCCGGCGATTATTCCGATGTCGCCGACGCCGCCATGATTGTCGTCACCGCTGGCGCTGCCCAGAAGCCCGGTGAGACCCGCCTGGACCTGGTCAACAAGAACGTCAACATCTTTAAGTCCATTATCCCCGAGATTAAGAAGTCTGGCTTTGACGGCATTCTGCTCATCGTCTCCAACCCGGTCGATGTTCTGACTTATGCCGCCATCAAGATGTCCGGCTTGCCCGAGGGTCATGTCATCGGCTCCGGCACCGTACTCGACACCGGCCGTCTGCAGCAGATGCTTGGCGCCCACGTCGAGGTTGACCCGCGCGACGTTCAGGCCTACGTCATGGGTGAGCACGGCGACTCCGAGTTCGTCGCTTGGTCCAGCGCCCAGGTTGCCGGCGTGCCGCTGAACACCTTCTGCGAGCTTCACGGCCACCTGGAGCATGAGGCTGCTGAGAAGCGCATCGCCGAGGACGTCAAGAACTCCGCCTACACCATCATCGAGAAGAAGCACGCCACCTACTATGGCGTCGCCATGGCCGTCAAGCGCATCTGCACCGCCGTCATGCGCGATGAGCAGACCGTTCTGCCCGTCTCCTCGCTCATGGTGGGCGAGTATGGCCTGTCCGATCTCGCCATCTCCATGCCGACTGTCGTTGGCCGCGACGGCGTTGTCTGCCGCGTCCCCGTCCCGCTGGACGATGACGAGCAGCATGAGCTCACCGCCTCCGCCAAGGCCCTCAAGGACATCATCGACAGCGTCGACTTCTCCTGCTAAATCAAGCTCGCCAGAGCGAAAAGCTACAATGAAGGCGTCCGGGTCCACACGGCCCGGGCGCCTTTTTGGTGCAAAGTAACCTGACCCCAATGCACCATAGTTGATGGGAGGGCCATGTCGGATTCGCCTAATTTTTTGACCTATGCCCAGACGGCGTTTGATCCGTTTGAGGAGCGGCCGTTCTGCGCGGTGGATAGCCTGGTCTTTGCGTGGTTGTCCTATTTGCGTTTGCCGGGTGATATGGCGGAGCTGACGGACTGGCAGGGCCTAGACGTACGCGAGCTGCTGCGTGCCGAGTGCTACCGGGACATGATTGACGACTTGTGGGACCCAGAGGGGAGCAGGGCCTTGTTGGAGGCCGTGGCAGCAAGCCCTCGCTACCGTGGCGTGCACGTTTGCGGCTATCGTGCCGTGAGCGATGTGGTGGCGACAGAGCAGTTTGCAGCCATGGCGTTCCGGTTTCCGGCGGGGTTTAGTTATCTTTCCTTCCGGGGGACCGACAGCACGATTGTGGGCTGGAAAGAGGACTTTAACATGGCGTTCCGGTGCCCTGTGCCGGCCCAGGAATCCGCGGCGCGTTATGTGGACGAAGCGGCGGATGCGATCGACGGGCCGCTTTTGTGCGGAGGTCATTCCAAGGGTGGAAACCTTGCGGTGTACGGTGCGGCGATGTGCTCCGATGTCGCCCGTGAGCGAATCGAACGGGCGTATTCCCATGATGGTCCGGGCTTCGTCGAGGAGTTTCTGAACGGCGACGCCTTTGCCGATCTTTCCGGTCGAATCGACAAGACGCTACCTCGGTCGTCGATCTTTGGCATGATGTTCGAGACACAGGAGGACTATGCCATCGTTGAGAGCACCGAGTTCAGCCTGCTGCAGCACAATCCCTTTAGCTGGGTGGTTGATGGTCGCGACTTCGTGTACTGTGAGCGCCTGTCCGCCGGTGCTCGATACGTTGATGGTTCCATTCGCGAGATGCTGCTTGCAGTGTCGCCTAGCGAGCGCGAGCGTTTTGTAGATGCGTTGTTCTCCGTGTTTGAGGCTACGGGTGCTGAGCGGTTTGCGGATATCGCTGGGAATCTGCGCGAGAGCCTACCCGTGATGCTCCAGGCTGCGCAAGGCTTTGACAAGGATACGCAACGCTTTGTCTCGCAGACCATCGCGGCAATCCTTAAATGCGCGCTGCTGCCCAAACGACCCCAGATCGACATGCCCGCTGCCGGCAAGAGTTTGGCAGAACAGCTCGAGGCTTGGCAGTCCGAGCTCTTGCGCTAGCCATTGGTGCAAAGCAACCTGTCTTCGATGCGCCTGGGGCGGGCTCGACCGCTATACTGGTTCGTGCCGAAATCGATCTAGAACGGAATGCCGTATATGAAAATCAATCACGCGATTCTGCATATCCTGGACTTTGACTCTGCCGTCAACGTCATGAGCCAGCGCGAGTTGGATATCGAAAGCCGTACCGTGCGCAACTTCGTGACCACGCATCTGCGCCGTGCGCGTACCTCGGCCGACAATAAACGCGCCACGTTTGCCGAGAACTCTGCGTTTGGCGGCGAGCTCAAGGGCTATTTCTTTGGCGAGCGCGAGTTCGTGGACCTGTCGCAGCAGATTGCGGAGTTTATCTCCTCCGAACTCACCAAGGCCGAGAAAGCCGAGTCCACTGACGTGCTTGTGGCGGACTTTGACGATGATGAAGATGCCCGCTGGTTTGCCGTGATGCTGCTGGGCTCCAAGCAGGCTTTTATGCACGAAGTGGGCCGCGAGGAGGGGGAGGTGCGCAACGACATCGCGCGCCACTACGCCATTCTGCCGAACCCCTCGCAAAAGGTGCCGAGCTATGCCATCGTGCGTGCGAGCACCATGGAGATCGGTTACGTGGACAAGAAGCGCAAGATTGCCGGTGAGGACCGTATGCTTATCCCCGACGGCCTGCTGCAGTGCGACACGGGCGTATCGGGTAAGGAGGTCATCGACACCGTGACGCGTGTGGTCGAGGAAGTCGCCGAGGAGCATGGTGCCAACACGGCTGTAGCGCTCGCTAAGGTTAAGGCTGCCGTTGCCGAGAAGGTTGAGGATGACGAGGAGCTGCCGCCTTGGGATATCGTCGATGAGGTCTTTGAGGACGAACCGGTTATCAAGGAGAGCGTGCGCGCGGCGCTGACCGAGGAGAAGGTGCCTGAGCGTGTGCCCGTGGAGCGCAAGCAGGTCGAACGCGCGGCTGTGCGCAATCATAAGATCCGAACCGACACAGGTATCGAGATCAGCTTCCCGGCCGAGATGGGTTCGAACTCCGAATACATCGAGTTCGTCAACGAGCCCAACGGCCTCATCTCTATCGAGCTCAAAAACATCGGCAGCATCGAGAATCGATAAACTGCGTTTGGACGCTGTGGAAAACAAAGGCCGAAACCCTTCGGGACTTCGGCCTTTGTTTTCGGCTTGGTCGCTGACATTGCGCCGTAGGTTGAGCATACGCCAGCGAAAACGCCCCTAGGCGAGCAAGGTGACGCGAAAGAGGAGGGCATTGACCTTCTGGTCATGCCCGACGATTGAACGTCAGAGTGCCGCTTAGGGGCGTTTGCAGCGTCGAGCCGTTACGCGGTTTGTCAAAACCGCGTAACTATTAGAGCTGGCGCAGGCCTTCCTCGAGGCCGGTCTTGCTGTCGGTCTTTTCATCGCGCATCTTGATGACACGGGCGGGGACACCGGCCACGACGGCGCCGGCGGGGACATCCTCGACGCATACGGCGCCGGCAGCCACGACGGCGCCCTTGCCCACGCGCACGCCCTCCAGGACCACGGCGTTGGCGCCAATCATGACATCATCCTCGATGATGACGGGCGTGGCGCTGGCGGGCTCAACGACGCCTGCCAGTACGGTGCCGGCGCCGATGTGGCAGTTCTTGCCCACGGTTGCGCGGCCGCCCAGGACGGCGCCCATGTCGATCATGGAGCCCTCGCCGATAACGGAGCCGATGTTGATGATGGCGCCCATCATAATGACGGCGCGGTCGCCGATCTCGACGCGGTCGCGGATGATCGCACCCGGCTCAATGCGGGCGTTGATGCCCTTAAGGTCGAGCATGGGGACGGCGGAGTTGCGGCAGTCATTCTCGACGTCGTAGTAATCGATGGAATCGGCATTGGCATCGAGGATGGCCTTGAGTTCCCCCCAGTCGCCAAAGACGGTCTTGCCACGACGACCGCCGTAGACGTGTGCGTCGCCCCACTGGACCTTCATGCCGGGCTTTTCGCGCACGTACAGCTTGACGGGCGTCTTTTTGGGCGCGGTGGCGATGTAGTTGATAATCTCCTGTGCATCCATCTCGGCTGCGTTGCTCATTTGCTATCTCTCCTTTGGGTGGATTCGGTTGATACCTGGTTAGGCAAACATGACCTGGTCGAACGTATAGAAGCCGGGTTCGCGGGTGACGAGCTTCTGCGCGGCCGCCAAGGCGCCGTTGACAAAGATCTGACGGCTCGTGGCGCGGTGGGTGAGCGTGACCTCCTCGTCCTGGCCAAAGAAACTCACCTCGTGCACGCCGGCGACGGTGCCGCCGCGTAGTGAGTGCATGCCGATTTCCTTGGGATCGCGAGCGCCGCACATGCCCTCACGATCGTAAACAGGATGATAGCCAGCCTCAGGTTCGGCCTCGACCACGGCGTCGAGTAGCAGCTTGGCGGTGCCGCTGGGAGCGTCGACCTTTTGGTTGTGGTGCGTCTCGACAATCTCGCAATCAAAGCCGGGCAGTTCGCGCGTGGCCTGGGCAACCAGATGGCGCAGGGCGGCGATGCCGATAGAGTAGTTGCCCGAGTGCATGACGCGGGTGTTCTGGCCCAGCTCGCGCAGGCGGTCCATCTGATCGGGTGTGTAGCCCGTGGTGCCCGAGACCAACGCGGCGCCCGTGCGCTCGACATAGGCGACGACGGCATCGAAGGTAACGACGTTCGAGAAGTCGATGATTACATCGGCGGCCGGTGCGTTCTCGAGCTCGCTCAAATCGAAGCCAATCTGGGCGACGATGTCAAAAACGGGCTGACCGGCGGCGTCGACAACGCCCTCGGCGGTGGTTCGGATGAGCGAGCCCATGCGGCCCGTTCCCATAATGACGGTCTTAATCAAGCAGACCAGCTCCCTTCAGAGCATCGGTAAGTGCAGCGCGCGTGTCGTTGGCCATGGGGCATAGCGGCATGCGGTAGTTTGCCTCGATCATACCCATCTGAGCGAGCGCTTCCTTAACGGGGATGGGGTTGACCTCACTAAAGAGGGCGTTGATGAGCGGCTGACCGGCAATCTGGATATCGCGGGCACGTGCCACGTCACCGTCCAGATAGGCGCGGCACATGTCATGCACGAGCTGCGGCTGAACGTCGGCCCACACGCTGATGGTGCCCGAGGCGCCCAGGCTCATGAGCGGCACGGTGAGCGCGTCCTCGCCCGAGTACATGCGGAAGTCGTCGGACAGCAGGTGGGCAATCTTGGCCGCGTAGGCGACGTTGCCCGAGGCTTCCTTAATACCCATGATGTTGGGGTGCGCGGCCAAGCGCTCTACGTTGCGCTCGCTGATGCCGCAGCCGCAGCGGCCGGGGATGTTGTACAGGATGCAGGGGATGTCCACAGCATCGGCGACGGTCTTAAAGTGCTGATAGATACCCTCTTCATTGGACTTGTTGTAGTAGGGGGTGATGAGCAGCAGGCCGTCGGCGCCCAAGCCCTGGTAGGTGAGCGACTTGGTGAGCATGGTTTGGGTGGAGTTGGAGCCCGAGCCGGCGATGACGGGAACGCGTCCTGCAACCTGCTTGACCACGGCGGCGACAACGGAGTTGTCCTCGTCGTCGGTCATCGTGGCGCTCTCGCCGGTGGTGCCCAGGGTGAGGATGGCGTCGGTGCCATTTTGCAGGTGGAAATCGATAAGGCGCTCGAGCGCGTCGAAGTCGACGCTGCCGTCCTTTTTAAATGGCGTGACGAGGGCGACGATTGAGCCCTCGAGATTGCGGATGTCCATGTTCTTCTCCTTCGCGTCCGCGATCTGGATGCGTTTGTTCCATTGGGCGGCGACTGCCAGGCACTCATCTTGGGCGCGATGACGAGCACTTTCGGCACGCGACTTTGCCAGCAGCTCGCGGCCGCTCGGCAGCACGTCGAGCGTGGCAAAGTAGTCGCCCGGGCGCTCGGCACGGCGAATGAGATCTGCCGAGCCGTCGGGGCGCAGCAGGACCTCGGCGGAGCGCAAGCGTCCGTTGTAGTTGTAGCCCATGGAGTAGCCATGTGCGCCGGTATCGTGGATCACGAGTACATCACCCATGTCGATTTGCGGCAGCTCGCGGTCGATAGCGAACTTGTCGTTGTTCTCGCACAAGTTGCCCGTGATGTCGTAGGTGTCCGTGACGGGCGCTGTGGTTTTGTCAGGGCCACCCGGCTGTCCCATCACCGTAATGTGGTGGTAGGCACCATACATGGCAGGGCGGATCAGATCGACGGCGCTTGCGTCCACGCCGATATAGTCCTTGTAAATCTGCTTCTCGTGGATGGCCTTGGTGACCAGGCAGCCGTAGGGGCCCATCATAAAGCGGCCCATCTCGGTGCAGATGGCCACATCGCCCATGCCGGCAGGAACCAGGATCTCGTCGTATGCCGCGTGTACGCCCTCGCCGATGGCGCGGATGTCGTTAGCCTGCTGCTCGGGCAGGTAGGGGATACCCACACCGCCGGACAGATTGATAAAGGTGACATGTGCGCCGGTCTCGCGCTCCAGGCGCACGGCAAGCTCAAAGAGGATGCGCGCAAGCTTGGGGTAGTAGTCGTTAGTGACGGTGTTACTGGCAAGGAAGGCATGGATGCCAAAATGCTCGGCGCCCTTGGCCTTGAGTGTGCGGAAAGCCTCAAAGAGCTGCTCGGTGGTCATGCCGTACTTGGAGTCGCCGGGGTTGTCCATAATGCCGTTAGAGAGCTGGAACAGGCCGCCCGGATTAAAGCGGCAGCTGACCGTCTTGGGGATGGGGCCCGCGACGCGCTCAAAGAACTCGATATGGCTGATGTCGTCGAAGTTGACGATGGCGCCCAGTTTATCTGCAAGGGCAAAATCCGCCGCCGGCGTGTCGTTGGACGAGAACATGATGTCGTGTCCCGTGATGCCCAGCGAGCGGGCGATCATGAGCTCGGTATAGCTCGAACAATCGCAGCCGCAGCCGTATTCGTTGAGAATGGAGATGAGCGCCGGGTTGGGATTGGCCTTGACGGCAAAGTATTCCTTAAAGCCCGGGTTCCATGCGAAGGCGTCACGCACCTCTTGCATGTTGCGGCGGATGCCCGCCTCGTCGTATAGATGAAACGGCGTGGGGAACTGCTCGACGATATGCTCGAGCGTCTCCTTGTCCACAAACGGCTGCTTGGCCGCATACGCCTCGTTGGGGGTCAATGCCATGTCCCGTAAACCTCGCTATCCAGACGGCGCCATCTGCGCATCGAATCCGCATAGCGTGGACCCCATGTCCGGATAGCGCTCCCGCATTGCTGCAGACAGTCCTGTGGGTGTTTCCCGCAGGCCCACCAGGTTGTTCGTGCCCGAAAAGCCCAGTTCGGCGGGTTTCGCCTCCCCACGGGGTCAAAGCCTGCCGGCTCGCCCGCGGTTCTTCGTGCCCGCGCCTCTATCAAGTGGTAACGACCCTACCACGTTGCACTTTACCAAACAAGAGTATTCGTATATAACGTTTAAAAAATGCAGGGATATGCTAGAAACAAGGGCGTCACAATTCTGCATCACAATATTGTGCGAATGGATATGCCCCATGAAAGGATCCTTTATGACCGAGCTCCAAGAACTTCGTCGCTATCGTCGCGACCTGCATCGCATTCCGGAGCTCGATTTCGATCTTCCTCAAACCATAGCCTATATCGAGGGCGTGTTGGCGCCGCTCGCCTGCGAGGTGACCCATCCGTGTCCCAGCTGCGTCTGCGCTTTCTTCGATGCCGGCACGGGCGCCGCGCATGCTACGGCGATTCGCGCCGACATGGACGCCCTACCAATTGTGGAAGCGACGGGAGCGGATTTTGCCTCGACCCATCCCGGCAAAATGCACGCGTGCGGGCACGACGGTCACATGGCCATGGCGCTCGCGGCGGCGACTTTTGCCGACCGAGCGATTCGTGAGCAGCCGGGTGCCATCAAGCGCAACGTGCTCTTTGTGTTCCAGCCTGCCGAGGAGACGACCGGTGGTGCCAAGACGGTATGCGAGAGCGGTGTGTTTGAGCGCTGCGGGGTCGACCGCATTTTTGGCTTTCACGTGTGGCCCGATCTGCCTGCGAATACGTTGGCGAGCTGCTCCGGTCCATTGCTGGCGCGCTCGAGTGAGACGCACGTGCACATTCACGGGACAAGCATCCATATCGCCAAGACCTACGGCGTTCCCGTAAACGAATCGCACGATGCTGCGCTGGCGGCTGCCAAGTTCTTGGTTGCCGAGCGTGAATTGATGGACGAGTTGGGCGCCGATGAACCCTGCATTGGTCAGTTCGGCCTGCTGCAGGCCGGGACCGTCTGCAACGCGGTGGCGGGGGAGGCCCATGTTGCCGGCAGCCTGCGTGTGTTTACGGACGACATGTTCGACCGTGCGCGCGAGGGCGTGCACGGTGTACTCGACGAGGCGTGCGCTGCAACGGGCTGCACGTACGATCTCGATTTTGCCGAGGGCTATCCGCCGGTCGACAACGACCCCGAGTTGTTTGCCCGAATCGCGCCTGCT
The DNA here is from genome assembly GCA_958365315.1 of uncultured Collinsella sp. GTDB lineage: Bacteria > Actinomycetota > Coriobacteriia > Coriobacteriales > Coriobacteriaceae > Collinsella. The sequence goes on from CATWXC010000004.1 coordinate 106,138, forward strand.
CTGCCCGAGTTACAGCTCGTGGACGAGCCGCTGCTGATTGCCGAGGACTTCGCCTTCTATCAGCGTCATCTGCCGGGCGTGTTCTTCCTGCTGGGCACGGGCGTTCCTGTCAGTCGGGATAATCCGAGCGACGCCGAGGGCTGCCCCGCCTATGCCACGAGTGCCCTGCACACTGATACCATGCTCTTTGACGAGGAAATTCTGCTCAAAGGCCTCGATGTCTACAAACGGTTGCTTAACTTGGAGTGACGATGAAGCGCCGACAGACTGCTGTGTATAGTCCGGGTGGATGCGGGTGTGGCTTGCTGCTGATTCCGGTTATCGTCGTGAGCGTTGGCTTGATGTTTGTGCTTGTCGGGCTTGCCGCAGCGGCACTCGTGTTGCTGATTGTGGCTATTGGCGTGACGATTTGGCTCTGCCGCAATCGCGAGCAACGTCGTGCCGACGGTAAAACCAATGTCGGCTGGGCCGTCTTCCTGGTCATTGCGTACCCACTGAGTGTCGGCTACCTGGCGTTCTTTGTCCTGCTGATGATCAGTACCTTTACCGGGGAATCTGTCACGGTGGGTTGATGCGCTGCCAGCAGACGGTCGAGCAAAGTGCGCTTGCTCGGCGTTTGGATAACTGCATTGGCCGTTTACCGCAACCTTAGCTCTCAGCTAATGAATTCATGTTTAATCCTTCCTATGATGTGCTGTGTGCCGGCGCGGTAGCCGGATCGTAGGAAGGATGCATGATGAATAAGCTCGAAAACGAAGTGCTGCTGAGCCGTCGCGCTGCACTTGGCGCATTCGCCACCGTCGCCTTGGGGACTGCCAGTCTTCTTGCCGGTTGTGGTAGCGATAAAGCGACCGTCACCGAGGACGCCGACGATGGTGACAAGAAGGAAGAGACGAAGAAGGAAGAGCAGCCTACGACTGACCTGGCTGTTGGCACGACGGTGACCACGGCTGCCGGTCTTTCCGTCGTTGTCGATTCCGTCCAGCCCGGCCTCACAAATTTTGACGGTTCTACCATGACGGGCATTCACGTCACGTACGTCAACAACGGCGATGAGGGCGCAGATTACAATATCTACGACTGGAAGGGCGAGGACGCCAACGGTGCTCAGCAGAACCAGGGTTATTACAGCGAGGGCTCCGATGAACTGCAGTCTGGTACCCTTGCCGCCGGCGGTTCCGTGGCGGGCAATATCTACTTTGATGGTGACATCAAGAAGGCTCTCTATTTTGCCAACGTGTTTGATAAGTCTGCCGCTGCAAGCTGGGTGCTGGCCTAACATGTCGCTACCGTTGCGCCGTATGGGAGGTGAGGTCGTATGCCCGATAAAAAGCTGACGGACGAGTTACTCAATGAACTCCTCGACGCGCCAAACATCGATGGCTATATCAAAGAGCACGACTTTGCCGCCCCGTCGCTTTCGGACTATCTTAAGCAGCTGCTGCAGGAAAAGGGCCTAGAGCGCTCGCGCGTGGTGCGCATGGCCGACCTCAATGAGACTTTTGGTTATCAGATTTTTACCGGTGCGCGGCATCCGAGCCGCAACAAGGTGCTGCAGATTGCCTTTGCAATGGCGTTGACGCTCAAGGAGACCAACCGCGCCCTGACGGCTGCCGGAGTGAGCGTCCTCAACTGCAAGGACCGTCGCGATGCAATCATTATCTTTTGCATCGACCGTGGCTGTAGCCTCCAAAAGGTCAATGAAGAGCTGTACCGCTTTGGCGAGGAAACAGTGAGTTAGTGGCCGATGGCTGAGCCGGCGGTGTCACCAGAACAACCATGCGAACGAACGGGGTGCGGACACCATGGGGTGTCCGCACCCTGCGTTATGATGGACGCTATGGATACTCAGAGCCCAACATATTCCGATGACGAGCTGACTGCTTCGCTTGTCGAGCATTTGGCGTCGCTCGACCGCGATGACAGCTATCGCGTGGAGCGCGTGCTCAAGCTCTCGGATGTAGAGACGACCGAACTCGTCTATTTTGAGGGCTCTGGCGGCGGGTCTCTCGGTCCCTTTGTCCGCAAGCGCATCGATGCTTCGGCGCAGATTGGCGGGGCCTACGAGCGCCTGTTTGCGGCTCAGCGGGCCGGAGGCCGTTTTGAACACTTACCCCGGATTGTCGATTGCCGCCGCGCGGGCGAGGAGCTCGATGTGGTGATGGAATATGTCGAAGGCGAGACGCTCGAGGCGTTGGTGGGCCGCCTGGGCGCGACGCCCGATTATGCCCGTGTGCTATATCCCGTCCTGTGTGATGCGGTGAGCGAGCTCCATGCCGGCTTTGCGGCGGCGGGGGAGGCGGCGACACCGGTAATCCACCGCGACCTTAAACCCTCGAACATCATCGTATCGGGCGTGAGGTATGCGGCCGATGCTGGCATGATCTTCTCGTCGCTGGTGATTATTGACCTGGGGATCGCGCGCGTTTGGCGCGATGGCGCCGACTCCGACACCGTCAAGTTTGGCACGCGTTCCTATGCGCCGCCCGAGCAGTTTGGGTTTGGGCAGACGAGCGTCCGCAGCGATATTTACGCGCTTGGCGCGCTGCTGTTCTTTTGCCTGACGGGAACTGATCCTAAACCGGGGCGTGACATGCGCGAACAATGCGAGGCGCATGGCATTCCCGTCCCGCTGTCGGATGTGATTTGCATGGCGATGGCGCTCGATCCGGCTAAGCGCTTTGCGAGTGCAAAGGCACTGGGGCATGCTGCGCGTGCGGCGTATGAGCTATATCTTCCTGCACCGTCGCCCGTGACCTTATCTGCTGCCGGTGCGCCCCGGGTCGCGGCGTCACAGGTGCAGCGGGTACAGCAGCCGGTTGCTGCCACGCTTCCGTCTTCTGCAAACCGGCGTTCGATCGTCTCTCCCGTGACGTCCAAATGTGCGCGTCTGCTCTCGCGTATCCCCGAGCCCGTGGGGCGCATATGGAATGGATGCGTCTATGCGACAACATTGTTGCTGCTGATGGGCAGCGATTTTGCGGTATTTACGCCGACGGGCGAAAACCGAAACTATCCAACGTGGTTTTTGGCACTTGAGTATTTCTTTATGGTCGATGGCCTGGTGCTGCTCATTACGTTCGGAATGCTCGACCGGCGTAGGCTTCGGCGTCGTTTTCCCGTTCTCGATCGGTATCGGGGGAGTGCTTTTGTCGAACTATGGTTCAAGGCACTCGGGTTTATGTTTGCCGTCATGTGCGTCGTCGTTGTTATCGGCAACGCGACCGGTGTCGTCTCTTAGATAATCGAAAAGGGCCCCGTTTGGGGCCCTTTGCAGTTGAGGCTTGCGAGCCTAAATGCGGTTCATCTGGGAAGCAACCTTGTTGTACCAGTCCTGCCACGTGGGCGGGCAGTACTTCTTGGCGGCTGCCGGGGTAAGCGTGGAGCCATAGTTGGCGCCCAGGTAGGCAACGTGGGCGGAGACACCCTCGCTCCAGCTGCCAAAGCTACGCCAACCGCCGCCGCGGGCACTCCAGCCCCAGGCGTTATAGGAGCCGGCGCAATAGAGGCCCTTGCTGCTCTCGATACAGGCGATGGCGGGGGACCAACGGGGATCGACGCCGGTATTCCAGGCGGCAACGGCAAAATTGTAGCCCTGGCCTGCCATAGGGGAGCCGGCAAGGTAGTTGTCGATGCGGCTCGTCCACTCGTTAATGAACGAGTCGTAATCGGAATTGCCGCTGTCGGGGCTGTTCGGCGTGGTGTCGATGGTGGTGTTGGAGTTGGTGGCCTGACTGTTGGAGTTATTGCCGCTCACGCCGGTACCCGAGATCTTCTCGGCGGCAGCGGCCTTGTCGGCCTCGAGCTTTGCCAACTCGGCGGCATTTTCCTGCTCGGCCTTTGCCTGCGCCTCGCTGCGGAGCTGCTGTGCCTGGGCCAGCGCGTCCTCGGCATTCTTTTGCTCGCCCTCGAGCTGAGACTTGGCCTGATCGAGCTCGGTTTTGTTCTGCTCGAGCTCGGTCTGCATCTTGTTAAGCTCTTCGATCTCGTCGACGCTCGAGCTCGTAATCTGGTTGGTGTATTTGCAGGTGGTGATAAAGTCGCCCAAGCTCTGCGTGTTCACCAGGAAGCTCACGATGGGGCTGGTGCCCTTCTGGTACTTATACAGATCGCGCATGGCGGAGCTTGCCTTGGCCTGCTGCTCGGGTAGCTCGGCCTCAATCTTATCGATGTTCGCCTCATTGGAGTCGATCTGCTTTTGCAGATCCTCGAGCTTGGTTCGGGCGTCGTTGTAGGCGCTCGTAGCGTCCTCGATTTTTTTCTGGGCGGCGGAAAGCTGATCCTGCGTTGCCTGCGAGGCGGCATAGGCCGCGACGGGGGAGAGCATCGGCGTGGCCGTCAGCGCGACGGCGAGCGCGGCGCTCGTGATGATACGAGCCGGCTTCGACGCGATGAGCGCTGCGGTGCGATGGTTCGAATGCTGCATCCAGTCCCTCTGCAATCAATCGTAGGTTAATGGTCGGAGTGTATTCTACTACTGCTTTCGACCTCAACTTGAACCTTAAAGGTTCTAAAGGGTCAAGTTGAACTTGAGGCTTTGGCCTTGACCTGCGGGAATGGTGAATTGTTGAGAAACCATAGAGTTCAACTTTAACGTTACGGCACCCTGCTGTAACTGAATTCTTGGCTGCAAAAGCTACCTCAACGTGGGGTTTTGCAACTATAGGGTTCCTTCGCGGCGAGCCTGCTCCATCTCTTGGAGCGCCTCGGCCGGCGTAAACGAACAGGTGCCGTCGCCGAGCTTGACCACCTGTATGTCGTCACCGATATGGACTTCTCCGCCCTGCAGCACGACGCCAAAAATGCCCTCGTGGGGGAAGATGCAGTCGCCGGCGAGATAGTAGATGGCGCAGCGGGTGTGGCAGACTTTGCCGATCTGGCTGATTTCGACGAGTACTTCGCTGCCAATCTTGAGCTGCGTTCCCAAGGGGAGCGAGAGCAGGTTGATGCCCTGGGTGGTGAAGTTCTCACCAAAGTCGCCCTCGTGCACATCGAGCCCGCGCGCCTGCGCCGTCTGGATAGACTCTGCAGCTAAAAAGGAAACCTGGCGGTGCCAATGTCCGGCGTGCGCATCGGAGGCGAGGCCAAACTGCTCGATGACGGTGTCGTGCCCGTCGGCGACGGGTGACTTACGTGTGCCTTTGTGCTCCGACGTGTTGATCGAGACGATGCGGGCAGGCCCGTTGTAAGCATCGTTTGCGGTGCGTAGGGGAGCTGCCGTCTGGGCACGATCCGCAAGTTCGCGCTTTGCGGCGTCAATGATGGGGTTGTTGATTGGATGAGCCTGGGGCACGGTGCACCTTTCGACGGGGCGGGCAACATGTTGAATCCTACAACAATGGTGGGTTCATTGCCCGTTGTCGTACGCCGGTGATTGCCGCCTTCGTGCTGGATTATTACGCCGATTGCCATAGATACGGTGGAGCTTTGGGCGCCGGCGGCTCGGCACGCTAGAATAAATCAGTTGCACAAAGACCGCCCGTCGTGTGGGCAGTTCTAGATAGGAAGTTTCCATGGCATTGCAGTTTACAGAGCGCGAGTTTATCCCCGTGCTGCTCGGCGGCGACATCAACGCGTATTCGGTGGCGCGCGCTTTCTACGAGGAGTATCAGGTTAAGAGCCTGGTCTTTGGCAAGTACCAGACCGGCCCCGCGTATCGCAGCCAGATTATCGATTACACGCCCAACGTGGATATCGACACCATGCCGGTCATGATTGAGACCGTTAACGGCGTCGCACAGGCCAATCCTGATAAGAAGATTATTCTCATGGGCTGCGGCGACAACTATGTCGCGCTTGCCGCGCAGGCTCAGGACGCCGGCCAGCTTGCCTCGAACGTCATCGCGCCCTATGCGCCCTACAGCATGCTCGAGCAGTGCCAGAAGAAGGAGATCTTTTACGGGCTGTGTGAGAAGCATGGTGTGCCCTATCCGCATACGTTTACCTTTACCATGGCGATGCTCAACGCTCAGGGTGAGGCTCCCGCCGAGGTGCTCGACCAGATCGACTTCCCCTTCCCGATGATTCTGAAGCCCTCTGACGGCATCATGTGGTGGGAGCACGAGTTCGAGGGTCAGAAGAAGGCCTACGAGATTGCCGATCGCGCCGAGCTGGAGCAGGTCATTCGCGATGTGTACGCCAGTGGCTACACCGATGACCTGATTTTGCAGGATCGCGTGCCCGGCAACGACGAGTACATGCGCGTGCTCACCAGTTATTCCGACCGCAACGGCAAGGTTCGTATGATGTGCCTGGGCCACGTGCTGCTCGAGGAGCATCAGCCCCATGGTGTCGGCAACCACGCTTGCATCATCACTGAGCCCAACGACGAGCTCATGGGTGGCGTGCGCAAGCTGCTTGAGGACCTTAAGTTTACGGGCTTCTCCAACTTCGACGTCAAGTACGACCAGCGCGATGGCTCGTTTAAGTTCTTCGACTTCAACACGCGTCAGGGCCGCAGTAATTACTATGTCACCAATAGTGGCTTTAACGTTGCCAAATACGTGGTGGATGAGTACGTCTATAACCGCCCGTTTGAGCCGGAGTTTGTGACGGCGCAGGACGAGGCGCTGTGGATGGTTGTTCCTATGGGCGTCGTTGACAAGTATGTCAAGGACCCCGAGCTGCGTGCGAAGGCGCATCGTCTGGCCAAGGAGGGCAAGGCTGCCGATCCTTCGTTTATGAAGGGTGATTTTGTCTTTAACCGCTGGTTGCGCATGTGGCACACCAAGCTGCGTCACTTTAAGCTGTTCAAGATGTATTACAAGTAGATGAGCGCGGCGCCCGCCCGGTTTGCATCGGACGGGCGCGGGTATGATACGCGCAATTGCGTGGGCGTCACCAAGGAGGCGGCGATGGAAAAGCTGGGAGTTATCGGCGGCATGGGCGCCGAGGCCACGTCGTATTACTACGACCAGGTCGTGCGTCATACGGCTGCTACCTGTGATCAGGAGCATATCGACATGGTAGTGCTTTCCAAGTCGACCATGCCTGATCGCACGCTGGCCATCAAGACCGGCGAGCATGCCGAGCTGCTGGCGACCATGAAGGAGTGCGCCCAAGCGCTCGAGTCGCTGGGCTGCGCGCACATAGCGATTCCCTGCAACACGTCACACTACTTCTACGACCAGATTCAGTCGTTTACGAAGGTGCCGATTATCCACATGCCGCGCGAGTCGGTGCGCTATGCTCTGGCCGGCGCGGTGATGGGGGAGTGCGAGTTCGATCCCAACCTGAGCATGCCGGCCGAGCCGGTGCGCAAGATCGGCATCATGGGCACCGACGGTACCGTGGGCGCAGACGTCTATGGGCGCGAATGTGAGACCGCGGGCGTTGAGGTCGTCTATCCCAGCGAAAAGCGTCAGGCCGACGTGATGTCGCTCATTTACGACGATGTGAAGGCCGGGCGCGAGCCCGATATGGACAAGTTCGACCGCGTGATGTGGGAGTTCGCCCGTAGCGGCTGCGACCGCGTCATCCTGGCCTGCACGGAGCTTTCGGTGTTGCAGAAGTATCGCGAGATGCCCGAGATCACCCTCGATGCGATGGATGTCCTGGTACGCGAGTCCATCATTCGCAGCGGCGTCCCCTACCGCCTGTAGCCCTCGACCTGCCAAAAAGGGACAGGTTTATTTTGGTAGGTTTTATCTGGGAAAACAGTAAAGGCCTCGGCTCGTTTGATGCGAGCCGAGGCCTTTTGCGTTTGTCGGTTGCTGCCAGCGATTGCTAGAACAGGAAACCGATGGCGATAAGGGCGATGCTGACGATAAGTACGGCGATATCCAGGCCCTTGATGGGGTAGCGCTTATACGAGCTCGCGCGCGTGCGCAGGTAGAAGCCGCGCTGCTCGGCGGCAAGCGCGGTGGCATCGGTCTTGCCCACGCTCGAGATAAGCAGTGGCACGCACAGCGGCAGCATGAGCTTGAGTTTCTTGACAGGATTCTTAGTGTCGTATTCGACGCCGCGTGCAGTCTGTGCCTCCATGATGGCGTTCATTTCCTGGCCAAATACCGGCACAAAGCGCAGCGCCGTGGTAAAGGTGAAGGCATAGCGATATGGCACGTGCAGCACCTCGACGCAGGCGTTGGCGAGGTCGTTGAGCTTGGTCACCATAAGCATGAGGATGAGTGGCAGCGCCACACCCAACAGGCGTAGGCAGGCCTTCGATCCGGTAATGAGGCCCGCGTCGGTGATAAAGCCCCACACCACGTTGCCGTCGCGCATAAAGGCCAGCTGAAGCACCAGCATGATAAGCGCGAGCGGAATCAACAGCTTGAGCAGCGAGAGCAGACGGTCGATGACGCCGGCATAGGCGCCCAGTGCAAGGGTGAGCGCCAAAAAGCCCAACAGTGCCACGTAGGTGTCGGACAGGAATATGCCGATGATGATGGCGGCGGCGAGGCCCAGTTTGACGACCGGGTTCAAGCGGTGCAGCAGTGTGTCGCCCGGCATGTAGTCGATGACGTTAACCACGGTTGACCATCTCCTCGGTAATGCGAACGATATCGGTGACCTCGCTCACCTGTGAAAAGGCGGGAGAGACAGAGGATGCCAAGCGACGAGAAAGCTCTATGACCTGGGGTGGCTCAACGTAGGCTCGCTGCATGAGCTCGATGTTCGAGAACAGCTCGTGCGTGCGGCCGCGCTCGAGGATGCGGCCGTCGGCCATGACTACGATGCGCTCGGCAAAGTCGGAGACGACTTCCATGTCGTGGCAGACCATGATTACAGCGCAGCCGCGCTCGGCCATGGTGCGCACGGTTTCCATGACGGTCATGCACTCGCGGTAGTCAAGGCCGCTCGTGGGCTCGTCGAGCACCACGATTTTGGGCTCTACGACCACGACGGAGGCGAGTGCCACCATCTGGCGCTGACCGCGCGAGAGCGAGAAGGGTGCCTCGTCGGCCGGCAAGCCAAAGCGGTCGATGACGAGCTGGGCGCGACGCAGTGCCTCGGCACGGTCGATGCCGGCAAGCTCCAGGCCAAAGGCGACCTCGTCGAGCACGGTGTCCTTGCAGATCTGGCGGTCGGGGTTTTGGAAGAGGATTGCGACTTCTCGGGCGATGCGGCTCGTGGGAACGGCTGCGGTATCCAGTCCCGTGACGCGCACGCTGCCCAAGGCGGGCTTAAGCAGGCCTGTAAGCAGCTTGGTGAGCGTGGTCTTGCCGGCGCCGTTTTGGCCGACGATGCCCACGAGCTCGCCGGGATAGAGGGTCAGGTTGAGGTCGTGGACGGCGTCGCCGCCATTGGGATAGGCAAACTCAACGTGATCGAAGGCGAGCACGGGCTCGGCGTCCTTGGCGTGCGGGCGCAACGACGGTGCGTGCGGTGAGCCGGCGGGTGCCTGAATGTCGCTGCTTGCGTGTGCGGGGTCGACGATGCCCGTAATCAGACGCTCGGCCTCATCAACATCCAAACAGGGAGTGCCACTGGCCAGGCCATCGGCCTCGAGGCTGTTGAAAATGCGCGTGACACGCGGGCAATCGACGCCGATGGCGCGGAGCTCATCGGCGTGTGCGAAGACCTCGTGCGGCTCACCCTGTAGCGCGATTTCGCCATGATTGAGCACGAGCACGCGGTTGCAATACTCCGAAAGCAGGGCGACTTTTTGCTCAACGACGACGATGGTGATGCCGAGTGCACGGTTGGCCTCACGCAGGGTCTCGAAGACCAGCGTGGAGCTGGCGGGGTCGAGCGCCGCGGTGGGTTCGTCGAGCACGAGCACACGCGGACGCATGGCGAGGATGGCGGCGATGGCAACCTTTTGCTTTTGGCCGCCTGAGAGGGTGGCGATCTCTCGGTCGCGCAGGTCGCTGATACCGACGGTCTCGAGCGTCTCGCTCACACGTTGCTCGATCTGGTCGTGGGGAACGCCAAAGTTCTCCAGGCCAAAAAGCATCTCGTCCTCGACGACCGAGGCAACCATTTGCGTGTCGATGTCCTGCAACACGCTGCCGACGATCAGCGACACATCGGTGAGCGAAACTTCACAGGTGTCGTTGCCGTTGACAGTGACGGAGCCAAAGAACGTGCCGGTGTAATGGTGGGGTACGGCTCCCGACAGGCAGGCGGCAAGTGTGGACTTGCCGGCGCCCGAAGGCCCGATAATGCCGATAAAATCTCCCCTGTTCACGCCGAGCGAGATATGCTTAAGCGCCTGCTCGGTCTGCGTGCCATAGGAGAACGAGACATCGTCGACGTTGATGATCGTTTCCATGGATACCTTTCATAGTCATCGGGGACGTTCTTACATGACTAGTCGTTTAAGAACGTCCCCAAAAGCTAGTTGTTTGGGACAGTCTTTGGTGGTGAAGTACGGAGGCGGCTTTACGAGGTGCCCCAGGTTGGCGCGAAAGAGGAACGAGGCGTACTTGGGTACGCGAGCGACGAATGAACGCCAAGATGGGGTGGCTCGTAAAGCCGGGCAGGTTAGTTGAGCTTAAGGGACTTCTGGATGGGCAGGTAGAGAGCGCCGACCAGGATGGCGTTAAAGACGGCGGTCATGGCGACGACGGGCAGCATGGCAGCGGCGAGCTCGCCCACCACGCCGAGCATGGCCATCTTGATGACCATGAAGATGACGCCCGAGACAAAGGTGGTCACGAAGGCTGCGACGATGGCGACGGCGGGCTTAACCTGGCCGTCCTTGGCGGCAGCGTTGACAATGACGGCCATGAGCATGGCAGCGATGCCCTCGGCGGCAAAATCGACAAACGGCGAGGTGGTGGTGATCTGGATCACGGCGGCCGAGATCAGGCCGATGACGAGTGCCTGACCGATGTTGGGGCGAACGACCAGGATGGTGAGGCAGAAGGCCGAGATGATGAACTCGGGGCTGATCATGCCGCCCGAGATGCCGGAGATGGCCTTGCCGACGGTGAAGTTGAGGATGAAGCCGGCGGCAAGCAGGATGGCGAGCAAGACGAGGGCACGGACGTCGAGTTTGCCGCGGTCGGCGGTCTGGACGGTGCGGGGCTGGGCGGTGGTGGTGTTCTGAGACATGGTGAAAATCCTTTCGGATGGGAAGTGCAAGAGAAGAAAGCGGAGGCGCGTGATGCGAATGCGATCGGGCTCGAGATAGAAAAAGGCCCCCGGTCGAAACCGGAGGCCTTCTAATCACCTAGAGCGCAAAACAGGCGTGAGGGACTCACCGTCGACCGATCGCATTCGCATCACGCCACCACCAGTTGTTAAGAGACTTCATCGTGTTCTTCATGTTGGTGGCTCCTTTCGTGATGCCGTGGCGCGGTCACACCTAGTTGCTGTTGTGCTGCACTATAGCACAGCAAAGTGTGTGCGGGGGAATCTTTTTTGAAAAGATTTCAGCAGTGTTTCCCGCAGGTCGAATGGACGGCTGGGCGGGCGGGCGACCTTGGTCATCCCGCCCGCGCCTTAAGGTGTGGGGTTCTTAGGCCTTCTTGCGACGATAGAGCACGAAGCCGCAGACACCGATGATGACGACGGCGCCAACGGCCATGGCGGCCGTGTTGTTGCTCTCGGACTTCTCCTCGGTCGCCTCTTCTTCAACCTCAGGTTCGGCTACATCCTCACCCGAGAGGGCCTCGTCGGCGTAGGTGATGGACTTGACCAGGCAGTCGTTGTCGGCATCGTAGTCGCTCGGGACGAACTCCTCGGAGAAATCCTTCTCCTTGAGGTAGTCGCGCATCTCCTCGAGCATGGCCTTGCACTTGATGTAGGTGTTTTTGGTGGCAGCCTTGCCGGCCTTGTTGGCCAGGGCGGTGCGGGCCTCGGTGTTCTCGGCGGCCTGCATGGCCTCGTCGACGGTCAGGTTCTGCTCGATGAGTTCCTTCTGCAGCGCATCGAGGTAGGCGCGGACGCCGGTAGCGCAGTGGTCGCGGTTCTCATAGGCGAGCGTGTTGATGTCCATGAGGACGTAGTTGATGGAGTTCTTGGGCTCCTCGTTGTTCACGACGTCTTCCTCTTCGCAGTGGTCGAAGGAGACATCCTGATCGCTAAAGTAGGGGCTGACCTCGGTGAGCAGTGCAGAGTAGAGGGGGATGGCGACGGAGAACTCGGCGTTGGAGAGCATCTCCCACTGGATGGTCGCGATCTCGGGATCCATGCCCTGACGGATCTGGAAGGTGTGGATCTCGGTGTTGCGGTTGGAGCCGATGGCGTAGGCGCCGTCGGTGTTGGCGTTGAGGCCGGCGACATTCTCGCCGCGGGCGGCGAAGGAACGGATCATCTCGAAGGTGTTCCAGTCGGACTTGCCGGGCTGGAAGAACAGCGGCTGCATCTCGTGGACCAGGGCGCCGGTCGTGGCGCGAGCATCTTCACGCTCGTCCTTCACGATCTCGTAGTCAGTGCCTTCAGCCAGCGGGGCCATGAAGTAATCGCGACCCTGGATATAGCGCGACCACTGGTGCATACCGGCCTCGCCGATCTCCTCGCCGTAGGTTTTGGCGACGTCGAACTTGCCGTCGGTGTACTCGGCAAAGCCCTTCTCCTTGGGCATGGACTCGATGCCCTCGGAATGGAGACAGTTCTCGGTGTCATCGAGGTCTACGTTATAGGTGAGGTTGCCGATGTTGGGGTTGAGCGAGGCGATGTCATCGGCGAGCTTCATAGCAATCCACTGATGGCCGGAAAGCGCGGCGAACAGCCAGGTCTCGGTGCTGTCTGCGATGATGATCTGGTCGTTGGAGCAGACGCCCTGCTCGTCGATCAGGCTGCCGATGAGCTCGACGCCCTCGCGGGCCGTGGCACTCTCGCCCAGGATGACGCTGGCATAGCTGTACTCGCCAATGCCAGTCTCCTCGGTGATGGGATCGGCCTCTTCGGCCTTCTCGTTATAGGAGGTGCTCAGCGTGGCAGAGCAGGAAACGCCCTTCTCGTTGATGCCAGCCTCGGAATATGCGTCGTAGCGATCTTCCCACTGAGAGGGGTTGTCGCGAACGAAGGTGTAGCGGTAGGTTGCGCCCTTGGACTTGTATTCAAAACCGGACTCGACCGAGGTGTACTCGTTGCCGTCCTTGTGTGCGGGCTCAATGCCAAAGTGCTTGACATAGCGCGGACCAAAGTCCTCGGAACGGCCGTAGTACGTGTTGCCGTCTGCCGTAAGCTTGCTGCCCATGTAGATCTGGGTGCAGGCGAGCGCCGAAGTCGGCATGGCCATGATGGCCGCTGCTCCAAACGCAAGGCCGCAGCCGAGCTTTTTGAGCGTGTTGACAGGATGAGTAAACCTCATGATCCCTCCCAACTGTTGAGACCCCACAAAACTGTGCGGAATCTCAGCTAATAAATACATCTATTAGCCTATCGGAAGTCTAAGAAGTATTCATCTATTTCGATGAAATACTCGATGAGCGTCCTAAAATATGCGATGAGCGGATAAGAATACTCATTATGTAGCTTTACTTAAATAAAGGCACCCTGCAATTACTGTACCTGAATAAAGCGCCTTGCACGGGGCGCAAAGAAAAATCCCCCGCTGTTTGGCAAATGCATAAACAACGGGGGAGACGATGATTGGATGAATATCATACCAGTGTGGAATTACTTCTTCCGGCGGTGGATTACGTTAATCGCATAGCCGACGAGCATGGCCAAGACGATGACGATAAAGCCAATCAGGGGGTTGTCGTTCATGGGGTCCTCCTATTTTCCGAGCGGGGAGAATTCGTCGACGATGAGGTCGAGGCATTGCGGAAGTGCGCGGGCACCAAAGACGCCCGAGTTGCTGGAGATGATCTCGCCGTCGAACTGCATGCCCAGCGACGGTGTGCAGGTGATCTTGGCTTCTTTGGTCTGGATGATCTTGAACTGCGGCCGGCCGAGCACCTTGCCGGCGGGGTCGAGTGCGGCGGTGATCACGGTGGGCAGGAGCTGGACGGTTTTTACGGGCTCGATGACCGCGATGTCGACCATGCCATCGTTCATGCGGCAATCGGGGAACAGGTTGATGTCGTTTTGAATGACCGAGGTGTTGCCGGCCATGCAGCAGATGCCATCGAGCTCCTCGACAATGCCGTCATGCTCAATCGTAAAGTGCGCCACCGTGGGGTTGGGTGTGGCGAGCGCCGACAGGAAATAGGCGATCTCACCGATGTCGTTTTTGGCGGGGGCGGCCTTCATCATGATCTCGGCGTCGAAGCCCGAGCCGGCGATGATGATAAAGCCGTGGCGCTTCTCGTTGCCGTTCTCGTCGAGCCAAAAGAGCTCGCCCATGTCCACTTTGACCGTGCGACCGGCGCGGCAAGCCTTGGCAAGCGCCGCTGCCTCGGGGGCATTACCGATGTTGTTAAAGAACAGGCAGGCTGTGCCGGAGGGGAAGACGAGCGTGGGGACACCGCACCCGCGCATCTGGTCGAGCACGTTGGAGACGGTGCCGTCGCCGCCCGAAACGACCACGCGATCAAACTCGCGCACGTCTGCCACGGCGTCCTCGGGTTCCATGCCATCGCCGATAAAGCGCATCACGACCTCGTCGCCGCCCTGCGCGAGGGCGTGCGTGAACGCGTAGATTTCATCTGAGCTGGGGCCCGATGCCGGGTTGTGGATGATAAGGCAGCGCATACTTACGTTCCCGTTCTGTGACTAACCGAGTATAGTTGTAGGGCAATGCCGATATCCTACCCGTGTTTTTCGGGCCTAACCTTATTCGATGGGTTGATATGTACATTTCCACACATCAGGCTCTACTCGACTTTTGCCAGCGCGCCCGTGAGTTCGACGCGATTGCCGTCGATACCGAGTTTTTGCGCGAGCGCACGTTCCATCCGCGCCTGTGCCTGGTCCAGATTGCCACCCCTGCCGAGAGCGTGGCGGTCGACCCTCTGGTGATCGACGACCTGTCGCCGCTAGCCGAGCTTATGGGCGATGAGAGCGTGACCAAGGTGTTTCACGCCTGCTCGCAGGATATGGAGGTCATGCTCCACACCGTGGGCGTGCTGCCGAGTCCCATTTTTGACACGCAGGTGGCCGCCGCCTTTTTGGGCGAGCGCCAGCAGATTTCCTACGGCGCGCTCGTGCAGACGTTTTGCGGCGTCTCGTTGCCCAAGACCGAGTCGCTGACCGATTGGTCGCGCCGCCCGCTGACCGACAAACAGATCGAGTACGCGATCGATGACGTCAAGTACTTGATCGTCGCCTATACCGAGATGATGAGTCGCCTGCGCGAGCTGGGCCGGGTGGACTGGGTGCTCGACGAGTTGCGTCCGCTGGCCGACGAGTCGCACTACCGCGCCGACCGCCATGAGGCGTTTCGCAAGGTCAAGCGCATCAACTCCTGCAGCCGCCATCAGCTGGGCATTGCGCGCGAGCTTGCAGCCTGGCGCGAGGACCGCGCTGAGCGGCGCAACATCCCGCGCAAGTGGGTCATGTCCGACGATACGCTGCTGGCCCTGGTTAAACGTAATCCCGTTCGTGTCGAGGAGTTCCGCAGCATTCGCGGTACCGACCAGCTGGGGGAGCGCGACGTGGACGGCGCGCTCATGGCCATTAAGCGCGGTGCGAGCTGCCCACACGATCGCCTGCCGCTCATGGTGCGCGGGCACCGTCAGATTTCGCCGGAGTTGGAGAGCGTGACGGACCTGATGTATGCGCTCATTCGCCTGGTTGCCGAGCGCTCGGGCGTGGCGACCTCGGTCATTGCCTCGCGCGATGACCTGGCCGACTATATTGAGCATCCCGAGCAGAGCCCCCTGCGCGAAGGCTGGCGCTTTGAGCTCGTGGGTTCGCGTCTGGACGATCTGCTTTCCGGCAATATGGGGCTCACCGTGAAGGACGGAAAGATTGAACTGTTATAGGGAAGCCTAGCCGGCTGAGTGGGTAGAATGCCTCCAACGTGTAACTCGATTCGGAGGAATTCGCATGCCTTATTACTATGGATACGGCTTTGGCATTGACCCGCTGTACCTGCTGGTTGTTCTTGTCTGCACGGTGCTTGGCCTTGCCGCGCAGAGCTATATCAACTCGACGTACAAGACGTGGTCCAAGGTGCGCTCGGACGGCGATACGGGTGCCACGGTTGCTCGCCGCATGCTCGATGCCAACGGTTGTAGCGCCGTGGGTATCAAGGGTGTTGCCGGCGAGCTCACCGATCATTACAACCCGCAGGACAACAACTTATATCTGTCGGATGCCAACCGCTCGGGTGGGTCGGTCGCAAGCGTTGCCGTCGCCTGTCACGAGGCGGGCCATGCCGCCCAGCGTCAAAGTGGTTATGCCATGATGAAGGTACGCACCGCTTTGGTCCCTGTCGTCAACTTTACCCAGAACACCTGGACGATCGTGCTGCTCATGGGCCTGTTCATGAACATCGCGGGTCTCACGACCCTCGCGCTGGTCTTCTTCTCGTTTAGCGTGCTGTTTCAGCTGGTTACGTTGCCGGTCGAGATCGATGCCAGTCGCCGCGCCGTGGCGTATATCGAGCAGTCGGGCATGAGCTCCAAGCAGGTCAACGGTGCCAAGAAGGTCCTGACGGCGGCCGCGCTCACCTACGTGGCGGCGGCGCTCACCTCGATTATTCAGCTGCTCTACCTGATGGCTCGCTACAACAGAAATTCCAACCGATAACAAATAGGACAGGCAGGCGCCGTGGGGATTTGTGTCCCCGCGGCGCTGTACTATGTGTTGGACTTGAATTTGCGCAGGGCCGGAGCCCATGTGCACGATGACGAAAGGGGGCTGCGTGGCAGGCTGGAATCTGACCGGCAATACCGTTTCCGCCGAGTTCGACGGATCGGACGAGCAGGAGCGCAAAGAGCTCAGCGTGAGCCAAGCGGTGGAGATCGCCGCCGGCGCGCTCGATGCCATTCCGCAGTTGAGCGTTTTGGGTGAGGTCACGGGTTTTCGTGGTCCCAATGCCCGAAGCGGCCACTGCTACTTCCAGATTAAGGACGACTCGGCGGCCGTCGACTGCATCATCTGGAAGGGCGCCTACCTTAAGCGCACCTTCGATCTGCGCGATGGCATGCAGGTGAGCTTTAAGGGCAGCTTCAATCTCTACAAGCCTACGGGTCGCATGAGCTTCGTCGCCCGCTCGTTCTCGCTGGCGGGGGAGGGCTTGCTGCGTCAGCAGGTGGCTCAGTTGGCCGAAAAGCTACGCCGCGAGGGCCTGATGGACGAGGCGCGCAAACGTCGCATCCCGGTGTTTTGCTCGCGCGTGGCGGTCGTCACCTCGCTTTCGGGCGCCGTGATCGACGACGTTAAGCGCACATTGCGCCGTCGCAACCCGCTCGTCGAGCTTGTCTGCGTGGGCGCAAAGGTCCAGGGCGAGGGCGCGCCGGCAGAGCTTATTGAAGGCTTGCACCGCGCCGCTGCCATTACGCCGGCGCCCGATTGCATTTTGCTCGTGCGTGGCGGCGGTTCCTTCGAGGACCTCATGACCTTTAACGACGAGGAGCTTGCCCGTGCGGTGGCAGCCTGTCCCGTGCCCGTGGTGACCGGTATTGGGCATGAGCCCGATACCTCGATCTGCGACATGGTGAGCGACCGTCGCGCCTCCACACCAACGGCAGCGGCAGAATCGGTGGCGCCGGCCATGACGGAGTTGGCCGACGTGCTCGAGACGCGCCATCAGCGTCTGGGCGCCGCGATGGCTTCGATGATCGGGTCAGATCAGGTCGATCTGGAAATGCTCGACCAGCGCGGTCGTCGTGCCTGGGGCACCTATACGGCTCGTCTGGGCGACGCGCTCGATGCGGCCGCGTGCCGCCCGTGCCTCAACGACCCAACGTTTATGGTCGAGCGTCGCGAGTCTGAGCTTGCGCTGACTGCCGATCGACTGTCGGGCGCCATAACGCGTTCGGTTGGGGCCTTCCGCTCCAACTTCGAGCGTCTGCCCGAGCGCTTGATCGCAAGCACCTCGGGGCTCGATGGCAAACGCCATGCGCTCACGCTTGCGAGTTCCCGTCTGGAGCATCAGGGGCGCACAATGCTCAACAAGTCAGCTTCCGACTTGGGCCGTGCAGCGGCTTCGCTCGATGCCCTGTCGCCGCTCAAGGTACTTGCCCGCGGCTATTCCATCGCGTACAGCGATGATGGTGTGGCTACGAGCGCCAAGAGCTTTAAGCCCGGCGATGCCATCCGCGTGCGTATGGCAGACGGCAACGTGGCTGCAACGGTCGATACGGTCGAGTAACCCGCGTTTCATAGCGATAAACCTTTAGGAAAGGAAACAGATATGGCAGAGAAGACCCCGGTCGAGCAGCTTACGTACAAGCAGGCCTCGCAGGAGCTGGAGCTCATCATCCGCAGCCTGGAGTCGGGCGATATGGAGCTCGAGGAGTCGCTCGAGAGCTATACCCGCGGCGTCGAGCTCCTCAAGAGCCTGCGCACCCGCCTGTCCGATGCCGAGCAGAAGGTCTCGGTGCTTCTTAAGGACGTCGACGGCAACGACGTGCTCGCCGACGGCGAAGCCGCCAACACCGACGACAACCTCTCGTTCTAACCATCCTGACCAAATATAATTACCTTGGTCTGTGAGAAAGGAACCAACCATGTGTGATTGCATCTTCTGCAAAATCGCCAACCACGAGATCCCCTCGACCGTTGTCTATGAGGACGACCAGGTCATCGCGTTCGACGACCTCAATCCCCAGGCGCCGGTCCACACGCTCGTGATTCCCAAGAAGCACTACAGCGACATCGCCGACAACGTACCGGCCGAGACCATGGGCGCCATGGCTCACGCCATCCAGGAGGTCGCTAAGGCCAAGGGCCTGGAGGACGGTTTCCGCGTCATCTCCAATAAGGGCGTCAACGCCGGCCAGACCGTCATGCACTTCCACATGCACGTTCTCGGCGGCAAGAACCTGGGCGAGAACCTCATCTGAGGGCGCGTAGGCCGTCGACTTGGCTGCCTTTGGAGTAATCTATGCAGCTTTCTCAACTCGAATACCTTCAAGCTGTAGCGAACTATGGCGGCGTGCGCAAAGCAGCTCGCGCCGTTCACGTGAGTCCGCAGGCCGTTTCGTCGGCAATAAAAAAGTTGGAATCTGAGTATCAGATTGTTTTGCTCGACCGATCGGCGGGGGAGGCTGTTTTGTCTCCGGCGGGCAGAGAATTTGCGCGTCGTGCACGCGTGATCCTGGCGCAAGTCGACGATCTCAAAAAGTACGCTCGATCGGGGAACGGCGGCGTTTCGCCCGACGGCCATTTCCGTCTTTACGCCCCCTGCCTTCATGGGCGGGGGCGCCTTTTTTCCGAAAACTGGTACGACTCGTTTGAAAGCTCGCACCCTCAGATTCATCTTGATGTGTGGCATCAGCCAACGGCAACATGCTTTGAATCACTTATACTTGGAATTTCGGACGCGGCTATCTCGTTTGAGGAACCACGGGACAGCGTCCTTTCTTCAAAATATATGGGTGAAAAGGAGCTCAGGGTTCTTTCATGTCCAGCTGGTCATCAATCTGTTGACGCTATGACCATTCGTGAGTTACTGGGCGGCAGGCTCGCTGTTCCCATTAATTTGTCACCCTGTCTCAATGCAATCAATCAATGTCCCGAAGCTCAGCTGGTTAATTTCCGCTTTCGCGATGTCGAATACGGAAACAGGGCGCAGGCTGAGTTTCTTCAAGCCGGGGGATTGATATTGAGTTTTTCTGGCTCTTCTCTCGCATCGGATGGATCGGAAGTGAGCGAGTGCTCCATTGAAGCCTCACATGACGTAGCCTTGCCCATCTACTTTTGCTATCGACAAAATGCCTGGACCGATCGACACCAGACGGTATTTCTTCACCTATTGCGTCATCTCGCTTCGTGAGGCCATTTGGCCTCGTGTCGTCAAGTGAATGTTGACGCCCTGCAACACATAGCTGACAGCTTTGCCCTCATGCTTTTCCAAGATTTCGATTTAGATTGCTGACTCTTGGAGGGCGGAGCATGAAAAATCGTACGATTTTGCTTTATATGATGTTTGTTTTCCTGTCGAACTTCAGCACCATCTTGTATTTCCTAACTGTCTACCTTGAGTTCGTTGGGCTTTCGATGGTAGCGATTTCTAGCATGATGATTGCATATCAAGTGAGCAAGTTCATCCTTGAAGTTCCCACTGGCTATATTGCTGATAGGTTTGGACGAAAGACAAGCGGTCTCGTTGGCGTCGTGGGAATGCTTGGATACTACGCCGCCCTGCTTTTCGTCCGTTCTCCTCTGCTTTTAATCGGCGCGTTTGCTCTCAAAGGTTTTGCCGTTGCATGTGTGAGCGGATCCATCGAAGCGATTTACATTGACAGCGTCTCTCAGGACCAGCTCGTAAGACTTAATGTCGTTGAGCGATTTGTTTTCTATGCCTCTTATGCCATCTCCGCTTGCGTGGGCGGTTTCATTTCGTCTGCCGGTGCATATCTCATTGGTCTTTCGGCAGATATCATCGCAATGGTGTTGACGTTGGTTGTTGTTGTCTGCATTCCAGAGATGCGAAGAGGGGGCACTGCGGGGACACCTGAGCGTGGAATTAGCCCGAAGATGATCGGTGCCGCTATTGCGTGTAACGGAATTCTTCGTTCAGCGTTCATCATGGACTGTTCTCAAGCATTTGCTTTTGTCGCCCTGGAAGACTTTTTCTCACTGCTGCTTGTGGGCCGCGGAATGAATGCCGTCGCTTCGGGTGTGATCATTGCGGTCCAGCTCCTTGCCTCGGCCTCCATGGGGCTTATTGTGCCCAGTGTGATTGCTCATGTCGACAAGAGCCGTTTTGCGCGTATTTGCGGCATCGTGCGCCTTTCCCTGACTGCTCTATTTTTGATTCCCTTTACTCCGATCTATTTGCTGCCCGTGTTCTATGTGTTGCAGACGGTCGCCTACTCGTTATTTGCTCCAATTAAATACTCAATTTTTCAAAATGCCGCCGATTCTTCGATGCGCTGTTCACTGATTTCGGTTCAAAGTCAGATGGTGGCGGTGGGTGCCATCCTTTTCTATCTGTTCAATGCTGCGTTGGGCAGCATCGCGGACATTCGAGTCATATTGCTTGTCGCGCTCGGGATTTCTTCTTTGGTGTATATCCCCGCGCTATTTCGTCTTACAAGTCAAAGGCCATGCGTATTTAGGCACCGATAACTTATATATCAACGCAATAAACCCGAGCGCGAGGGCGTTTGGGTTTATTATTGAAGCGTATGTAACCTGGCGGCGCCACACCGCCTGTTAGTAGGGAGACACATGAACGTTCTGGTCGTCAACGCAGGATCTTCGACTCTTAAGTATCAGGTCATCGATACCAAGTCCCACAAGGTGTCCGCAAAGGGCTCCTGCGAGCGCGTCTGCTTTACCGGCGGTACCTTCACCCACGCTGCCAACGGTTCCAAGAAGGTGACCGAGAACATCGAGTTCCCCGACCACAAGGTCGCCATCGAGGTCGTCCTGAAGGATCTCGAGGCCAACGGCGTCAAGATCGAGGGCATCGGCCACCGTATCGTTCAGGGCGGTTGGTACTTCGGCGATTCCTCCCTCGTCGACGAGGACGTCCTCGCCAAGATCCGCGAGGTCGCTCCGCTCGCCCCGCTGCACAACAACCCCGAGGCCAACGTTATCGAGTACTGCCTCGAGCAGTATCCCGACCTGCCCAACGTCACGGTCTATGACACCGCTTTCCACTTCAATATGCCCGAGGTCGCCAAGACCTACGCCCTGCCCAAGGACGTCTGCGACAAGCTGCACATCCGTAAGTACGGCGCCCACGGCACCAGCTACCGCTACATCTCCAAGAAGGTTGCCGAGATGACCAACGGCGAGGCCCGCAAGGTCGTCGTGTGCCACATCGGTTCCGGTGCCTCCCTGTGCGCCATCGAGGACGGTAAGTGCATGGACACCACCATGGGCTTGACGCCGCTCGACGGTGTCATGATGGGCACCCGCTGCGGTTCCATCGACCCTGCTACCGTGTGCTACCTGCAGCGCGAAGGCGGCTACACCTTCGACGAGGTCGACGAGATGATGAACAAGAAGTCCGGCCTTTTGGCTGTGACCGGCGGCAAGACCAACGACTGCCGCAACGTTGAGGAGCTCGCCGCTGCCGGCGACCCCGAGGCTCAGCTCGCCTTCGATATGTTCGTCTACAAGATTGCCGCCAAGGCCGCCGAGATGGCCACTTCCATGTGCGGCATGGACACCCTGGTCTTTACCGCCGGCATCGGCGAGCACGCTCCGGCTGTCCGCGCTGGCGTGGCCGACCGTCTGGCCTTTATGGGCGTCAAGATGGACCATGCCCGCAACGCCCTGCGTGGTGACGGCGCTTGGTGCCTGTCCGCCAAGGATTCCAAGGTCAAGATCTTCGTCATCCCCACGGACGAGGAGTTCATGATCGCTTCCGATGTCGAGCGCATCGTCAGCGGTAAGTAATTGCAAGAGGGGAGGGGCTGGACGACCGAGCGCCGTTCGGCCCCTCTTTTGTGCTCGTTGAGCGATATGCCTGATAGCTATTTTTCAAGGTGTGATAACTTCTTATTAACATGTGGTCGCCTTAAGGGGTCTGCGCCGACCATATCGCACTGCAAAGGAGTCTCATGAACGTACTTGTTGTCAACGCCGGCAGCTCGAGCCTTAAATATCAGCTTTTGGATACCGATACCCGCGAGGTTTTCGCCAAGGGCAACTGCGAGCGTATCGGATCGGACATGGGCATCTTTGGCCACTCCGAGAACGGTGGTGCCAAGCAGACCGAGGAGATTCCTTTTCCTGATCATCGCAGCGCCATTGCGCGCGTGCTCGAGGAGCTCGAGAAGACCGACATTACGATCGATGGCATTGGACACCGTATCGTTCAGGGCGGCTGGCACTTTGACGATTCCGCGGTCGTCGACGATGAGGTCATGGCTAAGATCCTTGAGGTGGCCCCGCTCGCCCCGCTGCACAATTACGGCGAGGCCGCGGCAATCGAATATTGCCGCGAGAAGTATCCGGAGCTGCCCAACGTGGCCGTCTTCGACACCTCGTTCCACATGACCATGCCCGAGGTCGCCTACACCTACGCGCTGCCCAAGGACGTGTGCGACAAGTACCACGTGCGCAAGTACGGCGCGCACGGTACGAGCCACCGTTACGAGTGGATGATGGCCAAGGAGATCCTGGGTACGCGCTGCCACCGTCTGCTTTCGTGCCATCTGGGCAACGGTGCTTCGCTCGCTGCCATTGAGGACGGCGTGTGCCGCGATACTACGATGGGCCTCACGCCGCTCGACGGCCTGATGATGGGCACCCGTTGTGGTTCCATTGACCCGGCCACCGTGTGCTATCTTCAGCGCGAGGGCGGCTACAGCTACCAGGAAGTCGACGACATGATGAACAAGCAGTCCGGTCTGCTTGCCATTTCGGGCATCTCCAACGATGCCCGTGACATCCGTACGCGCGCCTCTGAGGGTGACGAGCGCTGCCTGCTCGCCTTCGATATGTTCGCCTACAAGGCCATGCAGCAGGCCGGTTCCATGATCGCCTCCATGGCGGGCGTGGACACCATTACCTTTACCGCCGGCATCGGCGAGAACGACTGGTCGATCCGCAAGGCCTTCTGCGACTGCTTTGAGTGGCTGGGCGTGCGCATCGACAACAACAAGAACCGCGAGGCCGTGGGCAACGGCCCGCAGGTCATCAGCGCCGCCGGCTCTTCCGTCACGGTCATGGTCATCCCCACCGACGAGGAATACATGATCGCCCGCGACGTCGAGCGTCTGACCAAGAACAACTAACGCGCGCATTTGCAAGCAAACGAAAGGCCTCCAGAGCAACAGCTCCGGAGGCCTTTTTACTAGCATGCGGAAATTCCAGTCCCAAAGCGATCGTCATCAGCAACGCCTGTGCTCCCAACAACGGCACCCGATCATTCAGATTCTCAGCCCCAGCTCGTAGCCAAGCCGCCGTCCACTCCAGATGCCCTGATTGCAACGTAGCGGCAGGGACCCTACAGGGTAAAGCTCTGAAAACTTTCCGCAGGACGCATGAAACCCCCGCCGCACGAAGTGCGCAGCGGGGGTTTCATGCATGTCCGAGGACGTTTTCAGAGCTTTACCCTGTAGGGTCCCGAGGGGATAAGTCCGCTACTCAGCCATCTGAGCCTGGACGGCGGTGATGGCCACGACACCCACGATGTCGTCGGCAGAGCAGCCGCGCGACAGGTCGTTAACCGGCTTGGCGATGCCCTGCAGGATGGGGCCGTAGGCGTCAGCGCCAGCGAAGCGCTGGACCAGCTTGTAGCCGATGTTGCCAGCCTCGAGGTCGGGGAACACGAGCACGTTGGCCTTACCGGCGACGGAGGAGCCGGGAGCCTTGAGCTGGGCGACGGTGGGGACGATAGCGGCATCGAGCTGCAGGTCGCCGTCGATGGCGAGCTCGGGAGCCTTCTCCTTGCAGAACTTCACGGCCTCCTGGACCTTCTTGGCGACCTCGCCACCGGCGGAGCCCATGGTGGAGTAGGAGAGCATGGCCACGTGCGGCTCAACGTTGCCCATGAAGGTGGACCAGGAGTGGGCCGAGGCGATGGCGATCTCGGAGAGCTCGTCAGAAGACGGATTAATGTTGAGGCCGCAGTCGGCGAAGATCAGCGTGCCGTCGGTACCGAACTGCGGGGTGTCGGTGCACATCACGAAGAAGGCCGAGACCAGCTTGGTGCCCGGGGCGGTCTTGAGGATCTGCAGCGCGGGGCGCAGGGTGTCGGCGGTGGAGTGGCAGGCGCCGGAGACCAGGCCGTCGGCGTCGCCCATCTTGACCATCATGGTGCCAAAGTAGGTGGCGTCCATCACCTGGGCGCGAGCCTGCTCGATGGTAACGCCCTTCTTGGCGCGGAGCTCGGCAAACTTCTGCGCGTACTCCTCGTGCTTCTCGGCATTGCGCGGGTCGATGACGGTAGCGCCGGGAACGTCGATCTCGTCGGGGTTGCCCAGGATGACGATCTTTGCCAGGCCCTCCTCGATGATCTTGGTGGCGGCGACGATGGTGCGCGGGTCCTCGCCCTCGGGCAGGACGATGGTCTTAAGGTCGGCCTTGGCGGCAGACTTCATACGGTTTAGGAAATCGCTCATGTTACTCCTTACAAGCGTTTCGCTAAGCTCCAGGCCCTCGGCTGCACACGAATAAACCCGCTGCTAGCGGGTTTACCTTTCAATTATGTACGCCGCGGTGCTTGAGCTTTCCTTGTGTGGCAAGCTCATTATAGGACGCATTAGCGCTATAATCGCTCTGATAAATATGTCTCGAAGAATGTTCGAGAAAAGCCCAGCTAACGAGCCCGTGGCTTTTGACAAGGAGTATCGATGCAGATTACCTCAGGCCTGCCTGAAGGCTTTAACGCCGGCGCGTACGACATGATTGTCGTCGGTGCTGGATATGCCGGTGCCGTTTGCGCCCGCCGTCTTGCCGAGACCATCGGCTATCGTGTTGCCGTTTTGGAGCGCCGTAGCCATATCGCGGGCAATGCCTTCGACTGCACTGACGAGGCCGGAATCCTGGTTCACGAGTATGGTCCGCACATCTACCACACTTTTAACGAGCGCGTGCATAACTTCCTGTCGCGCTTTACCAAGTGGACGGACTACCAGCACAAGGTGCTCGCCAACATCAACGGTACCCTTATGCCCGTGCCCTTTAACCATGCGAGCCTCAAGCTCGCCTTTGGCGATGAGCGCGGCGAGGAGCTGTATCAGAAGCTCGTGGAGACCTTTGGCAAGGACGTCAAGGTGCCCATTATGGAGTTGCGCAAGAAGAATGACCCGGATCTTGCCGAGGTTGCCGATTACGTCTACGAGAACGTCTTTTTGCATTACACCATGAAGCAGTGGGGCCAGACGCCCGATCAGATCGACCCCTCGATCACCGGCCGCGTCCCCGTCTTTGTGGGCGATGACGATCGCTACTTCCCGCAGGCTCCTTTCCAGGGCATGCCGCAGGACGGCTATACCGCGCTGTTCGAGCATATGCTCGATCACGATCTGATCGACGTATTCTGTGACGTAGACGCCCGTGACCTCTTTGAGATCGACGAGACTACCGTCAAGATCGACGGCAAGGTCTATGGTGGCGAGATCGTCTACACCGGTCCACTCGACGAGCTGTTCAACCTCGACCTGGGCGCGCTGCCGTACCGCACGCTCGATATGAAGTTCGAGACGCTCGATATGGACCAGTTCCAGCCCGTGGGCACCGTCAACTACACCACGAGCGAGGACTTCACGCGTATCACCGAGTTCAAGAACATGACCGGTCAGGTCCTGCCCGGCAAGACCACCATCATGAAGGAGTACTCCAAGGCCTATACGCCCGGCTCGGGCGAGACGCCGTACTACGCCATCCTGGAGCCCGAGAACCGCGAGCTCTACGAGCGCTATCTTGAGCGCGTCCAGAACCTGACGAACTTCCACCCGGTGGGCCGTCTGGCCGAGTATCGTTACTACGATATGGACGCCGTGACCAATTCCGCCCTCGATCTTTCGGATGAGATTATCGCCTGCCATGCATAAAGTCATAACATTCGGTATTCCCTCGTATAACGCCGCCAAGGACATGGACCATTGCATCACCTCCATCTTGGAGGGGAGCAATTACGCCACCGATATCGAGATTATCGTGGTGGACGACGGCTCCAAGGACGAGACGGCCGCCAAGGCCGACGAGTGGGAGGCCCGTTATCCTGGAATCATCCGCGCGGTGCACCAGGAGAATGGCGGCCACGGTATCGCCGTCCTCTCGGGCCTGCGCGAGGCACAGGGCACCTATTACAAGGTCGTTGACTCGGACGACTGGCTCGACGGTGCGGCGCTTTCGACCATGCTTTCGATTTTGCGTGGCTTTGAGGAGCGCGACCAGCGCGTCGACCTGTTTATCTCGAACTACGTGTACGAGAAGGTTTACGAGGGCACGCATACCGCTATTGGCTACAAGTTTGCACTGCCGCGCAAAAAGATTTTCTCTTGGGACCAGATCGGACACTTCCGTCCCGATCAGAACCTGCTCATGCACAGCCTGTGCTATCGCACCGATGTGCTGCGCGAGTCTAATCTGCCTATGCCGGCACACACGTTCTACGTGGATAATATCTACGCATACGTACCGCTGCCGCGCTGCAAGACCATGTACTACGCCGACATCGACCTCTATCGCTACTTTATCGGTCGCGAGGGCCAGAGCGTCAATGAGGCCACGATGGTCAAGCGCCTGGGTCAACAGTTCCGCGTAACGCGCATCATGATGGAATCGTTCCACCTGTACCAGGACGTTGAGTCCTCGCGCCTGCGTTCGTACATGATGGGCTACTTCACCATGATGATGGCGATTTGCTCGGTGCTCACCAAGCTTTCCGAGGAAGATTGTGCCGATGAGCGCCTGAAGACGCTGTGGAAGGACCTGAAAGAGTACGACGAGCGCATGTATCGTCGCGCTCGCTACGGCGTGGTCGGATTCTTTACCAACCTGCGTGGACGGGCCGGAGACAAAACCACACTCGGCCTATACCATCTTGCCTCAAAGATCTTCAAATTCAACTAACTGCTGAGTAATCGCTGCTGATAGGTTGACTGGGCCCCTTGGCCTTTAGTTTGCTACTGCGAACAGTCCTGCTCGCACGGAAAGCACATTAAGTGCTTTCCGGCTCGTGCGGAACTTGTATCAAACTAAAGGCCAAGGGGCCTCTGCTATAAATCGATTGTCAGATAGGTGAATTTGAAGATCCTCGACGCGCGGTACACAGGGGCCTGGGCTGAAAAGAATTTGGTTGGTAGTCGGTCGGAGGCGGGCGGGCGTTACGTTTGTCGCGAGTTCCGCACGCAAAGAAGGCCACTTAATGTGGCCTTCGTCTTGCATAGGACTGTAGAGCAGCAAACGTAACGCCCGCCCGCCTCCGACCGACGGTCGAGTGGATTACTTCGCGGCGCCGGGGATGCCGTGGGAGGTTTTGGCGGTTATGGCTCCGTTTACGATGGCGGTCTGTAGGGCCCTTACGGCGAGCATGCCCAACAGGTCCAAGGGAACGGCGGCGCTTGCCTGGGCTCCCAGCTTGCTGCTGGCGAGGGTGTAGATGGTGTCGCCGTCGTTGGTGGTGTGCGTGGGGCGGATGGCGTGCGCATAGGCGTCTGCGGCCATCTGGGAGACCTTGGTGGCCTGAGCCTTGGTGAGCTCAACGTTGGTGACGATGCAGCTGATGGTGGTGTTGGTGCGGTCGAGCGGCATCTGCATAGAGCCGGCGGCGGCAAAGGCTGCGAGCTCCATGTCGACGATCTGGTCGCTATCTGCTGCAGCGCGCATACCAGCGACCCATTCACCGGTGAAGGGGTCGACGACATTGCCGCAGGCGTTGACCGAGACCACGGCACCCACCTTAACAGGGCCGAGCGCCACGGCGGCAGCGCCAAGGCCGGCCTTCATGCAGGTGGCGGGGCCCATGAGTTTGCCCACGGTGGCACCGGTGCCGGCACCTACATTGCCCTGCTCGAGCGTGGTGGGGGTGTTGTCGAGTGCCTCGCGCACGGCGGAGATGCCAGCCTCAATATCGGGGCGAACGGTGGGGTCGCCAAAGGCGAGGTCGAAGATGCAGCTGGAGCACACGATGGGCACCTGCGTGGGGCCGACGGGAAGGCCGATGCCGCGGCTCTCGAGCTCGCGGGCGACGCCGCTTGCGGCCTCCAGACCAAAGGCCGATCCACCCGAAAGGCATACGGCGTGGACCTTGTCCACGGTGTTCTCGGGGCGCAGCAGGTCGGTCTCGCGTGATGCCGGTGCACCGCCGCGAACGTCAACACCGCCGGTGGCGCCCTCGGGTGCCACGATTACGGTGCAACCGGTGCCGGCCTCCTCGTCCGTATAGTTGCCAAAACAAAAGCCATCGACATCACAAACGTCAATGGCCTCAAGCAGTGTATCCATGTTTTACTCCTATCGGTTTTCCGCCGGGCCTTATGCCCGGTCGGGATCCGTACGGTACGCCAAAATTGTAGGCGCTGGGGGATACCCAGCGCCAGATGCAATTACGATAGTTTTTGAATCGCGCGCGCGACGCGAGCGATGGGCAGGCCCACCACGTTGTAGAAGTCGCCCGAAATATCGTGCACGAGCATGCGCCCGCCAACGCCCTGGATGCCGTAGGCGCCGGCTTTGTCCATGGGCTCGCCCGAGGCGACGTAGCGCTCAATCTGCTCGTCGGTGAGCTCGTAGAACGTCACGTCGGTCACATCGACAAACGACAGGCTCTCGGCGGCGTGCGGGGCTGTGGCGTCTCCGGCTCTAACGATGCAGACGCCGGTTGCGACCTGATGCGTGCGCCCCGAGAGCTCGTGGAGCATGGTGCGGGCTTCGTCCTCGTTTGCCGGCTTACCCAAAAGCTTGCCATCGAAGGTGACGATGGTGTCGGCCGCGATGGTCAGCTCACTGGGCTCGGCGTGCTCGGCGGCAACGGCGGCAGCCTTAGCGCGAGCTAAGCGCTCGACAAGCGTAAGCGGGGCCTCGTCATCAAAAGGAGTCTCGTCGATGTCAGCGGGAATGACGCGGATGTCGTAGCCCGCTTCGCGCATCAACTCGATGCGGCGCGGTGATTGCGAAGCCAAAATCATAGCTGAATGCCCTCGGCAACCTTCTCGACAGCCTTGTCGCCGGCGAGCGTACGCAGCAGCTCGAGCGCAAAGGGGAGCGACTGGGCCATGCCGCTAGCGGTGATGATGTTGCCGTCGTGCGTGACCTTGTCGCCGGTATAGGCGCCCTCGGGGAAGCTCTTCTCAAAGCCGGGGAAGCACGTGGCGCGGCGTCCCTCGAGCAGGTCAAGCTCGCCCAGGATAAACGGGGCGGCACAGATGGCGGCAACATGCTTGGTCGCGGCGAACTCGCAAACTACGTCACAGACGCGCTGGTCGGCGCGCAGGTTGGTGGCACCGGGCAGACCGCCGGGCAGCACGACGCAGTCGTACTCGTCAAAGTTAATCTCGTCAAAGAGTGCGTCGCAGGTTACGGGAATCTGCAGTGAGCTTACGACCTCGCGCGTGGGCATGATCGAGACGAGCGTGGCGCGCACGCCGCCGCGACGCATGACATCGACCATGGTCAGGCATTCAATCGTTTCAAAGCCATCGGCGGCAAGAACGGCAACGCTGGGCATAAGGGTTCCTTTCATAGGGCGGCATACAATTAGCCGTCTTATACCCCGAAGGCCCCCGCTTGCCACGCCCCAATCTCAAAAAGACTGGTCGTGCCTGGGTGTTGCGCACTAGGAGGGGCTTGCGGCGCGGCGATAAAATCTCGGCATCCGTCATCTTTCGCAACATGAGGAGCTGATGTGCGATGATTAGTGTATTCGACCTTCTCGTTTTGCTAGTTGTGTTTGGTGGTATCGCGGCTGTCGCCTTTGCTGTTATCTTGAACAAGGAATCGTCGAACAAGTCTCAGCCTCCGCAGCCCAATCCATACCAGCAAATGCCTCCGGCGCAGCAGGTTTCGCAGGTACAGCAGACGCCGACCGCGATCGATGATGCTCAGCCAGTTGAGCCTACTTATTTCTGTGCCCAGTGCGGGTCAAAGCTGGAGACAAATGCCTCCTTCTGCCAAAACTGCGGAGCTCCTGTCAACCATCAGTGATTTTTCTGGGACGGGGATTAAAAATCATTCGAATTTCGATTGTTATTTAATCCCCGTCCTATTTTCATCAGGCGTTACCGACTTTTTTGCTCGTTGGGAATTGTTGCGCAACAGATTTTGCTTTTTCGGGCTTAGCGTAGTCTCAGGTCATATTCACCTCTCGACTGAAAGGGGCAACCATGCCAAGAACAAGAAAAATGAAATGGGGGATGCTCCTTACGGCCGGCCTTGCACTGGCTGCCAGTCTTGTCGTGGCGCCGCTCGGTGCCTACGCTGGCGACGTTCCGACGCCCGAGCTCAAGGATACGTATGAGCTTGAGAATTCGATATATGTTGGTCGCTCGCCTTCTGGAAGGTATGTGCTGTACGGGGATGCATCTGAAGAAAAGTTCTATTTACTAGATACCGAGGATTGGTCTCGCACCATAGTGGATATTGATCCCGAGAGTGATGACTATAAAAATGCATACTTCTTTTCAGCTGACGAAGAGACCTTTTACTGTTTCAATAGAGCGAACGATTCCGTAATTGCATATGATCTGTCCAATGACAAGTCAGAAGAATATCCGCTGGGCTCCGCGGTTCCATCTGACGTGCTTGATGACGATGATGGCGATGTCAGGCTTCAAATATCTAAGGACAACAAATCGCTTTTTATAACATCCCTAGTATATGATTCGCGTTCAGAGGATTATTACGCGGTTTTTAGTGTAGTTGATTTTAAGAACAGCAATACAACGACTAAATACGAATTTACGTCATCCGATGACTACTCTTTGGATGGCCCTGCTTGGATTTCAAATGACGGCAAATACGGCTATGTTATACGGGATTATTGCGGCGACGATTACGATTCACATTCGTACTACGACGTGGTAACGCTCGACCTGAAGGACAAGGAAGCCGTCAACACGTCTGAATTTGACAGGGCGGGCAATACGGTTGTCGTTAACGATGACGGCGCCGCCATCGGCCCCTGCCTCTACGTCTCAAAAAAGGGTGACGCAACCTGCACCTACTACAGCAATCTGGAATACAACACGCTTAATCAGGACGGATCGCTCGTTCTTGGCTTGTATAACGAAAACAGTGATGGACTCGGCTCCAGCTCTTCTGAGCTGGAAAGCCTTGAAATGATTGTCGTCGATAACAAGACAGGCGAAACAAAATGGAGGACTAAGTACCCTAATGATCTCCCCTTTATGAGTGAAGGTGGATATGGCGCTCTATCGAATGACGGTAGGTTTGCATTGGCCAATGGTTCGGACGACAACGATAACAATCTGTTGTATCTGATTGATACAAAGACGGGCGCACATTCTCAGATTAATTTGAGGGGTTCGCTGGAATACGACCGCGTAGGCGACGACGGCTACATGGGGTCTGCGTGGTTCTCGAAGGACTGCTCATTGATTTACGCCGTTCAAGATAATAAGGATGACGGTTTTAGGATCGATGTCTACAAGAGCGGCATCTCCCAGCAATCCCTTTCGTCTGATTCGCAAAAGGAAGACAGCTCGTCCTCGTTCAACCCCATTTTCATCGTCGTCATTGTTGCGATTCTCATCGCAGCGGGCGTGGGCGGCTTCTTTATCATTCGCATGCGCAAACACTCTAAGGCATATGCAACGGCTGCGAATAACACCGCATATACGGCACCTCAGCAGACAATGCCGCAGAATTACGTTGGGCAGCAGGCTCAGGTCCAGCCACAGCAGGCTCCTGCGCCCTCGGATGCACCGCGGTTCTGTAGTTCATGCGGAAGCCCGCTTACGCCCGATTCTCAATTCTGTCCGCATTGCGGCGCGCCGGTAAAGCACTAAGTGTATGCCGGTGGAGCGATTAAAACAGAATCGCGACATGCTGATGGTCGCGGGCATCTTGGCGGTGCTCGCGACCATCGCGGATATGTTTCGCGATACCGTGGGATTCTCTTGCAACCCTATCTACTTGGTCCATGTCTTGGGGCACATGGCCTTTTTCTGCACAGCGTTTAAGCTTGGCGACTATCTGATCGATCGGTTCCTGGTGGGACGCGAAGGTGCTGTTGACGTCCCTCGGCAAGACCATGCTGGATGGTTTGACAACTTGTGCGATATGGCGTTCTCGGCCATTCCGCAAGCGTACACATTCGGTGGCATCTTAAAACTGGGCGCAATCATCTACGCCTGCTGGTCTCCGTTGCTGGTCCTGCTGTTCCCGGGCGTGATTTGGTGGGACACTCGCCAGCAGCTTTTGCAGTACAACGGCTTACCCAATGCCTTGTCGGACGGCGCCGTTACCGATCACCATCCAATACTTGACACCTATCTGTACGGATGGTTTACCGACATAGGTCGTGCGCTGGGGAGTATCGACGCCGGGGTGTACGCCTTCTGCCTGGTACAGGCGTTTCTGACGGCGTTTGCCTTGGCGTGCTGCCTTGTTTTGGTACGCCGCATGGGCGGCGGACGTGGCGTTTGCCTGGCACTGCTGGCGTTTCTGTGCCTGTATTGGCACCTTCCCATTTATGCCTCGGCCATGGCGAAGGATGCCACCTTTCTGCCGTTTTTCTTGCTGTTCTCGGTTGCCTCCATTGAGGTCATGCGTTCGAGGGGGCGACTCCTGAGGGCACCCGGTTTCCTTGCTGCATATGTTGCCCTTGTGTTGCTTGTGGCGCTGACGCGCAAGACTGGTTTGATTCTCATGCTGGTCGTCTTGATTGCCGTGTTCTTGAGGGCTACGAGTCGGAGTGGGCGAGTTATCGTTGCGGCAATGGCGGTCGGCGCTTCTCTGTTTATGACGGTCCTTATGCCCAGGGCCGTGCTTCCCGCTCTGGGGTGCGAGCCTGGTGGCAAGCAGGAGGTCTACGGTCTCATGTTTCAGCAGTCTGCGTTGCTGATGCGTGACCACGGGGACGAGCTTGCGGAATGGCAGCGTCAAGAGATCGAGCGCGCCATCGGGGAGGATGGCAAGAACAACTACACGTGGTTTTAACCGACTCTGTTAAAGACCCCACGTTTGGTAAGGCCGACGAGCTCGATTTTGCAGCCTATTTTGGCGCGTGGGTAGCGGGGCTCCTACAGCATCCACTTTGTTATCTCAAGGCGTATCTGGGGGTGCAGATTGGCTGGTATGCCATGCCGGCGGCGGGAAGCGAGGCCTTGTCGCCCTATGTGACTCCTGTCGACGGGCACAACGTGAGCCATGTGTTTCCCCGCTCGCGGGACCTGGGATTGAGCTGGTCCGATGCGACCTTGGGTCGCAGTGTCGAGTCGCTCGTCGCATGGTTTCAGTCGACGCCGGTCGGCATGCTTGTCGGCGCCAAGGCGCTTTGGTCGACCTGGGGTATGGCGTTTCTGCTGCTGGAGATAAAATGTCGTGCGCCCCAGAAACTCCATCTGATGGCGCTACTCGTTGCGGCAAACCTTGTTCTTTGGATCTCGCCGACGTCGTACACGACCGAGTCGATGCGCTACCTGCTGCCGTTGTTGTTCTTGCTGCCCGTGAGTGCAGCGATGACTTTTGCCAGCGTTGCATCGACCGAATAAAGCGGGCTCGCGTGCAGTTACGCACGCGAGCCCGTTCTCATCATACGGTTAGTTGCGCTTGAGGTGGACGACGGTTTCGCAGTGGAAGGTTTGCGGGAATAGGTCGACCGGCGTGATCTTGACAGGGGAGAAGGTGCCCTCCTCGACAAAGCGCTTGAGGTCGCGTGCCAGGGTGGCAGGGTCGCAGCTCACGTAGGCGACATCGCGGGCACTCGTGCTCGCGATGAGGTCGATGGCCTCGGGCGCTAAGCCCGCGCGTGGCGGATCGACTACCAGGACATCGGCGTCCTGATCGGGGAACTCGCGCACCGCGTCGCCGCCGATGACGTCGACGTTGTCGAGCTTGTTGATCTCCAGGTTGCGACGCAGGTCGCGCACGGCCGGGCCGTAGGCCTCGACGGCGGCGACAAAGTCGCAGCGGCGGGCGAGCGGCAGGGTAAAGGTTCCGGCGCCGCAATACAGGTCCACGGCAAGCTCATCTTCCTGCGGATCGAGTGCGTCCATAACGAGCTCGATCAAAATCTCGGCACCCTTGGTGTTGACTTGGAAGAACGATGGAGCGGACAGGCGCATCTGGCCCTCGGCGATGTTCTCCGTCCACGAGCCCTCGCCGGCGAGCATCTCCACCTTGGAAACGCGGCGGGCTTTCTTCTCGCCCTTGCTCATGACGCGCACGACGCTCGTGGGGTGTGCGGCGTCTGTCAGCACGCGCGAGACCTGTGAGCGCGGGAAAGAGCCTGTGGGCGTCCAAAGCGCGACCTCGAGTGCCTTGGTGCGACGCGAGGCACGAATGCCCACGCGCTCCAGACCCAGGTTGTGGCTGCCGCTCAGATAGTTGAGCGCGCCGACGACTGACTTGAGCGCCTTGGGAAAACGCTTATCGAACAGCGGACACGCATCGACGGTCACGATTTTGCTGGGGTCGACACCGTGCATGCCAAGGCGAACACGGCCGTTAACGAGGGTGGGCTCCAGCTCAATCTTATTGCGGTAGCCCCAGTCGTCCTTGGTGTGGCGGATAGGCTGGACAAGATCGTTGACTCGCTCGGGGGTAAACTTGCCAATGCGTTCGAGCGTGGAGCGCAGGTTTTGCTCCTTGGCGGCGAGCTGTGCCGTGCGTGAGAGATTGCCCCACGAGCAGCCGCCGCAGATGCCCACGAAGGGGCAGGGAGGCTGAATGCGATCGGGGCTCGGCTCCAGAATCTCGGTCGTGCGGGCGCGCATAAACGACTTGCCGTCCTGCACGACCTCGGCCTCGACGGTGTCGCCTGCCACGGCGCCCTGCACAAAGACGGCCTTGCCGTTGTCGGCGTGCGCCAGTCCGTCGGCGCCGTAGGTCATCGATTCTATGGTGAGCTTCATATTCCTGCCTGTCATTCGCGGTTTTGTCCGCAACCATGGTAGCAGGGAAAAGCGCCCCGTATCTGGGGCATTCCTCAAATACGGGGCGCTTCTACAAACGTCTATTTCGTCTTGCCGGTAATGAGCGTCTTAAGGCCTAGGCCGATCAGGCCCAGTCCCATGCGCACGCGACCGGGGCGATGGCGCTCGATGGCCTTGGTCTTGCCGGTGGGCTTATCGCGACGGGCGTTCAGCTCGGGTGCGGGCTTGGTGACCTGCGGCTCGGGCCGAGGTACAGGTGCGGGCTTGGGCTCAATGACGGTCGCCTGGACCTTCTGAACCTCGGGCGCTTTCTCCGCGGCGGGCCCTGCGGCAGCCTCGGGCTCATTCACCGGGGGAGCGGCAACCGCTTCCGGTTTGGCAACTGCCCTATGTTCAACCTCGGCCTGAATAGCTTCTTCGGCCACGCGTTCCTTCTCCTGTGCGCGCTGCTGCGCGGCGGCCTCGGCGTTGCGATAGGCACGCTCCAGCAGGGCTTCCTGCGAGTTGAAGGGTTTCTCGCCCTCTGCACGCTTCACGGGGACCCAGGTGCCGTCGCTCGTGAGGCTGCGGGCCTTCACGTTGTCGCGCAGCTGCATGCCCATGTATTCGTGCACCAGGGCGCGGCAGGTGGGGTCGAGCACGGGGAAGGCGATCTCCACGCGGTGCTCGGTGTTGCGCGTCATCATGTCGGCCGAGCTCAGATAGATCATGTCCGAGTCCACGCCAAAGGCGTAAACGCGCGCATGCTCCAAAAAGCGTCCGACGATAGAACGGACATGCACGTTCTCGGTCTTGCCCGGAACGCCCGGCTTGAGGCACGAGATGCCGCGGATGATCATGTCCACGCGGACTCCTGCGCACGATGCCTCGGCGATCTTGTCGATGACCTCGCGGTCGGTGAGCGAGTTGAGCTTAAAGAACACACGGGCGGGCTCGCCAGCGAGGGCGCGCTGGATCTCGCGATCCAGGCCGCGCATAATGAGTGGCTTCAGGCCGACCGGTGCCACGCCCAGGAAGCGGTAATCGCCGCGCAAGTTGCCCAGCGACAGGTTGCGGAAGAACAAGTTGGCGTCCTCGCCGATGCCGGGATGGGCGGTCATGAGCATAAAGTCGCTGTAGAGCTTGGCCGTCTTCTCGTTAAAGTTGCCGGTGCCCAACAGCGTCAGGCGTGTAAGCGCCATGCCCTCGCGATAGGTGAGCTGGCAGATCTTGGAGTGGCACTTAAAGCCTTCGGAGCCGTAGATGACGGTGCAGCCTGCCTCTTCCAGACGCTCGGCCCACTCGATGTTGTTCTGCTCGTCGAAGCGGGCGCGGAGCTCCATGAGCACCGTGACCTCTTTGCCGTTCTCGGCGGCATCGATCAGCGACTCGCACAGGCGGCTTTGCTTAGCCACGCGGTAGAGCGTGATGCGCAGTGAGATGCACTCGGGGTCGTAGGCGGCCTCGTGCACCAGATCCAGGAAGGGGTTCATGGCCTCATAGGGATAAAAGAGCAGCTTGTCGTGCTGAAGTACCTGCTCGCGGATGGAGCGGGTCATATCGATGGTGGGGTTGGGCTGCGGCTTAAACGGCGTAAAGAGCAGCTCGTTGCGCAGGTGCTCGGGAATCTTGCCCTCAATGCCGAAGACATAGCCCAGGTTGAGCGGGATGTCGCAGGTAAAGACCGAGCGACGCGAGAGCTCGAGTGCCTTGCGGATAGTCTTGAGCGTCTGCTTTTCGAGTGAACCCGAGACGGCGAGCACTACCGGCTGCAGGCGCAGGCGCTTCTTGAGGATGCGCTTCATATGCTGGCGGTAGTCCTCTTCCTCCTCGACGCCCTCGCCGTCCGGATCGATGTCGGCGTTGCGGGTGACGCGGATGAGCGCGCGGTCGAGCGGCTTATAGGAGCCAAAGCAGCTGTCCAGGCAGGCGAGGATGACGTCCTCGAGCAGAATGTAGGAGTAGGTGCCGGTGGGCGAGGGAATCTCGACCACGCGGTTCATCGAGGCGGGAATCTCGATCAGGCCCAGCAGGCTCTCCTCGTCGGTGACGCCGTCCAGGCCACAAGCCAGATAGAGTGCGCCGTTGCGCAGGTTTGGGAAGGGGTGGCGCGGGTCGATCACCAGCGGTGAGATGACCGGCGACACGTAGGCTTGGAAGTAGCGGGTTACAAAGGTGCGCTCCTCGGGCGTAAGCGAATCGACACGTGCGCGGTGAACGCCCAGGGTGTCGAGCTTGCCCTCGATGTTCTTAAAGATGGACTCCCAACGGGTAAGGAGCCCGGGCATTTCGGCCATGACAGCATCGACCTGTTCGGAGGCGGTCATATTGCTCTTGTTGTCGACAGGCTGCTTTTTGAGCTCGGCAAGGTCGGACAGGCCGCCCACGCGCACCATGAGAAACTCGTCGAGGTTAGACTCGAAGATCGAGACGAACTTAAGGCGCTCGAACAGCGGCACGGACTCATCAAAAGCCTCGTCGAGCACGCGGTTGTCAAAGCGCAGCCAGCTAAGCTCTCGGTTCTGCGTGTACGAGAAGTCGCGCGGCGGTTTGCGCAGCTTTGCGGCGGCTTGCTTTTTTTCGATTTTGCTCGGCATATGCATCTGTCCGTTCAGTCCCCGCAGGGGACGGTAGCCTAACACTATTCACTATTGTCTCAATTTAGTCGACTTGCGGCACGGACGTATTGTGCGAACGGTATCTTTACCTACTTCTTACGCTGTTAAGCATGCAACTAACTGCCTGACTCGTTTTGAAAACAATCTATATCCATACTCAACTGGTGAGAATGTATGAATAAGAATGATTGCAAGCTGAATATAATCGAATCCAAATCGAATCGTGGACAAACGACATATATATGCAGAAAACCGTTTTGGCTATGCAATTCCTAAACATGAAAATATTTGTGCAATCTGGCTTAATTCCTAAGAAAAAAGACGTTTACCTTTGAAAACCTGCTTTAGAGAACTGAAGTGCATCATGGGGGAATCATATTCGATATACCGTTCATCTCACTTTGCTGACCGTTCGGGGGCGAGGTGGAATTGCGGGTGGTTTTTGGATATAACTAGAGCTGTCAGCAAGCAGCGTCCCATACGGAGGGGCGCTGATACATTCGGCCAGTAAGGCCCGAAAGAAAGGTAGGAGGCCATGACGAAAGGTCTGCACGTGCCTTCCGAGATCGGCAAGCTCAGGAAGGTCTGCCTGCACCGTCCCGGCGACGAGCTCCTCAACCTGCCGCCCGACGAGCTCGAGCGACTCCTGTTCGACGACGTCCCGTTCCTGGAGGTCGCACAGCAGGAGCACGACACCTTCGCCCAGATCCTGAGGGACCAGGGCGTGGAGGTCCTCTACCTCGAGAACCTCGTCGCCGAGGTGTTCGACCAGGTCCCCGGCGCCCGCGCCGAGTTCACCGACCAGTACATCGCCGAGGCCGGCATCCGCGGCCAGCACATGCCGCAGATCGTCCGCGAGAAGTTGGACTCCATCGAGGACAACCTCGAGTTCGTCAAGAAGACCATGGCCGGCATGACCAAGGCCGAGATCGACATGCCCCTCACGGCGTCCACGACCCTCGACTCCCTGGTCAACTCCGAGTCCGAGTCCGACCTGATCATCGACCCGAT
Organism: uncultured Collinsella sp.; assembly: GCA_958365315.1. Taxonomy (GTDB): domain Bacteria; phylum Actinomycetota; class Coriobacteriia; order Coriobacteriales; family Coriobacteriaceae; genus Collinsella. The sequence continues at coordinate 145,169 of CATWXC010000004.1, forward strand.
GCCCAACCTCTACTTCACCCGCGACCCGTTCGCGGTCGTCGGCGAGGGCGTCAACCTCAACCGCATGTACTCGGTCACCCGCAACCGCGAGACCCTGTACGGCAAGTACGTCTTCAAGTACCACCCCGACTACAAGGACGTCTCCCTGTACTTCCGCCGCGACTGCCAGTTCCACACCGAGGGCGGCGACGTGCTGAACATCAACGAGAAGACCCTCGCCGTCGGCATCTCCCAGCGCACCCAGGCCGCCGCTATCGACGTCATGGCCCAGAACATCTTCTGGAACTCCGACTCCAAGGTCGAGCGCATCCTGGCCTTCGACATCCCGGTCTCGCGCGCCTTCATGCACCTCGACACGGTCTTCACCCAGATCGACGTCGATAAGTTCACGATCCACCCCGCCATCATGGGCACCCTGCGCGTCTACGAGCTGACCGCCGGCAAGAACCCGGGCGACGTGAACATCCGCCTGATCGAGGACACCCTCGAGCACGTCCTGGAGGACGCCACCGGCGTCGACCAGGTCAAGCTGATCCCCTGCGGCGGCGGCGACCCGATCGCGGCCTCCCGCGAGCAGTGGAACGACGGCTCCAACACCCTGTGCGTCGAGCCCGGCAAGATCTGCGTCTACGCCCGCAACACCGTCACCAACGACGTGCTGTACAAGGAGGGCCTGGACCTTCTCGTCGTGCCCTCCGCCGAGCTCTCCCGCGGCCGCGGCGGCCCGCGCTGCATGAGCATGCCCTTCTGGCGCGAGGACCTCTAAGGTCTTCAAGGACCCGTACAGGTCTTAATACATACATCTAGCTGCCATTAGATGTCTCCCATTGGGGCGGTGCGGGTATTCGCACCGCCCCAATCTTGTTTGAGGAGCGTCAACACGATTGGATGACTGCTTTTGTAAGGAGCTTGGCCATGGATATCAAGACGATCGGCGTTGAGGAATGGCTTAACGTTTGGGAGAAGAGCGCTACGTGGGATATCGCTCAGTCGACGATTTCGTCGCTTACCATGGGCGAGCTGCGCGCGCTCGACGATCAAGATGGTGCCACGTTCTACGAGCGCCTAGATCGCGAGAAGATGAACTACGGCTGGATCGAGGGTTCGCCGGAGTTTAAGGCCGAGGTTGCCAAACTGTATCGTCGCGAGGTCAATCCCCATCTCATTCTGCAGACCAATGGCTGCACGGGCGCCAATCTCAACGCCATCATGGCCGTAGTCGAGCCCGGCGACCACGTTATCGCCGAGTGGCCTACCTATGCGCCGCTCTACGAGATTCCGCGCACGCTGGGTGCCGAGGTCGAGTACTGGGAGCTTCGCGAGGAGCTCGGATGGAAGCCCGATATCGAGGAGCTCAAGCGCCTGGTTCGGCCCAACACCAAGCTCATCTGCATCAATAACGCATCGAACCCCATCGGAACGGTGCTCGATGCCGATGCGCTCGGCCAGATTGCTGAGATCGCCCGCTCGGTTGGCGCCTATGTGCTTTGCGACGAGGTGTACCTGCCGCTTGAGAACACCGAGGCCTTTATGTCGATGGCCGACGTGTACGAGAAGGCCATCGTCACCAACTCCGTGTCCAAGACCTATTCGACGCCCGCGGCCCGCGTGGGCTGGGTCGTGGCCGACGAAGAGGTGTCCAACCGCATACGCACCTATCGCGATTACACCATGATCTGCGGCGGCGTGTTCAACGACGCCCTGGCGACCTATGTGCTCAAGCACAAGGACAAGATCCTCGAGCGCAACCGCAAGATCGTGTTTGGAAACCGCGATATCGCGCAGGCTTGGATTGATACGCAGCATCGCGTTTCCTGGACGGCCCCGCAGGGCGTGTCTACCTCGTTTATCAAGCTTGATATTCCCGAGGACGACGAGGAGTTCTGCAAGCGCCTGCTGGCCGAGAGGGGAGTGCTGTTGGTTCCCGGTAGCCGCTTTGAGCTTCCCTGCGGCGCACGCCTGGGCTACTGCGCGAGCGAGGACGTTCTGCGCGAGGGTCTGAGGCTTTTGGGCGAGGCACTGGCGGAGTTCGATCGCTAGGATTCCGACGGCTCTCAAAGCCGCTCAAATCTATCTACGATTATCGATAACAGTCCCGTTTCCCATGAGGGGAGCGGGACTTTTTTCTATACCGAGAAGTCAAGTTGTTACAAATGAGGCCGTAAAGCGAGCCGGTATTCGCTGGGCCTTATACTGAGCTTCCGGTGAACGGTATCCAACGTCTGGTAAACGGTAATCTGTTTGCCAAAAATGAATAGGACGAACTTCTTTCTGAATAAAAATCAAAATGGTTGAGACACAGCGAGAATTGCGAATTCTATTCATATCGTTGCGCGAAATATGCAATTTGAGGGTGGTTTAATAAAGTTAAGTTCCATTTGTTATTTGGATTGAAAACGCGTTTAAGCACGTAAATAAACTTTATTAAATCAAAGTGTGCCATGCGTGAAGTATATGTGTATGCCGTTCACCCCTCATATAAAACCGTTCGGGGGCGAGGTGGAAGTATGAACTGATTTTGGATATAAATATGTCGTCAGCAATAACGCCTCACACGGAGGGGCGCTAACGAATCGGCCCTGACAGGGGCCCGAAAGAAAGGTAGGAGGCCATGACGAAAGGTCTGCACGTGCCTTCCGAGATCGGCAAGCTCAGGAAGGTCTGCCTGCACCGTCCCGGCGACGAGCTCCTCAACCTGCCGCCCGACGAGCTCGAGCGACTCCTGTTCGACGACGTCCCGTTCCTGGAGGTCGCACAGCAGGAGCACGACACCTTCGCCCAGATCCTGAGGGACCAGGGCGTGGAGGTCCTCTACCTCGAGAACCTCGTCGCCGAGGTGTTCGACCAGGTCCCCGGCGCCCGCGCCGAGTTCACCGACCAGTACATCGCCGAGGCCGGCATCCGCGGCCAGCACATGCCGCAGATCGTCCGCGAGAAGTTGGACTCCATCGAGGACAACCTCGAGTTCGTCAAGAAGACCATGGCCGGCATGACCAAGGCCGAGATCGACATGCCCCTCACGGCGTCCACGACCCTCGACTCCCTGGTCAACTCCGAGTCCGAGTCCGACCTGATCATCGACCCGATGCCCAACCTCTACTTCACCCGCGACCCGTTCGCGGTCGTCGGCGAGGGCGTCAACCTCAACCGCATGTACTCGGTCACCCGCAACCGCGAGACCCTGTACGGCAAGTACGTCTTCAAGTACCACCCCGACTACAAGGACGTCTCCCTGTACTTCCGCCGCGACTGCCAGTTCCACACCGAGGGCGGCGACGTGCTGAACATCAACGAGAAGACCCTCGCCGTCGGCATCTCCCAGCGCACCCAGGCCGCCGCTATCGACGTCATGGCCCAGAACATCTTCTGGAACTCCGACTCCAAGGTCGAGCGCATCCTGGCCTTCGACATCCCGGTCTCGCGCGCCTTCATGCACCTCGACACGGTCTTCACCCAGATCGACGTCGATAAGTTCACGATCCACCCCGCCATCATGGGCACCCTGCGCGTCTACGAGCTGACCGCCGGCAAGAACCCGGGCGACGTGAACATCCGCCTGATCGAGGACACCCTCGAGCACGTCCTGGAGGACGCCACCGGCGTCGACCAGGTCAAGCTGATCCCCTGCGGCGGCGGCGACCCGATCGCGGCCTCCCGCGAGCAGTGGAACGACGGCTCCAACACCCTGTGCGTCGAGCCCGGCAAGATCTGCGTCTACGCCCGCAACACCGTCACCAACGACGTGCTGTACAAGGAGGGCCTGGACCTTCTCGTCGTGCCCTCCGCCGAGCTCTCCCGCGGCCGCGGCGGCCCGCGCTGCATGAGCATGCCCTTCTGGCGCGAGGACCTCTAAGTCTTTCCGTTTCCGGTGCGGTCCCCCTACAACCGCACCGGTTTCGCCCGTCAAACGGGCAACACTAATACTTACGTAATTCATTTTTTCGAAAGGAAACGAACCATGGGTGTTAACCTCTCCGGCCGTAGCTTCCTCAAGCTTCTCGACCTCACCACCGAGGAGATCGAGTACCTGCTCAAGCTTTCCAAGAACTTCAAGGACATGAAGCGCGCTGGCGTTCCGCACCGCTATCTCGAGGGCAAGAACATCGTTCTGCTCTTCCAGAAGACCTCCACTCGTACCCGCTGCGCCTTCGAGGTCGGCGGCATGGATCTGGGCATGGGCGTCACCTACCTCGATCCCGGTTCGTCGCAGATGGGGAAGAAGGAGTCCATCGAGGACACCGCCCGCGTTCTCGGCCGCATGTATGACGGCATCGAGTTCCGTGGCTTTGCCCAGGACGACGTCGAGGAGCTCGCTGCCAAGTCCGGCGTGCCCGTGTGGAACGGCCTGACCACCGAGTGGCACCCCACCCAGATGCTTGCCGACATCCTGACCGTCCAGGAGAACTTCAACTACGACATCAAGGGCAAGACCCTCGTCTTCATGGGCGACTGCAAGAACAATGTCGCTCGCTCCCTCATGGTTGTCTGCTCCAAGCTCGGCATGAACTTCGTGGCCTGCGGCCCCGAGGAGTGCATGCCCGCCGACGACGTCATCGAGGCCTGCAAGCCCATCGCCGAGGCCAACGGCTGCACCATCAAGCTGACCACCGACGTCAAGGACGGCGTCACCGGTGCCGACGTTATCTACACCGACGTGTGGGTCTCCATGGGCGAGCCCGACGAGGTCTGGGCCGAGCGCATCGCTCAGCTCACCCCGTATCGTGTCACCTCCGAGGTCATGGCTATGGCCAACCCGGGTGCCATCTTCCTGCACTGCCTGCCCAGCTTCCACGACACCAACACCACGATTGGCGCCGAGAAGTGCGAGCAGTTCGGCATCACCGAGCAGGAGGTCACCGACGAGGTCTTCGAGAGCCCCGCTTCCAAGGTCTTCGACGAGGCCGAGAACCGCATGCACACCATCAAGGCTGTCATGTACGCCACGCTCAAGTAAGAGCATCTAGCATCTCGCTCGGGGTGTCTTGCTGCACACCCCGAGCGGCTTTGTCTGGTAAATATCTCGCGTCGGGCGGTGGGCACGGCACGGAAGATCCGCTTCGCGCGAGAAAGTTAAATGATTTATGAAGGGGGGATGAGAACCATGACTGAGACCGCTAAGAAAAAGCGCGGTATGCCTTCATCGTTCACCATTCTTCTAGCTCTGCTGGCAATTGTTGCAGTGATTACCGTTATCGTCTCCGGCACGTCCGGCGGCGCGGTTACCGCAGCCCGCCTGAGCGATTTCTGCACCGCCCCGATCCTGGGCTTCGCTGACGCTCTGCCCGTCTGCCTCTTCGTTATGATCCTGGGCGGCTTCCTCGGTATGATGACCGAGACCGGCGCCCTGGACAACGGCATCGCCGTTCTGGTGCAGAAGCTTAAGGGCAACGAGATTATGCTCATTCCCGTGCTGATGCTCATCTTCTCCCTCGGTGGTACCACCTATGGTATGTGCGAGGAGACCGTTCCCTTCTACGCCCTGCTCGCCGCTACCATGATGGCCGCTGGCTTCGACCCCATGGTCGGTGCCGCTACCGTCCTGCTCGGCGCTGGCTGCGGCTGCCTGGGCTCCACGGTTAACCCGTTCGCCGTCGGCGCTGCCGTCGACGCTCTGACCGGCGTTGGCATTGAGGTCAACCAGTCCATCATCATCGGCCTCGGTGCCGTCCTGTGGATTGTCACTACCGCTATGTCCATCTTCTTCGTGATGAACTATGCCAAGAAGGTCAAGGCTGACAAGGGTTCCACCATCCTGTCGATGCAGGAGCTCAAGGACGCCGAAGAGGCTCACGGCAAGGCTGCTTCCGAGGTCCACAAGGAGGTCAAGCTCACCGGTCGTCAGAAGGGTGTTCTGATTGCCTTCGCCTTCACCTTCGTCGTCATGATCGTCGGCTTCATTCCGCTGGCCGACCTCAACGAGGGCGTCGCCAACTTCTTCGACGCTGGCGCTGTCTACGACGCCGACGGTAACGCCGTCGTCCAGGGCTGGTCTGCCCTGATCACCGGCCTGCCCATTGGCCAGTGGTACTTCGACGAGGCTTCCACCTGGTTCTTCCTCATGGCCGTCCTTATCGGTATCATCGGTGGCCTGTCCGAGAAGCAGATCGTTAACACCTTCATCACCGGCGCTGCCGACATGATGTCCGTTGTTCTCGTCATCGCCCTCGCCCGTGGCATCTCCGTCCTCATGGCTAACACCGGTCTCGACGTTTTCGTCCTCGACGCTGCCGCCAATGCCCTGGCTGGCCTGTCCGGCGTAATCTTCGCTCCCATGAGCTTCCTGGTCTACTTCGGCCTGTCCTTCCTGATCCCCTCGACCTCCGGTATGGCTACCGTCTCCATGCCCATCATGGGACCGCTGGCTGTTAAGCTCGGCTTCTCGCCCGAGGTCATGGTCATGATCTTCTCCGCCGCCATCGGTGTCGTGAACCTGTTCACCCCGACCTCCGGCGCCATCATGGGCGGTCTCGCCCTGGCCAAGATCGAGTGGACGACCTGGCTCAAGTTTGCCCTTAAGCTCATCGTCGCGCTCTCCGTCGTCTGCGCCATCATCCTGACCGTCGCCTGCGTGTTGCTCTAAGTACCCAACGGGTACCCCACGGAAACCTTGACGATCCTGTAAAGGATCATCTGGTCATCGTCTGTCCGGTGGGGTAAACCCACCGGTAGACTCCTACCTTTAGCCCCCTCCCGTTCCGTGCGCGGGAGGGGGCGCTCTCATGTTGCGCGGTTCTACGAACCGCGCAACCAGTCGACGCTGCGCGCCGCCCAGAACGACAATTTGTCATTCAAAAGGCAAGGCATGACCAGAAGGTCTATGCCTTGCCTTTTTCATGCCAACTTGTACGTCCTGGACGGCGCTCGCTGACTTATGCTCAACCTGCGGCGCTGCCATTGTTGCAGGCAGGAGGCAGCCTGCTCGCTCCGGTGCACGTTTGCTGGCTTTGGCTCTGCCTGTGACGTTTCCATTGTTGGTGCGGAGTGACTTGTTCCCTGCTCCAAATTAGCTACCCCGGGTCCCCGGTGGTTGCGGTGGGCGTGTTTGGTTGGTGCCTGTTGATGGTCTGGGTATCGGGGAGGGCGGGCTCCGTTATAATCGCCTAGAACATTAAATGGAAACGGGACGGGAGCCATACATGCGCCAGGGTTTCGACAACGCGAAATATATCGAGCTGCAGGCCGCTCATATTAAGGAGCGCATCTCGCAGTTTGGCGGCAAGCTGTATTTGGAGTTTGGCGGCAAGCTGTTTGACGACTATCACGCGAGTCGCGTGCTGCCGGGTTTTGAACCGGACAGCAAGTTTCGCATGCTCAAGAGCATTGCCGATGACGTTGAGGTCATCATCGCGATCAACGCGAACCACATCGAGAAGAATAAGGCCCGTGGCGACCTGGGCATTACCTATGACGAGGACGTCTTGCGCCTGGTCGACCTGTTCCGCGGCAATGGTTTTGCTGTCGCGGCCGTGGTCATCACCCAGTACGCCGGCCAGCCCGCCGCCGATGTGTTCCGCAATCGCCTGAACGCGCTCGGCATTCCCGCCAAGTTGCACTATCCCATCGAGGGCTATCCCCACGACGTCGACCTGATCGTGTCCGACGACGGCTACGGCAAGAACGAGTTTGTCGAGACCACCCGTCCGCTCGTCGTGGTCACCGCGCCGGGTCCTGGCTCGGGTAAGCTCGCCACCTGCCTGTCGCAGCTCTATCACGAGCACAAACACGGCACCGCTGCCGGCTACGCCAAGTTCGAGACCTTCCCGGTCTGGAACCTTCCCCTCACGCATCCGGTCAACATCGCCTACGAGGCGGCCACGGCAGATCTCGACGACGCCAACATCATCGACTCCTTCCACTTGGAGGCCTATAACAAGACTACGGTCAACTACAACCGCGACGTCGAGGCCTTCCCGGTGGTCCGTGCCCTGATGGAAAAGATCCTGGGCAAGAGCCCCTACCAGAGCCCCACGGACATGGGCGTCAATATGGTCGGCTTTGCCATCACCGATGACGATGCTTGCCGCGACGCTTCCAAGATGGAGATCGTCCGCCGCTACTTTACCGCGGTCGAAAATGTGCGCCGTACCGGCGTGGGCGATGAGCAAGTCGACCGTCTCAAGATCATTATGAAGAAGGCCGGTATCGACAAGAACTACTCGCCGGCGCGCTCGGCCGCCCTTACCAGGGAGCAGCTGACGGGTGGCCCCGTAGGCGCCATGGTCATGCCCGACGGCTCCGTGGTGACCGGCAAGACTTCCACGCGCCTGGGCGCCGCGAGCTCGCTCATCATGAATGCACTTAAGCATGTCTCGGGCGTTGACCTTGAGCTCGAGGTCATTAGCGATGAGGCGATCGAGCCTATCAGCAAGCTCAAGACACATTTCCTGGGTAGCAAGAATCCGCGCCTGCACACCGACGAGACGCTTATGGCGCTCTCGATCACCTCGGCAACGAGCGAGACGGCGGCCCGCGTCCTTTCGGGCCTGGAGCAGCTGCGCGGCTGCGATGCCTTCTTTAGCGTGATCATCTCGCCGACGGACGAGACGGTGTTGCGCAAGCTGGGCATCAACGTGTGCTGCGAGCCCAAGTTCGAGCGCCGTGGTTTCTTCCACCGCTAAGCCTGGATAAATTGGTCTGAAAGGGGCGCATCGGGTATGCATTCGGTGTGCCCCTTTTATCAACAAAGCTACCGTTTAACCTAAAAATAGCCCGTTTACCTGCCTATAAGCGATTTGGGCGGTATACAATAACCCTAATTGTTTCATCCTTTTGCGGGGATGCCGCATGATGGATGTTGCCGGCCATCATGGGGTGTGCCGGTCGCGCACGGTGCAAGTGATGCCCGTGCTCGGTTTGAGGAGGCTGCCATGGCTGGCAAGGGTCGTGCGAGTGTCAACGATATGAAGCGTGTCGAGGTGCAGGTGCTGATGGAGATTGCACAGCAGTCCGAAGACAACGGCGGATTTTATGGCTTTTCGCGCAAGACGCTTGCCGAGCGTGTGGGGGTGTCTCCGTATCGCGCCCGCGCGGCAATTGAACGCTTGGAATCCGAAGACATCATTGAGGTCGTCTCGCGCTACAGCGACGACGGCGGCCAGCTTGCAAATGGTATTTGTCTCACGGAGCGTGGCGAATGGTATCTAGAGGGCATCCGTGCCGGTATGCTCGTGAAGGACTTGATCGAGGATGAAGTCGCCGATCGATAACAGCGTGCATACATAGTGGAAACGACGCCGCCTGGGCAACCGGACGGCGTTTTGTTTCGAGATGGAGAAATGCGATTGCGCGTAAGAAAAAATGCGTGCGGCGCGCGTCGCGAGTATTACAATGAAGACCCGTAAGATGTGTATGGACAACTTCTACGGGAAGCGCAGGTAACTCAATATGACCAAGCATGTGTTCGTGACCGGCGGCGTGGTTTCGTCTCTGGGCAAGGGTATTACCGCGGCCTCGCTGGGCCGTCTACTCAAGTCGCGCGGCTACAAGGTAACGATGCAAAAGGCCGACCCGTATCTGAACGTCGACCCCGGCACCATGAGCCCGTTCCAGCATGGCGAGGTCTTTGTGACCGAGGACGGTTACGAGTCCGATCTGGACCTGGGCCACTACGAGCGCTTTATTGACGAGAACCTGACCCGCGATTCCAACTTTACGACTGGTGCCATCTATAAGAGCCTGATCGCCCGTGAACGTCGCGGTGACTTTTTGGGCGGCACCGTGCAGGTGATTCCGCACGTCACGAACGCCATTAAGGATAAGTTCCGTCGTATTGAGGAGCAGACCGGCTCCGACGTGGTCATCACTGAGTTGGGTGGCACCATCGGCGACATCGAGTCGCAGCCGTTTGTCGAGGCCATTCGCCAGTATCGCAAGGAGGCCGGCCCCGAGAACGTCTGCTACATCCACGTGTCGCTCGTTCCCTATATCGCCGCCGCCCACGAGGTCAAGACCAAGCCGACGCAGCACTCCGTTAAGGAGCTCCGCAGCTTTGGTATCCAGCCCGATATTATCGTTCTGCGCTCCGACCACCATATCGACGATGCCATCCGCGGCAAGATCGCAAGCTTCTGCGACGTCGACACCGACTGTGTCTTTACCAACGAGGACTGCGCGAGCATCTACGATGTTCCGCAGCTGCTCGCCGAGCAGGACTTTGACCTGCGCATTTGCGAGCGCCTGGGTCTGGACCCGCGTGAGCGCGACATGAGCGAGTGGAACGAGTTCCTGCGCAAGCAGAACCATGCCAACCATCACGCCGACAAGGTGAAGATCGCCGTCGTGGGCAAGTACACGCAGCTGCCCGATGCGTACCTGTCGGTTATCGAGGCCCTGCACCATGCGGGCGTCTTCTACGATCGCCACGTTGACGTGCAGCTGGTCGACGGCGAGAGTCTCGATGAGCAGAACGTCTCCGAGGTCCTGGGTGACGCCTCGGGCATCTTGGTCCCTGGCGGCTTTGGCAAGCGCGCCCTGGAGGGCAAGATCCTCGCGGCCGAGTTCGCCCGCGAGCACAAGATTCCGTATCTGGGCATTTGCCTGGGTATGCAGGTAGCCGTGTGCGAGTTCGCCCGCAACGTGGTCGGCCTTGCCGGCGCCAGCTCTTCCGAGTTCGATCCGGACGGCCCGTATAGTGTCATCGACCTGATGAGCTCGCAGGAGGACGTGACCGAGAAGGGCGGCACCATGCGCCTGGGCGCCTATCCGTGCAAGCTCGCCGCCGATACCCTCGCGCGCGAGGCATACGGCGAGGAGCTCGTCTACGAGCGTCACCGTCACCGTTTTGAGTTCAACAACGCCTTCCGTGACCAGCTCGAGGACGCCGGTCTGGTTATCTCGGGTCTTTCGCCCGACGAGCGTCTGGTCGAGATGGTCGAGCTGCCGCGCGACGTACATCCGTGGTATGTGGCCACCCAGGCTCATCCCGAGTTCAAGAGCCGCCCGACCAACCCGCAGCCGCTGTTCCGCGAGTTCGTACGCGCCTCGATCGGCCAGCATGAGGGCGTCGATCGCTTGCAGGTGACGCCCAAGAACCTCGCTACGGACTAAGGGTGCCGGCGAATAAGGAACATACCGAAGCTACTCCCTCGTCGCTCGCCGTGGCGGCGGGGGAGTATCTCGATTACCTCGCGGTCGAGCGGGGCTTGGCGCGCAACACGATTGCGGCCTATCGTCGTGACCTGACGACGTACTGCGCCTATCTGGAGCGGGCTGACATTGCGTCTTTTGAAGAGGTGACCCGTCAGGTCGTGGAGGACTTTGTTGCCGATCGCCGCGACGGAGGTTATTCCGACGCCTCGGTGGAGCGCGCGCTTGCTGCCGTGAAGGGTCTGCATGCCTTTTTGGTGCGCGATGGGGCCGTGGCCCAAAACCCGACGGCGGCGTTGCGCCTGCCCAAAAAGGCAGATCGCCTGCCGGAATACCTTTCGGTGGAGGATGTCTCGGCACTGCTCGATCAAGACTTTCCCGAGGGCGAGATGGGGCTGCGCGATCATGCCATCTTGGAAGTGCTCTACGGATGCGGTTTGCGTGTGAGTGAGCTGGTTGGGCTCGATGTGGGCGATATCCATATTGATGACGAGTTTGTCCTGGTGCGCGGTAAGGGCTCCAAGGAGCGTCTGGCCCCGTTGGTGGGAAGCGCGGCTCGCGCCTTGACACACTATATAGGTGACGGGCGCACTCTCCTGGCCGCGCATGCTCACGGGACGGAGACCTCGGCGGTCTTTTTAAATAAGAACGGACGTCGCCTGTCGCGCCAGGCCGTGCATGCGATATGCGAGCGGTATGGGCGCCAGGTGGGGCTGGTTGGGCTCCATCCCCACACCCTGCGCCACTCCTTTGCCACCCACATGCTCGCGGGCGGTGCCGACCTGCGTGTGCTACAGGAGATTTTGGGCCATGCCGATATTTCGACCACGCAGGTCTACACGCATGTCGACCGCACGCAACTGACCGAGGTCTATCTGGCGGCGCATCCGCTGGCACATCGCTAGCACCTCGCTGACCTGCATATTTATAAATATTAAATGGGACGGGCCCCAGATTGCCGAGACGCACTTTTGCGCACATGGGCAATCTGGGGCCCGTCCCATTTTTCGCTAGACACCGACGCGGTGGTGGGCCGTGTGTGCCGTGGGTGGGGGAGTTTGGGTGCGATGTGAACGGTGTGTAAAGGGACGTAAAAATCGCCTCAAGGTCAACTTGAAGGTTGAGGTTCGCGGGCGTGGTTCTACAGGTGGCATCCCGCCTTTGCTGCAAACACAACATATTGTGTTTTCGAACATATGCTCGGGGGTGTTTTACAACATATTGGGGGTGGAGGGGTGGGGTGGGGTGGGGGAAGGGGTGGGGAAAGGTGTTGAAAAATGGGGCGGTTCCCCATATTATTGATGACGTCGACAGGCGGGGTGGTTCCCCGCGTACGTGCCATCTGAGTAACCGAGGGGAGGGCGCACATGGGAATGACGGGTGCATACGAGCGCAATCTCGATGCAAAAGGTCGTCTATCCCTGCCTGCACCCCTTCGTGAGGAGCTTGGAGAGCACGTTCGCGTGTTCAAAGCCCTGGATGTCGATGCTCTGTACGTGTTCTCTGCCGAGGCCTTCGATAAGTGGGTCGAAGGACTCTTCGCGGGTCGTGAGGGCCACGAGGGTTTTAACCCGCGTGACATCAACGACCAGAAGCTCATGAGGGCGATCAACAAGCGCACCACGTCGATGGATGTGGACAGCGCAGGTCGTATCGGTCTTTCTGAGTCTCTCCGCAAGCAGGCGAACCTCGACCGCGAGGTCACGGTTGTGGGCAACTACGACCACCTTGAGGTTTGGGACCGCGCTACGGCCGATGAGGACGATGATGACGAGGCCCTGCTGGACCTCTTCTTCTCGTAAGGGCAAGGCACGAGTAACGGATGGAGCGTGGGATCTTGACACAAGAATATCGGCATGAACCTGTCATGCTCGGCGAAGTGCTTGAGTCGCTGCAGCTAAAGAGCGGTTCCGTCGTCTGCGACTGCACCCTTGGCGGTGCCGGCCATTCGGTAAAGATGGCCGCGCAGGTGGGGGAGACCGGCCTTTTGCTCGGCGTCGATCAGGACGACATGGCCCTCGAGGCCGCTGGCGCCCGTCTGGACCGCGAGGTTCCCGGCGTACCGCACCAGCTGCTGAAGGGCAACTTCGGCGACTTGGACGAGCTGCTTTGCTCGGCCGAGGTGCCCGGGGTCGATGGCTTCCTGTTCGACTTGGGCGTTTCGTCGCCGCAACTCGATATCCCTGGCAGGGGCTTTTCGTACAACGAGGACGCCCCATTGGACATGCGGATGGATCCGGGTAACAACACCTTAAACGCAGCTGAGGTCATCAACACCTATAACGAACACGACCTCGCCCGGATTCTACGCGTCTATGGCGAAGAGAAGTTCGCCTCGCAGATCGCACGTGAGATCGTGCGCCGCCGCGAGCATGAGCCGATCGAAACCACCGGCCAGTTTGTCGAGATCATCAAGGCTGGTATCCCCGCTGCCGCTCGCCGGCATGGCGGACACCCAGCCAAGAAAAGTTTCCAGGCCATTCGCATCGAGGTCAATCACGAACTCGATGTGCTCGAGCGAGGGCTTGACGCCGCCACAAGGTGGCTCAACCCGGGCGGACGCATCTGCGTCATCTCGTATCACTCGCTCGAGGACCGTATCGTAAAGAACCACTTTAAGGAGATGAGCCAGGGGTGCACGTGTCCGCCGGAGATTCCGGTGTGCGTGTGCGGCAACGTGCCGATACTCAAGGTCATCACCCGCAAACCCCTGGTTGCCCAACCCGATGAGGTTGCGCGCAACCCTCGGGCGAGATCAGCCAAGATCCGCGTGGCGCAGCGTCTGTAGACGCGACCGCGCGATATTGGACCTCCCGCTCGTACCACAAACGAAGCTTAAACACACTACCAACGTACTCGGGATGGGAGGCGGCATATCATGGGCTACAACACCTCAAACGCAGCGCTCGCCTATGATATGAACGCCATGCCCGCCTATCGTGAGGCACCGCAGGCCCCCGTTGCTCCCCGCGAGCAGCGCACGCCGCGCTTTGATGTCTACACGGGCGCGGGCCGTCAGGCAAACCAGGCGGTAAGCCCGGTTTTCATGAGCGTTCTTAAAACGTTTTGCATCATTGCGGCCATCTTCATGACGATCGGTGTCGCCCGTGTGGCGCTCGCCGGCGTTACGGCCCAGGTGCTCAACAGCAACGCCGCGCTTACCAACACGCTCGAGAAGGCGACCGACGAGAGCTCCGACCTGGAGGTCATGCATTCGGTCTATGGTGCCGACACGCGCATTCGCGACCTTGCGGGCGCTTATGGCATGGTGGAGCCCAGCGAGAGCGTTACACTTGATTTTTCGCAGGATGCAGCCGCGGGCGCTAGCTCGACCGCGACCGCTCAGTAACAAGACGGTAGCTGAGTATGACAAATGACTATCGCCGCGGCTCCGACGGGGGTCGCGGTTCTGGACGTCCCTCATCGCGGGGACGTTCTGGTTATCAAGGAACGGGTCGGCCATCTTACAACGCGAGGCCGTCCTATGGCAACGACCCCGCGTCGCGTCTCCGTGGCTCGAGTAGTCCTCAGATGCATAACACCAGACCGCGCAAGAGCTCGTCGACCGAATGGCTCACGGGCACGCCGCTGCCCCGGCGCAAAGCTGTCATGGGCTTCATCGGGCTTGGCTTGGGTTTGGGCGCCCTTCGCCTTGCCGACTATCAAATCGTGGAAGCCGATAAGTTACGCGACCGCGCCGATGCACGTCGCTTGCTTGCGCAGACGCTGTATGCCAAGCGCGGTACCATCTACGACCGTAACGGCAACGTGCTGACGTCGTCGGTCGAATGCCGCAACATCGCCGTGAATCCTCAGCTTATCGAGGACGTTGACAAGACGGTGTCAGCGCTGGTCAAAGCTACGGGAATCGATAAAAAGACCTGTCGCGAGCTCGTTGAGTCGGATGGCACCTGGGTGTATATCAAACGCCAGGTGGACGAGGACGATGTCGCGGCGCTGGAGAAGAAGAACCTGCCAGGCGTGCTCTTTGAGCAGGCCATGAAGCGCGTGTACCCCTACGGCAACCTGGCATCGCAGGTGCTTGGCGTGGTAAACGTGGACAACGACGGTCTGACGGGCCTCGAAAAACAGTACAACAAGCTTTTGACCGGAACCAACGGTTCGCTGGTGCGCGAGCGGGCGAGGGACGGTAGCTATATCGCGGGCGGCGCCTATAAGAAGGTGGCGGCGGTGGACGGCGTGGATATCGTGACGACGCTCGATGTCAATATCCAGCGTGCCGCCGAGGACGCCCTGGCCGAGGCGGTCGAAAAGACCAAGGCCAAGAATGGCTCGGCCCTGGTCACCGATCCCACGACGGGCGAGATTCTGGCGGCATGCTCGTATCCGACATATGACCAGACCAATCTGGAAAATGCCAAGACCGAGGACATGAACTTGCGCCTGGTTACCGATGCCTACGAGCCCGGCTCGGTCTTTAAGACGCTCGTGGCCGGTGCCGGCTTCGACTTGGGCGCCGTGCGTTCGAGCACGTCGTTTGAGGTGCCGGCGAGCATTAAGGTTGGCGACGACACCGTTACCGACGCCGATAAGCGCGACTACACCATGACCATGGACGTGCGCGAGATGATGCGCCGTTCGTCCAATGTGGGCTTTGTCCTAGTGGGACGCAAGATCGGTGCCGATGATTTTGCCACCTATGTGGACAAGTGGGGTATCGGTCATAGCTCCGGTGTCGATTTTCCGGGTGAGAGCCTGGGCATCGTCAAGGAGCGCGACCAGTACGACGGCGCCACACTGGGCTCGATGAGCTTTGGCCAGGCGCTGTCCGTCTCGCCGATTGAGGTCGCACGTGCCGTGGGCGGCATCGCGAACGGCGGCGTGATGATGACTCCGCACTTCTATAAGTCCAGCAAGGGCGATGAGAAGGACTGGGGCGAAGGCGAGCGTGCGATTTCGGAGGACGCTGCCGCCCAGGTGACATCGTGCATGCAGACGGTCGTGTCCGAAGGCACAGGCGTTGGCGGTGCGGTCGATGGCTATGACGTGGCGGGCAAGACCGGTACGGCCGAGCGTGCTGACGAGAACGGCGGTTACCTCAAGGAGAACTACATGTCGTCCTTTATGGGCTTTGCGCCGGCACAATCGCCCAAGGTGCTGTGCTATATCACACTCGATGGAACGCCGAGCGGCTCGGATGCCGCCGCGGTGCCATTCCAGTCCATTATGGCCAACGCACTCGACGTGCTGGGAATCCCGCGCACGAAGTAGGGGGTTACAATCTTGAGCGTGGTCTGCCGTTTGATCTGAAGGGTGTTCACATGCCCTGCACCACGCGCGCATGGCACTGGGATACAATACGCCGATAGCATTATTAGGTTTACAGGGGAGCTGCAATGATAGAGATCGCCGTCAACAACCTCGCGGCCTCAACGGGGGCCCGAACCGTGACGGAAGAAGTCGACCGGGTATGCCGCGGGTGCGTTATCGACTCGCGTCAGGTCGAGGAGGGGACGATCTTTGTCGCCTTCCCCGGCGAAAAGGTCGACGGCAATGATTTTGCCTCCCGTGCCATCGAGTCGGGTGCCGGTGCCGTCGTGATGACGCGCGAGCCCGATGCCGAGCTGGTTTCGTTGGCGCAGGACAAGGGATGCGCCATCTTGCTGACCGACGACCCCGTGGAGTTTTTGCTGCGCCTGGCGCACGTATATCGCTTGGAGCTTGGCTGCCTGGTCGTCGGCATTACCGGTTCGATTGGCAAGACGACGACCAAGGACGTGCTCGCCGCCGTGCTCGCCAAGCGTTATCGCGTCTGGGCCACGAAGGGCAATTTCAACAACCTGATCGGCATGCCGCTCACGGTGCTTTCCGCTCCGGCCGATACCGAGGTCCTGGTGCTCGAGATGGGCATGAACCATTTTCATGAGATTGAGCGCCTGTCCCAGTCTGCCAACCCCAATCTTGCCATCGTGAGCAAGATCGGAACCTCCCACATCGGTATCCTGGGCAGCCGCGAGAACATCGCCTGTGCCAAGTCTGAGATTGTCCAGGGCATGTGCGCCGCCGGCGACTTCTCGCCGTTGCTGGTTTTGGGCGGCGAGGACGACTTTACGCCGTTCATTCGCGACACGTTCGCCCAGCCTGCAGGTATTGACGTGATGCTGGCCGGTGTCTCGGACGACGACGAGGTCCGCGCGCGCGACATTCGCGTCGACGACGAGGGCCATCCGGTCTTTACGCTCGACTTTGGTCAGGGCGACACGGTCGATACCATGTTGGCCATTCCCGGTGTGCAGTCCGTGCCCAATGCCGTCAAGGCCGCCGCGGTCGCCTATCGTCTGGGCGTGACGCCCGAGCAGATCGATGCTGCCTTTAGGGGCCTTACGATCACCGGTCACCGTCAGGAGATCAAGCGCTCCAAGAGCGGAGCACGCATCATCGACGACTCCTATAACGCCAGTGCCGAGTCTATGGCTGCCGGCCTCGATTTGCTGTGCTCGCTCATCTGTGACGGTTCGCGCATGGCGATCTTGGGCGAGATGGGCGAGATGGGCGACGAGGCTCCCCGCATGCATGAGCTCGTGGGAGCCTATGCCGCCGCCAAGAAGCTCGACATGCTCGCGTGCGTTGGCGGCGAGCTGGCTCAGCTCATGGCCGATGCCGCACGTATGATGGGTATGGATGAGGACCGCATCCAGGTGTTCTCCGATTATCAACAGGTGCTCGACCGCATGGGCGGCGCGCTTGAAAATCATGATGTTGTACTGGTCAAGGGTTCCCGTTTTGTTGAGCTCGACCGCTTTGTGGAAGGTGTGTGCTAGCCCATGTTCGGCAATCCCTCGTATCCTACGTATCAGGCCTTTTTGGGACTTGGCATCGCTGCTGCCATTGCGTTGCTGCTTATGCCGTGGTGGATCAAGCTGCTGAAGGTCGAGGGTATCGGCCAACAGGTTCGAGCCGACGGCCCCAAGCGTCATTTGATTAAACAGGGTACGCCCACCATGGGCGGCGTCGTCATTCTTGTCGCGATCTCGCTGACCTGCCTGCTGATGGGCAAGCTCACCACCGAGCTCGTGCTCGTGCTGCTTGCAACGCTGGCCACCGGCGTTCTGGGCCTCATCGACGACCTGACCTCCGTCACGCATGGTCGCTCGCTTGGCCTGACGCCTCACGCCAAGATGATCGGTCTGACCATCATCTGCGTCACCTTTACCGTGCTCGCCGTCAATTGGTGCGGCGTCGCCCCCGAGATTCGTTTTCCCGGCGGCCTGACGATTGACCTCGGTGTTCTTTCGACCACCATCTGCGGCCTTTCGTTTCCGTGGCTCTACATTGTATTTTGCTGGCTGATGATCGCTGGTCTTTCCAATGCCGTGAACCTGACCGATGGTCTGGACGGCCTTGCCGGCGGCACTTCCATGATCGCCATGCTCGCCATGGCCGCCATGGCGTTTTTGCACGGTGACGTGAACCTGTCCATCTTCTGCACGGCGTGCGCCGGTGCCTGCCTGGGCTTTTTGTGGTTCAACTGCTACCCGGCGAGCATCTTTATGGGGGATACCGGCTCGCTTGCCCTGGGTGCCGCTTTTGCCTGCACCTCCATCATGACCAACACCGAAGTCGTTTCCCTCATCATCGGCGGTCTGTTTATCGTCGAGACCCTGTCGGTCATGATCCAGGTTGTCTATTTCCACTTTACGCACAAGCGCGTCTTCCTTATGGCACCCATTCATCATCATTTCGAAAAGAAGGGCTGGGCCGAGACCAAGGTCGTTATCCGTTTTTGGATTATCGCCGCGGCCTTTGGCGCCGTTGGCCTCGCCCTGTTCTTCCAGTTGGGATAGTGGTCTTTCATGCCTCTTGCTGATGTCTTTAGCCTGCTTGTTTTGGGGCAGGGTAAATCCGGTCTCGATGTCGCCCGTTGGGCGATGGCTCACCCCGAGCGCGTGAGCGCTACGACCGTGTATGGCGGCGGTAGCTCCGAGCCCAATGACGCCACACGTGCGCTCGAGGCGCAGGGCGCGTCGTTTGTCTACGGCACCGAGCAGGTCGAGGGTGCCTATGACGTGTGCGTGACCTGCCCGGGTATCTCGGAGTTCTCGGCCTTCTTTAAGGCCGGGCGTGAGCATGCCGCTCAGATTATGGGCGAGCCCGAGTTTGCCTATCGCCTGTCTCCCCAAAATTGGATCGCCATCACGGGCACCAACGGCAAGACAACTACCACGTCGCTGACCGATTATCTGCTCAAGGCCGCCGGTGAAGCCAGCGTGGCCGTCGGCAATATCGGCGAGCCGCCGGTGAACGAGATCGACGGCCGCGCACACAATGAGTGGTTTGTGGCCGAGCTGTCGAGTTATCAGATTGCTACAACCGCCGAGCTTCATCCCCGCGTGGCGGTGCTGCTCAACATCACGCCCGACCACCTGGGCTGGCACAAGAGCCACAAGAACTATGCGCTTGCCAAGATTAAGTTGTTCGAGAATATGGTCGACGACGACCTCGTGGTTATCGACGTCGAGGATGCCGGCATCCATGAGTTCGATGAGTACATCTACACACCGGGTCGCCGTATCTGCAAGGTCGCTTTTGACGAGCCCGAGGGTGCAGACGCCGCCTTTGTGCGCGATGGCAAGATGGTCGTGCGCCTGAAGGGCGTCGAGACTCAGCTTGTCGCCACGTCCGAGCTCAAGATCTCGGGCCATCACAATGTCATTAATGCCCTATGTGCCGCCACGGCTGCTCTGGCCGTCGGTGCCGATCCCGAGGGCGTTTGCCGCGGTTTGGCATCGTTCCAGCCACTCGAACACCGCGTGGAACCCTGCGGCGAGATCGATGGCGTGCGCTACGTCAACGATTCCAAGGCAACGAACACCGATGCGGTCGAAAAGGCCCTGACGGCGTTTCCCGACGACGATGTGATCTTGCTGCTCGGCGGCCACGATAAGGGTACGCCGCTTGCGGACTTTGCCCGCGTCGTTATGGACAACGTGCGCTCGGTCGTTTGCTTTGGCGATGCGCGCGAGCGCTTTACCGCCGCTATGGACGAGGCCGATGTCGATGGTGACGTGGATATCGCCCAGGCCGATGATCTGCGCGATGCCGTTGACGTTGCCCGCTCGCTTTCGAGCCGCGGCGACGTGATCCTGCTTTCGCCCGCCTGCTCTTCGTTTGACGAGTTCTCGGGCTACGAGGAGCGCGGTCGCGTGTTTAAGGACTACGTTGTCCAGCTTGCCGCAGCAGCGAAATCGCAAACGGAATAGGGGTTGCCGGTGAGAGAGGAGAGCCCCCGAAGTGATATGAGGAGGCCCGACTCGGACCGTGCTTCCTCGCTGCGTAGCACGCCGCGTTCCGGACGCGGCGGGCAGACGTTCAGTGAGCGCTATATTGCCGGCGTCCCCGCCCGCATCATGCGCCCCCGTTTGATATTTATGGCTTGCCTGTTTAGCTTGGTTTGCTTTGGCTTGCTGATGGTGTACTCGGCATCTTCGGTCGAGGCGCTGCACGAGAATGGTTCGGCGACGTTTTTCCTGTTTCGACAAGCCGCGTTTGCCGGAGTTGGCGTGCTGGCTATGGTTGCCATCGTGCGCGTCTTGCCGGACAGTTGGTTTGGGGAAGACGTGCTCAGGATCTTCCTCATGGGCATGATAGGGCTACTGGTTCTGGTGTTCTTTATGGGTAGCGGTAGTCGTGGCGCCACGCGCTGGCTCAACATCGCCGGTATTCAGTTCCAGCCGTCTGAGTTTTTAAAGCCGTTCGCCATCGCGTATTCGGCCATCATGCTCGACCGCATCTTTTCGCCCGGCGGCAACATCAACGAGTTTCTTCGCAAGATGGGCGTCTACCTGGGCATTTCGCTCTTTCTGATCTTTGTTCAGCCCGATTTTGGCACCGTCCTGATCATCTTGTTGACCCTCATGTGCATGGCGTTGTTTGCGGGATTGGACCCCAAATATATCGTTTGGACGGTCGTTGCCGGCATCGCCGTCATTGCGATCGCCCTTATCGCCGAGCCGTATCGTATGACGCGTGTCGAGGTTGCTTGGAATCCTTGGGCAGACGAATATGGCGACGGCTATCAGGCCACGCTTGCCATCATGGCGTTTGCCTCGGGCGGCCTGTTCGGTCGCGGTATCGGCAACTCCACCATGAAGTACTCGTATTTGCCCGAGGCGCATAACGACTACATCTTGGCTATCATCGGCGAGGAAGTTGGCTTTATCGGAACCGTGCTGTTCTTCTTGGTGTTTGCGATGCTGATCTACTCGGCGTTTCGCATTGCCGAGCAGGCGACCGACCGTCGCGGAGCACTTATGGCATCGGGTTCCGCGGTCATCCTTGCGGTGCAGTTTTTGATCAACGCGCTGGGCATTCTCAATGTGTTTCCCATGACGGGCAAGCCGCTGCCGTTTATTAGCTACGGCGGCTCGTCGATTATCGTGTCGCTTATGCTCGCCGGTCTGATCCTGCGCGTTTCGTATGAGAGCGCCCGTCGCGATGAGTACGACCGTCGCCGCGAGAGCTTTGCCGTTATGGATGAGAGTACCGCCGGCGTGCCCCACGTGCGCGGCGAGCGATCTTCGCGTAACGGCTTTACCGTCCTGGATGGCTCTGCGACCGAGCCGGCAGCCCGTCCGCGTCAGCGAACGGCGCCGCAAGGTCGTCCGCAGCGCCCCACTCCCCGCAATGCGGGCGGCGGATATAATCGAATCGATTTGAATTCGGACCCGTCGGCGCGTTTGCGCACCGATGACCAGGGGCCGCGTGTACGAAGGGATTACCATGACCGATAAGATGACCGTTGCTATTGCAGCTGGCGGCACGGCAGGACATATCAACCCCGCGCTCGCCTTGGCCGAGGAGCTGCGAGACCGCGGTCATCACGTTGTGTTCGTGGGCCAATCGCGCAAGCTCGAGGGTCGTCTGGTTCCCGAGGCCGGATTCGATTTTGTGCCCATCACGGTCACGGGCTTCGATCGCTCCCGTCCCTGGACGGCGTTGACCTCGCTGTGGCGCGTCAACAAGGCGAAGCGTGTGCTTGCCCGTCACTTCTCGAAGGTCGGTAAGCCCGATGCCGCTATCGGCTTTGGTGCTTACGTTGAGGTCCCGCTGCTGGGTTGGTGCAAGGACGCCGGCGTTCCGTATCTGCTGCACGAGCAGAACTCTGTTCCGGGTCTGGCCAATAAGATGATGAACTCACATGCCGCCCGCGTGTGCATTTCGGTACCTGCGGCCCGCGCGGTCTTTGAGCGCGAGGGCGACCCCGACCATGTGCTCATGACGGGCAATCCTGTGCGTCGTTCGGTGATCGAGGGCGATCGCGCTCGCGGTCGCAAGACGCTCGGTGTGCCCGAGGACGCGACGCTTCTGCTCGTCTTTGGTGGTTCGCTCGGTGCCCAGCATCTCAACGAGCGCGTTGCCTCGCTCAAGAGTGAGCTGCTGACCCGCGAGAATCTCTACATTTTGCATTCGACGGGTGCCGACGGCTTTGAGGAGACCGAGCGCGCTTTGGCGCTGACGCCCGAGGAGGCGAAGCGCTATCGAGTCCAGACCTACATCGACAACATGGGCGATATGCTGGCTGCGGCCGATTTGGTGCTCTCGCGTTCCGGCGCCTCGAGCGTGGCGGAGATTGCCGCGCTTGCCGTGCCCTCGGTGCTCGTGCCGTATCCGCACGCCACGGCCGACCACCAGACCACGAATGCGCGTTACCTGGTCGATGCCGGTGCCGGCGTGCTTTGCGCCGATGCCGATATCGATGCCCCTGCCTTTGCCGACGAGCTGCTGCACCTGATCGATGACGCCGCGGCGCGTGATGTCATGCGTCAGGCGGCGCGTGGCTTGGCCCAGGACCGTGCCGCCGCACTTTTGGCCGACGCGGTAGAGGGATTGCGTTAGTTAGACGGGATATCGCCGGTCGCCCTCGCGCGGATGCGGTAGGTGCGGTACAGTTAACGGGTTACAGGCAGTGTTTACGCAAGGAGTACACGAGCACATGGCTGATTCCCAGACTGCAACCTCCGCGCCCGAGTTCAAGAGCGCCCACTTTATCGGTATCGGTGGCGCCGGCATGAGCGGCATCGCCCTCGTCCTGCACGAGCGCGGTTACACCGTTACCGGCTCCGACCTTAAGACGTCGCGCTATATTCGCCAGCTTACCCGCGCCGGCGTGAAGGTCCACGTGGGCCACGAAGCTTCGACAATCGACGAGGTCAAGCCTGACGTGGTTGTGGTCTCCACCGCAATTCCCGAGTCCAACCCCGAGCTCGTGCGTGCCCGCGAGCTCGGTATTCCCGTGTGGCCCCGTGCCAAGATGCTCTCGGCCTTGGGCCACGGCTACACCACCGTCGCCGTTGCCGGCACGCACGGCAAGACCACGACGTCTTCGATGTGCGCCACGATGCTCGATCGCATGGGTCTGGACCCCAGCTTTTTAATCGGCGGCATCGTCGAGGGCTACGACACCAACGGCAAGAACGGCTCGGGTGACTACTTTGTCGCCGAGGCCGACGAGTCCGACAGCTCGTTCCTGTTCCTGAACCCCAACGTGGTCATCGTGACCAACGTCGAGGCCGACCATCTCGATCACTACTCGGGTATCGAGGAGATCGAGGCCACCTTTGCAAAGTTTATGGGGCTGGTGGGCGAGGACGGCACCGTCATCGTTTGCGGCGAGGACCCGCATCTGGTCGAGCTCGCCAAGTCGACGGGCCGTCATGTGCTTTCCTATGGCTTTGCCGAGAACAACGACATCGTCTGCGTGCATCCGGATGTCAAGGGCATCCAGAGCGACTTTATCGTTCGCTTTGAGGACGGCACCGAGCACGCTGTCGAGATCAAGAGCAACCCCGGTCGTCACAACATACTCAACGCCACGGCCGTCTTGACCGTCGCCCATGTCCTTGGCCTCGATATCGACGCCGCCGCTAAGGCACTTTCGAGTTTTGAGGGCGTCCGCCGTCGCTTTACCCACGTGGGCGATATCGACGGCATCACGGTGGTTGACGATTACGGCCATCATCCCACCGAGATCAAGGCGACGCTCGCTGCTGCCTCTTCGCTGGGCTACAAACATGTCGACGTCGTGTTCCAGCCGCACCGCTATTCGCGCCTGCAGGCTCTGTGCGATGACTTTGCCGATGCCTTTGCCAACGCCGATAAGCTGCTGCTGATCGATGTGTTCTCCGCCGGCGAGATGCCGATTCCGGGCGTTACCTCCAAGATGCTCGCAGATACCGTTCGCGCCAAGCACCCCGGCAAGGAGGTCGTGTACTGCTCCAGTCGTCTTGAGCTCAACCAGGAGCTTGAGAAGCTCGTGGGCGAGGGCGACCTGCTACTCACCATGGGTGCAGGTGACGTCACGACCGTCGGCCCCGAGTTCATCGAGTATCTGACTGCCAAGAAAGACGCTTAACCTCCATGGGTCTGTTTAACGCCGTCATGGCGCTTTCGGGCATGATTGACACGGACGTGGTCGAGGACGAACGTCTTGCACGCCATACAAGCTATCGTATCGGCGGCAAGGCCGACCTCTTTGTGACGTGCCATAGCTACCATGCCCTGCGTCGCGCCGTGGCGGTGCTTGACCGCGAGCAGGTGCCGTGGGTGATTATCGGTAAGGGGTCCAACCTGTTGGTTGCCGATGCCGGTTATCGCGGCGCCGTTATTTCGCTGGGACGTGAGTTTCAGCGCACGGTTGTTGCCGAGGACGGCTGCACGCTGACCGTTGGTGCGGGCGTGATGTTCGCGCGTTTGGTCAACGACGCCTTGTCGCGCGGGCTTTCGGGCCTTGAGTTCGCGGTCGGTATTCCCGGTTCGGTCGGCGGCGCCGTGTCCATGAACGCAGGTACGCGGAACGAGTGGATCGGTTCCCTTATCGAGGACGTGGTCACGTTTGATCCGGCGTCCGGTATTAAGCACTATGCAGGGTCCGAGATCGCTTGGGGGTATCGCGAGTGCAGCTTGCCGCGTAATGAGATCATTCTCGAGTGCGTGCTTAAACTCAAGCCCGCGCCCAAGGCCGACATTCGCGAGCGCATGGAGCGGTACCTGACGCGCCGCAAGCGCACGCAGCCCATGGGCCGTGCATCCTGCGGATCGGTCTTTCGCAACCCGCCCGATGCAAGCGTGGGCAAGTTGATTGAGGATTGTGGATTAAAGGGTTTTTCGGTTGGCGGTGCGGAAGTTTCGCCCGTACACGCTAATTTTATCGTTAATAACGGAACCGCCTCGGCCGATGACGTGGCCGCGGTTATCAGGCATGTGCACGGAAAGGTGAGGGAGGCGTATGGCATCGAGCTCAGACCGGAAGTTAAATTCCTCGGCTTCTAGAGCATCGAAACCAACCTTCCGCCGCGCCGGAGGGCGTTCCGGCGCACCTGCCCAGCCTCAACATAAGCCCGCCATGCCCTCCAAGTCTGTTGGGCCCGTTCGTCCTGCCAAGCGCCCGGTCGTCGGCTCGCAGCTGGGGGGACGCCCCGCTTCTAAAAAGACGAGTCGTCCGGCTCCGCGTCCTTCGGTGACGCCCAAGCCGGCGATGGGCACCAAGACCTCCCGACCCATGGCGACGACCAAGCCTTCGCTGGGAGCTCGTGCGCCGCATGCCGGCCGTACGTTGGCTGGCGCTAAGCCGCGTTCACTGACATCGGTACCCGCCACCAAGGCGTCTTCGGCAAAAAGGGGCATCAATCCTCTGTCATCGCTGGGTGCCATGGCAAGCAAGACGACCGACGCTGCTTCCGCCATGAAGGGTAAAGGCAAGATCGCGGGCGGCATCCTGGCAGCCGTGGCCGTACTTGCCATTGTTGCCATCGTCGTCATCAACTCCGGCCTGTTCGCCGCCACCGATATTCAGATTCATGGCAGCGAGCATGTGACCAAGCACGACGCCATGCAGCTCATCAGTCTTCCCGAGAACACGTCGCTCTTTAACGTGGATCCCGATCAGATTACCGAGGGCCTCAAGCAAAACCCGTGGGTCTCGGGCGTGGATGTCCAGCGTCAGTTTCCCCATACGCTTATCATCACGCCGACGGAGCGTAAAGTTACCGCCATTGCGTATATCAGCTCCGACGACCTTGCCTGGGCTATCGGAGACGATGACACCTGGATCGCTCCGCTGTCGACGTCTGTCGAGGTGGATGACCAGGGGAACGTCATTACATCGGGGGAGGGTGCCAACACCCTGACCGGCATCGATGCGGCCCTGGCGCTTGCCAAGCACTACGGCGCCGTGCTGTTGACTGACGTCTCGGCCGATGTCGCACCGGTTTCGGGTCGGGCGGTGAGCTCCAAGGCCGTCAAGGCCGGTCTGGATTACGCACGCGGTTTTTCGAGCGAGTTCTTGGGCCAGGTGAAGGATATTTCCACGCCTTCCGTTGAGGCTATCTCGGCAAATCTCGACAACGGCGTCGAGGTGTCGCTGGGCGATTCGGATGATATCGCCAAGAAAGAACGCATCGTGACCAAGCTGCTTTCGCAGGTAGAGGGCGTAACCTATATCAATGTGCGCTCTCCAGGCAACTACACGTTTAGGAACGCACCGACCGCCTAGCATCCTAAACGGCTTTGTTGAGGGGCCATACCACGCCGTTTATCTGGTTTGTTTGGTTTTCACGGTCAATTATTTGACTGATACGTTCATAATGTGCAAACATAATACGGTTTACCTTTGCATTTACTTTCAACCTGAAGGTTAATGTGCGCAGGGGTCAACCCATGCTATGGCTATAACCTTTGTTCGGAGGACCGACATGCACGAGACAGAGATCAACAACTACCTTGCCGTCATTAAGGTGGTCGGCGTCGGCGGCGGCGGTACCAACGCGGTCAATCGAATGATCGAAGAGGGCATCCGCGGCGTCGAGTTTGTTGCCATCAACACCGATGCTCAGGCACTCGCGATCTCTGATGCCGATATCAAGGTGCACATCGGCACCGACCTTACCCGCGGCCTGGGCGCCGGCGCCAACCCCGAGGTTGGTCGCAAGGCTGCCGATGAGTCCCGCGACGATATCGCCGAGGCGCTCGCTGGCGCCGATATGGTGTTCATCACCTGCGGCGAGGGCGGTGGTACCGGTACCGGCGCTGCTCCCATCGTTGCCGATATCGCAATGAACGAGGTCGGCGCGCTGACCGTCGCCGTCGTGACCAAGCCCTTCACCTTCGAGGGTCGCAAGCGCAAGAAGAGCGCCGAGGAGGGCATCAAGACCCTCTCCGATTGCGTCGACACCATGATCGTTATCCCTAACGACAAGCTGCTCGACATCGCCGAGAAGAAGACCACGATGCTCGAGGCCTTCGCAATTGCCGATGGCGTCCTTTCCCAGGGCACCCAGGGCATCACCGACCTCATCACCGTCCCGGGTATCATCAACCTGGACTTCGCCGATGTTAAGACCATCATGAAGCAGGCCGGTACCGCCATGATGGGTATCGGTACCGCTTCTGGGGATACCCGTGCCGTCGACGCTGCCCAGCAGGCCATCTCCAGTCCGCTGCTCGAGAGCTCCATCGATGGCGCCACGCGTGTCCTGCTTTCCATCGCCGGCTCCAAGGACCTGGGCATTCAGGAGATCAGCGACGCCGCCGACGTTGTCGCCAATGCCGTCGACCCCGAGGCCAACATCATCTTCGGTACCGTTGTTGACGAGTCCCTGGGCGACCAGGTGCGCATCACCGTTATCGCTACGGGCTTCTCCGACTCCAACGTCAACCGTCAGGACGAGCTCTTCGCTGCTCAGCAGTCCCAGAGCAAGGCCGCTGCTTCCGCTGAGCCGCAGCGCACCGCTCCGGCTGCCAGCCCCGCTCAGGCTGCCCCGACTCGCAACGTCGGTGGTACCGAGCTGCCCAACTTTGGCAACGATCAGTTTGAGCTTCCCGACTTCCTCAAGCGTGGCAGCTTCTAAGTCGTTCTTCGCATTGTTTTGCACAGGGGCGCGTCCGTATGGATGCGCCCTTTTTGTTTCTCGTTTGTAAACGAAAGCCTCCAATCTCCTTACGTTCCCTTTACGTTTGGCCCCTACCGCTGCGGGTATCCTTTTAAAGAAGTATGACAGCCGTATAAACACGGACTGCGCGGCGACGCCGCGGTACTTGTTGTAATAGGAGGCTTTAGTATGGCAGCACGTGCGGACAACGTTTCGCGTGTCGACCATGATGGAGTTACGTTGGTAGAGGGCGCGACGCTCGATGTTCGCTTTGCCTTTACCGAGCGCACCGGTGGCGTTTCCGAAGATGCGTACTCCTCGCTCAACCTGGGCTCGCATGTAGGCGATGACCCCTTTGCTGTTCAAGAAAATCGTCGTCGAGCGCTCGAAGCCATAGGCGCCGCTGAGTGCGAGCATAATCTGCTTGTTCCCAATCAGGTGCACGGCGACCATGTCGTGACGGTGACCTCGAACGGCGCCGACGATCTCGAGAACATTCGCGAACAGATTGCCGAGGGCTGCGATGCCATCGTCTGTACGGCCCATGAGGTGCCCGTGATGCTCTGCTTTGCCGATTGTGTTCCCGTGGTGCTGGTGGCTCCCAACGGCTTTGCCGTGGTGCATTCTGGCTGGAAGGGCACGATTGCGCGCATTTCCGCCAAGGCCAGCCAAGCACTCTGCGAGGCGGCTGACTGCACGCCGGAGGACATCTCTGCCTATATTGGGCCCCATATCCTGGGTGACGAGTATGAGGTGTCCCAAGAACTTATGGATCGCTTTGCCGCCGAGTTCGCGTGCATCGATGCTACCGCTTCCCGTATGCTCGATCTTTCCGCCGCCATTCGCGAGGCGCTGGTGGATGCCGGTGTCGATGTGAATGGCATTGTGGACACCAAACTTTCCACCGTGCGTCAAAACGACCGCTTTTATTCCTATCGCAACGAGGGCGGGACCTGTGGGCGCCATGCTGCGATCGGCGTGATGCTATGAGAAAGATCGCATCGGTCCTGAGCGCGGCAGTGCTCACGCTCACGCTGTGCGCCTGCTCCTCGGGATCTTCTACCTCTTCCATCACCGTTGCCGGCTCTACGACGTGCCTTCCCATTGCCGAGATCGCGGCCGAGGGCTTTAAAGAGGAGACCGGCACCGACGTGCTCGTCTCCGGCCTTGGCTCATCTGCTGGCATCGAAGCTGTTAGCGCCGGCACCGCCGATATCGCCAGCTCCTCTCGTGGCCTCAACGCCGATGAGCAAGACCTGGGTCTGACGCCTATCGTTATCGCGCACGACGGCATTGCAGTCATCGTGAACGACGACAACCCGGTCGATAATCTCTCGACCGAGCAGCTCCGCGATATTTACGCCGGCAAGATCACCAACTGGAAAGAAGTCGGCGGAGAGGACCTGAAGATTCAGGTTATCAACCGCGACGAGGCGTCCGGTACGCGCGAGGCCTTCCGCACTATCGTGATGGACGGCACGCCATTCGATCGCCGCTCGGCTGTTCTTTCGGGCACGGGCCAGGTGCGCGATGTCGTGTCTCGCTCGCGTGGCGCCATTGGCTACATCTCGCTGGGTTTTGTCGAGAGCCTCAACGCCAAGACCTCGGTCAAGGCTGTTTCGGTCAACCATGTCGAGGCATCCGAGAAGACGGTCGCAAGTGGCGGCTATCCCATCTCGCGTGACCTTTACTTCTTTGTGAAGGGGACGCCTTCGCAGCAGGCGCAGGATTACATCGACTATGTGACGTCCGAAAAGATGGACAAGCAGATTCGCGAGGCGGGCTTTATTCCCGTCACCAACGACGGAAAGGGGAGTGAGTAGCGTGGAAGCACAGGAAACCCCCCAGATTGAGCAGGAGACCCGGGTGCCCAAAAAGCGTGAGTTGGCGTTGGTGTCGCGCAGCACCTATCTTAAGGAGAAGGCGCTGCAGTGGATCTTCTTTGCCTGCGCGTTCTTGGCGGTCGTCACCGTCATCCTGATTTTTGTCTTTACCACGTACTCGGCGCTGCCGGTCTTTACCGACATCGGCCTGGCGGACTTCTTTAGCTTTACATGGGCACCCTCTGAGGGCCACTACGGCATTATGTCGCTGCTGGCGGGTTCTGGTCTGGTGACTGTCGGTGCGCTCGCCATGGGTGTGCCCCTGGGTGTGGGCACGGCTGTGTATCTGGTCGAGATCGCCAGCAAGCGCGTGCGCAGGCTCATCAGCCCCGCCGTCGACCTGCTGGCGGGCATCCCCTCCATCATCTACGGCTTCTTTGGCATGGTCATCATCCGTCCGTTTATCGCGCAGCTGACCGGCGGTCTTGGCTTTGGCGCGCTGACGGCGTGGTTCGTGCTCGCCATCATGATCGTTCCCACCATCACCACGCTCACCATCGATGCCCTCAATTCCATTCCCATGGGCATTCGTGAGGCATCCTATGCCATGGGTGCCACCAAGTGGCAGACCATCTACAAAGTCGTGCTGCCGGCCGCCAAGCTGGGCATTGTGGACGCCATCGTTTTGGGTATGGGTCGCGCCATCGGTGAGACCATGGCCGTACTGATGGTCGTGGGCAACGCCCCGGTTATTCCGGATAGCATCTCGAGCCCTATCTCAACGCTCACGAGTCAGATCGCGCTCGATATGAGTTATTCCTCGGGCCTGCACCGCTCGGCTCTGTTTGGCATGGGCGTTGTCCTGTTTATCATCTCCGCTGCACTGGTGGGTATCGTCCGCCTGATTTCCAAGAAGAGGGGGTAGGCTATGTCCGATTCCGTTGACACGACGGTCGATACGACCTCGTCGCGCGAGCGCATCAAGCGTGCCCTTTCCCATGGCAAGAAGGGCCGCATCAACAAGGACCTCTCCAACAAGATCATGCTCGGCGTGTTTCGCGCCGCGGCCTATATCACCACGCTGGTGCTGATCGCCATCATCGCCTACGTGGTCATCAACGGCCTGCCGCATATCTCGCTCGACTTTATCTTTGGCTGGCCGCAGGGCGTAAACGCCGAGGGTGGCATTTGGCCCACGATCGTCTCGACCGTCTACGTGACGGCGCTCGCCATGCTCATCTGCACGCCGGTTGCCGTCCTGGCTGCGGTCTATCTGGCCGAATACGCCAAGCAGGGCAAGATTGTCGACATCATTCGCTATGCTGCCGATGCCCTGGCCTCGGTACCCTCCATCGTTATGGGCCTCTTTGGCTACGCCTTGTTTGTCGAGGCTATGGGTCTGGGCCTTTCGATGGTCTCGGCCGCCCTGGCGCTGGCACTTCTGATGCTGCCTATTGTCATGCGTACCACCGAGGAGGCAATCCGCGCCGTTCCGCGCTATATCCGTTGGGGTGCATATGGCCTGGGTGCCACCAAGTGGCAGGTCGTCTCCAAGATCGTGCTTCCTTCGGCTTTTGGCCGCATCGCCACCGGCATCGTGCTTGCCATCGGCCGCGCCATCGGCGAGACCGCCGTGGTGCTCTACACCATGGGTCAGGCCATCAACCTGCCTATTTCGCCGCTCGATTCCGGTCGTCCCATGACCGTTCACCTGTATCTGCTTGCCAATGACGGCATCAACATGAACGCAGCCTACGGCACTGCGCTTTTGCTGATGGCGATTATTCTGGCCTTCAACCTGTTTGCGCGTTATCTGTCGCGCAAACGCCGCTAGTTAAGGAGTCCCATGTCCGTCTATCAGTCCGCTCCCACGCCGGAGCAAG
Source organism: uncultured Collinsella sp. (assembly GCA_958365315.1). GTDB lineage: Bacteria > Actinomycetota > Coriobacteriia > Coriobacteriales > Coriobacteriaceae > Collinsella. The sequence goes on from CATWXC010000004.1 coordinate 176,846, forward strand.
CGGCCATCACGGCCAAGGATTTCAACTTTTGGTACGGTGACTTTCATGCGCTGACGGGGCTCGACCTCAACATCGCCAAAAACGCCATCACCTCGTTTATCGGTCCTTCGGGCTGCGGCAAATCGACGTTTTTGCGCTGCATCAACCGTATGAACGACCTGATCGAGGGCACCCGCGTCGAGGGCACCATGACGCTCGACGGCAACGATATCTATGCCGAGGGCGTCGACCCGGTCGACCTTCGCCGTCGCGTGGGCATGATTTTTCAGCAGCCCAACCCGTTCCCCAAATCCATCTACGAGAATGTCGCTTTTGGCCCTCGTCTGCAGGGCGTGACTAGCAAAAGCGACCTCGATGACATCGTGGAAGAATCGCTCAAGCGCGCCAACCTCTGGAAAGAGGTATCCAATCAGCTCAACAAGGACGGTTTGGCGCTCTCGGGCGGTCAGCAGCAGCGTCTGTGCATTGCGCGTGTGCTTGCGGTGCAGCCCGATGTCCTTCTGATGGACGAGCCCTGCTCCGCCATCGACCCCACGTCCGTCTCCAAGGTCGAGGATCTGATGGCCGAGCTGGCGCCCGAGATGACGATCATCATCGTCACGCATTCTATGCAGCAGGCCGCTCGTATTAGCGACTACACCGCATTTTTCTTGCAGGAAGTTGCCGGCGAGCCCGCCACGCTCATCGAGTATGGTCAAACCGACGCGATCTTCACCAGCCCGGTGGATTCACGGACGGAAGACTATATCACCGGCCGCTTTGGCTGATCGGTGCGACTAGTCCCAAGCCGATCGGACCTGGTCCGGTGCGTATTCACTGTGCGGGCGGCATGACCGCACCCAACTGATTGGAGTGAACCATGCGCAAACTGTTTTCCCGTCAGCTCATCGAAGCCCGTCACGAGATGCTGAGCATCTACGAGGCTGTAGACCTGGCGCTTCACGACGCCGTGAAGGCCTATGTGACCGACGATCGCAAGCTCGCCACCAAGACCAAGAAGCGCACGCTCTCGATCGATGCGCGCTGCGCCAACTTGGAGGCCGTGTGCTACAACCTGATCGCTACGCAGTCGCCGGTCGCCTCCGACTTCCGCTTGCTGCAGACAATCATCTACGTCGACTTTAACCTGCAGCGCATGACCGATAAGGTTCGCCAGATCTGCCGCGCCACGCGTCACATGGTCAAGGCCGACATCTCGCTGCCCCAGGAACTCGTCGCTACGGTCGAGGCCGAGGCCGAGGCTGTTTACCAGGTGCTGGGTTCGTCACTTTCCGCGCTCGTCACCAACGACATGTCCATCATCTGCAACCTGGCCGGCGAGGACGAGCCGGTGCATGCGGCGTACGAGAAGTTCTTCCGCACCTTTAACCGCATGGACACGGGCGATTTTATGGACGACGACAGCAACTATGACGACCTGCGCCGCGCCATCATGGTCTCGCGCTATCTCGATCGCATCGCCTCGATTTCGATCGATGCCGCCTGCCGTCTGACCTTCCTTTTGACCGGACAGCGTATGACTGCCGGCGATATCGCCCGTACGGACGAGGATGAGCTTGAGAGCATGCGCGTGCCTTCGGGCGAGGGCGTCATCATGAGGCCTGCCGTCGATGCGCACTATGTTGCCAAAGTGCCCGCTAACGAGGTGAGCGAGGGTCTCCGCTACCTACTCGAGCACCTCGAGGACGAGGACGACGCCGAGGACGACGAGGAGTAGGGCGGCCCCGTTCGTCGAAAGATTGTAAATACCTAAGTGAGCGCGGCCTTGCACATGCGAGGCCGCGCTCTTGCGTTAGCATGGGACTACTTGTTTGGCTGTCAGCGGAGGCGATTGGCAATGGATAACTATTTGGACTTGATGCGCGCTCGCCGCGAGCAGATTCTGGAGCGTTTTTATGCGGCACTCGATCGCGCGGGCCGTCCCCACGATGCCGCGCGCCTGATTGCCGTCTCCAAGACTGTTGGCGTCGATGAGACCGTTGCCGCTATTCAGGTGGGGTATCGCCATTTTGCCGAGAACCGCCCGCAGGAGCTCGTTCGCAAGCTTGCGGGCCTCGCGGAGCATCCGGAGCTACCCGAGGTGCGCTTCGATATGATCGGCAACCTGCAGACCAACAAGATCAATGCGGTTCTGGGCTCGGCCGAGCTGATTCATTCGGTAAGCTCGCTGCATTTGGCTCAGGCTATCTCGAGCCGTGCGGTCCGCAAGATTGAGGCGGGCGAGCTCTTCGGCCCCCAGCGCGTGCTGATCGAGGTCAATGTGAGCGGCGAGGAGTCCAAGGGCGGCTTTTCGCCCGACGAGGTTCGAGACGCCGCAGGTGAGCTTGCGGAGCTTGAGGGAATTTGTGTGCAGGGCCTTATGACTATGGCACCCCGGGGGAATAAGGATGTGGCGCGCCGCACCTTTGCCGGACTTCGCGAGCTAAGGGATGAGCTTGAGGCGACCCACTCCGACCTGAGCCTGCCCGAACTTTCCTGCGGCATGAGCGAGGACTTTGAGCCTGCCCTTGAGGAAGGCTCTACGCTCATTCGCCTGGGCAGGGTAGTATTTAGCCCGGAGTTTGCAGTAAAATAAGGCTCTGAAGTGCGCACTGATTATCGGAGCGCCTGCACTAAACCGCGAGAGGACACAACCATGGGCTTCCTTGACGAGATTAAAAATAAGATGCACCTGGGCGGCCAGCAGGGTTACGACCAGGGTTATGGTCAGGACGACGACTACGGCTACGATGACGGCTATGACGACGGCTACCAGAACAACGGTTACAGCGGTGCCTCGGGCGAGGGCTTCTACACCCAGGATGAGCCGAGCAACGGCCTGTTGGGTCAGACGCGCCGCGGCGAGGCCGAGTCGGTGGCCGTGTACACACGCTCCGGTCAGCTGGTCGGCGATGATTCTCGCCATGCTACGACCTACAACCCGCCATCGCGCTCGCAGGAGACGGTTGCGGGCGGTTATCGTCCCGGTGCCTACGACACGCCGTCGAGCTATGCCGAGAGCACACGCGCCCGCGCTGCTGCCCCCGCACCTGCTCCCTCACCGAGCGATGCCTCGGCGTATGCGAGCAACATCATCAACGCTACGCCGCAGCTGCCGGCTTATGTCCTGCGCCCCGAGAGCTATGACGACGTGGAGACCGTCGTGCGCCGCGTGCGCACCAAGCAGCCTGTCGCGCTGATTTTTGTGGGCGTTCGTACCGAGGTCGCCAAGCGCGTCCTGGACTTCTCCTACGGCTTTGCCTGCGGCCTGGGTGCCACCGTCAAAGAGGTGGGCGATCGCGTGTTTATGGTGCTGCCCGCCGGTTGCGAGGTCAAGGATTCGGACCTCAAAAAGCTCCGTGCCGACGGCTACCTTAAGTAAAGACAAGACGAGGAGATTCTCATCAACATCTACACCATTGTCCAGCTGGTCAATACGCTGTTCAACTTTTACTCCACTCTCATCGTGGTTTACTGCCTTATGACGTGGATCCCTATGAAGCAGGGCGGATTGCTACAGGATATCGCCGCCGTCCTCGATAGCGTGTGCGGCCCGTGGCTCAATTTGTTCCGCCGGTTTATCCCACCCATGGGCGGCGTCGATTTTTCACCGGTCGTTGCGATTATTGCGTTGCAGTTGGTGCAGAAGCTGGTTCTGCAACTTCTTATAGGTATACTCATATAAAACTGGCTTAGTAACTCACGTCGGGCGCACGGCGCCAAGGCGAAGATAAAGGAGAACTTGTTATGGCTATTACCCCTGCTGACATTCAGGCTCAGACCTTCTCTGAGGCCAAGCGCGGCTACGATCCCGCCGAGGTCGACGTCTTCCTGGAGACCCTGTCCTCTGAGGTCGATGCCATGCTCGCCAAGATTGTCGATCTTAAGGGTCGTCTGACCGCCACCGAGCAGCAGCTCGCCGATACGCAGGCCCAGCTTGCTCAGGCTCAGGACGCTGCCGCACAGGCCGTTCCCGCCGCCCCTGTGGCCGCTCCTGCACCCGACTTCTCCGCTCAGGAGCGCCAGATTTCCGCTGCCCTGATTGCTGCCCAGCAGACCGCCGAGGGCATCGTCAACGACGCCAACGAGAACGCTGACCGTATCCGTAACGAGGCCGACGCCAAGGCCCGCGAGGTCATCCGCCAGGCCCTGACCGAGAAGCAGGCCGAGCTTGAGGAGATCGACCGTCTTAAGGCTTCCCGCGAGGAGTTTAAGGCCGAGTACCTCAAGCTCATCCAGCACTTCATGGACGATGCTCAGAACTCCTTCCCGTCCGATCTCATGGCTTCTACGCCGGTCGGTTCCGCCGCTTCTCCGGCTGTGACCGTTCCCGCTGCCGAGCCGCTGCCCGTCGCCGAGCCGGTTATCCCCGTTGCCGATCCCTTCGCACCGATCGACAACTTCGCCGCCGACGACCTGGACTAACATCCAGCTATCATGTAGCGCCTAGAAAGGGCCCGCAGCTTGCGGGTCCTTTTTTGTGGCTGTATGCAGCCTGCAAAACAAAACGCCGAGTCCTGCGTTTGAGGGCACAGGACTCGGCGAAGGGCGCATGGTCAAAGGTGGATTTTAAGGCATGTCCCAAAAATCTACTTGAGGAGGAAGTCGGGGAGGGGAATGGTGCGGGCCTCGCGATGCTCAGGATCGGCGATATGGTCGGCAGGATAGCCGCAGACGAGCATGTGATAGGGATAGGTGCCCTCGGGCAGGCTGAACTGCTCACAGGCCACCTCGGGCTTAAAATGGCACACCCAGCACGTACCCAGGCCCTGCTCCTCGGCCTCCATCATCATCTGATCGCAAACAATCGAGGTGTCGATGGCACTGGAGTTCATCTGGTCATAAGGGCGCACCCAAGCATCGTCGGTAACGCTGCAGATAAGAAAGATAAGCGGAGCCCCAAAGATAGACCCATCACGAGCAAATCGAGGCTGACAAGCAGCAGCCTTCTCCAGAAGCTCCGGAGTATCAAGCACCATCACGCGGGTTGGATGATTATTACAAGCAGAAGGAGCAATACGCCCAGCCTCAACAATGGCATCCACCACAGCCTGCTCCACAGGACGGTCCTCAAACAAACGACAAGAATACCGAGACCGAGCCAGATCCAAATAAGACATACAAGCCCTCCTACAATTAAAAATCAAACAAACCCAAAGTAACCCAAAGAGTACCCAAAGCAGCAATCAGCCAAACGCTCATCAAGGGCCAAAGTATCCGAACGGGTACCAAAGGTCCCTTCAGTCAAACCCCCATTGCGCTAAAACTATCAGCCAAAGTTCCAATGGTGGTACGTAAGGCGAAGGCCCGACACCTATTTACTTTCGAACGACTCTGCCGTGCAGCCGGAGTGAGAAAGCAAATAGGTGCCGGGCCTTCGCCGGTGGGATGCGTACCGCTAATTAACTGTTCTTCATGACAATCGAATCCACGACATCGGCCACATTCTCACAGCAGTCAGCGCAGTACTCCAGGAAGGCGTAAACGTCACGCCAGGCGATGACCTCGAGCGGGTCCTTGCCGTTGACGTGCAGGTTGCGCATAGCGTTGATGTAGAGCTCGTCGGCCTCGGACTCGATCGTGTTGATCTGGATGACGAGTTCGCGCAGGGTCTTGGACTTGCGGTAGTTGGGCAGCTCGACCATCAGGTCCTTCATGGCGCGGCAGGCGTCGGTCACCTTGTGGGCGATCACGATGGCATCGGGATGGATGCTCTGGATGTTGGTGAAGTAGACGCGCTGCACGACGCCCTCGATACGGTCGAGCACGGTGTCGAGCGAGCAGCTCATCAGGTCCAGGTCCTCGCGCTCAAGCGGGGTGATAAAGGCCGTGAGCAGAGCGTCCTCAAGCTCATGGTGCTTCTTATCGGCCGCATGCTCGATCGCGTGCATCTTGTTGAGCATATCGTGAATCCTTGCGGGATCGAAGTTCTCGAAAATCTTGGTGAGCAGCTCAGCGGCCTGGACGGCAAGGTCGGCGCAGGCGACGTAGTTGTCGAAGTAGAACGAATCGGGTTTCTTTGCCATGAGTGGGTCCTTTCGAGGCGAAGTCGGGTGGGCGAGGTATTGCGGTCCGGATGGACGCTCGGTTTGACTAGATGAACATCATGAACAGCTTGGCCATGACAAAGCTGATGAGTCCGCAGGCGGGGAAGGTGAAGAACCAGGTGAACATCATGTCCTTGACCACGCCAAAGTTGATGGCCGAAAGGCGCTTGACGGCACCGACGCCCATGATGGCGCAGGTCTTGATGTGGGTGGAGGACACGGGGATACCGGTAAGGGTGGCAAGCAGCAGGTTCGCGGCGCCCGCGAGGTCGGCGGAGAATCCCTGATACTTCTCGAGCTTGACCATGCTCTGGCCGACGGACTTGATGATGCGCTCGCCGCCCACGCTGGTGCCGATGCCCATGGTGGCCGAGCACAGCAACATAATCCAGATGGGGATGCCGGCATCGCCGACGCTCGTCTGGCCGTTGGCGAAGGCGACACCTAAAAAGAGCACGCCGATGAACTTCTGTCCATCCTGCGCGCCGTGCATAAAGCTCATGGCCGCAGCGCTCGCGATCTGAGCGTATTTAAAGAAGACATTGGCACGTCGCCTGTTGGCGGCGGCGAAAAGAATCGAGACGAGCTTGCACAGGACCCAGCCCATAACAAAGCCCAGGCCGATGGAGAGCGCCAGGCCGTAGATGACCTTCATCCACTCGTGGACGTTGACGCTGTTCGCGCCGCCGAGGGCGATGGCGGCACCGGTCAGGCCGGCGATAAGGCTGTGGCTTTGCGAGGTGGGGATGCCAAAACGCGACGCCGTGGCGCCGTAGACGACGATGGAGAACAGCGCCGCGCACAGGCAGGCGAGCGCCATGGTGCTGTTTCCGCCAAAGTCGACGATATGTGAGATGGTGTTGGCGACGCTCGCGTTAAAGTGCGTCATGATGAGCACGCCGAGGAAGTTGAATGCGGCGCTCATGAGAATGGCGGCGCGGGCGGGCATGCAACGCGTAGTGACGCAGGTCGCGATGGCGTTGGGCGCGTCGGTCCATCCATTGACGAAGATGGCGCCCAACGCGAGGATCACGGTGACGGCAAGGACTGGGTTCGACACAATTTGGCCGAGGAAGGTTGAGAACGTTACGTCCATATATGGGCTTTCTCGAAGTTTGCAGGCACGTTACAAAAACATGATAAATCGTATCACCTCCTGCGGGTTTCTTTACCGAGTTCTGATGGGAGAAGTGAACTTTTTGGCACTAAAATTGAATATTAGCCCTGTTGACCGCGGGTGTTCTTTTTGCTAACACGCCATGCGGACACGTGCGATTGCTACGACACTCCAAAACCACAGTCTGTTCGCTTTACAACATGCAAACATGCGTTCGATAATAGGGGGCATGGAATATCGACAGACAGACGGCAAAACTCGGCGCGTGCACAAGCAGTATGTGGACGTCGTGGCTCGCATCCTCGCGGGCGGACAGGTCGTGCCGGTCACCGTCTGCTGGGTCGACGGCCGTTGTTTTACGATCGACGAAATTATCTCGACCACTGGGTTTGGCCTGATGGTCCACGGCATCCGTACGGCAACATATAAGGTGCGTTTTGGTGGGCACGCGACCGAGTTGTATCTGGAGGACCAGACGCGCGAGCGGGCGGACGGCTCGCAGGCGCACGTGATGCGTTGGTGGGTCTGGGCCTTTGATCGTACGCTTGAGGGCGAGCGCCGTAGGTAAGGACGTGCGGCATTCGGGTACAATGGCAGGAATCTTGTCACCTACGGCGCTGTCGTGCGCTTTTTGAAAGGACGAAGTATGAACGATATCCAGGGCTATCAGAACGGCCCCATCGAGACCGGCGCAAGTCGCGCCAAGGAGATGTCGCCGCGCGCGTACAATCTCGCCATGTCTGCTCTCATTTTCTTGGGCTTTTGCGCCATGGGCGCCGGTGCTTACTTTACGAGCACCATGGCGTTTGCCCGCATGATGATGAGCGGCGCCGCCCTGCCACTGGTCTTTGGCTCGTTTATCCTGACTATTGTCGGCATCGTCATGATGTCTGCTGCTGCCAGCAAACAGTCCGTGGGCCTGTCGCTCGCGGGTTACGTGATCTTTGCGAGCACCTTTGGCCTGACCGCGTCGTTTGGCCTTGCCAACTATGACCTGCCCACCATCAACACCGCTTTTATCGCCACCGCTGCAATCACCTTTGTCTTTGGCGCCTTGGGCGTGACGTTCCCCAAGTTTTTCCAACGCGTATATGGCATCGGCTTTGGCATCCTGCTTGCCACGATTCTGGTCGAGATCGTGCTGATGTTCATGAGCGTTTCGCAGTCCATCACCGACCTGATCGTGATCGTGGTGTTCGCCGGGTTTATTGGCTACGACACCTATGTTGCCACGACGGTGCCGCCCACGCTGCCCAACGCCGTGCTCATGGCGTCCAATCTGTTCGTGGACATTGTCAACGTGTTCCTGCGCATCCTGAACATTCTCGGCCGTCGCGACTAGCGCGGCGTTGCGACGTTTCCTGCCGGACACGGTAAAACGATACGAAAGGCGGTCCTTCGGGGCCGTCTTTTTTGTGCGTGGCGGGGTATCATGGATGGGAAAAAGCCGATAGCGGCAGCGACAGGAAAGGTGGCCACGTATGGCAGATGTCGACAACAGGAACCGTAACCGCAGGTCTAACCGAGCGGGTCAGCCCAATCCCAAGCGCGAGGCGCGTGCCAAGGCCGCCGAGCGCCATGTGGCGGCTGTGTCCGAGGCCTGCGCCAAGGACATCGAGCGTTCGCTTGCCGGCGTGCGCGAGTTCGATGGTATGCCTGCCGGTTTTGTCGCGGCGATGAAGGCCAAGGCCCAGGCGGCTGCGGCTGCCGAGGAGCCGGTTGCCGAGGACGTCGAGGCTGCTGAGGCCGCTGAGGTGGAGACTGCCGAGGTGGAGACTGCGGTCGAGCCCGAGGCGGCACCCGAGTCCACCGAGTCGGCCGACGAGGCTGAGTCCGCGCCCGCGGAGGAGGCTGCTCCGGTCCTGCCCGAGGTCACTGTGCTTGATGCCTCCGCCACGCAGGCAATCCTCGATAACGGCCGCGGCTATGCGCAGTTCTGCGATATGGCCGTGCTTGCCTTTGCCTCGTTTACCAATCCGGGCGGCGGCTATATCCAGGGCTACCTGGGCCAGGAGGCGACGCTCTGCGCCGATTCGTACCTGTACAACGTGCTCGACAAGCAGCGCAAGTGGTACGGCGAGAACCGTCGCCGCAACATCAACTGCGAGCTGTACCGCAATCGTGCGCTGGTGGTGCCCGCCGTGCGCTTCGACCGCAACCACGTGCACGCATACGCCGATGTAATCGTTGCCGCCGCGCCCAACGTCAGGCGTGCCCGCCAGGAGTACCGCGTGAGCGACGACGCCCTGTTGGATGCCCTGCGCGACCGCATCCGCTTTGTCCTTGCCATCTGCGATGAGCTGGGTCGCGAGAAGCTCGTGCTGGGTGCTTGGGGCTGCGACAATAACGGCTTTGACGCCGAGGCCGTGGCAGAGCTCTTCCGCGAGGAGCTCGCATCGGGCGACTTTAAGGTCAAGCAGGTGTTCTTTGCCGTGCCTTCTACGCGCTGGGATGAGGATTTTGCCAAGTTCGAGCACGTGCTGGCAAACTTCCCCGAGCGCAACGAGGAGTCCTATGCCCAGGTTGCCGCACGCGCTGCGGCCGCCTGTGCCGCCGAGCAGGCTCAGGCCGCTGCCGAGGACGACGAGGACGATGACGATTGGCGCAAGTACCTGTAATCGGTACGTGCCGACAGATAGGTCGAGCCGGCGGGAGGGCTGCTCCCGTCGGCTTTTTACTAAAGGAAGGGCTTACGATGAAAAACGTTCTGTGCTTTGGTGACAGCAACACCTATGGCTATGATCCGGCTGGTATGCGCGATGGCACCGCGGTGCGCTATGCGCAGGATGTGCGCTGGTGCGGCGTGGCGCAGCGTGACCTGGGCGATGGCTGGCATGTGATTGAGGAGGGGCTCAACGGCCGCACGACGGTGCGCGACGATATGTGCCATCTGGACACTAACCTCAACGGTATTCGCGCGCTTCCGATGCTGCTCGAGGCCCATAAGCCGCTGGATGCCATTGTGATCATGCTGGGCACCAACGACTGCAAGACGGTCTTTAACGTGACAGCTTCCGATATCGCCCGTGGCGCCATGGCACTGATTCGCGCCGTCCGCGCGTTTCCGTGGACCGACGCTGCGCCTTGTCCGCACATTCTGCTGATGGCTCCTATCAAGATCAAGCCGCAGATCGCCGATGTGTATATGACCGACTTTGACGAGCATTCCGTTGAGGCATCTGAACATTTTGGCGAGTACTATGCGCACGTGGCCGAGCAGTTTGGCTGCGACTTTTTGAATGCCGCCGATTTTGCCGAGCCGGGCGATATCGACTATCTGCATATGATGCCCGAAAGCCACGAGAGCCTGGGGCACGCCGTGGCAGCCAAGCTCCAGGACATGCTCGGTGAGTAGCGCGACCCCAAGCCACCACAAAGGGGACAGGCACCTTTGCGGTGGCCTGATTCGTTTGTTTGTCTTGACCTGTAACAGCTGTTAGGCCGAAAACGGGCTAGATGTTACAGATTGAGATTATTTAGGTCGATATCGGTCGTTTGTCTTGATCTGTAACATCTTGAGTCGATTTTGCCGAGTTACTGTTACAGATCGAGATTATCTTCTCAGCGGAATTTGAATATCTCGATCTGTAACAGGTGGGCCGAAAAATGGACTCTAACTGTTATAGATCGAGATGTTTGTGGGAACCACCGCAAAGGTGCCTGTCCCCTTTGCGGTGGTTTTGGGACGGGGCTTAGTACTGCCACATGTGGTTGACGGGGCCGGAGCCTTTGCCCATGTCAAAGCCGGCGGCGAGAGCGCCGGTTAGGTAGGCCTTGCCGGCGTTGACGGCGTCGGCAAGTTCCATGCCCTGGGCCAGCGCGCAGGCGATGGCGGACGAAAGCGTACAGCCGGTGCCATGTGTGTTGTCGGTCTCGATGCGCTTGTGGCGGAACCACGTGGTGAGCGGATCGCCCAGGTGGTTACCCTCGTCATCGAGCGGCGCGGGCTCTGCTAGCACATCGTTGGCCTCGTTGACAAAATGCCCGCCCTTAACGAGGGATGCACAGCCAAAGCGGCGAGTGAGGAGCATGGCGGCGTTTTGTTGCGTGCGCTCGGAATCGACTTCGTAGTCGAGCAGCGCCATGGCCTCGGGAATGTTGGGCGTGATGACGGTCGCCAGCGGGAACAGGCGACGCGTAAGCGCTTCGGCGGCGTCCTCTGCGATCAGACGAGCGCCCGAGGTGGCGACCATAACGGGGTCGACGACCACGTTGGTTGCGTTCCATGCGCTCAGGCGGTCGGCGATAACTTCGATAATCTCGGTGGACGAAACCATGCCGATCTTGACGGCGCTCGGGCGGATATCGTCAAAAACGGCGTCAATTTGCGCAGCGACGATATCTGGCGAGATATCCTGCACGGCGGTGACGCCCAGTGTGTTTTGCGCTGTGATGGCGGTGATGGCCGTCTCGGCATACAGACGGTGCGCCGTGATGGTCTTAATGTCTGCCTGAATGCCGGCGCCACCGCTGGAATCGGATCCTGCGATGGATAGAACGGCGGGTACTTTACTGCGATCCATGTTCGCTCCCTTGTCCGGTCGGATTCAAATGGGTCTTTTACCCCGCATTATAAAGATGCCCGGTTCGGCTGTATTCCGAACCCGGGCGGGCGATGCAATCTTTACGCAAATGTAAGCAATTGTTCACAAGTCAACAATAGACGGGCGTTGCAGCAGGCATGCTGGATTGCCTCGTAAAGGCTAATCCTCCATGCCAAGATCGATCGTCGTGCCCTCGAACACCTTGTTGACGGTGCGGACGGCGCACATCTTGCCGCACATGGTGCAGGTGCCCTCGGTGGCGGCGGGGGATTCCTCGTAGCGCTTCTTGCCCGTAATCGGGTCGAGCGCACACTTCCACATGGCATCCCAGTCGAGCTTGCGGCGCGCCTGGCCCATCTTGTCGTCCATGTCTCGGGCGTGCGGCACCTTCTTTGCGATATCGGCGGCGTGCGCGGCAATCTTAGTGGCCATGAGGCCGTCGAGCACGTCTTGGGCGTCGGGCAGGCACAGGTGCTCGGCCGGCGTCACGTAGCACAGAAAGTCGGCGCCGGAGCTCGCGGAGATGGCGCCGCCGATGGCTGCGGTGATGTGGTCGTAACCCACGCCGATATCAGTCACCAACGGCCCGAGCACATAGAACGGGGCGTTGTGGCACAGGCGCTTCTGCAGCTTCATATTGGCGGCGATCTCGTCGAGCGCCATGTGGCCCGGACCCTCGACCATAACCTGGACGCCGGCGGCCCAGGCGCGCTTGCACAGCTTGCCCAGCTCAATCATCTCGGCGGTCTCGGTGGCATCGTTGGAGTCGTAGAGGCAGCCCGGGCGGCAGGAGTCGCCGAGCGAGATCGTCACGTCGTACTCGTGGCAAATCTCGAGCAACTCGTCGTAGAACTCATAGAACGGGTTCTCGTTACCGGTGACCTCCATCCAGCCAAACAGCAGCGAGCCGCCGCGGCTCACGATGTTCATCAGGCGGCCGGTCTCCTTAAAGGTCTTGGTGACCGACTTGTTGATGCCGCAGTGGATGGTCATAAAGTCCACGCCGTCCTCGGCGTGCGCGCGCACGACTTCGAACAGGTCGTCCTTGGTAAGCTTGACCAGCGGCTTTTCCATGTAGCCGATGGCGTCGTACATGGGAACGGTGCCCACCATGAGCGGCGTCTCGTCGATGAGCTGCTGGCGGAACTGGCGCGTCTTGCCCGAGTTGGAGAGGTCCATGATGGCGTCGGCGCCAAAGTCCTCGGCAATCTTGACCTTCTTCCATTCCTCGGCGGCATCGGCTTTGTCGCCCGAGATGCCCAGGTTTACGTTGACCTTGGTGGACAGGCCCTCACCGACACCAAAGGCGCGCATGCCCTTTTTGATGTGCACGATGTTGGCGGGAATGGCGATGCGTCCGTCGGCCACACGCTCGCGGATGTACTCGGGGTCGCGATGCTCGCGCTCGGCGACTTCCTTCATCTGCGGCGTGATCTGCCCGGCGCGGGCGAAGTCGATTTGCGTGACGAGCTTGGGCTCGGTCTGTGTGCTCATTGGCACGGCTCCCTTCGTTGGCATTACCCATATCAGGTTTGCGGGTCAGGGCGGGCGCGCCCAGTCTCAGCCTGCCGTCTTGTCCTACAAGCTCCCCATTATGTCATGGGCTCAAGTATAGCCTGAATGGGTACGATTGGGCCAACGAGCGTGCCTGTGGGGAGGCGAACATGGAAGACAAGCATCTATATCGAGAGACGCAATGGGATGTATCGGCCGAGGAAAGCCGCGCGCACCATGGCCTTGTCGCGATTGGTTTTGCGGTGCTTGCCGTGCTGGTGATTGCCTTTTGTATCTGGACGTTTGGCGGTCGCGGCGGCGCTGCCTGGGAGTTCGAGGCTGATGATAGCCTACCGATCATGACGGTGAAGGTCGCTGGCGGTAACACGGTGGCAGCTCCCGGCGACTATTGGTATCCGTGCGATGGATTTGTCCAGCTGCAGCTAAGCGGTGGTTCCATTCCTGGTGAAGAGATCGAGCGCGTGACCTTCGATGCGTCGCTTAAGACGCTGTCAGTCGAGCTCAAAGATAAAGGGGATGTGCCCACGACGATGGATATCGCACTGACGGAATGGCGTCTTGAGCCTCCGTCGGGTGTTACGGTGTCCGAGGTGGAGCATGTCAAGATTACCTATCAGGACGGCTCGACAAATGAAATTGCCAAAGCCGACGGCTTGGCGGAATAAACGCCGTGCCTAGGCAGCACATTCAAAAGTAGCAGCGGTCCTACAAGGCCTGTTCGTTCAGGAAGACCAAAGTGTTTTTATTTGAAAGCTCGGGAAAGTGGCGATAACCAACGTCGAACGCGGTGAGCTCGCTTACGTCCTCGAGCTTGTTTTCTGCCATCCAGCGGACCATCGAGCCTCGCGCCTTTTTGCTGGCGGTCGAGCGCTGGATGGGCTTGCCGTTGCGGACGCCCTCGCCAAAGAGGCATGTGACGGTTGTGGCGTCGCCTGCGAGATGGGGTAGAACGGCCTTGGCGTACTCCACACTGGCAAGGTTGACGATCGTGGTGTAAGAGCCCGCCGGAGCGATGGCCCGTGCGAGCTTGTCGCTCCAAAACGCGTAGAGGTCTCGGGCATCGTCAACGGCGAGCTTCGCGCCCATCTCCAGCCGATACGGTTCGACGGCATGAAAGGGGCGTACGCATCCGTAAAGGCCCGAGAGGATCCAGAGATGGTCTTGCAGCCATGCGAGCTGCGCGGAATCCATCACCTCGGGCGCCATACTCTGGTATTGAATGCCGTGATAGGACATGACGGCGGGGGAGAGGTGACGGGCGAGTGCGGGATTGTCGAGATCGCCGTTTTTCAGGATGGGCCCGAACTCATGCAGGGTGTTGAGACAAGGCCCCAGCAGTTTGTCACTCACATTCCACAGCGCCTGCAGGCCGCCGCTGCCTTCATTCCGCTCGATATCTAGCAGTGCGCGGTGGAGGCGAGCTGTCTCGCGCACAAAGGGTGGAATGCCCAGGACTTCAAAAGCATCTTGGGCCGCGCGCATCTGCTTGGCGGGCGAAATGATGACCTGCAGCATGGACTCTCCTCTGCCAAAAAGGAAGTTGCGGTGGAATACGGTCTGTTTTGGCCGTTTATGGGCCAGTTTAGTCCGTATTTCACCGCAACTGATGAAGGGTTGGTTAGGCGCGCTCGATGAAGGCCTTGTAGCCGCGATAGGCCTCGTAGATATCGGCCTTGTTGGCGACCTCCCACAGGGCATGCATGGACAGGACGGCAACGCCGGAGTCGATGACGTTCATGCCGTATTTGGCCATGATGTAGGCGATGGTGCCGCCGCCGCCCGCGTTGACGCGACCGAGCTCGCAGGTCTGGAAGTCCACGCCGGCCTCGTCCATGATGTCGCGGACGAGGGCCACGTACTCGGCGTCGGCGTCGTTAGATCCGCCCTTGCCGCGGCTGCCCGTGTACTTGTTAAAGCACAAGCCGCGACCCATGAAGGCGGCGTTCTTGGTCTCGAACTTGCCGGCGTAGCCCGGGTCGAAGCCGGCGGACACGTCGGAGGAAAGCATGCGGCTGCGGGCGAGCGCGCGGCGCAGGGCCAGCGGGCTATCCTCGCCGGCGAGCGTCATGATCTCGGCGACGGTGTTCTCGAAGAAGCGGCTCGTCATGCCGGTGGCACCCACGGAACCGATCTCCTCCTTGTCGACGATGAGTGTGATGCTCGTGCGCTCCACGTTGGCGACGTTGATCTGGGCGAGCATGGACGGATAGGCGCAGACGCGGTCGTCGTGGCCATAGCCCAGAATCATGGAGCGGTCGAGGCCCATGTCGCGGGCCGGGCCGGCGGGCACGACCTCGATCTCGGCGGAGAGGAAGTCCTCCTCCTCGACGTCATACTGCTCCTTGAGGATATCCAGGAACATCTGCTTGACGGGCTCCTTGGGAGCGTCCTTGTCGTCCTCATCGAACTTGACGGGGCGGCCGCCCACGATCACGTCGAGGATCTCGGCGTCGACGGCGTCCTTGGCGGGCTTGGCCATCTGCTCGCTCGAGAGGTGGATCAGCAGGTCGGAGATGGTGAAGACCGGGTCGTCCGCCTTGTCGCCGATGTTGATGTCGACGGTGGTGCCGTCCTTTTTGCAGATGACGCCCACGAGTGCAAGCGGGGAAGCGACCCAGTGGTAGCTCTTGACGCCGCCGTAGTAGTGCGTGTCGAGGTAGGCCATGTCGCCGGCCTCGAAGGCGGGGTTCTGCTTAAGGTCCAGGCGCGGCGAGTCCACGTGGGCGCCCAGGATGTTAAAGCCCTGCTCGAGCGGGGCAGTGCCCAGGTTGACGAGCATGAGGTCCTTGCCGTGATTGGCGGCGTACACCTTGTCGCCGGCCTTGAGCGCGCGGCCCTCGGCGATCACGGTCTCCAGATTGACGTAACCCGCCTCCTCGGCCATCTTGATACCGGTCTTGACGCACAGGCGCTCGGTCTTGTTCTCACTCAAAAACTGCTTATAGCCGCGGCAAAGCTCCTCGAGCTCCTCGATCTGCTGTGGCGTGTACTTTTTCCATGCGCAGGGACGCTCCATGACGCAGGCTCCTTTCGGATCGATCGTGCTGGTTGATGTACCGTGAGCCATCGTATCACGCGCGGGCGCGCGGCGGCAGGGAAGCCTGATGTGCAGTGGCCGCGGGGCGGGGAGCGTGTAAACTGGAGTGAGCAAACGTGCCCAGCCCAAAGCGAGGTATTCAATATGTCTGACAAGCGCCGTACCTTTGCCGTCATCGACGGCAACTCGCTCATGCACCGCGCCTTCCACGCCGTGCCGCCCACCATGAACGCGCCGGACGGTCGTCCCACCAACGCGATCTTTGGCTTTTTGAATATGTTCCTCAAGATGATTGACGCCTTTAATCCCGACGGCGTTGTTGTGGCGTTTGACAAGGGCAAGCCGCGCGTGCGCATGGAGATGCTGCCGCAGTACAAGGCTCAGCGCCCGCCCATGGACCCCGATCTGCACGCGCAGTTTCCCATGATTAAGGAGCTGCTCGCCGCGCTCAACGTGCCGATTTTGCAGTCCGAGGGCTGGGAAGGCGATGACATCCTGGGCACTATGGCGCGCCTGGGCGAGCAGGCCGGCTGTGACATGCTGCTGGTGACCGGTGATCGCGATATGTATCAGCTCGTGACCGAGCACGTCAACGTGGTCTCGACCCGCAAGGGCCTGTCCGACGTGGCGATCATGACGCCCGAGAGCGTGGACGATCTGTATCACGGCATCACGCCGGCGCTCGTGCCCGACTTTTATGGTCTGAAGGGCGACACGTCCGATAACATCCCCGGCGTGCCGGGCATCGGCCCCAAAAAGGCGAGCGCGCTCATTGCACAGTACGGTAGCCTGGACGAGGTCATCGCACATGCCGACGAGGTCAAGGGCAAAATGGGCGAAAACCTGCGCGCGCACATCGACGACGCGCTGCTGAGCCGTAAGGTGGCGACCATCCGCACCGATGCGCCTGTTGAACTCGATTTTGAGGCGACGTCCTTCCCGACGTTTTCTGCCGATGAGGTTTCCGCGGCGCTGGGTACGCTTGGTATCACCGCCATGCAGAACCGTTTCTTGGCGCTGATCGGCGGCGAGGGCGGGGCTGCTGCCTCCAGTGTGTTTGAGATGCCTACGATGGTTCGCGCGGCCGCGGGCGATGCTGACGCGCTTGGTGCCGTTGCGGCTGAGATTTCCCGCGCGATTGATGCCGACGAGTGGGTCGCCGCCGTGGTGGACGACGACAAGGAAGAGGGCGCGCTCTTTGGACTGACGCGCACGCTGTGGCTGGCGACGTCCAAGGGCCTGTTCGCGCTCGAGGAGGGCGACAGCGGTGCGGCGGCTGAGGTTGAGGGCTTCAACTTCGCCCACGGCGTGATTGCCGGCGTGCTCGCGCGTCTGTTTATGGAGGGCCGCGTGGCGAGCCCGGACATGAAGGCGCTGTTGCACGAGCTTTCGCCCATCGATTCCTCTGAGCCCGAGCTCATGGATCCGCTGGCAGCCGATTCCACGCGTATCTTCGATACCGTGGTCGCTGCCTACCTGCTGGATTCCGACCGCTCCGAGTTCGATGAGGCATATCTGGCCGATACCTATCTGCAGATGGCGCTGCCTGCGGCGCGCGGCGCAGAGGGTGCTGGGGAGGACGCTCCTGCGCCCGCCGCTCGCACGGCGGCCTTAACGCTGGCGCTGGTCACACCGCTGCGTGACCGCATGGCCCGCGAGAACGCCGCCAACGTGTTCGATGGCATCGAGATGCCACTCGTGCCGGTGCTTGCCAAGATGGAGCGCGCGGGCATGCTCGTGGACCCCGACCGCCTGCGCAATCTGTCCGAGGGTCTGGCGACCCAGATTGCCGAGGTTGAGCGCAGCATTCGCGACCTGGCAGGTGACGAGACCTTTAATATTGGCAGTCCCATGCAGCTGTCGCACGTGCTCTTTGATGTGATGGGGCTTCCGACCAAGGGCCTCAAGAAGACTAAGCGCGGCTACTATTCGACCAACGCCAAGGTGTTGAGCGACCTTGCCCGCGACCACGAGATCGTGCGCCTGATTTTAGACTGGCGCGAGAAGTCCAAGATTAAG
>CATWXC010000005.1:0-177027 GCA_958365315.1 uncultured Collinsella sp.
TATTTTAGCTACCCTTTGACTGACGGCGAATGAGTCGGGGTCGGAATACATCTCAACCGACATATGGGGGTAGCTAAAATAGCCCCGTCCCAAATTAGCTACCCGTGTGGGTTTGGCTAGGTTCGGGTGCTGTCCGTGCCGTGGGGTAAAATCGTTCAGTCAGAACACGAACCCGCATCGGAGCTCATCACATGGCATTCGTCCATCTGCACAATCACACTGTTTTCTCCATGCTCGACGGCGCAACCCGTATCCAGGATATGGTCAACCGCGCCGTAGAGCTGGGCATGCCCGCCGTCGCCATTACCGACCATGGCTACATGTACGGCGTGCCCGATCTGGCGCTGGCCTGCGATGCCGTCAACCACAACACGCCCGAGTACAAAACCTGGAGCCACGACAAGGCCTTCTTGGAAAAGGACCGCCGCGACGAGTTGGTGGAGCCCGATCCCGAGGCAAACCCGCGCGAGCATGCCCAGTATGTGAAGGACATGGCCATGTGGGACGAGAAGGGCAACATCGACGAGCTCAAGCCGCCTCTGGTCATCAAACCCATCTTTGGCTGCGAGGTCTACTTTACGCCGGACGAGACGCTCGCCCGCGACCATAAGCCCGAGCTCTACCACATGATCCTTCTGGCCAAGGACCAAGAGGGCTACGTCAACCTGATGCAGACGGTCTCCGAGGCCGCCGTGCAGGGCTTTTACTACAAGCCGCGTGTGACGCTCGACAACCTGCGCCGCCATGCCAAGGGCATGATCTGCACCAGTGCCTGCATCGCGGGCATTATTCCCAAGTACATCGACCGCGGTGACATGGAGGGCGCCATCAAATGGGCCGAGACCTTCCGTGATACCTTCGACCCCGGCGACTTTTACATCGAGATCCAGGAACACGGCATTACCACCGATAACGGCCTGACCGACGAGCAGATGGATCGCACACTCATCGATATCGCCAAACAGGTGGGCGTCAAGGTTATCGCTACCAACGACTTCCACTACCTGCGCCGCGAGGACGCGCCGGTGCAGGACGTCATCATGTGCATCGGCATGAACGCCAAGGTCGACGACCCTAACCGCATGCGCATGACTGGCTCGGAGTTTTACATGAAGACCGAGGAGGAGATGCGGGCGATGTTCCCGTATTGCCCCGAGGCCTGCGACAACACGCTCGAGATCGCCGACAAGTGCTATGTCGAGCTGGACTGGGACTCCATCATCCTGCCGCGCTTCCCGTTGCTCGACCCCGGCGAGACGCACGAGAGCCAGTTCCGCCGCGAGTGCGAGAAGGGCCTGCGCCAGCACTATGGTGACGACTGGGCCACGCGCGAGATCGGCGGCGTCAACATCAAAGAGCGCTTTGAGTACGAATACAAGGTCATCTGCGACAAGGGCTTTGCCGCCTACTTTTTGATCGTCGCCGAGTACGTGCAATGGGCCAAGGACAACGGCATCGGCGTCGGCCCCGGCCGTGGTTCGGCTGCCGGCGCCATCGTCGCCTACGCCATGAACATCACCGCGTTCGACCCGCTCGAGAACGGCCTGATGTTCGAGAGGTTCCTGTCCCCGCAGCGTACCGAGATGCCCGATATCGATATGGACTTCGACGATGAGCGGCGCCTCGAGGTCGTGGAGCACGTTCGCCAGCTCTACGGCCCCGAGAAGGTCACCCACGTCATCACCTACTCGACCATTAAGGCCAAGCAGGCCATCAACGACGCCGCGCGCGTCCTGGACTACCCGGTCTACATGGGCCAGCGCCTGTCCAAGATGGTCTCGAGCGACCCCAAGGTCAAGCTCAAACAGGTGCTCGACAAACAACCCGGCAAAGAGGATCTGTTTAACCCCGACTTTGCCGAGGCCTATAAAAAGGACGACGACGCTCGCCGCATCATCGACACGGCGCTCTCGATCGAGGGCCTCACCCGTGGCGAGGGCGTGCACGCGTGCGCCGTTCTGATCTGCCGCGACCCCGTCAACGAGCACGTGCCCACCAAGCTCGACACCAAGGGCGGCGTCGAGATTACCCAGTACGAGGGCCATACCGTCGCCGACATGGGCCTGCTCAAGATGGACTTCCTGGGCCTGCGCACGCTGACGGTTATCTCCAAGGCCAAGGCAAACATCAAAAAGAACTTCGGCATCGACATCAAAGAGGAAGAGATTCCCTTTGACGATCCCGAGATCTTTAAGCTCATGGGCTCCGGCCACACCGCCGGCGTCTTCCAGGTCGAGTCCGCCGGCATGACGGCCACGATCAAGAACATGAAGCCCACCGAGTACAAGCACGTCGTAGCATTGATCGCCCTGTACCGCCCGGGCCCGCTGGGCGCCGGCATGGTTTCGTCCTACATCAACCGTATGAACGGCAAGGAGCCGGCCGTCTCCTACGACGACCGTCTGGACGACATCCTGGGCGAAACCTACGGCACCATGGTCTACCAGGAGCAGGTTATGCTCATCTCCGTCGAGATGTGCGGCTTCTCCAAGGGCGAATCGGACTCGCGTATCCGTAAGCCCGTGGCTAAGAAAAAGATCAAGCTGCTCACGTCGACGGTGCTCCACTGGGAGGATGGCTCGGACGAGACCACCTACGACCACTGGATGAACGGCGCTATCAAGAACAACTACACGCGTGAGGTCGCCCAGAAGATTTGGGACGATGTTCTCGAGTTCGCCTCCTACGCCTTCAACAAGTCGCACTCCGCCGGCTACGCCATCCTGGTTATGCAGACGGCATGGCTCAAGGCTCACTATCCGCACGAGTACATGGCGGCCGTTCTGACGTCCTACACGGGCAAGACTGACAAGATCGTTCACTACGTCTCGGCGTGCCGTCACGACGGCATCCCCGTGCTGTCGCCAGATGTCAACGAGTCCGGTACCGAGTTCACGGCTACCAAGGAAGGCGTGCGCTTTGGTTTGGCCGGCATCCGTGGCGTGGGCACCGGCGTGGCGCAGGCGATTATCGCCGAGCGCGAGGCGGGCGGCCCGTTTAAGACGCTGCACGACTTTGTCGAGCGCGTGGACTCGAGCCAGGCCAACCGTCGCGTGATCGAATCGCTCATCAAGGCAGGCGCCTTTGACTCCACGGGGTATCCGCGTCGCCAGATGATGCACTTTGTGGACAAGAACAACCCCGAGAACATCATCGATGCAGCCGTGAAGCGCCAGAAGGACCGTGCGAGCGGCCAGACGTCGTTCTTCGACATGTTTGGCGACGTTGAGGGCTCGGGCTTCGAGGTCAGCGTGCCCGATCCGGATGGCCAGGAATGGGACCGCCACCTCAAGCTAAGCCAGGAGAAGGAGGTTCTGGGTATCTATGTCTCGGACCACCCGCTGCGCCCGTTTGAGTATGCGCTCAGCAAAGCGCGCGACTTCTCGTTCTCGCAGATCGACACCGGCTACGAAGTGCAAAACCCCACGGGCGGCACTATTAACCAGGAAATTCCCGAGGGCAAGGCGCTGTGGTGGGCCGGCATGGTCTCGAGCGTGTCCAAGCGCGTGACCAAAAACGGCGACCCCATGGGCATCGTGCAGCTCGAGGACATGGAAGGCGAGGCCACGGTCGTGGTGTTCCCCAAGACCTACAAGGAGGCCGAGGGGTACCTGTACGGCGAGGTCGATCCCGAGACCGGCGCGCAGCTGTCCGATGCGTTTGTGCGCATTAAGGGCAAGCTCGAGCGCTCGGACCGCGGCGACCAGATCATCGCGCAGGAGATCGTGCCGCTGGAGCTCAACGAGGAGAACAACAAGCCCAAGGTGTTTGAGGTCATGGTGCCCAACAGCCGCTTTAGCCAGGGCAATATGGCGCGCCTGGCCACGGTGCTCACCACTAACCCGGGCGGCGACCGCGTGGAGATCTTTATCGAGCAG
Organism: uncultured Collinsella sp.; assembly: GCA_958365315.1. Lineage (GTDB taxonomy): Bacteria > Actinomycetota > Coriobacteriia > Coriobacteriales > Coriobacteriaceae > Collinsella. The sequence goes on from CATWXC010000005.1 coordinate 3,879, forward strand.
GTGGACGGGCGCGTGCTGCGCGCCGAGGTGCCCGCCAAGGTCAACGCGCGTTCGATTCCGCTGCTGGCCGAGGCCAAGGCCATTGTGGGCAACCAGGGCCGCGTGACGGTTATCTAAAATGATTTTGCCTGGGTAGCTAATTTGGGACGGGGCTATTTTAGCTACCCTTTGACTGACGGCGAATGAGTCGGGGTCGGAATACATCTCAGCCGACATATGGGGGTAGCTAAAATAGCCCCGTCCCAAATTAGCTACCCTGTGTGGATTGGAGGAAGTGATGGCACAGGGGACGTTTGTGCAGGCGCTCCGGAAAGAGGCGGCGCTGAGCGGCACCTTTATGAAGGGGCGCTCGCTCATGCTCAACGGCGCCGTGCTGTCGATCGAGGACAACGGCTCGCGCTTCTCCAAAAACGTGACGGTTGAGGGCTCGGTGCGCGGCTCGCGCGGCGACCTGTACAAGACACACGTGGCGCTCGACATGGACGAGCATGAGGTGATCGACTACGACTGCGATTGCCCCGCTGCCTATCGCTACCCCGGCATGTGCAAGCACGCCATCGCCACGGCGCTAGCGTATCTGGACGCCAGCGGCATTGAGCCCGTCGAGGGCCTGCGCACGCCGGTCCGCACGTTTACGACGGCGCCCAAGCAAGCCGTGCGTCCCGCGTCCGCCGCACCGGCGGTCAACCCTAACTTTCCCTTCCCGGCGCCAGTTCCTACGAGCCCGAGCCTCATGAAGGCGCTCTCCGATCTTTCGGACGCGCGCATGGATGAGTTGGCGGGCATGCGCCGCAAGCTCGCCGGCACTGTCGACCCCGATGCCCCCAAGGCGGTATTGGAGCCCTCACTGGTGCCGTACTACAATCCGCTGTTTGCCGACCGCTTTAGCTGGGCGCTCGAGCTTCGCATCCGCTGCGGCTCGGTGTCCTACGTGGTCAAGGACATCGACGGCATGGCCGCCGCCTACGTGCGCAGCGGCACGTTCTCGTACGGCAAGAAGCTCACATTTGTTCATGCGCCCGAGGCCTTCGACGAGGTTTCGGTGCGCCTGCTCGACCTTGTTGTGGCAACGGTTGTGTATCTGAGCGACATCACGAGTTCGCGTTCGGCGTCGTACGACTTTGCGCGTAGCGGTTTTGTCGCCGAGCGCCAGCTGCCGCTGTCCGAGCATGACATCGTATACATGCTGGACTTGCTGCGTGGCCGGACCATCTCCTTTGAGCCCGCCTGGTCGCGGGGGACGACGACACATCGTTCCTACGAGGTGACGGTTGAGTCGACACCGGAAGGGGAGGACGAGGCCTCGGCAAAACGTCCGCCGCTCCTTGCCGCCAAGATTGCGCCGGCGGCCGGTGGCAGCTATGACCTGCGCCTGCCCGCCGATGCATACTGCTTTGCCTCGGGCGACGTTGCCTATCTGGTCGACACGCACCGCGCGCGCCGCGCCGATGCGGCGTTTGCCCAGCATGCCGCACCGTTTCTGTCGCGTCTGCTGCCCTGTCGCACGCCGGTCCATATCGCCGCCGAGCAGGTGGGCGAATTCTGCCGCATGGCACTGCCCGTGCTGCGCGAATACACCGACCTCACCGCTCCCGCCGTGCTCGACACCGTGGCGCCCGAGCCGAGCTTTGCCATGGCAATCGGTGTCGACGACGGGCTTGTGACCTGCAAGATTACGGTTACCTACGGTGATTGGTCGGCAAATCTCTTTAGCCTGGGTGCTCCGGGAAGCCCCTTCGAGGACCAACGCGCCGGCGTGCCGCCCCGCGACGTGGTGGCGGAGTTTCGCGTTATGGACACGGCTGCCATGTACTTCGATTTCCACGAGGGCGGCCTGGCGTTTGAGGAGCGCGACGACGAGAGCCTGTTCTGCCTGCTCACCGAGGGTCTTGCCGCCTTGTCCGAGCTGGGCGAGGTCATGCTCAGCGACCGCCTGCGCCAGATCTCGGTGCGTCCCGCGCCCAAGCTTTCGGTGCGCGCGACCGTCAAGAGCAACCTGCTCGACGTCGAGCTGGGCGCGAGCGGGCTTTCGGCGGCAGACCTTGCCATCTATCTCGACTCGTACAAGCGCCATCAGACGTTTGCACGCCTGACATCCGGCGACATCGTGCGCTTGGACGAGGGTGCCCGCGCCGCCTTTGGCCTTGCCGAGGACCTGGACGTCGATGCCGTCGACCTGCTCGATGGCGTGTCGCTTCCCGCGTCGAGCACCCTGTTTGTCGACAGCATGCTCGCACGCACGCCGGCGCTTGAGGCCGATCGCGACGCCGCGTTCCGCCGCACCGTCGAGCGCCTGGACACGCTCGGTAAGATGGACTTTACGGTGCCCGCCTCGCTCAAGGCCACGCTGCGTGGCTACCAGGTCGATGGCTACCAGTGGCTTGGCTCACTCGAGCACCTGGGGCTCGGCGGCATCTTGGCCGATGACATGGGCCTGGGCAAGACCCTGCAGATGATCGCGCATATCCTGGCGCGCGTGGAGGCGGGGGACACCAAGCCCACGCTCGTGGTGTGCCCCGCGTCGCTCGTGTACAACTGGACTGCCGAGCTGGAGCGCTTTGCTCCCTCGCTCGATGTGTGCGCCATCGTGGGCGCCAAGGCACAACGCCGCGTGCAGATAGCCGGCGCTGCCGAGCACAACGTGGTCGTGACCTCGTATGACCTCATGCGCCGCGATATCGACGAGTATGCCGAGCAGGACTTTGCCCGCGTGGTGCTCGATGAGGCCCAGTACATTAAAAACCCGCTCACCCAGGTGGCGCGCGCCGCCAAGCGCCTGCCGGCCGGTGTGCGCTTTGCCCTGACGGGCACGCCCATCGAAAACCGCCTGTCCGAGCTCTGGAGTATCTTCGACTTTTTGATGCCGGGCCTTTTGGGCACGCGCGAGTCGTTTGCCAAGCGCTTTGAGAGCCCGGTCGAGCATGCCGAGGGCGATAGCGCCGCTCGCCTGCAGGCGCTCGTGTCGCCGTTTGTGCTGCGCCGCGTCAAGGAAGACGTGGTGGCCGACCTGCCCGAGAAGATCGAGGACACCGTCATGGCGCAGCTCACCGGCGAGCAGCGCAAGCTCTATCTGGCCAACCAGGACCGCATCGCCCAGCAGGTACAGCATCGCGAAGCATCCGAGTTTAAGAAGGACAAGCTCAAAGTGCTCGCCGAGCTTACCAAGCTGCGCCAGATCTGCTGCGACCCGCATCTGCACTACGAGGACTACAAGGCGGGCAGCGCCAAGCTCGACGCTTGCATGGAACTCGTGCACGGCGCGCTCGACGGCGGGCACCACATCCTGCTGTTCAGTCAGTTCACGGGCATGCTCGATATCATCGGCAAGCGCCTGGCCAAGGAGGGCATCGGCTTTCTTAAGCTCACGGGCGCATCGTCCAAGGAAAGCCGTGCCAAGATGGTCGCGCAGTTCCAAGCGGGCGAGGTGCCGGTCTTTTTGATTTCGCTCAAGGCGGGCGGCGTCGGCCTTAACCTGACGGCTGCCGACGTGGTCATCCACTACGACCCGTGGTGGAACGTGGCGGCACAAGACCAAGCGACCGATCGTGCCCACCGCATTGGCCAGCAGCATACCGTGACCGTGTACAAGCTCATCGCCAAGGACACGATCGAGGAACGCATCATGCAGATGCAGGAGTCCAAACGCGACCTGGTCAACAGCGTGCTCGGTGGCGACGGTATCTCTTCGGCGCTGTTCACGCGCGAGGACGTTCTGGCGCTGCTGGGAGGCGACGGGCGCTAGCCTCGCTCGTTATGTGTTCATTTGCGATGTCGTGGATGGTTCGCTTGCCTTTGGGCATAAGAAGCATCGAGAACATTGGCACATCAGCAAAGGAGAACATCATGGCGAAATTCTTTAAGGACCCCGATGGCAAGCTTATCGCCGCCCTTGGCGACGACGTTGCGACCCCTGCCGGCTGCACGGAGCTGACCGCGAACACCGAGGATGCGGCGCACGAGAAGCACGTGCCGGTCGTTGAGAGCGAGCGCGACGGTCACGTGATCCGTGCGCGCGTGGGCTCGGCCGAGCATCCTATGGTGCCCGAGCACTACATCGAGTGGATTGCCCTCGAGGCCGAGGGCCGTCTGGAGGTCCACTACCTCCAGCCCGGCATGAAGCCTGCGACGTTTTTTGCCGGCGGTTCCAAGACCGGCACCGTCTATGCCTATTGCAACCTGCACGGGCTGTGGTCCGCGACGTTCTAGGAGCGTGCCCCCGCTCGGGGTATCATAGCTAGCATATGCACATGCAAGCGCCGACTGCATCTTGCGGCCGGCGCTTTTACTACGACAACGACGGTTTACAACGGAAAGGGCTGAGCCATGAAGCTCGCACTTGCACAGATTGATATGCGCCTGGGTGATATTGAGGGTATCTGCGGCCGCATCGAGGACCAGGCGCGCCTGGCCCACGAGCGCGGTACGCGTGTGCTGTGCGTGCCGGCTCCGCTCTTTATGGGCGCTCTGCCCGGCGGCCTGGTGGGCGCTGCCGACTTTGAGCACGATATGCTTGCCGGTCTGACCGGCGTTGCCGAGCGCATCCAGGAGCTCGACATGATCTGCATCGTGCCCGCGGCGGTTTCGTTTGAGGGCCAGCCGCTGCTCGACTACATGATGCTCAAGGACGGTCGCGTGGTGCCGGCCCGCGCGAGCATTGCCCTACAGCGTGGCAGGAACAACGACGCGCGCTGGGCGCCGCCGGTGTTCGACGTGGACGGCGTGCGCATCGCGGTGATCTTCGACTTGGATCGCGAGCTCGAGATGTTGCCGACCGGCGTCGACCTCATTGCCTATTTCCAGTTCAATGCATTCGATATGACCAACTGCGAGACTGCTGCCGTTGCGGCCGTGCGCAGTGGAGCCTACCGCAAGATCGCGTCCAAGCGCAGTGTGTGGTTTGCCTGCATGGCGCCGGTCGGTGCCTATGACGAGTCGGTGTATACCGGCGGGTCGTTTGTGCTCGATGACTGCGGCCGTGTGGTGGCCCAGGCGCCGTGTTTTGAAGAGAGCCTGCTGGTCCAGGAGATTCAGCGCGGCGTGATGCTCGACGCTCTGGAGGACCACGAGCTTCCCGAGTTTCGCTCCGAGGAGTGGCTGTGGCAGGCGCTGGTGCTCGCCGTGCGCGATAACGCCCGCGCCCGCGGGACGTCGCGCGCCGTGGTGGCGCTCGAGGGCGATTTGCCGTCGTCCCTGCTGGCAGCGCTTGCCGTCGACGCCCTGGGCCCGCGCAATGTGATTGGCCTGGTGCTGGGGCGCAACCGCATCTTTACGCCGGCACAGGAAGAGACCGAGGCTGCCCGCTGCGCCGCCGTCCGCGCCATTGCCGAGCGCCTGCATATTCGCACGGTTGAGCGCGATGCGCCGGATGCGGCGCGCGTACTCGACCGCGATGTGTCGGCGGGCGACGCCGAGCGCCTGCGCTCTCGTACGCTGGGTCTCATGCTGGAGGACACGGCGCTCGAGCTGGGTGCGATGGCGTTGAGCCCGCTGTCCAAAACTGAGTACGCGCTGGCGGCGCCCGCGCTTTGCGGTGGCTACCAGGGCGATTATGCGCCCTTTGGCGATGTGTATCTGTCGACCCTCGAGTTTGTGGCGCGCGTGCGCAACCGCACGTCTGCCGTGGTGCCGCAGGAGCTCGTGACGCTCAACGCGGTGGAGGATTGCATGGAGCGCGTGCTGGCGCGGGCGCTCTCGACGCTCGACGGCCCGGTCGACATGCTCGATCGCGCGGCGCAGCTGCTCGGCGGGCTTGAGCCGGGCGAGGTCGATGGCACGCTCGAGTCACACGTCGACCGCAACCGTCCCTTCGACGACATTCCGATGGCCACCGGCAAGCCCGAGGCATGTTCGTTGCTGCTGATGCTCGTGCGCCAGGGAGAGGCGGCTCGCCGCCAGCTGCCGACGGCACCGATCGTCTCGGCCCGTTCGTTTGCCGAGCGTGCCTGGCCGTATATGCTCGCGTGGTCCGACCTGGGGCTGAGCGGTAAAGAGCGCCTGACGGTCGATTCGCTGGCGCGCGCCGAGGTGCGTCGTTTTGACGACGACGATACGAGTGACCGTATGCGTGGTGAGATGATGGGCATTTTGGGCGAGCTGCTGGGTATTTCGCCCGAGCAGATGGAGGAGCTGCGCTCCGAGGACGGCCAGCGCCGCCTGCATGAGGGCATGAAGAAGTTTGAGGGCGAGGTCCAGGACGCCATCGATAAGATGATGGGCGGCCAGGGTGGCCCGCAAGGTGGGCCCCAGGGCACGCCGATGCCGCATCCGCCGGTTGATCCCCGACAGTTCCCGTTCTTCTCGCAGAACTAAACTGGGGATGGGATTCGCTTCCAACCCCGGTACTTCAACTAAGCATCTTGGCCCCGTTGTGTTATTCTAGAACAGACGTTCGTGAATAGTGCGCGGGGCCTTGCCTTGCGCCGTGCTTGTGGCGAGGGGAGGTTGGCTTGGTCATTTTGGGTATCGACCCCGGTTTGGCCCATACGGGCTGGGGGATTATCGAGGAGCGGCGCGGTGAGGTTCGCTGCCGTGCCTACGGTTGTATCGAGACCAGCGCGGGCAGTCCGCTCGCGGTGCGCCTGTCGCATATCGCCCGCGACCTCAAAGGTGTCGTCGAGCGCTACCGCCCCGATACCGCTGCCGTCGAGAGCATTTACTTTGGAGCCAACGTTCGCTCGGCCATCCCTACGGCGCATGCCCGCGGTGCTGCACTCGTGGTGCTTTCGGAATGCGCGCTCGAGATTGGCGAGTATACGCCTATGCAGATTAAGCAGGCTGTTGTGGGCACCGGCGCCGCGGACAAACGGCAGGTCGCGTATATGGTTCGTACGCTCACGCAACTCGATCACGACCCGCATCCCGACCATGCCGCCGACGCTCTGGCCTGCGCCATCTGCCACGTTAACCTCAGTCGCACCCGCGCGCTTACCGGCGGCGAGTTCTATCAACAGAGAGGAACCGGATACTGATGATCTCCCAGCTCCATGGAACGCTTGTCGAGGCCACGATGAGCTCGGCCGTCGTCGATGTGTCGGGCGTGGGCTTTGAGCTCGGCATCTCGGGCAGCACCGCGGCCACGTTGCCGACGCCTGGCGGCGAGGTTCGCCTTTATACCCGTATGCAGGTGCGCGAGGACGCCATGACGCTCTTTGGCTTTGCCTCCAAGGACGAGCGCACGATGTTCGATCGGCTCGTGTCCGTCTCGGGCGTCGGTCCGCGCCTGGCGCTCGCCGTGCTCTCCACCTATACCGTGGGCCAGTTGTATTCCCTGGTAATGGCCGAGGATGACAAGGGCATGGCCAAGGTGCCCGGTGTGGGCAAAAAGACAGCGCAGCGTCTGATCCTGGAGCTCAAGAGCACCTTTGCCAAGGACAAGGGCTTTGTGCCGGTCGACGTGATTCCCGGACAGGTTGCGATGCCGGTTCCCGCTGCCGCTCCCTCGGCCATCGACGATGCCCGCGCGGCACTCCTTTCCATGGGCTTTAGCCCGCAGGAGACCGATGTCGCCCTGAGCGGGTATGATGGGCAGGATATTCGTGTCGAGGATCTGCTCGGCGCGGCGCTTAAGCGACTCGGAATGGATGCGTGATGTGGGAAGCCGATGACTCTCAGGACCTGTGGGCGACGCCCGGCAACTCGCCGGCGGCATCCATGGCGCATGGTGAGCGCATGGTGGGCTCGGAGCTGACGCCCGAGGACCTCGACGTCGACCGCACCTTGCGCCCCCAGCGCCTGGACGACTACTGCGGTCAGGAGCACATCAAACAGAGCCTGCGCGTGTTGATCGAGGCAGCGCAGAGCCGTGGCGAGACGCTCGACCACGTGATTTTCTCGGGCCCTCCGGGTCTGGGTAAGACCACGCTGGCTACGGTTATCGCCAACGAGCTGGGCGCTCAGATTAAGACGACGAGCGGTCCGGCCATCGCGCGCACCGGCGACCTGGCTGCCATCCTTACCAACCTGCAACCGGGCGACGTGCTGTTTATCGACGAGATCCACCGCCTCAACCGCTCGGTCGAGGAGGTCCTGTATCCTGCGATGGAGGACTTTGCGCTCGATATCGTGATCGGTAAGGGTCCGGCGGCGCGCTCGATTCGCCTTGATATCCCCAAGTTCACACTGGTGGCGGCAACGACTCGCTCGGGTATGTTGACCGGCCCGCTGCGCGACCGCTTTGGCATCTCGTATCGCCTGGATTATTACACCGTCGAGGAGCTCGCCCAAATCGTGACGCGCTCGGCGACCATCCTGGGCGTGACGATCGACCATCCCAGCGCGCTCGAAATCGGCTCGCGTTCGCGCGGTACGCCGCGTCTTGCCAACCGTCTACTCAAGCGCGTGCGCGACTACGCGCAGGTGCGCGGCAACGGTCCCATCGAGCTCGATATTTGCCGTCAGGCGCTCGAGTTTTTCGAGATCGACGAGCTTGGTTTGGACTGGATGGATATTCGCATCTTGGAGACACTCGCCAAGACGTTCTCCGGCCGTGCCGTGGGTCTGACCACGCTTGCCAGCGCGGTAGGCGAGGACCCGGGCACGCTTGAGGATGTCTACGAGCCCTATCTGCTGCAGTGCGGATTGATGATCCGCACGCCGCAGGGCCGTCAGGCAACCCTTCGCACCTTTGAGCATTTGGGTATTGAGCCGACCCTGTAGGGGCCTTGTGCCGGCGCGTCTGTAGGCTATCGCTGGGCATCGGGTAAACATATCGCCGTTCGTCGGTTACGGGCGTTTCTCTATTGCGCGCGCGTGCTATGCTGGATTGGTCTTTTTCTCATCCGGTAACGAAAGGACCGCCCATGCCTACTGACATCGAAATCGCACGTTCTGTTACGCCGCTGCCTATTACCGAGGTGGCCAAGAACGCCGGCGTCGACGTTAAGCATCTGATTCCGTACGGCTTTGACAAGGCAAAGGTCGACTATTCCCTGCTCAACAAGCCAACTGATCACCAGGCCAAGCTTGTCCTCGTGACCGCTATCAATCCCACGCCCGCGGGCGAGGGCAAGACCACCACGACCATCGGCCTGGCCGACGGTCTGCGTCGTCGCGGCGTCAAGAGCGCCGTGGCACTGCGCGAGCCTTCGCTCGGTCCCGTGTTTGGCGTGAAGGGCGGTGCCGCCGGTGGCGGTTGGGCCCAGGTCATCCCCATGGAAGACATCAACCTGCACTTTACCGGCGACTTCCATGCCATCGGTGCCGCCAACAACCTGCTGGCAGCCATGCTCGACAACCATATTCAGCAGGGCAACCAGCTCGGCATCGACGTTAAGCGCATCACTTGGAAGCGCGTTGTCGACATGAACGACCGTCAGCTGCGCCATGTTATCGACGGCATTGGCGGCAAGGCCCAGGGAGTGCCGCGCGAGGATGGCTTCGATATCACTGTCGCCTCCGAGGTCATGGCGATCTTGTGCCTGTCCACGAGCATCAACGATCTTAAGGAGCGCCTGGGCGAGATTGTTGTCGGCTACAGCTATGCCGGCGAGCCCGTCCGCGCCCGTGACCTTAAGGCTCAGGGTGCCATGGCGGCCCTGCTCAAGGACGCGCTCAAACCCAACCTGGTTCAGACACTCGAGGGCACGCCTGCGTTTGTCCACGGCGGTCCCTTCGCCAATATTGCCCACGGCTGTAACTCCATCATGGCCACGCGTATGGCCATGCGTTTTGGCGATGTCGCCATTACCGAGGCCGGCTTTGGTGCCGACCTGGGTGCCGAGAAATTCCTGGATATCAAGTGCCGCATGACGGGCGTTCGTCCCAGCGCTGTTGTGGTCGTCGCCACTGCCCGCGCGCTTAAGTACAACGGCGGTGTTGCCAAGGCCGACCTCAACGAGGAGAACCTCGAGGCCCTCAAGGCCGGTATGCCCAACCTGCTGCGTCACGTCGACAACATTCAGAATGTCTACGGTCTGCCCTGCGTAGTTGCCATCAACCGCTTCCCGACGGACACTGAGGCCGAACTCGAGCTCATCGAGTCCGAGTGCCAGAAGCTCGGTGTCAACGTTAAGCTGTCCGAGGTTTGGGCCAAGGGCGGCGAGGGCGCGCTCGACCTGGCCGATGAGGTCATGCGCCTGATCGAGCAGCCGAGCGAGCTCAAGTTTGCCTACGAGGACGGTGCCGATGTGGCCGACGCCCTGGAGGCCGTTGCCACCAAGGTCTACCGCGCCGATGGCGTTGACTTTACGCCGGCTGCCAAGCGCCAGCTCGCCGAGCTGCGCGAGAACGGCTTTGGCAACCTGCCGGTGTGCGTGGCCAAGACGCAGTACAGCTTTAGCGACAACGCCAAGGCGCTGGGCGCTCCCGAGGGCTTCCGCATCACCGTGCGCGAGCTCAAGGTTTCCGCCGGTGCCCACTTTGTGGTCGCGCTGACCGGCAGCGTTCTGACCATGCCGGGCCTGCCCAAGGTTCCCGCGGCCGAGAACATCGACGTCGACAACGACGGCAACATCACCGGCCTGTTCTAAGCCCGCCGTCCATAGCCGCTTGCTCGCCCCGTCGTGCCTTCAAGGCCTGGCGGGGCTTTTTGATGCGGCGGCAATGTTGCGCAACAAGAATGGGGATTTCTCTCGTACGGTGTAGTTGGAAGAACTGCGCGGGCGCATTGCGGCTGCGGCGAGAGACGGGAGATGCGATGTATTGCACCAAGTGTGGAGCTCAGATACCCGACGGCTCCACGTTTTGCACGAGCTGCGGGGCTCGCGTGGGTGGCGCCGAGGATCAAGCAGAGCCCGTGGCGTTTCCAGTGGGGGACGCGCCGGCGTCCGCTCCTGTGGGACAGCAAACTCCTCAGGGTGCCCCGGTTCATATGGCGGCGCAGCCTCGTTATGAGGAGCCTATGACCGAGCCTGCCGAGGCCGCTCAGCCGTTTGTTCCGACGCCGCAGTCCAAGAAGCCCAAGCACAGGGGCCGTATCGTCGCTGCCGTTATCGGCGGTGTGGCCGTTGTCGCCATCGTAGCGGCAATCGTCGTCGTGCCGCGCATCGGCTCGTCGTCCGAGGTGACTTCGGGCGGCAAGGGCTACGTTGCTTGCGCGTGCGAGACTAAAGTGCTGCCCAAGAACAGCAAGGGTAAAAAGCTCAAGAGCTATACCGTCGAGCTGGCGCCCGCGAATGGCAAGGGCAAGAGCTACACCATCAAGGTTGATGGCGAGGACGGCTTTACCATGGAGGACTTTGGCGAACTGCCCGACCAGAAGTACCAGATGACCATCACCTCAGGCAAGGGCAAAAAGAAGAGCACGACCACCATGAAGGTCGACTACGCCAAGGAGGGCTCGGACGCCCCCAAGAACGTCGAGCTCACGCAGTCCAAGAAGGAGGCCAAAGCCTCTGCCAAGGCGGCGGTCAAGACGGCAAACGAGCTGTTCACCGATAAGATTCTCGAGTACCAGAAAAAGTACGGCGAGGGCGAGGCTGTTGAGTTCGATGAATATGCGCATGGAGCCCAGGGCGTGGCTTACGCTAAGCTCATTGACTTTGATGGTGATGGCCAAGATGAACTGCTGATTGAGTATTCGGATGAGCCAGTGGACCGTGAGGATCAGGCCGTCGCTGCACATCTCGAAGTTTGGGCGTATAAAGATGGCGATATTAAAAAGGTATATTCGCCGGAGGTGAACGTGTCCGCTCAAGAAGCGTGTGTGTCTATCTGGCTTTGTGAATACGAAGGCAAGATTGGATTTGAACAATGGTTCGACCATGGGACGGCGATTAAACAAAGCGACGTCTCTGGCGAGAGTGGGCCTTCTGCCCACGAATACCAGGTTAAATTTATTGGATATGACGGCAAGTCATTTAAAGCCATGACCGACCTTGTTGCCTCGAACGAAGTCGACTATGCCTTTTTAGGCGAGAATAGTGTCTTGTATGCGGACGAGAACTCGGTTAACAGAACCATCGCAACGGTCGCCACGACGCTGGAACAGCTGAAGTCGAAGGACTCTGACGATGCGCAGGCGAGCTACGAGGCCGTCTCTGCCACGCAGGATGTCAACTTTACGGCTGCGGTTGGCGAAGGACCGCTGAATCCGTCTCCCGATGACACGTGCCAGATCACGGCTACGTGGACCTACCCCCAGGTGAAAGGCCAGGGCGTGGGCGTCGCTAAGTTTAACAAGGATATGGCCCAGCTCGTCGCGGACACGCTCGACGCAAGCAAGCATGCCTCGATGGATGACGAGGACAGCCGCGTGACCATGGTGTACACGGCCGAGATCGTCTCGATTGACGGTGATATCGCCTGCGTGCGTACGTTTACACGCAGCTATCAACCTCCGTATCGATCGGTGCAAATGACGAGGTCGGCTTACTACAACCTCAAGACGGGTGAACAGGTTTCGCTCGAGGACTCGCTTGCGCAGCACGGGCTCTCGTTCGATGCCCTCAAGAGTGAGGCCAAACAGGCGATTAAGACGGCAAAGCCGGATATGGACTCCGCATATAACGATGGTCTCGACGATGACGACAACTTTACCGAGGACCATTTCTACTACGACGGCAAGGGCTATATCGTTGTCCTCGATACCGGCGTATTTGACTGCATGGCGTGGGACACGCACGACCTGGTGGCACATGCCTTCGACTCGAGTTATTCCTGTGGTCAGGACGTAACGCCCGAGCGAGCCAAGGCCACGTACGTACCCAATGAGTAAGGTGGACCGCGAGGGATAAATTGAACTGTCCCCGGTGGCGTCAAGCAAAACGCCACCGGGGACTTTTTGATGCAAATTGGCTCCAAACAAGCTATCTGGGCCAGCCGCGCCACGAAAAGTGCCCATCTACTACGTTTGTCAGGGTTGGACCGACTATGGAGCGTTTTTTAACAATGTGGCAAGACGTTTACCTGCGGTTTTGTTAACACAAATATGGGTATGGTTGGCACCCTTGGGTTAAACGTAGTAGATGGGCGCATTTTTTGGTGCACAGCCCAAGAAGGGATTATTAGCCGCGCTGGAGGCCGAAGAGTTTGGCGTTGCGCTCGGCGACCATCATGTTGATGTCGGCGATTTCCATCTCGCCGTCAATGTAGGGCTGGTAGGTGCCGTACGGGTCGCCTGCTCCCAAGCTGCAACTGCCGCAGTTGTCGCAGCTGCCGTTGCCGCAGCCAGCGAGCGCCAGTTTAATGATCTCCTCGCGTTCGGCGCGCGACGTGTCTTTGATGAGCTTGCTTTTTGCCATGACGTTCCTCGATTCGCCTGTGACCGTCGGCCGCGCATGTCTTGTAGATACCGGCGGGCTTTGCCCATCATAGGCTTTTGCGCGGGTAGAATGCATGGATAACTTGATGCTTACGGGCGACGGAAAGGAAACGTTGCATGGACCAGGATAAGACGACCGTAATGGGTGGCTACGGCTCCCCGCGGACGGGCAATGGCGCCGATGAGACCCGCGTCGTGCCGGACGCCCGATACGCCTCGCCCGATGTGACCCAGGCTTCGGCCGATCCCACGCGCGTTGTGAATTACGGAAACGCAGCGCAGGACCCGTATGGTGCCTCGTCGCAGAGCCCCTACGGCAACGCGGCGGCAGACCCTTATGATGACCTGCTGCAAAATCCCATTCCGCAACCTCAGCAGACGACCTATATGCCGCGCACGGCACAGCCGCGCTACGAGTCGCGCGGCCGATATGCGCGCGAGCCGTATCGTGAGTATCCCAAGTCCATCCCTCAGTATGGCGAGGACGAGGAGAAGAAGCCTTCGCGTTCGTCGGGCGTGATCAAGAAAATCCTGATCGTGCTGGCGGTATTCTTTGCCCTGTCGGTTGTGTTTGCCATCGTGTCGGGTATGCTCAACAAGCGGGGCGCCACGACTGATACTACGGCCGAGCAGACCGAGACTACCCAGTCCGGTACCGTCGACCTGAGCGATATCCCGGGTCAGTACTGGTCCAACGCCAAGAAGCTCCTAAAGTCGCGTGGGGCCGATCTTTCGAATGCCGTGATTCTGACCGACGACGGCTCGACGCCCGTTGTTGATGCCAATTGGGTCGTGACGTCTGCCTACTATAACGACAACGGTAACCTCGAGATTCAGCTCACGCGCAAGGACGGCTCGTCGGGCAACGCGTCCGGCGACCAGGGCGGCGCGGACAGCTCGAGCTCCAACACGCTGGAGGACTTGAGCAACAAGGCCCAGGAGCTGGGAGATAAGGCGCAGCAGTTGGGTGACACGGCTCAGAATCTCGGCGATACCGCACAGAACCTGGGCGATATGGCAACGAACGCCTGGGGTGCCCTGCAAAACGGCATCTCGGGCGCGCAGGGGAACTAGCGGTCGAGCGGCTAGAGCCTTAGCAGTGCAAGTAAAAACGGGGCGCAGGATCGCGTGACCGGGCGCGTAGGCGCGTTGGTCGGCGGTCCTGCGTCCCGTTTTGCTGTCGATTACAGCTGTTCGGCCGGACGGTCGGGCGAGCTGAAGCCCGAGTCAAATGTGACGACGCACGAGACATCGGGCCGGCGCTCGTGCACGATGCGCGTGACGAGCTCCAGCAGCTCCTCGTCGGATATGTCAAAGCCGTCGGGACGCACCAGGTCAAACGAAACGAACCCGTCGTGCTCGTGCAGGTCATGGATGGAGAGCGTGGGATCGATTTGCGCTATGCCGCGCTTGACCCAGCCGCGCAGGTCGTCGCCGGTGGTGGCGATGGGGTCGCAGTGCAGCGTGATGTCGATGCCCATCTGATGCTCGATGTCGTGTTCGATGGTGTCCAGAATCTCGTGGTGCTCAAAGGCATCGCCCTCGCCGGGCATTTCCACGTGTGCGCTGGCAAACTGGCGGCCGGGGCCGTAGTCGTGCACCATGAGGTCGTGTGTGCCCAGCACCTGCGGATACGACATGATCTTGTCGCGAATTGCTTGCACGAGCTTGGGGTCGGGTGCCTGTCCCAGCAGCGGGCTGATGGCGTCGCGGACGAGCCCCAGGCCGCTTATGCAAATGAAGATGCCTACGCCCAGGCCCGCCCAGCCGTCGAGGTCAAAGCCGGTCGTTTGCGAGATAAGCGCCGCCACCAGGACCGAGCCCGAGGTAATGACATCGTTTTTGGAGTCCTGCGCCGTGGCGATGAGCGTCTCCGAGTCAATGCGGTTTCCCAGCGCGCGGTTGAACGCGGCCATCCAGAACTTGACGAGCATGGACAGGACAAGGGCCGCCATGGAGAGCGCCGAATATGCGGTGGGAGAGGGCTTGATGATCTTGGTGACCGACTCCAGGATCAGGTTGATGCCGACGGCGCAAACGAGAACGGCGACAAACAGCCCCGCCAGGTACTCGTAGCGGCCGTGGCCATAGGGGTGCCCCTCGTCGGCCGGGCGGCTGGCAAGGCGGAATCCGAGCAGGCTCACGATGTTGCTCGAGGCGTCGGAAAGGTTGTTGAAGGCATCGGCGATAAGCGAGACGGAGCCCGCGAGCAGACCGGCTATGCCCTTGGCCAGGCATAGTGTGATGTTGAGGCCGATGCAGATGAGGCTTGCGGCAAAACCCGCGTTGGTGCGGCAGGAGGTATCGACCGGCTCGCTTTCGCTGCCGGGAACAAGCGTATGTACCAGCCGATTTACAAATAGCATAACGATCGTCCTCACAATCATGTTTAAGGGGATAGTGTAGCTCGCGCGGACGCAACGTGTACCGATGCTCAGAAAATGCAGCAATGGTCTGCTGGCGCTAACGAGCGCGAGGCGGAGGGGGCGACCCCCCGCGCCTTCGAGTTCACTGCGCCTTCCCGTCCGACCGAGTGCTCCATTTTGGGCCACATGGGTATGGGCGCGCGCCGATTTGCTCGACATACTTAATGTCGACAGCCCTGTGCAAAGGAGGACGTTTCCATGGACGAGATGTTTGCCATTAAATGCCAAAACTGCGGCGGCCCCATGTATTCGCACCAGGCAAAGCGCAGCTTTGAGTGCGCCTATTGCGAAACGGTTATTCCGTGGCAAGCGGACGCCGGAGAGCCCAAGAGCGCCCTGGGTATCCGTCATACGCCGTTGACGGTGGTTGATGGGCTGCTCAAGCTCACGCACGTCTCGCAGCTCGAGCGCCCAGAGGACCCGGACTGGTATTTCTTCAATTCGTACTGGCGCAATCAGTCGGTCCTGGAGCATCTGCTGTGGGAGGACCGCGGAACGGCGCAGGAGTTCCAAGAGGCGACGCACGTGAGCATTCCCTGCCCCTTCTGCGGCGCGTCCTTTGAGGGCGAGTCGACCCAACGCGTGTTTGAGTGCCCGTCCTGCGGCAACAAAATCGGTATGGCTGACCTTCTTAAGCCCGGCACGTTTAGTAAGCGCCTGACCTTGGGCGTGGGCGCCGAATACGTTCCCGAACAGGGCGTCCCCTGTGAGATATCGCCGCAGCAGGCACGTGCCAACGCGCTGCAGCTGGTGCGCCAGTACCCGGACGCTTTTGCCGGGCACGACGTGGAAGACGCGATTCAAAATGACATGATGCTCTTCTATTTCCCCATGGCGCTGGCGGACCTGCGCATGATGGCATCCTTCCCGGGCAAGGGTCTGAACAAGGAGACCCTGGTGTACTACGAGGTGCTCGACTGGGCATATCCCAGGGCCAACTACCTGGATGTTCGCCTTATGGGCATTTTGGAGCCGTGGGACTTTGGCAAGGTTGGGCCGTTCGATCCCGCCATGCAGGAGGGCGACTTCCGCGTCGTTTCCGTCGATGCGTCTACCAAGGACCAGGTGGTCATTGATAAGCTGGCGCTCGACATTGCAGGCAACGATGCCGAGGCGGTGCTGGGACTCAATAAAAAGAGCATCCGCACGTGGGCGCGCAAGGCCCGCAAGCATAAGGACGGCCTGGTGATGGTGCCGGTCTACTTTGTCGATCGTCCGGCGACGGACAGCCGCGATGGCGAGCAGGTGCGCATTGCTGTAAATGGCCAGACGGGTCGCGCGGCAGCGGTGGTGTTTAGCGACAAGCGCGAGACGCATGTGGTGGCACCGCTCAATCCCAACGTGATGCTGTCGAGCGAAAGCACCGTGCACGCCACGCCCATCGAGGTCAAATACGTTAAATCGCCCTTCCTATACCAGATCGTACGTCGCGGAGGCGGCGAACAGCCGCGGCAGGTGGCAGCGGCGGAGGGTTCCTACCGAGAGGAGAAGCCCAAACGCAAGGGCCTGTTCGGCGCGATTTTTGGGAAGTAGGGGAGCGGTGCCGGTTAGCCTTATGACGCGATAGCTAGGGACACGGGGCGGCTCGCAGGAGTGCGGGCTGCCCCGTTTTTTGCGGCGAGGCATGGCGTCCGAGCTGCCGTAGAGACTTAGCTAAATGGCTATTTAGAAGAGCTTTTGCTGGCAAAATACGACAAGATATTCCCTGTTAACGAGGACTTCACTGGAACCCTGTCCGATGTTGGTGCGATTATCGGAGGAGCAACACCATCAAAGAAGAGGTCCGAGTATTACTGCTCAAATGGAATCGGCTGGATTACTCCGCGCGACTTATCGAATACCAGCGATAAATTCATTGCCCATGGCGCGGATGATATAACTGATGAGGGCTACGCCTCGTGCAGCGCAAAGCTTTTGCCCAAAGGAAGCGTTCTATTTAGCTCGCGTGCCCCAATAGGCTACATAGCAATCGCGACGGATGCGGTAGCCACGAATCAAGGATTCAAGTCTATTGTCCCGAAGGAAGAGATCGGTACTGCGTTCGTCTATTGTTTTTTGGTCAGAAACAAACAGAGAATAGCCGATATGGGGGCAGGAACGACCTTCCCCGAGGTCTCGGGCAAGATGATGAAGTCAGTTGAGCTTGCTGTCCCCGAGCAAACATTATGCGCCGAGTTTGACTTCTTTGCAGGGCCTATTCTTAAGCAGCAAGAAGCGCTTGAGCGAGAAAACCGAGAACTCGCTGCCCTCCGTGACGCCCTTCTTCCTAAACTAATGTCAGGCGAAATCGATGTCTCGAAGGTCGATCTTACGCAGCTAAATAGCCATTTACTTCACTATGTACAACGCGCCGTCCACACTGTGGCTATCGTACTCGACGAAAGGAACAGCGTGGAAACTGTCATCAATACCGTACTTTCGGAAATGCAGGGCCTTCTCGACCCACACCAGCTCAAGCATCTAGCCATTACGCTTAGGCAAACGCTTGGACCAAAACAAGCGGAGACAGGGCAAGACCTGCTCGCGCTCTTTCTCACCGCTAAAGAGGTCGAGGGATGCTCTCCTAAAACCATTGCATACTATGAGGCAACCTTACGGCATATGAACACAGCGCTTGCTAAGCCCTATACCCAGGTTGAGAGCGACGACTTGCGCCGCTATCTCAATGATTACGAGGTGAATCGCGGTTCTAGTAAGGTCACAATCGATAATATACGTCGTATCATGTCGAGCTTCTTTTCATGGCTTGAAGATGAGGATTACATTGTGAAAA
This sequence comes from uncultured Collinsella sp., assembly GCA_958365315.1. Classification (GTDB taxonomy): domain Bacteria; phylum Actinomycetota; class Coriobacteriia; order Coriobacteriales; family Coriobacteriaceae; genus Collinsella. Next base: position 22,276 of record CATWXC010000005.1, read on the forward strand.
GTCCTGTAAGGCGCATTCGTCGCGTCAAAACAGCTCAGGTAACCAAAGAGGTGCTTAGCGATGAGGAACTGGAGGTATTGCGAGACGCCTGTGAGTCCAAGCGAGATCTTGCCATCGTTGATCTACTCGCTTCGACGGGCATGCGTATTGGCGAACTTGTGCGACTCGACAGGAAGGATGTCAATCTGCACGAGCGCGAATGCCTTGTAATGGGAAAGGGGAATAAGCAGCGCCCCGTTTACTTCGATGCGCGCGCTAAGCTTCATCTTACGGAATATCTTTCGAGCCGTGCTGACAAGAGTCCTGCATTATTTGTCGCGCTCGATTCCTCAGCTCGACGTATTACGGTGGGGAGCATAGAACTTCGTTTGCGTGACCTAGGCAGAAGCGCCGGTATCAACCGCGTTCATCCGCATAAGTTTCGCCGTACGCTTGCCACTCATGCTATCGACAAGGGAATGCCCATAGAGCAGGTGCAAAAGCTGTTGGGCCATGCGAAAATAGACACAACCATGTACTACGCCATGGTTAATCAGAGCAATGTGAAGGCTTCACATAGGAAGTATTTGGAATGAGCTGGACGCAAAAGACCTTGGGAGAGATTGTTAATCTAAAAAGGGGGTTTGACCTCCCTTCCAGCAGCAGGGTTGATGGCCCCTATCCGGTTTTCTCATCTTCGGGACAAACAGGCACGCATTCGGAAGCCGCCGTTAAGGGTCCGTGCGTCGTAACTGGACGCTACGGAACTATTGGCCAAGTTTTTTTCTCTGATGCAGCTTGCTGGCCATTAAATACGTCTTTGTACTCGACAGACTTTAAGGACAATGATCCTAAGTTCGTTTATTACCTACTCAAAACTATTCCATGGCGAGACTACTTAACTGCAAGCGCCGTGCCGGGCATAAATCGCAATCACGTTCATCTATGCCCGGTCTGTGTTCCGGATCTCAAAACGCAGACCGCTATTTCTGGCGTCCTGGGTTTACTGGACAATAAAATTGAACTCAACACTAAGCTAAATGGCTATTTAGAAGAGCTTTTGCTGGCAAAATACGACAAGATATTCCCTGTTAACGAGGACTTCACTGGAACCCTGTCCGATGTTGGTGCGATTATCGGAGGAGCAACACCATCAAAGAAGAGGTCCGAGTATTACTGCTCAAATGGAATCGGCTGGATTACTCCGCGCGACTTATCGAATACCAGCGATAAATTCATTGCCCATGGCGCGGATGATATAACTGATGAGGGCTACGCCTCGTGCAGCGCAAAGCTTTTGCCCAAAGGAAGCGTTCTATTTAGCTCGCGTGCCCCAATAGGCTACATAGCAATCGCGACGGATGCGGTAGCCACGAATCAAGGATTCAAGTCTATTGTCCCGAAGGAAGAGATCGGTACTGCGTTCGTCTATTGTTTTTTGGTCAGAAACAAACAGAGAATAGCCGATATGGGGGCAGGAACGACCTTCCCCGAGGTCTCGGGCAAGATGATGAAGTCAGTTGAGCTTGCTGTCCCCGAGCAAACATTATGCGCCGAGTTTGACTTCTTTGCAGGGCCTATTCTTAAGCAGCAAGAAGCGCTTGAGCGAGAAAACCGAGAACTCGCTGCCCTCCGTGACGCCCTTCTTCCTAAACTAATGTCAGGCGAAATCGATGTCTCGAAGGTCGATCTTACGCAGCTAAATAGCCATTTACTTCACTATGTACAACGCGCCGTCCACACTGTGGCTATCGTACTCGACGAAAGGAACAGCGTGGAAACTGTCATCAATACCGTACTTTCGGAAATGCAGGGCCTTCTCGACCCACACCAGCTCAAGCATCTAGCCATTACGCTTAGGCAAACGCTTGGACCAAAACAAGCGGAGACAGGGCAAGACCTGCTCGCGCTCTTTCTCACCGCTAAAGAGGTCGAGGGATGCTCTCCTAAAACCATTGCATACTATGAGGCAACCTTACGGCATATGAACACAGCGCTTGCTAAGCCCTATACCCAGGTTGAGAGCGACGACTTGCGCCGCTATCTCAATGATTACGAGGTGAATCGCGGTTCTAGTAAGGTCACAATCGATAATATACGTCGTATCATGTCGAGCTTCTTTTCATGGCTTGAAGATGAGGATTACATTGTGAAAAGTCCTGTAAGGCGCATTCGTCGCGTCAAAACAGCTCAGGTAACCAAAGAGGTGCTTAGCGATGAGGAACTGGAGGTATTGCGAGACGCCTGTGAGTCCAAGCGAGATCTTGCCATCGTTGATCTACTCGCTTCGACGGGCATGCGTATTGGCGAACTTGTGCGACTCGACAGGAAGGATGTCAATCTGCACGAGCGCGAATGCCTTGTAATGGGAAAGGGGAATAAGCAGCGCCCCGTTTACTTCGATGCGCGCGCTAAGCTTCATCTTACGGAATATCTTTCGAGCCGTGCTGACAAGAGTCCTGCATTATTTGTCGCGCTCGATTCCTCAGCTCGACGTATTACGGTGGGGAGCATAGAACTTCGTTTGCGTGACCTAGGCAGAAGCGCCGGTATCAACCGCGTTCATCCGCATAAGTTTCGCCGTACGCTTGCCACTCATGCTATCGACAAGGGAATGCCCATAGAGCAGGTGCAAAAGCTGTTGGGCCATGCGAAAATAGACACAACCATGTACTACGCCATGGTTAATCAGAGCAATGTGAAGGCTTCACATAGGAAGTATTTGGAATGAGCTGGACGCAAAAGACCTTGGGAGAGATTGTTAATCTAAAAAGGGGGTTTGACCTCCCTTCCAGCAGCAGGGTTGATGGCCCCTATCCGGTTTTCTCATCTTCGGGACAAACAGGCACGCATTCGGAAGCCGCCGTTAAGGGTCCGTGCGTCGTAACTGGACGCTACGGAACTATTGGCCAAGTTTTTTTCTCTGATGCAGCTTGCTGGCCATTAAATACGTCTTTGTACTCGACAGACTTTAAGGACAATGATCCTAAGTTCGTTTATTACCTACTCAAAACTATTCCATGGCGAGACTACTTAACTGCAAGCGCCGTGCCGGGCATAAATCGCAATCACGTTCATCTATGCCCGGTCTGTGTTCCGGATCTCAAAACGCAGACCGCTATTTCTGGCGTCCTGGGTTTACTGGACAATAAAATTGAACTCAACACTAAGCTAAATGGCTATTTAGCTGCGTAAAATCGACCCTTGAGACGTCAATCTCGCCCGACATAAGTTTGGGGAGAAGAGCGTCACGAAGAGCAGCCAGTTTTCGGTTCTGTGTCGAATTCTGAACAATCTGTTCTCTCAATGGCTCTGCAATGGTATTAAACCTCTCGAGATCTCCTCTTGCAGGAATAGGCACGTTCAACGCTTCCAAATCGCTTTTTCCCATATGCGCGACGGTAGTACCAGAGGCGTAGTTCTGGATGAAAGCCAACAATGGGTTCAATGCCATAAGCAAATAACTTCTTGAAACTCCCGAATTGGCAGCGGGCTCGAACAGGCAAACTCGCTGATTCAGTACAGCCATTTCACCCTGCCAGAGGCATGGCGTGAATTCGGCATCCATTCCCGCTAAAACGTCACCAGGATGTACGAATACCCTTTTTGGATGAGCCTCATTTGTCCAATACTGCGGAGAGAAGGTGCTCAAATCACGTATGCGAATCAGGGGATACCCTACCTTTTCCTCGTTAAACAAGGCAGACTTGAACGCTGCTCCATAAACAACATCAGCAATGTCATAAATTGACCCGAGGGTTAACTTGTTGCAGCAGAAGGAATGTTGGTACTGAACATTCATCAACTCAAGTAAATAGCCATTTAGCTTAGAGTTTGCTTGCTGCTTTGCGTATATCGCGTCAAGTATTGAAACAATTTGATGCTGCACCTCAGTTTGCGGTAAATCGATTTCGATTCGTGCCACGTCTTTGGGATGGACACGGAATACCTTCATACCTCTCGTGTACTGCCGGAGCTCTCTAATAAAGCGCGGAGAGCTCATAAGATAGTTGAGGTAAGCCGGCACGACGAGGTCTCGGCGATTGACGCGCACGATGGTTGTTTCGGTGCCTGAAATGGTAGGCTTGTCCTTTGGATTGTTAAACAAGTAGGCATGACCAAGGTCATCGACTGTCTCTGAGGTCAGCACATATACGATGTCTTGGTCTCTGAGACGCTGACTGTCTTTTATCTTTTCGTTGTTAAGGATGTATGGGATGGGTTTTGCGGGGTCTTCAACGTCGATGTGTAGGTCGAAACCTTTGTAAAGATCTCCATAGTGAATGTAAAGATAGGCACCCTTATCGTACATGCGGGTACGGGGGACGCTGGCGCCGCGGTAGAAGCTACAAACGTCACCAAGTGCGACTCTACATCCCATAACCAATCGCCTCCAGATTCTTCTTAATCTGCTCCTGCAAGCGGTTGGACTCTTCAAAGCACTTTGCAATCTCGCTAGTCAGGCGTGCCATCTTCTCATCAAACGGCTCACCGTCGTCTTCGACCTCGGCAATGCCTATGTAGCGACCGGGCGTCAGAATGAAATCTTGCTTGGCGATCTCGTCCAAATCCGCTATGGCGCTGAACCCCTTCACGGGCTCGAACTCGCCCTTGCGGAAGGAGTCGAATGCGGATGCAACTTTGTTGATGTCCTCTTCGGTAAACTCGCGTAGTTTGCGAGAGACCATGGTGCCCATTTCGCGGGCATCGATGAATAGCGTCTTGCCGGACTGAGCCTTCTTCTTGTTCAGGATCCACAGGCACACGGGAATTTGGGTGCTGTAGAACAGCTGCCCCGGCATGGCTACAATGCCCTCGACCAAATCGTCCTCTACGATAGCGCGTCGAATATCGCCCTCGCCGCTCGTCTGGCTCGAGAGCGACCCGTTTGCCAATACGAGGCCAATCTTGCCCGTGCCGTTAAGATGCCAAATCATATGCTGCATCCAAGCGAAGTTTGCGTTGCCCGCGGGCGGCATGCCGTACTTCCAACGTACGTCTTCCTGCAGCGCTTCGCCACCCCAGTTCTTGAGGTTGAAGGGCGGGTTTGCCAGTACAAAATCGAATTTTTCATTCTTATGCTGATCTGCACTGAAGGTGTCGGCATAGTTGCCCAAGTCAGCCTCGATGCCGCGAATGCCGAGGTTCATCTTTGCGAGCTTCCACGTGGTAGGGTTGCTTTCCTGGCCAAAGATGGTGATGTCCTGTACCACATTGCCGCCATGGTGCTCGACGAAGGCGGCGGACTGCACGAACATGCCTCCGCTACCACAGCAGGGGTCGTACACGCGACCGTGAAAAGGCTGGAGGATTTCCACCAGCGTGCGCACGATGCACGACGGTGTATAGAACTCGCCGGCGTTTTTGCCCTCCATTGATGCGAATTTCTGCAGACAATATTCGTATGCGCGCCCTAACAGGTCTTTCTCGCTCTCGTTATCGGTCATTTGTACATTTGTGAATAAGTCGACGACGTCGCCTAAACGCCGCTTGTCTAGTTCGGGACGAGCGAAGTTCTTGGGCAGCACGTCCTTAAGCTTGTCATTCTCGCGTTCGATGGCGCGCATGGCATTGTCGATGATCTGGCCAACTTCGGGCGTATGTGCCGCCTGTGCGATATTCGCCCAACGTGCCTCTTCGGGAACGAAGAAGACATTCTGCTCCATGTAGCAGTCGCGATCTTCTTCGTCGCCGTAACCTTCTGCGACGAGTTCTAGGTAACGTTCGTCAAAACGGTCCGAGAGGTACTTCAGGAAAATAAGGCCTAATACGACGTTTTTGTACTCGGCAGCGTCCAGGTTGCCGCGCAGCACGTCTGCGGCGTTCCACAATTGGTCCTCAAAGCCAACGTCGGCCGTGTTCTTCTTGGTGTCCTTAGCCTTGCTTTTAGCCATGCTGTTTTAACTCCCTATGCTGCATTGTCGGCCCAGAGTTCGCACTGATCCATCACGGTGGCCAGTGCTGATTCCATGCCCTCTGGCGGATACTTATGATGTTTGAGCAGGCGCTTAATTGCAACGCGCATGGCAGCGCGAGCACTTTGCTTTTTCTGCCAATCGACCGTGCGCATTTCGCGCATCTTCGCAGCGAGCTCTTGCGTGATAGCGACCAGCTCGTCATTTCTTTCGCGATAGTAGTCGGCGACTGCCTGCGGTTGTGTTAGCGCCTCGTAAAACGCAAACTCCTCTTCGCTAAGCCCAAGCTCCTTTGCCTTTTGGTTTTCGGAAAGCATCTCTTTCGCCATCTTGAGCATTTCTTCGAATACCTCAGCGTTTGTGAGCTGCCCGTTGAGATAGCCATTTACCATGCTTTGCATGAGTTCCGAGTACTTTTTTGCCTGCGTTATGCTCTTTCTGCGGTAGCCCTTAATCTGGTCGTCGATGAGTTTTTTCAACAGCTCGTAAGCCAGGTTCCTTTCTTTCATGCGCGAGAGGCTCGACAGGAACTTGGGATCAAAAATCGAAACCGTTTCGTCTTCCACCTTAAACAGGTCTATTACGCCGTCGGTATGGACGATGTTCTGTTCGAGTAGTGCATTGATGCGGTCATTTACCTGCTTAAGGGTAAGTTTGCCTCCGTTTTTGCTGCGGGTGCCGCCCTGCTCGGTGAGCTGAAGGATAAGTTCTCGAACAACCTGGAAATAGCCAGCCTCGACGCGCTGCATGTCTGTTGCGCGACTTTTGGCGAGTCCATAGGCTTTGAGCATGACTCCTGCCTGCTCAACAAAGTCGCGGGTGATATCTTCGTCGCCGGGTGCAAGGATATGATTTACTCCACCCGTTATGAGTTCGCTTCGACGTGCGGCGGACTCGGTGCTCATGAATTCCGAATAATCGTAACCAAACATTTTGTCGCGACAGACCGCCAGTTTTTCCAAGAACTTGGGATAGGCGGTTTTCCCGATATCCATGTCGCCGTATTTCTTTTGGTCGCGCTTGGTGTAGTCCTTCATGGCGCGTTTAAGGGCGTTAGCTATGCCTACGTAGTCAACAACCAGTCCGCCAACCTTGTCTTTATATACTCGGTTTACGCGTGCGATTGCCTGCATCAGGTTATATCCGCGCATGGGTTTATACACATACATAGTGGCAAGGCTCGGCACGTCAAAACCGGTGAGCCACATGTCTACGACGATTACGATTTTGAGCGGGTCGGCGTCATCCTTAAACCGCTTTGCCATCTCCTTCACATGGGCCTTATTGCCTACGACGTCGAACCACCACTCAGGGTCCTGATTTCCCATGGTCATGACAACGCCGAGCTTGCCCTCGTCCTTCCAAGAGGGTCGCAGCTCGCATATACGTTGATATATGGCCATGGCGGCGGGGCGCGAATACGCAACGATCATTGCCTTGCCGGTGAGTTCGTGCGCACGGTTGGTCTCATAGTGCTCTACGATGTCCTGACATAGGGCATCGATGACTTCGGGTGCACCTAGAACGGCGTCCAGATTTGCAAAGTTGCGCTTGCTTGCGTCAATGGTTTCGGCGTTAGCCTGCTCGGTGAGCTTTTCGTATTCATCATCAACTTTTGCAAGGATGCCCTGATCCAGCTTGAGTGCGACGACGCGGCTCTCGTAGAACACGGGTCGAGTTGCGTCGTCCTCTACTGCCTGAGTCATGTCGTAGACGTCAATATAATCGCCGAAAACCTCGCGAGTTGATCGATCTTCGGCAGAAATAGGGGTACCGGTAAAGCCGATGAAAGTCGCATTCGGAAGGGCGCGGCGGATGAGCAACGCGGTGCCCGTGTGCTTCTTGCCGTCACGGTCGTATTTCTCCTCGAACCCGTACTGCCCGCGGTGCGCTTCATCTACCATCACGACGACGTTCTTGCGCTCGGAGAGGGCGATGGCTTCCTCCTCGAACTTCTGCATGGTGGTGAAAATGATGCCGTTGGCGCGGCGGCTCGAGATCTGCTGCGCAAGATCGGCGCGACTCTGCGCCTGAACGGGCGTCTGGCGCAGGAAGTCTGAGCATCTGGAGAACTGCGCGAACAATTGCGAGTCGAGGTCGTTGCGGTCGGTGATCACCACGATGGTGGGGCTGTCGAGTTTCTCTTCGAGCAGATGGGCAAGGAAAACCATCGAAAGCGACTTGCCCGAGCCCTGCGTGTGCCAGAAGACGCCGCCCTTGCCGTCGCCGCCGATGGCCTCATGCACACTCTCGAGCGCTTTGTTCACTGCGAAGTACTGATGGTACCCCGCGAGGATTTTCGCGTCCTCGGAGAACAGAATGAAGTTCTTCAGGATGTCGATGAGCCGCTCCTTGGGGAACATGCCGTCCAGAGGGGTTTTCCAATCGGCGTACTGGGTGGCTTCGTAGCTTCCGTCGACACTCTTCCACTCAACGAAGCGCGACTCGTTGGCGGTGATTGTGCCAACCTTGGTGTGAAGCATGTCGCTGATGACGCAGAAGGCGTTGTACACGAAAAGCGACGGAATCTGTCGTTTGTAGTTTTGAATCTGTTGGTAGGCATCTTCGCTGTCAGCGTCGGCTCGAGCGGGCGACTTCAATTCAAAGAGAACGAGCGGAAGCCCGTTGACGAATACGATGGCATCTGGACGTTTGTTGGTGCCACACTCGATGTAGGTCCACTGGTTAACAACGTGGAAGCAGTTCTTTTCAGGATTGTCGTAATCGACCAAGCGCACGATGTCCGTATGCTCTTCTTTGCCGTCAAACCAGCTTGTCTCCACACCGTTCTGGAGCATGTCCATAAAGATGCTGTTCTTGGCGATGAGGTCGCTGCCCTCGATTTCCTTTAGTCTAGTTATTGAGGCATCAATCGCTCGCCGATTGAGCGTGGGGTTAATGCTCTCAAGAGCGGGCCCAATGACGTCAGGTAGGAAGGCGTCGTCAAACGCGTCGGAGGAACGAGCGACATCAGGTCCATAGAGGTGCTCGTACCCCAGACTCGTTTGCAAGTGGTCAATGATGCCTTGTTCGAAAGCATCCTCATTAAATGACGTTGAGGAGCTGTAATCGACAGCAATCATGCGCACTCCTTACCTTATGCTTCCACGACGTTGGTGAGCCTGTCCACCATTGCATTCTAGCAGTTAATCTTGCATATATTGGTATATCTGACACCCGTTAGTTGCCATTTGACTTATCGGTTGATCGCGCCAGAACGACAATTGGTGGCAAGGCTCTCTCAGTTATTTAAATCGACTTCTCTTTATGGGCGCTCGTGTTGTGACAGCTGCCCAAGCGCTTGCTTGAAGCTGTTGTTGGTGATCTTGAGATCGTTTCCCGCTTGCATTTTTATGAGTGTCGGGTAGTCGTCCGGATTGTTCTCGATGCGAGCGATGAAGCTTGAGGCTTCATCGGCGCCCGGGGTCTTGTGAGGCATGGGACCAGCAAGGATCGCGGCGTAGCCCATCGAGCCGCGTATTTTGCCGAAGTTGAAGTGCTTGAGTCTGGAGTATTCGAGTTGAAACTCAAATCGATCCGGATCGAACCCTTTCTTGCGGGCGATGCTGCGCAACTTGTCGACGTTAACGACGCTGGCGCCCACAACGAGGATCTTACCCAGAAAGCGTTCCTCAGAGGGATTGTTTTCACTTATGAGAAGGTCGGACATTCCAAGGGATGCCAAAAGATCCTCAAGAGTGTCTTCACGATTTGCCTTTGTTATGGCGGGCAGTAGTTCGAGACCCATGCGCCCCATCATCGCGTCGCAAAGGTCGGAGAGCTCCTGAATGGTGAGATGCGCCAAAGCTAGCCCTCCTCATCGAAAAGGTCGGTAAGTTCTTGGCGAGCTCGAGATAGACGTAACTTTAACAACTTGATCTCGTCTGTCTTAGCGAGATAGGCATCGGCAATCGTCTTCTGACGATCGGCGTCCTCGAGGGGCACCTTAATGTTGCCGAGAGCTTTGATGGGTACGTTGGGTATGGTGGTGCCGACTGCTTCACGGGCAAGGAGCTCTTTTCCAGTGGGGCTCGAGAAAAACGCGGCGAGGTAGTAGGGGTCAATCTTTTCTCTGTTGACGCTCAATACGTACAGATTTCCATTCGCGATGATTTTCCGATCTTCTGGGACCTCGGCAACCGCGACCTTGAACGGTGCGCCGGATTTTGAGATAAGGACGTCGCCGTTGTGGATACGATACTTCTCAAGTTTCGTGTCGAGTGTGGAGAGGTTCGGAAGGTCGTCGTCGATAGACCCATCAGAGATATTGCCAAGGTTGAGATAGCTGAGTCCGGTGTCTTCGTCGCAGACAAGTGCATCGAGTTCTGCTGCGCGTACGCTTGCGCCTCGCATGATTTTTGCGACGCTCCCGAGCTCAACTCCATTCGGGACCTCGATTTCTTTTTCGAGATAACGCTTTGCAGAGAGATCGAAGTCGCGCGCCGCAATTTCATCAAGTGTTTTGAAAACACTCTTTTCGGAATCGGCGCCAAGGCGCTCGACAATCGCGTTAATGGCGGTTTCGTCAATTGAGCAGCTGCGGCGATCATTGGTGCCCAAATCAGTTGCATCGACAAAACGGACTCCTTTGGAGCCGCCTGCGGTAAGGACGACGAACGACGTTTGAATCATCGTGTAGGGAGCAAAGACCCCCTTGGGTAGTGCGACAATCGCTTTAATGAAGCCGTTCTTAACGAAGTATTCGCGAACTGGTTTATCCGTGCCATTAAAGCACGCGCCGTTCGACATGACTGCGGCGGCGGTCCCTCCCTTTTTGAGGGAATCGACAAGCAGGCGGTTGAAAACCCAATCGGATGACGACGGACGGCTGTAGCGTTCCTGGCCCTTCATGACTTTCTCGATGTAATCGGAGCTCTTGGAGAACATCTTGGTCTGCATGCCCCAGGGGTAGTTGGAGAACGCTTTATCTACAGGATTGCGCTCGATGCTGCTGTCGAAATAGCGGAACATGTCATCACAAGCGTAGTAGATCTGCGAACCCTTGATTTTGGAACGGAGTTTTGCGATGGCAAGGGTGTTTGAATTGAGTTCGACGCCCATAAGTTTGGCATCGGGGCATTTCGCTGCGGCAGCCTCGAGGAAATTGCCTGTTCCGCAGCCGAAGTCAATGACCTTCTCACCGGACTTAATATCCAGAACAGCAAGTGCGAGGTGCGCAATTCCCTCGGGGGTCGAGGACTCTCCGCCAAAGATTCCCTGGCTGATCGGGCCGTCCTGAAGGAATTTGTCGATTGCCTCTTCGCTGAAACTGGAAAGAACGGCAAGGAGCTCGTCGAATGATCCGTCTGCGGCAATTCTCTTATAGGCGTGATTGAGCAGCGTGGCGATATCGCTATCTCCCTGGGATGCGAGCTCAATCATTTCGGCGTGGTCGTCGCATCTGCCGGTTTTCTGAGCGAAACGTGCGAGATATACGAGCGGGTAGAGATATTCGGAGGGCAATGAACCACGGAGACGGGTCGTGAGGGTCCAGCCGATTTCTTTTGTCTGTGCATTGGTGCTAAACAATTTGATTCCTTTCAGACGATGGTTATCAATAACCGTTAACTGAAGTATAACACATCGGGTTATAGATAACCAGATATAGTCCCAGGTTATTTATAACCAAATAATAGATTCGTCTTACACTGATCTTGCCGACCTGCTGGTCGTGCCTGCTCGTTATTGACTTGGTGGCGGCTGAAGGCGTGAGGAGTGAATCGGGGCGGCGTGCATTTGCCGTTTTGGTCTATTCGCAGGTGAAGATGAATGGGTTGCGGCATGCCATTGCATTTCAGCGGGGCACATTCCTAAGCCGGTGGCGATGGCGGATGTGGTGCGATGGTGCCAAGAAAAGCGCCTAGACCTGGGTGAAGAACCGAGGCCGCGGGCGCTTTTCTATTTCTTTGGTCGCATGGATTGTCTGTTCTGTTGGCCGCGCCGGTGTTGTTTCTTTGCTCTCTTTCGCGCGGTATCCGCTTGTGGCGGTGGATGTAAATAAACGGTGGAGCGGCTGCAAAAGAGCCGCGCCACCGGGTAAAATCAGGTTGTGCCGCGGAACCCGCTCCTCAGTCGGTCAACTTTGGAAGCGCGGGCAACGCAGGTGCTATCGTCTTAAAGGGTCGGGTGCAACCGGCCCTTTTCTATGACTCCCTTCGCTATCCGTTACTGCTTATATTCCCGCCAGATCGAGTAGGGGTTCCGGGCAATGCCGGTCACATACATCGAGAGGCGCAGGATTTCAAGAAACAAGTTCATAGGCTTCACCCCAATCGGAGATCGGAGCGTTGCCCGCAGGTGGATTCCGCGGCGGTCATCACGGGCCGCGGAGGGAGACATCTATCTCGTTTCTACTAAAGAGGCGCCCTAAAACAGGCAGCTCTCAATCAGATCCTTCCCTCGTAGAGTATCGATCCATTCCTGCGGAATTGCGTCGATACCGTATGCCGTGCCGGCGAGGGCGCCGGCGACGGCTGCGGTGGTGTCGGTGTCGTCGCCCAAGTTGACGGCGGCGAGCACGCAGGCTTCGTAGCTGTTGGTGTTGACGAAGCACCAGGTGGCTGCCTTAAGCGTGTCGCGCACGAAGCCGTCGGATCTGATTTCGTGCTCGGGCACGTCTTTCAGCTGGAGCACCCATGAGGGAAGTGCACCGTTCAGCACGTCTCTCATTAGCTCGACAAATATGATACATGCGTCGGTCGACGTTCTGTGGGCGTGCGTGATCGCGGAGACCTCGCCGATCTCTTCGTCTGTAGCATCGGTGAACGCCAAGGGAGCGATGCGCATGAGCGATCCGTTGCCGTTGTCGCGCTCGCCGGAGCCACCTTTGCCGGCACGCAAGGCGCGGGCGGTCGTGCCGCCGTAATCGAAAACGCCGTCGATCGTATACTCGCCACGGGCAATCCAGCTTACGAACTTGTCGCGCATGTCTGCGGTGTCGATGCGCCCAAGCTCTCTAATCGAGTCGCAGGTAGCAAGCGTCATAGAAGTGTCGTCGCTCCAGGTGCCGGCGGGCTGCCCATGCGTGCCGTAGCCGATCATGTCGATGCATTCGAATGTACCGCGGGGCCTGAACTCGTAGGGAACGCCCAACGCGTCGCCGACGGCAAGTCCATAGATGCAGTCGCGTAGCGTTGTTTCCGGTCTGTCTGTCATGGAATGCTCCTCTTATGCCAGGGGAAGTGGAACGTCGTCGGGGGTATCGGTCACAACGTGTTGCTACCCTTGCGCTTCGCCATTAGTCGCTTCGTTGATGGCGCGGTATTCGGCACTCAGCTCGCGCGCCAGCTCTTCCTTGCTTGGAAGGTACGGCAGGTATTTGGCGGCAAACACTTGGTCGTTGTCTTCGGACAGCGTGTACTCGACAATCGAATCGCTTTTGTCCGCGCAGAGCACGATGCCTATGGGTGGATTGTCGCCTTCGTTCATGAGCTCACGCGTGTAGTAGTTCACATACATTTGCATTTGGCCCAGGTCCTGATGCGTAAGGTCATCGGTCTTAAGGTCGATGAGCACGAAGCAGCGCATCAGATAGTTGTAAAAAACGAGGTCAATATAGAAATGACGTCCATCAAAGGTGATGCGCTTCTGACGCGCCTCGAAAGCGAAGCCGCGGCCAAGTTCCAACAGAAACCTCTGAAGATGCGTGATGAGTGCCTGCTCTAAATCGCTCTCACGAAACGCAGTATCGTCCGAGAAGCCTAAAAACTCCAGCACATATGGGTCGCGGATAATATCCTCGGGGCGATGAACCGGGACGCTCTTTTGGATTTCCTGAGCGACGGTCTCTTTGTCCTTGCTGGCAAGTAGACGCTCGCGGAACATGGTGTTGATTTGGCGCTCGAGCTGACGCGTGCTCCAGCGAGAGTCGGCGCATTCGTTCATGTACCAAATGCGAGCTTCGGGGTCGGGAATGCGAGATAGCCTGCGATAATGTGTCCAGTTCAATTCGTGACGCAGTGCGTCACGAATTGGGAATGCTAAATAAAACTGCCGCATGTAGCGGAGGTTTGAGGTATCAAAGCCTTTGCCGAAATCTGTGGTAAGCCTGGTCGCGAGTCCTTTAAGCAGCGCCTCTCCATACCTGGCGCGCTCTTCTCCGCCTTGTTCCTCAACAATGCTCTTGCCGATCTCCCAATACGCCTCAACCATCGCAAAGTTAACGGCGGTATAGGCTTTATCGCGAGCGGCGTTAAGAATCGAGGAGACCTGCTTGTAAAAACCTTCGGGCACGATTGCCGATTCTCCACGGTTTACCAGTTCGCCCATCACTGTCGCCTCACTTTCCTCTTGTGGAATGCATCTTTATCGCATTTAGTTTAAAGCCTCGCGCGGACACAAATTGCCGTGCTGTCTAGCACCTTCGCATGTGAGCCTTGCGGTGACTAAAATGTGGCCATAGAGACAGTTTTAACGAGCCCTATGGAGGTGACGCGCATGGACAACAACACTCTGCTGTTCCAGGACAAAGGTTCGGGCAGGTTTAAAGACGTCAAGATCTAGCCTAACCGTATCGAGGTGCTCAAGAAGGGCACGTTTGGTGGCAAGCACACCGAGATCGTTTACCTTAAGGACATCACGGGGGTCAACAGGATCAAGGGCCGCGACGTTTTTCTGCGCAATCGACTGTTAACCGCTTGCGTCTTTAGCCTGAGCAGTCGTGCGAAGGCCCAGGAATTTGTGAACGCGCTGAACATGGTGATGTAGCCGATAGCGGCGTTCGGGCCAAGGTAAAAATCGGGGGCACAGAACGGTGTCCTACGCCCCCGATTGAGTCGATGTGTCTAAAAGGCCGGCTGGCCTATTCGCTAGCGCCTTTGTCACTTTCATGGTCGTTGGCAAGCATTGCCGCGCCGGCGACCGTTGTCGCCACGGCGGCGGCAGCGAGCCCGGCGGCAATGCCAGAGTTGTCGCCTGTGCCGGCAAGCTTTTCGCCTGAGCCCTTGCGCTTGTTGCCCTTGTCGTTCTTGTCGGCGCCGCCTGCGTTGGTGCCGTTGCCGTTGCCGTCGCCGGTGTCCGTAGCGCCTGCGTTGCCCGAAGCCGTCACAGTAAAGCTTGCGGCTCCGTCACTGGCAAGCTTGTAGTTTTGCGCCGCGTCGCCCAAAAGGCCGTTCACGTGCACCCAGTACGTTCCCGCGGCAAATGTCTCGCCCTCTGCCATTGCCGTGCCCGGCGCGCCGTTTGCATCGTGCATAAACTCGAGCTGGGCTGTGCAGGCATCGTTTTCGAGCTTGCCGTCGAGCAGCGCCGTGACCTTGGCGCGCACATCCTCACCGGCCTTAAGGCCTTCGAGTCCCTCAAAGTGGGGTGTCAGCGCGCGTGGATCGATATCGATGGGCACGGAGCCCCGCAGCTCCGTAACGGTCTCGTTGCCCAAGGCGTCGACATCCACATATTCGATGGCAAACGCATGGCCCGAAGCCGCCACGTTGAGTACGTTGCTGCTGTCGACGAGGCAGAAATGACCCTCGCCAACGGTCTTGCCGTCCTGGAGCGAGGCGTCGCTCAGCGAGTCGCCATATGTCATGTGCATGCGGGCTGGGAGGTAGCACGAAGCTGTCTGCTTGTGCTGCGTATCGTAATTGCGCTGGTAGATGCTTCGGGCCAGTGCCGCATCAACAAAGTCGGACGCAATGATGCCAATGTGCTTACGGCAGTCCTCCTTTGTGCTCTCATTTCCGGTGCTGTTTATATACTGGCTCTTGTATAGATGCTCGTTGACCACTCGTGCTGCGGTAAAAGGATTGCTTCCTTGCTTGTAGTTCGTGCAGCTGGTGTAGTTGATACACCAGCTGTGCTCCAGGACCTTTACCTTGGCCCCGTCATTGTCCTCGACGTCCACCATGATGCGGGCGAGCTTGGTTGTCTCCTGCAGCGCCATATCGACCCAGCCGATTTTGTCGGTTCCTGTGCATTCGTAATGGTCCTGGGCGTATACCTTGGTGCAATAGGGCTCTTCGTCACCCGTTTTCCCCACGGCTTCAAAGCCCCGCTCGTCTCGAACGAGACACATAGAGGTGCTGTCGGTGTGTGCTGCGATTTTGTCGTCCCATTGGGTGAGGTCGAGGCCCCATGTGTGGCTGCTTACGCTGTTGCCGGCGAGCCCAAACCGACGCAGCAGGACGATCTTTCCGCGCGCCTCGCCCAGCGTGGGGATGCGGCTCGATGTGTAGAACAGGTCGGGGTTCTCATCAAAAACCTTGCCCAAGGCCGTCGTGAGGCTTTCGTTGGTAGCCTCGTCATTGCCTCGCGACACAAGCATGATGAGCGCTTCTGTCGGGTTTTCGCTCAAAAACGTATTGAAGTACCCGATGACATCGGAGAGATGCATAAAGTTCCCGTCTTTTTTGAGCAGGTAACAAGCTCCGTGGTCGATGCCGGGGTTCTCACCCTTTCCAAGTCGAATATCAAAATAGCGAACGCCTTCGAGCAGCTGTGTGGGGATGTAATCCTGCTGGCATTTTGCTTGGGAGGATTGGGGCTCGGTGTCGTTGTCCACGCTGCAGGTGCCCGAATCGTGCGTGCCCGGGATGCTCAGTTCGTCGAGGAACTTGTTGTTGTCGACGTATTTCATCCAACATGGCCCGTCGGCGTAGCTGCTATACCTGATCCAGTCGATACTGCTAACCGTGGTATTGGTCTCGCCCTTGTCGTAACCGACAAGCTCGAGCTCCCACGAAATGCTCTTTCTCTTGTGGCAGATCTTGTTGTTGTCTTGGTCTTTGCCGTCCTTTTCTATTGCCAGGTAATTAATATCCTTTTTCTCGTTTGTGCGATCTCGGATGACATAGGTTCCGTTTGACTGAGGTTCGAACGCAAAAGCGCGGCTGGGCATGTTGTCATACTCGCCGCTCCATACGTGGATGACCTTTCCATCTTTGTCCGAGTCGCCATCGACCGACCAAATGCTGTAGCCTGTCTTTTTATGCTCTTCGAAATTGAGCAAGGTGCGGATGGCATACCAGTTTGTGCCGTCCGCATCGGTCAGTACGTTCTCAAGGATGAGCTTGTTGGACGTGCCGTCATTAAACAGGTGGCAGACGTTGCCGATAACGTTTCCGTCTTCGTTGACACTTGCGGTGCGAAAATAGCCCGCGGGGCGAAGGCGAATGACGAAATTATGGAGGCTCTTCGCCGGTGTGGGCGTGTCGTCTGCAAATGCCGCTCGCACGGGAAGGCCCAATCCCGCGGTTTCGGGCAGGCTTACAAATGGCGACAATGCTGCGAGTCCTAGGCCCAACGTGAATGCTCGACGGCTGATGGCGTGGTGTTCGGTCATAACTCCTCCATTCGCAGGGTGCGGTTATGCACTCGTTTGGGTCACTATACTGCCTAGATGTTTAAAGGCGCCGGCTTAAATTGTGTGCGCGGCGCTATAAATCGGCGGGTGGACGTGTTGTGGCGCTTGTCTATTTGTGTTGCTACCGTGTCTGGGATGGTTTCGGAGTGCGACATCTTCGCGTTCTTCGGCTGCCGGCATAAGAAAGGGAGGGTCGGTTTACCGGCCCTCCCTGGGTACGAAGCGCTGGGACACCGCCGCTTGTTAGCGCTGCGCCCGTGTTTCCCGCTGCGCTCGCCAGTCGCTTAGCGCTTAATCTCGATATCCTCGAGCTTAACATCCATAGCCTCGGTCTTGGCCTTGGCGATGTCATCGGCAAATTCCAGAGACTTCATCATGGTCTCGACGGCGTCCTTGTGCTCCTCGACGTTGTCGATGCGCACGTAGACGCTGCCGCCGCCTGCTTCGGTGAAGTACTCAGTCGTCACGCCGCCCGAGTGTGTATAGGAAGCGTTGCGCCAAGTCTTGCCGTTGTACTTGACGGGGTCATTCTCGGTCCACTCAAAGCTGGCATTCCACTTTGCCTCGTAGTCGAACAGCTCGTCGGCGTTCTTGTCAGGATCGAAGACGGGGATGAAGCGATCGCTGGCGTGCTCGCTCTCGGTGAACTTAAACTGGGCCCTGTCGGCGGTATCGCCTGCGACGTCCGTGATTTCGACGCCCTCGGGGACTTCGACCTTAAACCAAATGAAGTCGGTCCTCATATCCACGGCTGGCTTTTCTGCTCCGCCGCCACCGCCACTGCCGGTAGCGCCGCCGCTTCCGCCACAGCCCACCAGGGCAACCGCGGCAAAGAGACTGATGCAGAGGGTGAGAATCGCAAAGGCCTTCTTTTTCATGGTCGTGTCCTCCTCGATCTGTAACCGCCCATGGATTACTTGCCTTTACTGTACGCGTGGACGGCTCGCTAGGGTGGGCCATGTGTCCCATTCTGAGGGCCGGATTTGCGCCGTTAAGTGGCAATATGTCCGGGCGCAAAAGAGGGGAGGGTCGATGCTATCGACCCTCCCCGGTGTTGGGTGCCCGTTGTTTTAATGGAGCGCGCGTACGTGGGTGTGTGCGGTGTTCAATTACTTGATCTCGATGTTCGAAATCTCGACTTCGCGTGCCTCGGCAACTGCCTTCGCCATGTCATCGGGGAACTCGATGGAGTTGAGGAGCGCCTCGGCTTCTTTCTTATGCAGATCGAAGTTCGAGATAAGAACGTAGACGCTTCCCGGCTCAACGTCGGTAAAAAGCATGGTTGAGATGCCGCTGTTGTCCTCGTATGTTCCGACGAGCCACGTCCTGCCGTTATACTCGACGGATCCGCCATCCTTCCACTGGAACGTATCACCTTTCTTTTCTGCCTGGTCGGCGTGGGATTCCTCTGCCGTCAGCGCTTTTTTCCAAACGGGGATAAAGCGATCGGCCGAACCGTTCTCGTCTTCGGGGAAAGTGAGTTGGACCTTGTCGGCATTCTTGCCAGCGGAGTCGCTTACGCCAGCGCCCTCGGGCATCTCGACCTTAAACCAAATGAAGTCAGTCTTCTTGGCAACGGGGGCCTTTTCCTTACTCTCGCTCTTAGCGGCGCTGCCGCCCCCGCCCGATGCGCTCCCGCCGCAGCCGACAAGGGCGAGTGCGGCAAAGAGGGCGATGCACAGGGAAAGGATCGATAGGGTCTTTTTCATCATGGTGGCGTCCTCCTTGTCTGTCGGTGACATCACGGCGCCGCGGGTTGTTGGAGCGTTGTTTGTTTTGGCGGCGGATGTCTTTGTGTACTGTGCGGCTTATGCCTCCGTTCATCGCTTGTGGCCGTTGCGCGGCCGTGCCCCAACGGGTTCCTTACTTATAGATATGCCCCAGCTTGTGCTACCCGGGAGTCTCGAAAGGTGGGCCATATGTCCCATGTTTGCGTGTGCGGGCTTGCCGCAAGGTGGGCCTGGCGCTGGGCAAGCGTGCGGCTTGGTTGATGCTCCCAATGTTGCGCAACAGCGATGCCGGCTTAAGGTTTTAGACTTGGCTGTGACAAAAGCTAAACCACGAAAGGTCGAACGATGTTCTGTCAAAAATGCGGACAGCAAGTTCCCGATGGATCGACGTTTTGTACGCACTGCGGGGCTTCGCTTACGGGCGGTTCCGTGCCGACGCCTACGGGCGCTGGTTCTTCTCCTGCCCCGGGCTTAACCCAATCGATGCCGCCGGTCGCGCCCGCTCCTCAAAAACCTAAGAGCAAAACTCCGATTGTCATCGCGGTGTCGTGTGCCGCCGTGGTACTCCTTGGGGGTGGCACGGTGTTTGCGCTAACGATGCTTAACGGGTCCAAGAGCTCCGACACGAAAATCTCGGTGATCGATACCGGGTCTTCGGACGAGAAAGATTCTTCTGCCAAGAAGAAGGATGACAAGTCCAAGGCCAAGGAGTCTTCGTCGTCGGATGACGAGGCCGTTCCCGAGGACGAATCGGCATACTACGGCTCGGGCGATTTGGACGATTACCTGACCGACGTGCATACGTACACGAACGACATGCATCCTTATAGCATGTCGATTCCCAATCGCTTTGAGATGGAAGATACTCCCAGCGGCAGTGGCGCTAGGTATGAGGATCCGGAGACGGGTTTTGTGATCAACCTGTTTGGCTACGTCAACATTAACGAAGAAACCGCACACGAGATGTTCGTCGACGCGGACACCTCGGGCAAGGCCGACCTCTATACCGCAGAGGGCGACAACTGGTACGTGGTCTCGTGGCGCGAGGGCGACACGATCATTTACGAAAAGACGATCGTCACGGATTCGACGATTGCCACGGCGCATTTGGAGTACTCGACTGCAAACCGCGACATGGGGTCGAAGGTTATCGATACGCTGTTGCCGACGTTCCAGGTGGACTAGGCGCCCGCGCCTATAGCCGGCAATCGGAAACGCCGATAGCCAGAGCTCCTGACAGTCTTTGTCTTATGGGCTAGACTGGCTTGGACAAGATCGATGAATGGGACAACCGCTTCCTGGCGTCGTTGTCCCATTTTTTATTATGCGTGCGGCCCGTGGTGGCCGGCGCGGTGGGCAGAGGTGTTTCGATGAGTCAAGAGATGATGGACAAAACCTGCCGAGGGTTTGCCGAGGCGCTTGCCGCGCGCGAGCCGGTTCCCGGCGGCGGCAGCGCCAGCGCGTTTGTGGGAGCACTGGGCGCCTCGCTGTGCGGAATGGTTGCCCGCTATGGTGCGACGAACCCCGCGCTTGCCGATCGCGCGGACGATCTGACGCTCGCGTTTGCCCAAGCAGACGAGCTGGCTCAGGAGCTTGTGGGTCTGGTCGCCGAGGACGTTCGTGCGTACGGACAGGTGTCTGCGGCATACGGTATTCCGCGCGAGGATCCGGCTCGACCGACTGCGATTCAGGATGCGCTGCACGTGGCAGCCATGCCGCCGTACCGCATTATGGATGCCTGCGGGCGCGCGCTGGCGCTGCTCGAGGACATGGCCGATAAGGGCTCGCGCCAGTTGCTGTCAGACGTGGCCTGCGGTGCCGTGTTCTGCCGCGCCGCCATGCAGGGCGCGAGCTTGACGCTCTTCGCCAATACCACGTCTATGAAAAACCGGGCGCGCGCCGAGGAGCTCGAGACGGCGTGCGATGAACTGCTGGATACGTGGCTGCCGCGCGCCGATGCGCTGGCGCGCCGCGCCGCCGACGCCGCTAGGAAGAGGGGATAGCCATGGCAGAGCTGCTGAAGGGTGCTCCCGTTGCCCGTGCTTTGACTGAGGAGCTTGCCGCTCGTTGTGCTGTTCTGCGCGAGCGCGGCGTTATGCCGACGCTGGCCATCGTGCGCGTGGGCGAGCGCGAGGACGACCTGTCCTACGAGCGCGGTGCCCTCAAACGCTGCGAGAAGGTTGGGATTGAGGGTCGCCGCGTATTGCTTCCTGCCGATGTTTCGCAGGATGAGCTGCTGGCGGCTATTAAGGACATCAATGCCGACCCCGCTGTTCACGGTTGCCTGATGTTTCGCCCGCTGCCCGCTGGGCTTGACGAGGATGCAGTTGCCGCGGCACTCGATCCCGCCAAGGATGTTGACTCCATGACGCCGGCCTCGCTGCTTACCACGCTTTCGGGTCGTGGCGAGGGCTTTGCTCCTTGCACGGCCGAGGCCGTGCTGGCGTTGCTGGACCATTACGGCGTTGAGCTGGATGGGGCCAAGGTCGCGGTCGTCGGCCGATCGCTGGTGATTGGCCGTCCCGTTGCCGCCATGCTTACGGCTCGCAATGCCACAGTGACGACATGCCATACGCATACGCGCGACTTGGCTGCCGAGTCACGTGCAGCTGATATTGTGGTTGCGGCCGTTGGACGCGCGCGCACGATTGGCGCGGATGCGGTTCGCGAAGGCCAGACGATCATCGATGTGGGCATTAACTGGGATGAGGCCGCCGGCAAGCTGGTCGGCGACGTCGATTTTGATGCCGCGGAGCCGATCGTTGGCGCAATTACTCCCGTACCGGGCGGCGTGGGGGCTGTAACGACGGCGATTCTCGCCAAGCACGTGATCGAGGCGGCGGAGCGCGCATCGAAATAGGCGTTTTGGGCTGTATGAAGGGTCAGTAATATACCCACTGTGCAAAAAACGCCAAATATGAGTACTGTTGCCAAGATAGTCACATATGTTTTAGGCCATTTTGGCTCTCTATCGGTATTTATTATCGATAGAGAGCCTATTTTATTGGACTTATGAGGAATTACATCATCAAGCTTTTGAACAAATGTAGATTATCGACACCTGCATTCGGTTAAATTGCTGCTACTAAATTGGTGACAGTACTCATATTTGGCATTTTTTGCCCACAGGGGCTGCCGGGGCGGCGGTTTCGCCCTTTTTGCGCCGAAGCGATACACTGTTGCCGTTTGATTTCTTCGCTCAAGGAGGATGCGCATGCCGTGCACAACGATTTTGGTTGGTAAGAACGCGAGCTACGACGGGTCGACGCTTGTCGCCCGCAACGAGGACTCGTCCAACGGGGTGTTTGAGCCCAAGCGCATGCGCGTGGTGCATCCCGACGAGCAGCCGCGTGTCTACACGAGTGTCCTGAGCCACCTGACCGTTGAACTGCCCGACAATCCCATGCGCTACACGAGCGTCCCCGACGTTGTCCCGGGTCACGGCATCTGGGCCGAGGCCGGCTTCAACGAGCTCAACGTTGGCATGTCCGCAACCGAGACGCTCACCACCAACGAGCGCGTCCGCGGCGCCGATCCGCTCGTGGACTACGTGCCCGCCAAGGGCAACGAGGGCGAGGACGGCTATGTTCCGGCGCAGCCCGGTGGTTTGGGCGAGGAGGATATGGTGACCCTGGTGCTGCCGTACGCCAAGTCCGCCCGCGACGGTGTGCGCATCCTGGGCGACCTGCTCGAGCGCTACGGCACCTATGAGAACAACGGCATCGCCTTTAGTGACGTTGACGAGATCTGGTGGCTCGAGACCATCGGCGGCCACCACTGGATCGCCAAGCGCGTGCCCGACGACGCCTATGTGACCATGCCCAACCAGCTGGGTATCGACAGCTTTGACCTGGACGATGCCGAGGGCGCCCAGGCAGATCATATGTGCTCTGCCGACCTGCGCTCCTGGATGGCCGAGTGGCATCTGGACCTGACGCTGGGCGTCGAGGGCGACGGTCCGGCGACGGTCTTCAACCCGCGCGAGGCCTTTGGCTCGCACAGCGACAGCGACCACGTCTACAACACGCCGCGCGCTTGGTACATGCAGCGCTGCCTCAACCCCAGCGATGTATGGGACGGTCCCGACGCCGACTACACGCCCGAGAGCGACGACATCCCTTGGAGCCGCGTGCCCGAGCGCAAGGTGACCATCGAGGACATCAAGTACGTGCTTTCGAGCCACTACCAGGGCACGGAGTACGACTGCTACGGCAGCAAGGGTACGCCCGCCACGCGCGGCGCCTATCGTCCTATTGGCATCAACCGCAACAGCCAGCTCGCCGTGTTGCAGCTGCGTCCCTATGCGCAGCCGGCGTATCGCGCCGTGCAGTGGATGGCGTTTGGCTCCAACTCGTTTAACGCGCTCGTGCCGCTGTATGCCAATGTCGAGACCATGCCCGAGTACTATGCCGACACGCAGGCTCGCGTGACGTCCGAGAATTTCTATTGGGCAAATCGCCTGATCGGTGCCTTGGCCGATGTTCGCTTCCATGAGTGCGGTCGTGCGGTCGAGGATTATCAGGAGAAGGTCGGCGGCATGGGCCACAAGCAGATTCACGACGTCGACGCTGCCGTAGCCGCGCTGCCCGAGGCCGAGGTGCCCGCCGAGCTCGCCCGCGCTAACGAGGCCTTTGCCGAGCTCGTGCGCGTGGAGACCGATGCCCTGTTGGGCAAGGTGCTCTACACCACGAGCTGTGCCATGAAGAATTCCTTCGCGATGAACGACAATGTGAGATAAAGAGAACCTTGCAACGAGCGAGCGGGGCAAGCGCCATCAAAGGCTTTGCCCCGCTTGATTCCTTTCTGGGCGGTAAAACGATTTTGTGTCGTTCGCCCAATCTTGGGTACAAGAAGGCCAATGCAGTTGTTCATGATTGGAGCCAACCATGGTTATGAAACTCGATCAGCTTGTTAACGGCGCCATTAACGTGGGCTTCGGCGCCGCCGCCGTTGCCGTCGAGGGCGGCAAGAAGGTCCTCGACGACCTCGGTACCAAGGGCGAGCAGGTTCGCAAGGATGCCGGCACCCCCGATATCGCCCGCAGCGTGTCCGATATGTTCGAGCAGGCGGGTGGCACCATCTCCGACCTGACCGAGCGCCTGGGCATGCAGGGCGAGACTGCGGCACAGCGCGTGCTCGACGAGCTCATCCTGGCCCGCGTCCGCGTTATGACCGCCCCCGAGCGCACGGCCTTTTTGGCCCATGTGCGCGACATCGTCGATTCGGTCGAGGACAACGTGACCTCGGTGCCCGTCGAGTCTGTTGAGCCCGACGATGCAGAGGACACCGAAGAGGCCGAGTAGCAGCGCAGATGGCAGATTCCACCACCGATTACAACAATCTAGATCCCTTGGGTGACGAGGCGGCGGTTGTCGATGAGGTCGATGCCGTCGTCTCGGGCGCTCGCAAGAAGCCGCGCGCTGTCGATATGGTCCCCGAGGAGCCCGACGCGATGGCGCCGGACGAGGAATACCAGCTCACGCCGGCGGGTCGTCGCGAACGCATCGGGCAGATTGTTCGCCTGGTCAAAAAGTACCGCGTGTGGGATAACCTTACGCCGGTGCGCCTGCGTCGTCTGCTCGAAGAGCTCGGCCCCATGTTCGTCAAGATGGGGCAGATTCTGGCCAACCGCTCCGAGATCTTGCCGCAGCGGTTTTGTGACGAGCTCCGTCGCCTGCGCTCCGACGTAGAGCCGGTGCCGTATGAGGTGGTGCTCCGATGTCTGGAAGAGGAGTACGGCCAGCGCTTGGGGCAGATGTTCGACGCAATCGATCCCAATCCGCTCGGAAGCGCGTCGCTCGCGCAGGTACACCGCGCCCGCCTGGTGACGGGCGAGGACGTGGCCGTTAAGGTCCAGCGCCCCGGCGCGCAACAGGTCATGGCGCAGGACATCGACATCATCCGCTCGGTGGTGCGCATCGTTTCCAAGTTCGTCAACACCGACCAGTTTGTTGACCTGCACGGCGTGGTCGAGGAGCTGTGGACCTCGTTTCGCGAGGAAACCAACTTTTTAGCCGAGGCCAAAACCCTCAACGATTTCTATGAGTTCCATAAGAGCGTCCATGGCGTGTCGTGTCCTAAGTCCTACCTGGATCTTTGCACCGAACACGTGGTGGTCATGGACTACATTGACGGCATCTCGATTGCCGATCCCGAGCGCCTGGTGGCCGAGGGCTATGACCTGGAAAAGATTGGCTCGGCGATTGTCGAGGACTATTCGACGCAGGTGCTCGACGACGGCTTTTTCCATGCCGACCCGCATGCGGGAAACATCATCCTCAAAGATGGCATCGTTTACTTTATTGACCTGGGCATGGTCGGGCGCATGTCGAGCCACGACCGCGGTATCGTCAAGGACATGATTTTCGCCGTGGCCGAGGGCGACGTGCCCAAGCTCAAGGATTCGCTTATGCGCTTTGCCGTGACGCGCGGCGACTCGGCCGAGCTCGACCATTCGGCCTTTTTGTCCGATCTGGACTTTATCGTCGCCGACTTTGCGGGTCTTGACCTTAAGGATCTTGATATCGGCGAGTTTTTGACCTCGCTGCTAAACCTGGCGCGCAAGAACGACGTTGAGTTGCCGAGCGTGGTGACAATGTTCGCGCGCGGCATGGTGACACTCGAGGGCCTGCTGACCGAATATATGCCCAACGTCAACATGATCCAGATCATCCAGACGCATATCAAAAACGAGAAGAGTACCTATGCCCGCGTGCGCGAGATGGGTCGCGATCTTGCCGCGAGCAGCTATCGCGCGGCAAAAGGCTCGCTCGAGGCGGCCGAGTATCTGGGCTTGGCGTCGCGTATGCTCACGCGCGGCCAGCTTAAGGTAAACACGCAGATCATGAGCAGCGATAAGGCGCTGCGGCAGCTGGGTGGAATTATCGACCGCATGTCGATGGCAATTGTGATTGCCGGCCTGTTTATCGGCTCGTCGGTGGTGTATTACGCGCGCATCGAGCCGGTTGTGTTCGGTATCCCGGTCATCGGCTTTATGGGCTACGTGAGTGCGCTGGTGCTGGCGCTGATGCTGGGCCGCGAGATCTGGCGCAACAGTCACGGCGGCAAGCGTTAACGATTTCCCGGGTCGGGGGAAACGGGTTATTTTGCCTCGCGTCGCGCCGGCGGGGCTGGTCCGAACAAAACTATGCCGGTTTACGGGGCTGGAGTGCCGAACCTCGACCATACCGAAATTCGCGCTTTTAAAACCGCAGGTAGATGAGTCGTTGGTTTTTGAAAATGGCAGATATGGTTGCGAAGTGCTGAATCAGCCCCGTAATCCGGCATAGTTTTGAAACGGGCTGTTCTGCAAGGTACGACGACAGTTCTTCCTATCGCAAACCATAGCTTTTACCTTGGGCTTCGCCTGTGTGCGGGGCCCTTTTGCGTGCTACCATATCGACAGTAATAATCGATGGCCTAGATGGTGGTGCGGAGACGCACGAATGCGCGGTTTTCCTGCGCGTTTGGGAGAATCGGGGTGCAAATCCCCGGCTGTACCAGTAACCGTAATTCCTCTTGGCCCGGGATGGTCGCGTCGCAGATCGGACGATGCGCCCGGGCCGTTAAGGTTAAGTCGGATCGCCTCCCATCTTGCACGCGGCCGCGGCATATGCTGCCGGCACGCGTTGGGCTCTGGAGGGAAGGGGGACCCCGATGGGGGTACTCGAGCGCAATATGCGCGATGACGTGGGGCAGCCGCTGGGCAATGCTCCAAGTTTAGACAATGGGAGACAAATGGATATGTTTGAGGACGAGCGCCAGCGCGCCTCGTGGCGTCGTCATGGAGCGATTGCCCGCGGCGTAGCCAAGCGCGGTCTGGTGGCGTTCCTGGCTTTTACCATGGCTTTTGGAACGACGCCTGCCCAGATGTGGGCCGAGGGCGCCGAGGGCATTGCCGAGGCCGTGACCCAGGCTGCGACGGGCGGCGAGGGCGCGGCGGCCGATGAGGGCGCTGTTGCCGGCACCGACGCGAACAGTGCAGCGGCGAGCGCTGCTGCCGATGGCGCCGACGCAGATCAGGGCGCAAATGCGAGTGCTGCGAATGGCGATGACACCGCCGCAGACAACGCGACTGAGTCCGAGAACTCTGCTTCGTCGCCTGCTGCTTCGGAGCAGAAGAACGCCGTTGCCGCCGCTTCTGCCACGACGCTTTCCAGCGAGGCCAAGGTCTTCATCCAGGACACCAAGGATAAGGACAACTCGTATTCGACGAAGTCCGGCGCGCTCAATGTGGGTGATACGCTCTGGGCCAATATGTACGATGAGGCCGAGACCGAGGACTACTGGGGCGACCCTACGACCGAGACCAAATCGGTCGCTAACCCCGGCGCCTGGACCTATACCTGGCTCGCCGGCACGGTCAAGTCCAGCAGTGACGCCGCCGATTACACCGAGGTCGTAGGCCACGAGCAGTCGCTCACCGTCACCGACGCCATGGTGGGCAAGTACTTCATCTGCAAGGTGACGGCGGATGGCAAGGATTACTACGGGCCCGCTGCGTACGGCTCGGGCATTAACTCCAATTACATTCCCGGTCCCGTGCTGGGCGCCGGTCAGATGGAGCTTAACAGCGTCAAGCTGAATAGCGACACGCCGAGCATAGGTGATACCCTGACGGCGACTCCGTACATAAGCTATTATCAGCAAGCCCCCGCCGACGCCAAGGTTACCTACACGTGGTCCGCATCCACCTCGCAGTACTCGGGCTTTACCAAGATTGAGGGCGAGACGGGCGCTACGCTCGTGGTGGGCGACGACCTTGAGGGCAAGTACATCAGGGTCGAGGCCAACGCTGGTGTCAACACGGTGAACAAGACCACTTCCAGCAAGGTCAAACAGGCCGGTGCGGTCGAGATTTCGGCCGTGTCTATCGTTAACACCAAGGACAACACGAGCGTCTTTGCGGTGGGGGATACCGCTAAGGCTCGCGCCAAGGAGAAGGGCGGCGCGTACGGCGCATTCGTCGACGCGAGCAAGCTCAACTATCAGTGGCAGTGCTCTGACACCAAGAGTGGCACGTATACCGACATTGCGGGTGCCACGGGTGAGACCCTCGAGCTAACCGATGCTTTGGGCGGCAAGTACCTCAAGTGCAAGGTGTCCTCGAAGATCGGCTCTTCGAGCATGACCAACTCGACGGGCGCTCTCGTTGCAGCCGCCGGTTCAATTAATGTCACGAGCGTGACTATGAGCCCGACTTCGGGCAAAGTCGAGGTTGGTTCCACGATTACGGCGACCGCAAAGGCGGGCTCCACTGACGTTACCGCCGATTCACATGTCACATGGCAATGGTATAAGGGCACCTCGAACTACGCGAGCTCGTGCAACACGCCTATCGAGGGTGAGACCGGTAACACCCTGACGGTGACCGCCGCCCTTAAGGGCTGGTACGTCGTGGCCAAGGCCAACGGCGGCTATGGCGAGCAGAAGCCGTACTATGCGGCGGGTCCTGTCTCCGTCGCTGGCCAAGTTGAGCTTTACGACGTGCAGTTCGAGGGCTCTCCCGCCACCAATGGCGTGCACGTGGGCGATACGCTCAAGACCAAGGTACGCAAAAAGGACGGCTCGAACTACAGTTATATCGACCGCACCGATAACGTGACCTACCAGTGGCAGTATGCAAACAGCAGCTCGAGCTACGACTCCGCCTATACCGATATCCCCGGTGCTACCGAGGCCACCTATACCGTTGACGCTGCCTATGCCGGCAAGTATCTGCGCGTGAAGGTGACGAGCGAAAATACCGTTTCCAGCACTCAGAAGAAGAGCTCCTACGGCGGGACGCAGTCCGTTGCCCCGCTCGGCCCCGTGACGCTTAAGGGCCAGTACAAGCTGGCGGGCATTGAGCTTGCCGATAAGAACGTTACGCTCAGCGTGGGCTCAAAGATCACACCGAGCGTGCAGGTTCCGGGTAGCTGGTCGGGCTCGACCAAGGACGTGCCCGATGATGCCGACCTCACCATGGCGTGGTATGCCAAGGGCGAGGGCGATGCCGATTGGACCGAGCTCACCGACGGCGTCGATACGACTGATGGCAGCCTGACTCTTACGGATGCACTTGTCGGCAAGAGGATCAAGGTCACGGCGAACGCTCTCGACAACACGGTTGAATGGGTTTCGTCGGACAGCGTTACCGCGGCGGGGGAGTATAACCTGCTGCGCGTGACCACTACGCCGCAGATCAATAGCGATTCGACCCATCTCGTCTCGGGCGATAGCGTCAAGGCGACGGCGCAGGCCAAGCGCGCCGACGGTTCGGCCACCAACGGTATCGACGTCACCGACCAGGCGACTGTTGCCTGGTATGCGGCCGACGACGCGAAGGCTCCGGCGGCCGACTGGACGCTGCTGCCCGATATGTCGGGCGCCGAGGCGACGGTTTCGGCTTCTGCCGCGGGCAAGTATCTGAAGGCTGTCGCCACGAGCGGCAGCTCGACGGTCGAGCTCGTCTCCGCCAACAAGGTTATCGCCGCGGGCTCGCTCGAGGCTGCAGTCCAAAAGCTCAACGATGCCAATAAGCAGATCGCTGTTGATTACAGCGCCAAGGGCGGCAACGTCAACGATGTTCTGAAGGCGCAGCTTGCCGATCTGGGATTTACCGATATCGACGTCAAGATCTCTGAGGGCGGCGTTGCCTTTAAGGCTGAGGATGACAAGGCCACGGTCGGTATCTCCGACGCCCAGGATAAGACCAACGGCGATGTGACGTTCTTCTACATCGATCCCAACGACTACACCGGTTACAACATTGACGGTCTGCGTAACGCCGATGTGGCGTTTGAACTGTCGCGCGATGGCAAGACCGAGTATTACCTGCCCAATAAGTCCGTGCAGGTTGCTTGGGACGAGGCTCGCGTTCAGCAGATGCTCGACGATGCCGCCGAGCAGGTTGCCATCGGTTACGCCGCAGGCGATTCGGCTGAGTCCGTCACGTCCAACCTCACACTTCCGTACCGCGCGGGCTCCAAGAGCAAGTTCGAGGTTGAATGGAAGAGCTCCGACCGCGATGTCATTTGGCCGTCCGGTTATGGCTGGGACGACTACACCGGCAAGGTGACGCGCGTTTCGAGCGATCGCGCTGTTACGCTGACCGCGACGGTTTCGTTTGTGAACGGCGGCCCGAGCGATATCGAGGGCTCGCACGACTTCACCGTGACCGTCAAGGGCGATCCCGAGAAGGTTGCCGCCGACAAGAAGGCGCTCCAGGAGAAGGTCGATGCGGCCTTTACCTACGACAACATCAAGTACTCCGGCACCGACACGGTTGCCAACAAGGATGGCCTGACTGCCGATCTGCAGATGCCGCGCACGAGCACGCTCAATATCGACGGCAAGTATTACGAGGTCAAGTACTCTGCCAGCACCGATGACATTACGTTCAACGGCTACAAGGGCACGGTCTATCAGCCGCTGCCTGGCACCGAGGCAGCGAAGACCAAGATCACCCTCACGGTGACCGATAAGTCGAACGCTGAGGTCACGGCAAGCAAGACCCTCGACTTTGCGATTGCCCCGCAGGACCAGGACGAGCTAGATGCCGAACTTTCTCTTATGGAAAAGGCGAAGGCCGGCTATGCTGACGCCATTCTGAATGGCCAGCACGCCAATGCCGTTTCGGCGGACATGCACGCGTTCCAGAAGGCTTACCTTGATGCCGACGGCAACCTTGCCTGGAGCTACAACAAGGCAACGACCGATTCGACCGACTTGGGCGTCGTGCCGGTCGATCTGCCTGGCTATGACGCGATGTCCGGGCAGGATTGGCGTCTGTTTAAGTCGAGCAACAGCTCTATTGTCTCCGCAGAGAATCTCAAGGTCACGCAGCCGCAGTACAACACGAAGGTTGTCGTTTCCTCGCGCCTGACGAGCGAGAAGTACGCTCGCTATGCCAAGCGCTATCCCGACAATGCCACGTACGCCAAGCTTGCCAACCAGGACGTATCGGCAACGTTGACGGTCGTGGGCACGAGTGGTCAAAACAGCCCCGAGGTCACAGCGACGTGCTCCGTCATTGGCATCGATGCCAAGGGCAAGCAGCAGACGTGGGCTGCCGCTTCGCAGTACACGCTCAAGAACGGCTCGACGGCCGCCGATCTTTCCGAAGAGCTCTTTAAGCAGGCCGGTCTCAAGGCCGACTACGACCCCAATGGTTCTTGGGGCTGGGTGCTCAATTCTATTACGTCGCCTTTCGAGCCGGATCGTACTCTTGCATACGACCATGCTACGGGCGCCTATTGGCAGCTGTTCATCAACGGCGTCGCTGCATCGGTGGGCGCTGGCAGCTACTCCCTCGAGGCGGGCGACTCTGTCGTCTGGTGCTACTCGAAGTACGGCGACGCTGCACCCACCGACCGGCTTTCGGTAAGCTGCACCGTTGTCGGTCAGGACGCTTCGGGTGCTCAGCAGACGTGGGCGCAGCCTACGACTGCACTGGTGGAAGAGGGCGCAACTGCCGCCGATCTTTCCGAGCAGGTCTTTAAGCAGGCCGGTATTGGCGCCGACACGGGCAAGGGCTCGTACGGTTGGTTCCTCAATTCTTTGACGTCACCGTTCAATAAGAACGTGACGCTTTCGACCGAGCAGGTTAACGAGAGTACCTGGAAATACTGGCAGTTCTTTGTCAACGGCAAGAAGGCCAATGTCGGCGCAGGCAACTACACGCTCAAGGCCGGCGATGAGATTACCTGGGTCTATGGTTCCGATGGCACCATGCCCGGTCAAGTTTCTGTCTCGATGGAGATCATCGGCAAGAAGGGCGATAAGGCACAGCGCTGGACCGATCCTTCGACGCAGGTGTTTGTTGAGGGCACGACGATCAAGGACGCCACTACCGCCTACTTCGATGCTTTGGGCATCGAGTCTGAGATGTACGACCAGCTGGGCTTCTGGGGCGTTCACAGCCTTGTCTCCCCGCTTGACGGCACTAATAAGTTGGCTGGCGCTTGGTCGTACTTTGTTAACGGTGTTCCCGGATCTCAACTCGATAGCGACTACGTGCTCAAGTCGCGCGACGAGATCGTCTGGGCTTATGCTGCCGGCGATGCGGTTCCCAATCCCGACGAGGTCGTAGTCAATCCGAGCGCCCCGCGTCCGACCGATTGGAAGTCCGATTGGGACGGCAAGTCCAATGCGGCGGTCGAGAACGTTTCGACGCCTACGGGTGCGCTAGCGAGCTCTTGGACGTTCGACTGGAAGGCGTATTCTGGTTCGGCGTATCCCAACGCGAGTGAACCTATTGTCGTGAACGGCAACGTGTATCTTGCCGTCAACAAGCGTTTGCTAAAGATTGACGCCAAGTCGGGCAAGGTCCTTGCCGAGTCGAATCTTAAGACTGCGGTCGGTTACACCTCGCGCCCGATTTATGCGAACGGTTTGGTTATTGTTCCGCTTGACGGCGGTGCGGTCCAGGCTCTGACGGCTGACGCGCTCACAACGGTTTGGGTCACCGACTCCGTGAGCGAGACTGCTCAGTCGAATTCTCAGCTGACAATTGATGGCAATTACCTCTATGTCGGCACCGTTGATGTCGACTATGGAAAGGGTACGTACAATAACGGTCATCTGACGCGTATTAACATCCTGACCGGCGCTGTTTCTTGGCAGCACGTCAATGCCGACGAGGGTTATTACTGGACGGGCGCGACGGTGGGCGATGACTTTGTCTTGGTTCCCACCAGTGCCGGTACCGTCGAGATGCTCAGCAAGTCTTCGGGCGATGTGCTCGGAAAGGTTTCGGTTGGCGCTGTTGTCAACTCCATCTGCGTGCTTTCGGCTGACGGCAGCCATGCCTATCTAATCTCGCGCGACGGCAAGCTGCACGTCTTGGCGATTTCTGATTGCGACTCACGCGATGCGGATGCCGCTTCGCGTATTACCGAGGAGCGTGTGGTCGACCTTGGCCTTACGGGATGTGCATGCGTGCCTACGACGACGTATGATGGCAAGCTGATTGTTGGCGGCGAGGTTGCTGGCGGCTCTGCGCTGGCGATTATTGATCCGGCCAACAACTTTGCCAAGACGCTGGTTTCGTCTGCTGATGGCACTGCGCTTCCTGCTGGCGGCATCAAGGGCGCTCCGCTCGTGAGTGTTCAGGGCAAAGACGCGTATGTCTACTTCACGGTTAACTACGGCGAGAGCCCTGATTTCGTTAACTACACCTCAGGCGGTGGCGTATATCGTTACAAGTTGGGTGACGCTGAGGCCTCTGGTGTGTTTAGCGCAACGGGCCACTACAACTTCTGTGACTCGCCAATCGCTTGTGATGCCCAGGGCAACTTGTACTACATCAACGACTCTGGCACGCTGTTCAAGTTGAATGCTGGCGTTAAGGTTTCGTTTAGCGTCGGCGAGGGGTCCAAGGTCGATTTTCAGACTACGGCCGCCAACGGCTCTATCGCCAAGCCTGCCGATCCGACTCGCGAAGGCTACGCCTTTGGTGGCTGGTACACGGATGCTGCCTGCACAAAGGCGTATGACTTTAGTGCTGCGGTGACGGCTGATATGACGCTGTATGCCAAGTGGACCAAGAATGCCGTTATCCCTGGCGGTAACGGTGGCTCTGGCTCCAATGGCGGCTCCGGTAACGGCACAAACGGCCAGCAGACTGGCGGTGCTGTTGCTCCGGGCCAAAAGCCGGTGTCCACCACGACCAAGACCGAGACCAAGGACGGCAAGGATTCCAAGAAGGATTCCGGCAAGGGCGACAAGAAGGACAGCAAGAAGTCTGACAAGAAGTCCGGCAAGTCCAGCTCCAAGTCCGACACGGGCTCGTCTGCTGAGGCCACTGCCAAGAAGTCCGCTGAGGCTCCTGTGCAGCAGTCCGGCTTCAATCCGCTTGCCGTCGTTGGTGTTGCGGCCGGCGTGATCGGTCTTGCCGTCATCGGCGTATTCGTGTTTACCAAGCGTCGGTAGGTGAGGGCTGTGTCCAATAAGCCTCAGGACGCCGAGTCCAAGCAGCCCGACTCGTCGTTCATTCAGTTCGACGATACAAAGCAAAAGGGCGCCGCTTCGGCGGCGTCCGCCCCGCGGCGCAAGGCGCTTGTTGGCGTCCTGACAGCCGCGTGCACCATTCTGATCGTCGTCTCGCTGGGTTTCGTCCATCCTTCCACAAGCGGTGCCTGGTCCATCGACTGGATCATTCAGACCGTGACGGGGGAGAGCGTCGTCACCGAGGACACCAAGGCGTCTGGCTCGACTACGACTTCGGGCGAGGTCGGGTCCAATGATTCCAAATCTTCTGATGATACGAATGACGGGTCTAGGGGTTCTGACAAATCTGACTCCAAGAAAGATTCCGAGTCCTCGGACAAGGAATCGGACAAGAACTCGGATAGCAAGAAGTCCGGCGAAAAAGGAGCGGGAAATAAAAAGACCGACAACAGCCAGTCGGCTTCTCAGAATTCGGCAAGCTCCGGTGGGCCTTCTGCCGTTCCTGATAACGGTAGTGCCTCCTCGGGCGGCCAGAGCGGCTCACAGGAGTCCAACTACGTCACGGTGACGGTTTCGGTCACATCGAGCGCTGTGGGCAATCCTGTGTCTTCTGGCGGCACCTTCACCTTTAACAAGGGCGCCACGGTCTACGATGCCCTGTGCGCGCTGGGTCTTTCCGTTAATGCGCACGGTTCGTCGTATGGCACGTATGTCGCAGCCATCGGCGGTTTGGCCGAGAAGGAGCACGGTAGTACGAGCGGCTGGATGTATTCCGTCAACGGCGTAACACCCAATACGGCCTGCAGCAACTACGTGCTCTCCAACGGCGACACTGTCGTGTGGTATTACGTAACGGGCTAGGAGCCTCGACATAACACGCCAAACGGGCGGTTCGGACCAACATCCGAGCCGCCCGTTTTTCATGCGAATGGGACTGGGTCGCCAGGTCTCTCGGTAAACAAAAAACCGGTTGGAATGGGAATTCCAACCGGTTATACATTCAAGCAAATAGTAATCGTCTACGACTGCGCGCCCTCGAGGAATAAGCGGCGGCTAAAGTAGTTGTACCAGGTGACCAGGAACGTGGCGATGGCCTTCATGGCCTGGTAGCCGATGCTCAAAAACGTGACGCCCACAAACATGTACAGGTCGTTAAGACCCAAGCCAATCACCGACAGGATGGTGAAGATCGTGAACTCGCGCTTGCGGCTCATGCCCTCGCGATGGTCGAACACGTACTTCATGCTGAGCCAGTAGTTGACCACGACGGACGTGATAAACGAAATCGTGGTGCTCATCAAAAAGTCGAGATGGAACAGCTCGACGAGCGCAATGAGCATGCCCCAGTCGATGCCAAAGGAGATAAGACCCACGACAGCGAACTTGAGGAATTGCTTAGTATGAGGTTGTGCCAGTGCCTTGCGCACGTAATCACGTCCAATGCGTTGACGAATCGAGCAGAGGATACTTTAGAGCTTTTGCAAGGGAAACGTAAGGGCTTTGGCAAGAACTATATGAACTCGCCAAATATTCAAGGGGTAATCCGCAAACGTTGCAAATCCTGACGTAAACGAGCAAGGCCCACGAACAACGCAGCGTTCGACGCACGTCGTCCGTGGGCCCCGTAGCTGTGCGGGAAAGTCGAGCTACTTGGTCTCCTCGCCCTCCAGGAAGATCTTTCGGGTCACAAAGTTGTAGACCATGACCAGCGCGGTGGCGCAAATCTTGGCGATATTGACCTCGAGCCCCAGACCGGCGTTGAGCGCCAACACGATACCGTCGTTGAGCGCCAGGCCGATCACGGACAGCACGACAAAGATAATGAACTCGCGGCGGCGGCTCATGCCCTCCTTGTGCGCAAACACGTACTTCATGCTCGCGACGTAGTTAAAGATGAGCGAGACGATAAAGCCGCTGGTATTGGCGATCAGGATGTTAAGGCCCAGACCGTAGTGGAGCAGATTCATGATGCCAAAGTCGATGACCGTGGCAACGACGCCGACGACGCCAAACTTCATGATCTGCGCAAGGAGTTTTTGCATGGTACCTGCCTTAGGGTGGCGCCGGAGCGCCGCGGGGATGACGAACTCAGCAAGTTTAGCCAATCCCCGCAGGCGGGGCTAGGCGCGCTCCTCGATAGCACCGTTTCTATATGCATCGAGCAGTTGGCGCAGGTCCTGGATTTGGCTGCGAATCTTGGCACCCGTATCGGTATCGCTCACCATGCGGCGCCGGTCGGCCTCGTCAAAACGGTTGGTCTCGCTCTCGATGTCCACGTTGCGCGTGAGCGCTTCGGCAACCGTTGTAAAGGCCCGGTGCGACTTAAGGCGGCATCCGCGCGAGCTGGAGATAAGCGTGTAGCCGGCGATGCCCGTCTTGGGGTGGTAGGCGCGGCAGAAGCCGCCATCGATGACCAGCAGCTTGCCCTCGGCGCGGATGGGCTGCTCGCCCTTGGTGGTCTTGACTGGCGTATGGCCATTGATGATGTGACCGGTCGGCGAACATGCCATGGGGGCAACGCCGAACTCGCGCATGATGTCGTCGCAGACCGAGGGCGACTTGGTAAGCGTAAAGTACGGGTCCATCGGCTCGACCCAAGTGCTCTTATCGGCGATATAGGCGCGCTCAAAGGTACGCACCAGGCGTCCGCTGGCGGGTGAGTTAAAGCCGATCCACAGGTACCACATCCAGTCGAGGGCGTCGCGGTCGCCCGCGCGCCAGGCGCGGCGGGCGATGCGGTCGCAAAAATCGAGATAATCACGGCCGGCGTGCCAGGTACCCAGGCAGTTCATGCTGCTAAAGGTGCCGTCTTCGTTGAGCGGCACGCAGCCATGGAACAGCAGGTTGCCGTTGGTGACCTTGTACATCGAGCCGTGGGTGTAGAGGAAATCGATATGGCGATGCAGATGATCGGCGGTGACAAACTCGGACACGAGCTTGTCGATGATGTGTTGCTCCTGGGGCGTGAGCGTGTAGGGGTCCGTCGGGTCGACGGTGGGGAAGTCGTTGGTCGTGAGCGGCCACACACTGCCGTCGACGAGCGTGACCGTGCCGGTGTCGTGGTCGATCTTGTCGAGCAGCAGGCGGTCGGTCATGTCGAACTCGGGGTGGCGCTGGATAATCTGGCCCTCGAGTTTAAAGAGCAGCACGTTGATGGCCTTGATCAGCGGGGTGATGGACTCACCGGCGGTGTAGGTGGCATCGGCAAAGGCGACGAGCTCGCGTAGTGAGATGCCATAGTCGTTCTCAAGAATTTCGTAATTGTCGTAGCGCAGGTTGTTGCGCAGCACCGTGGCGATGCAGGCGGGCTCACCGGCCGCAGCACCCATCCACAGCAGGTCGTGGTTGCCCCACTGGATGTCGAGCGAATGGTAGGTGAGCAGGCGGTCCATAATCTTGGCAGCGCCGCCGCCACGGTCGAAGATATCGCCCACCAGGTGCAGGTGGTCGACGGCGAGGCGCTTGATGAGCGAGGCGAGCGACTCGATAAAGTCGTCGGCGCTTGCGGTCTCTAGGATGGACTCCACGATGCGCTCGTGATAGCGCACACGATAGTTGTTCTCGTCCGGATGCGTGTGCAGCAGCTCGTCGATGATGTAGGCGTAATCGCGCGGGATGGCCTTACGCACCTTGGAGCGCGTATAGCGGCTCGAAAGCGAGCGGGCAACCACAATGAGTTGGTCGAGCATTGTCTTGTACCAGGTGGGGGAGTCCTCGTGCTGGCTGCGGACCAGCTCGATCTTCTCGCGCGGATAGTAGATGAGCGTGCACAACTCGCCCTTTTCGTCAAAGGAGAGCGTGTCGCCAAAGATCTCGTCGACATGTTCGCGCACGACACCCGAGCAGTTGTTGAGGATGTGCATAAAGGCTTCGTACTCGCCGTGCACGTCGCTCATAAAATGCTCGGTGCCTTTGGGCAGGTTGAGAATGGCCGAGAGATTGATGATCTCGGTAAACGCGGATTGCTCGGTGGGAAATTGTCTCGACAGCAGACGCAGATACTTAAAGTCTTGCGGATTGCGATCGAATGCGACCATGAAACACCTTCCGATATGGTTGGTAAAACTGATAAAACAGCGTCAAACGTTTATCAGTATGCGCCGGCTTTGTTTCGATTTAGCGCCGGTGGCTGAATTGTCGGCTGAACGGTTTGCTAAATCGATTTAGTTGAGGTTGATGTGTCGGTTAAGTGGAGACGAAGGGGGTGATTTTGCCCATGTTGGCCCATGTTGGCCCATGGCGGGGATGGGGATGTTGATGATAAAGATATTCAATGCCAATGGTTCGAATTGGTAAATAGTGGACATTTGTATCGTATTTAGGCTTGCTGTGCGATAATTTGCGTAGCAATACTTAAGGAGCCTCATATGAGTGATTTTGTCCTGACCTGTGAATCCGCCGCCGATCGAACCCGTGAGTTCTTTGCGTCGCGCAATATCCCTGTCGTGTGTTTTCATTACGAGATTGATGGTGTTGTCCATGCGGACGATCTGTACCGGTCGATTTCACCGGACGAGTTTTTTGC
The DNA here is from genome assembly GCA_958365315.1 of uncultured Collinsella sp. Lineage (GTDB taxonomy): Bacteria > Actinomycetota > Coriobacteriia > Coriobacteriales > Coriobacteriaceae > Collinsella. The sequence goes on from CATWXC010000005.1 coordinate 60,655, forward strand.
TCAGATTGCCGCGGGTGCCATGCCCAAGACGTCTCAGGTGAGCGTGGGTGAGTACGAGGAGTTTTGGGAGCCGTTTGTTGCCGAGGGTAAAGACGTGCTGCACCTTACGTTGTCGTCGGGTATTTCGGGCACGTATGGATCGGCCTGCGTTGCGGCGCAGATGCTCGCGGATCGCTATCCCCAGGGCGGCAAGGTGCGCGTCATCGATTCGCTGGGGGCGTCTTCGGGCTTTGGCCTGTTGCTGGAATATGCTGCCGACGTGCGCGATAGCGGGGCTTCGCTCGACGAGACGGCCGCTTGGATTGAGGAGCATAAACTCAACCTTCACCACTGGTTCTTCTCGACCGATCTGTCGAGCTATCTGCGCGGCGGTCGCATTTCGGCCGCGAGCGCGATCATCGGCACGGCGCTTAAGATTTGCCCACTTATGACGGTTGATTGCGAAGGTGGGCTGTCGCCACGTGAGAAGATTCGCACTAAGAAGCGCGCGATTTCCGAGATGGCTAAGACCATGATGGCACACGTGCAGGACGGTGCGGATTATTCGGGTAAGTGCGTCTTGTCCCATTCGGCGTGCCGTGAGGATGCCGAGGCCGTTGCGGCGCTGATTGAGGAACAAGTTCCGCAGCTCAAAGGCAAGATTGAGATCAACAATATCGGTGCTCTGATCGGTTCGCACACCGGACCTGGTACGGTGGCGCTCTTCTTTATGGGCGATAAGCGCGTGGATTAACTTGGCCCATCACGTCGCGCACGATTGCTCAAACGAAAAAGGCCCGTCCCGTTGTTTGCAGGACGGGCCTTGCTGTTGCGGTTAGCGTTTCTTGCCGCGGAAGAAGAAGCCATGCAGTGACGGCTTGAGTCCACGGTTGGCTCGACGCTCCTCGATATGATCGTGGATCGAAGCGACGCGCTCGATAACCTCGTCGGGAATCGGCACGTCGGGATTCATGTTCTCGACCTGACTGACCTCGGCGGCGGCAACCTGGTCGATAATGGGCACATCGTCGCGTGAGATGACGGGCGTGGCGTCTTCTTTCATCTTGCGGTAGCGCTGCATCATGTCGGTCTGCAGCTGCTGGGCCGAAGGCGGTGTCCAGATGATGGCGTTGGCGCCGGCGGCGATGGTTTCACGGATGCTCTCGGGTGTTTTGCCGCCCGGTGCGATGAGCGGCAGGTTGGGATAGTGCTCGCGCAGTTCACGCAGAACCTGCGGCGTGTTCTTGCCGGCCGCGATGTTGAGGATCTTGGCTCCGGCGCGCACTTTGGCATGCGCATCATCGTCGCAACGCACGACCGTGGCGATGACGGGGATGTCGGCGATGTTGGTGATGTGCTCGACCATCTCGGCAGTGGCGGGGGAGTTGACCACACAGCCCGCCGCGCCCTGCATCTCGGAGACGGCCGCCATCTGTACGGAGCGCTTACCGGTCGTAGTTCCGCCGCCCACACCCACAAAGACCGGGCACTCGGCGACGGTCAACAGCGCCTGCGTAATGGCCGGCTGTGGCGTGAAGGGGTAAACGGCAAAGACGGCATCGGCATTGGAGTTGCGGATGACAGCCACGTCGGTGGTGTAGATGAGCGATTTGATACGACGACCGAAGAGCGTAAAGCCGCTGGCCTCCTCGATCTCGTCGGGCATGCGGAGGGCTGCCTTTCGCAAACGCCCGTCGATGGGCAGCGGCTCCATGGGGAGCAGTCCGTTGGGGGTCACGGCTACCTGGGGCTCGGTGAACTCGTCTGCGAGCTCGACCTCGGAAAAATCGACCGAGGCGACGATGTCCTCGTGAACCTCGGCGGGAACATCGATGGGGGCTTGGTCGTTAGTCGCGGCAGGCGCGTCGAAGGAGCTGGTGCCGACAAAGGCGTCGACGCGCTCGTTTAGGTCGTTGAGGGTATCCATGGATCCTCGATTCTATGCGATGATGGCCGGCAGGGCGCCGGCAGCGTTGTGCTTGCTAAATCGTTTGACGAGTTGATTTTTCCCCGCCGCGCCATCCGTTAGACCGAAGGGCCGGTGAACGTGAAGGAGCTGTGGTGGCGGGTATTGAGGTGCTATCTTGAATGTCCCGTTTAAAAGAGAGGTGACGCGGTATGGATTTCACAGCAATGTTGGGCTCGATTGGCCTGTGTGTGGGCGCAATCGTAGCCGCCGCGGTCATCTACTTGGCGGTCACGGCCATTAAGGGCAAAAGAGCCGAGCGCAAGGAGCGCGAGGCACTTAAGCAGCACCGTGACCAGCAGGACAGGCGCGCACGGAGATAGTTTGTTGAGTTTTGAATCCGTGCGCTAGCTGCGTTTTCGGATCAGGGCGATGTAGAAGCCCTCAAAGTCGCGGCTGGGCGGAATGCTCAGCGTGCCGGGCATTCCGTTGGCGACGGACGAGACTTGGCCGGCGGCGATGGCCTCGGTGAGGGCGTTGCACTCGACGCGCGGCTCTTCGCCAGCTTCCTGAGCACGGCGCGTTTCACTTTCGCTCGGCGTGCCGTCGAGGGGGATAAGCTCGCAGTCCATGTGCTTGTCGAGGGCCTTTTGCAGGGCGTCCTCGTTTTCCTGCGGCAAGATCGAACAAGTCGAATAGACGAGCGTGCCGCCCGGTTTGAGGGCTCCCATGGCGCGGTCCAGAAGTGCTCGCTGCGAGCGGGCGCACTTGCCGAGCAACTGCTCGGTGAGGCCGCGCAGACTCTTCTCGTTGCCGCTGATGACGGTGCCTGTGCCGGTGCAGGGAGCGTCGAGCAGGATGCGGTCAAAGCGGAAAAACTCGTCGAGCTCGCGTGCGTCGATGCGCATGACGGGCACGTTTTTTGCGCCTTGGCGGCGGAGGTTGGACTCAAGCTTTTCGGCGCGGGGAATGCTCATCTCGCAGGCCGTGAGGTGCGCCTGTCCCTGCGTGAGGGCGGCAATCTGCGTCGTCTTGCCGCCAGGGGCTGCGCACATGTCCAGGATGTCCTCGCCGGCTTGAGCGCCCAGGACCAACGGCGGCATCATGGACGACAGGCTTTGCAAGTAGATTTTGCCGTCACGGTAGATGTCGAGGTCCCATAGGTCGGAAACCTGGGCCTCGGGCAGGATGAAGGCATCCCGGTACCAGGTAACGGTTTGGTGTGCGATGCCGGCCTCGTCGAGTGCGGCAGCGATGTCTTCGGCGGTCGCCTTGAGCGTGTTGGCGCGCAGTGTGACTGGGCGCGTGGCCGCAGCGCCAAAGCCTTCGATCATGAGCTCGGCATCGGCGGGTGCATAGGCGCCGGCGACCGTGTCGACCATAAAGCGCGGCAGGTCGGTGGCGCAGGGAAGGGCGGCAAGCTGGTCGGAAAGCTCGGTAGCGGCAAACTGCCTGAGCTTGAGCTCGGCCTTGACCTGCTTTTTCTGCTTACGACGACGCGGCTTGGACATCCGTCTTTCCTTCCCATTCCATTAAAAGTAGTCAATTTGGGACGGGGCTATTTTAGCTACCCGTCCGTTTCGGCAGGCGTTGCAGTTAAATTTGGGACGGGGTAGCTAAAATAGCCCCGTCCCAAATTGACTACTCTGCCTTGGCGTTGGCCTAGTACTGGCTCTCGTGCTTGCTGAAGAAGTCGAAGCGCGGGGGCAGCGGCTTCACGCGGTGCTCGCCGGGCTTCTCGCCTAGGCTCTCCACGAACTCGTCCGTGGAGGCAAAGATGTTATCCCAGCTAAAGAAAGCGACCGGGTCGACGTCGAAGTACTCGCAGATGAGCTCGCAGCCGGCCGGGACGATGCCGTGCATGAGCACGGTCGCCACGCGCAGCTCGGTAAAGGCGTCGACCAAGGCCTGCGTCATGGCGGCGTTGGCCGGCTCACCCTCGAGCTTGTTGGCGGCCTTGGAGGCGTCGCTCCAGCGCTTGTTGGCGGCACGCAGGTAGTCGTCGCACACGGCGAGCGCGCGGTGCGTCTCGAACTTGTACATGGCCTGCTCAAAGGCGAGAGCTGCCTGCTCGGCGGCTTCGACCACGGTGTCAGAAGCGGCGCCGGCGGGAATGCAACCGTTGCGGTACGGGCTCTCGTCGCCCTCCTTGACGGCGACGCCGTAGAAGCAGCTGCGGGCCAGGCGGTTGAAGACGCCGGTCAAAAGGGCGCTCTCCTTAAGGGCCGGGTCGATAACGCGCTTGTCGTCGCAGGCACGCACCTCGTTGCCGTCCTTGTCCTTGCCGGTCACGCGCGTGTCGTATGCCTTGGGGCTAAAGCTCACCGGCTTCTCGGATAGGCCGAGCGACAGCCAATGTGCACGCATCTGCTCGCAGGTGTAGTGGTTGAGCAGGTCGTCTGCCGGCGGGGGAGGCGTCTGCGAGGACGAGCTCGCTTTTTTGCCCATGTAGAGCAGGTGGTAGCAGGCGCTGACGGTGCTCTGCGTGAGGCCCCAGCCCAGGGCCTCCCACATGGCGGTCTGCGCGATGCAGTAGAAATAAATGTTGTCCTGACCGATGAACTGGTAGATCTGAGCGTCATCCGAGCACCACCAGTCGCGCCAGTCGAGCGAGCTGTGCTGGTAGGTGGGCGCGGGGACCTGCGTGGAATCGGCGGCGGGCTCGCCCATGAGGGCGGCGTCCTGGGCGGCGACGCCCTCGGTTACGCCGGCGGCCTTGGCATCGCGTGCGAGCACGGTGCGGGTGTAACTGATGGGCGCCCACAGACTCTCGGGCCAGCACCAGCAGGTGACGTCGTTCACGCCGTCGACCTCGGGCACCGGAACGCCCCAGTCGATGTTGCCGGTGATGCGGAAGGGCACGAGCGCCTTGCCGCTGCGGAAGCGCACGCCGCCGTTGGCGAGCACCGCGTGGGCGTCGTCGCGCTCCTTCCAGCTGGGGAAGGTGACGGTAAAGCTGCTCTTGTTGCCCTCGGGCTCCAGCACGGTGTGCTCGGGCAGCTGGTCCTCGACGGCGTCGAAAGCCTCGCGGAATTTGTTCTGAATGTAGAGCTGAGCCGGCAGCAGCCACTCCTCCATGGTCTTGGAGACCACGGAGCGAACCTGCGGGTTCTTGGCGAGCTTGGCGGTATAGGTCTTCATAAAGTCGAGGTAGGCCGGCAGGTCGAAGTAGAGGTTGTCGACCGGGCGCAGCTCGGGCACCTCGCCGGTGAGCTGGCTCTTGGGCGCGATGAGCTCCTCGGGCTCAAACTGGTGACCCAGGTCGCACTCGTCGGCATAGGCCTTCTCGGACTTGCAGCCCTGGATGGGGCAGCGGCCAATCACCTGGCGGCCGTTGAGGAACGTGCCGGCCTTGGCGTCGTAGAACTGCAGCGTGGAGCGTTTGGAGATGGTGCCCTGCTCGTGCAGGCGCTCGATAATCTCGGCGGTCACCTCGTTGTGAATCTGGGCCGCCGGCTCAAGGCCCGAGCCGCCGTAGATGTCGCAGCTGATGTTGTAGTTGTTGAGGGTCGTGGCCTGGCGGGAGTGGTTGGACTCGACGTACTCGCTAATGGACTTGTCGTAGCCCTCGTTCTCCTTGAGCTTGCGGTAGCTCTCCATGATGGGCGATCCGTAGCAGTCGGTTCCCGAGGTGAAGATGACATTCTCGCGGCCCAGGCGGTCGCGCAGGAAGCGGGCGAAGAAGTCGGCCGGGACAAAGACGCCGCCGACGTGGCCAAAGTGAAGGCCCTTGTTGCCGTAGGGCTCGCCGGCGGTAACGATGGCGCGGCGAGGCCATCTGGGACGGTCGTTCATGGAGTATTTGGATGCCATGGGACTCCTTCGCATATGGTAAGGGCGCGGCTGGGCGCAAGGCCTGGCGACGCGGTGGTCAATTCGTGCATATCGTTCGACATTATCGCACATGCGGACGGGTACGTGGCAGGGGCGCTATCCTAAGATGCTATGAATGAGATTTCCAACATACATGCGTTTGAGGACGAGGATTTTCTGCACGCTTGCTTCGTGTGGGGGATGGTCGTGCTTGGCGTGTTTGCCGTGTGCCTGGTGCCGGTGTTTATGCTGCTGGGCGGACCCGCGGACTTGGATGTGGCGGACGTGGGCGGCTGGACGGCCGTCTTGGGCTGGATAGTCGGCTTGGCTGCGGTTTCGACAGCGTCATTTGCCGTGCACGAGTTGGTGCACGGTGTGTTTTTTAAGCTGCTGGCACCTGCGGGCGCGCAGGTGACCTTTGGGGCGAATCGCGAGACGGCGATGATCTATGCCTGCGCCGAGGGCGTGGTGTATTCGCGCCGGCGGTACGTGGCAGTTTGCCTGGCGCCGACGGTTGTTGTGACGACAGCGTTTGCCTTGGGGTTTGCGTTTTCGGGTTATCCGCTGCTGTGCTACCTGGCGGCCGGCTTGCATTTGTCGGGCTGTGTGGGCGACTGGTACTACGTGCGGACCATTTTGCGCGACCGTCGCATTGTCGCCTGCGAGGACACGTCCTTCGGCGTGCGCTTTTTCGCAAGGTAGTCTTTTTGGGATGATTTTTCTGGGACGGGGATTAAAAAATCATTAGGTACGCAATGATTTTTTAATCCCCGTCCCAGAAAAATCATTGTGGGAGAGGAGATGTTGATGAAGCCGTTGCTGTTGCACGCCTGCTGTGCGCCGTGCTCGCTGGAGCCGGTCCGCCTGCTGCGCGAGGAGGGGTTTGAGCCCACGATTTGCTGGACCAACCCCAATATTCAGCCGCGCGATGAATGGCAGCGCCGCTTGGACGAGCTGCGCCGGTGGTGTGCTGGTGGCGACATCGAGCTCATTGAAGCAGGCGAGGACCGCGAGCGCTGGGAGGCCGGTGTGGCCCCGTTGGGCGCCGATCGACCCCGCCGCTGTCGTGTGTGCTATGCCTTGCGCTTGGCCGAGGCGTGCCGCGTGGCCCAGGAGCGCGGGTTTGAATATGTGGGCACGACGCTCGCCGTCTCGCCGTATCAGCTGTTCGACACCTGCAATGATGTGTTGGAGCGTTTGGCTGCCGCCCGCGGGCTCACTCCGGTGATTCGCGATTTTCGCCCGTATTACCCCGAGGCCACGCGTCGTTCGCGCGAGCTTGGCATGTATCGGCAGAACTACTGTGGTTGCCGCTTCTCTGCCGTCGAGGCGGCCATGGACCGCGCCCGCATCCGCGACGAGCGCAAAGCGTCCAAAAAGTAGTTCTTTTGGGCTGGCAGCCTGCTAGGATGTAGAGCGGACTTTAACTATATAAGGAGTATCCGACGTGTCTATGCGTACCGATGATTTTGACTACAACCTTCCCGAGGAACTGATTGCCCAGGCTCCTGCCGAGCCGCGCGACTCCTGTCGTCTGCTGGTGGTGGATCGCAAGGGCTCCCAGGCGGGAACGCCGCTGGAGCATGGCGGTACCGTTGAGCACCGTATTTTCCGCGACATCATCGACTATATCGAGCCGGGCGATGTGCTCGTCATCAACAAGACGCGCGTGATGCCGGCCCGCCTGATCGGTCGCAAAGCCGGCTCGGGTGGCGTGGTCGAGACGCTGCTGCTCAAGCGCCGCGAGGATGTTGACCCGCTGGGCCATGTTTGGGAGTGTCTGGTCAAGCCTGGCAAGCGTCTGAAGCCCGGTGCTCAGATTGAGTATCGCGCCGGTGGCGCCCATGCGCCCGAGGGCGCGCCCGTGGTGCTGGCGGCCGAGGTCATCGACTTTGTCACCGATAGCCGTGGCGGCCGTCTGGTGCGCTTTGAGCCGGCCGGTTGCTATGCTGCCGGCGAGCCGCGCACGCTCGACGAGGCCATCCACGCCGCCGGTCACGTGCCGCTGCCGCCCTACATTACCGATTACGAAGGCGATCCCGAGAAGTACCAGACCGTCTACGCCATGAAGGAGGAGCACTCGGCTGCCGCTCCTACGGCGGGTCTGCACTTCACGCCCGAGCTCATGGCGGCTATCGAGGCCAAGGGCGCGAAGTTTGCCGCTGTCGAGCTCGAGGTCGGCATCGATACCTTCCGTTTGGTGGAGGAGGACGACCCCACACAGCACGTGATGCACACCGAGCGCTACCACGTATCGCAGGAGGTGGTTGACGCCGTGCATAAGGCTAAGGCCGAGGGGCATCGCGTGATCGCCGTCGGCACCACCGCGGTGCGCTCGCTTGAGAGCGCGTTTGACGCGGACGCGCCGGTGTCCGATCCGGCCGTGACTGCGCGCTATTTTGAGGGCCGTGAGGACGGCGCCGACACGCTCGGCCGCGGTGACATCGTGGTGCGCGAGAACGCGACGACGCAGCTCTACCTCATGCCCGGCTCGACCTATCACGTGGTCGACGCGCTGATCACGAACTTCCACGTGCCGCGCTCCACGCTCATGATGCTCGTGAGCGCGCTTGCCTCCCGCGACCAGATCATGGATGCCTACGCCGCCGCCATCGAGGAGCGCTACCGCTTCTTCAGCTTTGGCGACGCAATGCTCATTTGTTAGTTACGCGGTTCTACGAACCGCGTAACGGCTCGACGCTGCAAACGCCCCTAAGCGGCAATCTGACGTTCAATCGTCGGGCATGACCAGAAGGTCAATGCCCTCCTCTTTCACGTCACCTTGCTCGCTTAGGGGCGTTTTCGCTGACTTCGCCAAAACATTGGCGTTGCCGTGGCTGTTGCTGTAGTCATTGGGGACGTTCTTGAATGACTAGTCGTTTAAGAACGTCCCCAACGACTACCTTGCACCACTCAAAAAGTTGCGGTGAGATAGTTCTTGAATTGGGCTTTTTGAGGGCTCAATAGGAACTATCTCACCGCAACTGCGTTGGGGCGTTTTTGGCAGCGGGTTTACTTGCTCGCGAACAGCCAGATTGCGATGATTGCCAGGATTGCGGCGATGATGCAGGCGATGGCTCCGGTGAATTTGATGCGTGAGTCGCGGGTTCGCTTGCGCACGTCGTCTTCGGCGGCCTCGAGTTGGGCAACTTCGCGCTCGGTCTCGGTATGCTCGGCCTTGTCGCGTGCCAAGGACCCGGCGAGCGATTCGGTGATCTCGGGATGGTCGTGCACCTCGGTCGCCTGCTCGATAATCGACCGCGCATGTGCGGCGTCCGCTTGGGCGTTGGCGATGGCCTGCTCTTGCTCGCGGCGTGCCTTGTCCTGCGTGGCGATCTTTTCGCGCAGCTCGCGCTGGCGCGTCGCGCCGGCAGTTTTTGCGGACTGCAGCTCGTCGCGCGCGGCATCTGCCTCAGCCGTTACGGCCTGGTGCGCGCGTTTAGCGTCGGCGATGGGGGCCTGTGCCTGCTCGACGGCCTGCTCGGCGGCGGCAAGTGAATGCTCAAGATCGGCAGTCACGCGCGGAATATCTTCCTCGGCCTTGCGGAGGGCATCGGCAGCGTCGGAGATTTGCATAGACAACTCGTTGGTGCGTACGGTGTAATTGGCGGGATTTGCCGAAGGGTTGCGCTGCAGCTCGGCATACTCGCGACGCAAGGTTTTGAGCTGTGCGCGCGTAGCATCGGCAGTTTGTCGTGCGGCGGCGACACCGGCATCGCGCTCAGCCTTCACTTTGTCGCGGATGCGCTTGGAATCCTCAAGGCGACGGACGAGGCGGTTGCCGGTCTCGCGCGAGCTCGCCTCGCGGGCTTCCACGGCGTCGAGTGCAGCCTTCAGGCGGAGCTCGGTCGCATCGTCCTCTGCCTTCATTTGCTCGAGCTGGCCCTTGAGCTCAGTCGCTTTGGCGGCGTGGGCGTCGCGGTCAATCTCGGCGGCCGCGGCGGTCTTTTGTGCCGTGGCGATCGCCTGGCGCTGGTCGGCGACAATCTGGTCGTACCGCCCCGCGATATCCTGCCGCGTCTCGAGCTCCTCTGCCTGGTCGGCGATGCGCTGCTCAAGCTCGGCTAAATGGGCGCGGGCATCGGCGAGTGCCTTTTTCGCGGCGTTCATCTCGCGCATGGCCGACGCGCCCTGGGCGATAAAAGTGCCCACGGCGTTAGCGGTGTTTGAGACGGCGCTCCCCAGGTCGCGACTCGTGGCGGAAGCATGCGAGGTGGTCGGGTGCGCGGCCTCGGCGGCATTCGTATCGGCAGTCTGCGGCGCGGCGATATTGCCGGTACCGCCTTCAATCACGGAAAAGCCCGCTGCATGCGGGTCGACCGCGTCGGCGCCGATCGTGGGGTGCTCGAGTTGCAGGAACGAGGGCATGGTGCTGCCCTGGTCGGCAACCGGGGTCTCGCCGGGCACAAACGTCGAGGCAGCTTCGGCGGCTTCCTCTTCCTCGGCGTCGACATCGGCATCGGCGACAGCGTTCTTCATCGCTTTGACGGCATCCATCATGGAGTCCATGACGGCGTCGAGTTCTTCTTCCGATGACACCTCGATGGGGCCCGCTGCTTGCGGAGCGTTCTCGGCCTTGGGTTCAGTATCGCTTGGGTCCGGCTGCTCTAGCTGATCTTCTTTGCCTTGATCTGCGGCAACATTTGCGTCTCCGGCCTCGTCTGCGGCGGCAGGAGCCTCCTCGACAGCGGCATCAATGCCGCCATCGCTGCTGGTAGAAGTATCGCAGTCGTCAATGGTGTCTGCGGAATCATCAATATGCTGTTGAGTCTGGGGGTCCAGCTCGTCTGTCATAGGCATGTGCTCCTCATCGTTGTTTGTCACCCTATGATAAAGTCTCGCGCCGACATCCCGCGCGCCGCAGCAAAGTTTCAAAACGTGTTCGATGGCTCGCGTCGATAGCAAAAACTCGGCCGCTTTATCCAGTTTGTACTTGACAATCCCTTCGCCGAAAGACGTTATGCCGTTCGCCTGCCGAGGCCTTTTCTTTTCACTTGAACACGTTAAAGTTGCATCTCAGCTTTTGGCGCGTTTATTTGGATGCGCGCAGTCGGCGGGTGCGCCCGCCGCGATTTGAAAGGACTTCGTATGGGACTTTTCACTGGTAAGACCGTGATCGTCACCGGCGGCGGCAAGGCCACGCTTAAGGACGGCTCCGCTGGCTCCATCGGCTACGGCATCGATATCGCTTTTGCCAAGGAGGGCGCGAACCTCGTTATCACCGGTCGTAACGTTGCTAAGCTCGAGGCTGCCAAGGAGTCTCTTGAGGCTGAGTACGGCGTCAAGGTTCTGCCTGTTCAGGCCGATGTCTCCGCCGGCCAGGACAACGAGGCCGTCGTGCAGAACGTTATCGACAAGGCGATTGAGGAGTTCGGCCGCATCGACGCCGTCGTCAACAACGCCCAGGCCAGCGCCTCGGGTGTGACTATCGCCGACCACACTATGGACCAGTTTAACCTGGCCATCTACTCTGGCCTGTATGCCACCTATCTGTATATGCAGAAGGCCTATCCGCACCTGAAGGAGACCAAGGGCTCCGTGGTCAACTTTGCCTCGGGCGCCGGCCTGTTTGGCAACTATGGCCAGTGCAGCTATGCTGCCGCCAAGGAGGGCATCCGCGGTCTGACCCGCGTCGCCGCCAACGAGTGGGGCAAGGACGGCATCAACGTCAACATCGTGTGCCCGCTTGCCTGGACCGCTGCACTCGAGAACTTCCAGGACGCCTATCCCGAGGCGTTCAAGGCCAACGTTCACATGCCGCCGGCGGGCCATTACGGCGATGTCGAGAAGGAGATCGGCCGCGTTGTCGTTCAGCTTTGCGGCCCCGACTTTAAGTATATGAACGGCGAGACCGTCACCCTCGAGGGCGGCATGGGCCAGCGGCCCTAAGAGTTACGGCGTTTTACCAAACGCCGTAACGGGCCGACGCTGCGCGGGCCGCATTTGGACAATCTGACGTTCAACTTCAAGGGCGCGACCAGAAGGTCAGCGCCCTTTCGTTTCACGTCACCTTGTCTCAAATGCGGCCCGCTCGCTGACTTATGCTCAACCTGCGGCGCCATTTTGCTTGAAGGCACCTTGCTCGCTCTGGCGGGTTTTCGCTGCCGGTGCCATAACATCGGCGTTGCCTTTGTTGATGTAGTCATTGGGGACGTTCTTAAATGACTAGTCGAAGGGGACACTCTTGCCGGCGCTTGGGGACAGTCCCTAAGTGCCGGCACACTCATTGGGGACGTACTTAAATGAGTACCCGCCGCATGAGAGTGGATAATCTCCCGTTATTGGTCTGCGTTTTGGGCAAAAGTGGGAGATTATCCACTCTCATGAGGTAGGCGTCCGATAATCCACACTTGTTTGCTGTGTCAACCGCTTGGCGCAAACTAACCTGTCCCCTTTGCGCCAGTTTCTGTCGAGTCGGTGCTTCTTGCGGGTTGCCCGTATAATGGTCTGCGTATGAACCGCAACCAAGGAGTTCCAGTTTATGGACCAGAATCTCTTTAAATTCGACCTGATCGCCGAGGACCCGACGACGCACGCGCGCGCCGGCGTGCTGCACACCCCGCACGGCGACATCGAGACACCGATCTTTATGCCCGTGGGCACCAAGGCAAACGTCAAGGGCATCCCCACCGAGACCGTTAAGCAGCTCGGTGCGCAGATCGTGCTCGCCAACACCTACCACCTGTCCATGCGTCCCGGCGAGGACACCATCGCCGAGCTGGGCGGACTGCACAAGTTTATGAACTGGCACGGCCCCATTCTTACCGACTCGGGCGGCTTCCAGGTGTTCAGCCACAACGACGCCGTCAAGCTCACCGACGAGGGCGTGCGCTTTATCGTCAACGACTACGACGGTCGCCACGTGTTCTGGACGCCCGAGGACAACATGGAAATCGCCATGAAGCTCGGCTCCGATATCTGCATGCAGCTGGACCAGTGCCCGGGCTATCCCGCCACGCGCGCCTACGTTGAGCGCGCGGTGGAGCTGTCGAGTATGTGGGCCGAGCGCTGCTATAAGGCCCACACCCGTGATGACCAGGCACTCTTTGGCATCGTCCAGGGCGGCATGCATCTGGACCTGCGCCTGCGATCGCTGCGCCACCTGGAGGAGTGCGGCGACTTCCCCGGCTACGGCATCGGCGGCTACTCGGTGGGCGAGGACCACGAGACCATGTTCGAGACGCTGGCGCCGCTGGTTTCCGAGTACATGCCTAAGCACAAGCCGCGCTACCTTATGGGCGTCGGCAACCCCACCACCCTCGTGCGTGGTGTGGGCGTGGGCATCGACATGTTCGACTGCGTGCTGCCGACGCGCACCGGCCGCATGGGCACGGCGTTTTCGAGCGAGGGTCGCCTCAACTTCCGTAACGCGCGTTTTGCGCACGACGACGGCCCCATCGACCCCACCTGCACCTGCCCGGTATGCACGGGCGGCTACAGCCGTGCGCTCATCCGTCACATGGTCACGCAGAAGGAGATGCTCGGCGGTATTCTGCTGTCGATGCACAACATCTACTACCTGCTCAACCTTATGCAGCGTGCCCGCCAGGCCATTATCGAGGGCCGCTACGGTGCGTTCGTGAGCGACTGGATGAACAGCCCCGCGGCGGTGGATTACTAAGAGCTGCGGGCGTGCTTGCAGAGCGCGGGCAACGGCAAGGGGCGAGCGCCGGCCGGTCATCACGTTCGCTAAGACCGTCTGCGCGACCGCTGACCGATAGCTTGCAAGCACTTGATGCATCGTGGGTACCATACCGAATAGTTGATGTTCGGGCGGGTGTTTGGCGTATGGCGTCGACCCCGCCCGTTTTCTTTTTCTCGATAGGAGTACCCATGATTAAGAACGAGAATGTCGAGGGCGAGCCTGCCTACGACGAGACGTACCGCCGCGGCCCCGTGGTCATGCGCGGCCCCATGATTCCTAAGGACAATACGTACGCCAACCTGCTGGCGCCCGAGGAGTCGACCGACTGGCTGCACGCCGACCCCTGGCGCGTGCTGCGTATTCAGGCAGAGTTTGTCGATGGCTTTGGCGCGCTTGCCGAGCTCGGACCTGCGGTGACCATCTTCGGCAGCGCCCGCACGCCCAAGACCGATCCGCTCTACAAGGCGGCGCGCACGGTCGGTCGCAAGATCGCGCAGCGCGGCGTGGCAGTTATCACCGGCGGCGGTCCTGGCATCATGGAGGCGGCCAACAGGGGAGCGGCGAGCGCCAACGGCAAGTCGGTCGGTCTGGGTATCGAGCTGCCGCACGAGCAGGGGCTCAACAAATACGTGAACCTGGGTATGGACTTCCGCTACTTCTTTGTGCGCAAGACCATGTTCGTTAAGTACAGCTCGGGTGCCATCGTGTTCCCCGGTGGCTTTGGTACGCTCGACGAGATGTTCGAGGTGCTCACGCTGGTGCAGACGCACAAGGTTAAGCGCATGCCGCTTGTGCTGGTGGGTACCGAGTACTGGCAGGGCCTATTCGACTGGCTTAACGGTCCGGTGATGGACACCGGTATGATCAGCCCGCTCGATCCCGAGCTCGTACACATCACCGACGACCTCAACGAAGCCGTCGACATTGCCCTGAGCGGGTTGATGTAGGGCGAGCGTGCCTGTTGTTGTAGTAATGAGAACGGCAGATTAATGTCATTTAACATCAGCCTGCCATCTAAACTGGGTATACTGATGCAAAAGACGAGAGCGAGGAGGTTGCGTATGTCTACTGCAACGGTTAAGCCTACGACGGTTCGCATCGAAGAGGGGCTCAAGGAGCAGGCGACTGAGTTCTTGGATTCGGTCGGCCTCAGCCTCAATTCCTATCTCAATCTTGCCGTTCGGCAGCTGGTAAATCAGCGAAAGATTCCTTTTGAGATTGTAGGAAGGGCGGAAGTGCCCAACGAGGCGACGAGGCGTGCCATGGTAATCGCCGAAGCTCATGAGTTGGGAATCCTGCCGGACGATAGCCCGTCATTCAACAACGCCGATGAGCTTATGTCATTCCTCGATGAGGGCTAAGCGATGTTTGAGATTAAGGTCGAGGCTCAGTTTAAGGCCGACTACAAGCGAACGATGCAGAGTCATCCGCAGCTAAAAACCGAGTTTAAGGCGGCAGTTGCCGAGCTTGCGGCACATGGTTCGCTTCCGGCGGAGTACGGTGCCCACGAGCTCTCCAACCCGGGCGGCAACTACAACGGCCACATCGATTTCCACCTATCCGATGGCTTGGTCGATGTGGTCGTTCTGTACTTGCCGCATAAGACTAATCCTGTGATCCGACTGGTCAGAATGGGCTCGCATCAAGAACTGTTCCAGGGCCCACTGAGCTAGCCACTCGCTTTTAACTTGCGGTGAAATAGGGACTGATTGGCGGCTGATACGCCAAAAAACAGTCCCTATTCCACCGCAAGTGGTGGGGATGTCCTGCCTGTTGACGTGGCATCTGGCTTTCCCTTGTGGTTGATTTCGTCTAAGAGCTCCGCTGCGATCTCGCTGTTTTTGAACCTGATGCTGCAGTCTTCTTTCTTGGGGAAAGCTAGTAGCGGGATCGTTCCGTACCAGATAGTTTCTTCGTCAATTATCGCTGCACACAAACGTCCTTCTGCTCTAATGGCATGCTCGACGTTCATTTCTGCCAAAGTCTCGCTTGCATCTTCGCGCGGAGTCGAGGCAATGAAAAACTCAAGAGCAATCCCTCGGGCAGTGGCACCTTTGATTGCATCGCCGAGCTTTGCGAGGCAGGCGGCGGATGCGTAGGGCGCGGCAATGAAGATGCTCTTGGCGGCGCCAACGATGTCTTCAACCAGAGTCTCTACGGCATTAGCCGGTTCTATGAGAATGTTTTGATCGGACTGCTCGCTGCCTCCGGTCACGTAGACTTCGTACCCGAGCTTGGCGTAGGTCTTGAGCCTCTTCTGGTACATGCGGGCGAGCATGGGTATAGATAAATCAACGTAGTCGAATATCTCAACCCGTCGCTTGCCCTCGTGGCTTCTATGGAGCCTGCCCGCCTGCTGCGTGATGCTGCCGTCCCACGATACCGGCGTGGCAATAAGTAGAGTGTCAAGGTAGGACAGATCGAAGCCCTCGCCCAAAAGGCTTTCGGTGGCGACGATGATTCGATGTTCATGCTCGAAGCGGGGAAGACTGCTCAGTATCGTTTTTCTTTCTTTGGCGTCGATTTCCCCGGTCAGGAGAACGGGTTCGTGTCCTTGGTTTTTGAGCATCCCGAACAGCTCCTCGGCATGCTTTTTCCTTTTAGTCAGCACGAGCGGATGCCGGCCGTTTGACGCAGCTTCAATAGCGTCGTTGACAATCAATTCGTTTCTAGCTGCATGCGTGCACAGCAGGTCGAGAATCTGATTGAAGTTTGCACCTGGCTCGTAGGCGGGTAGTCGAATTCCAGTAAAACGAGGCCGTACGATGCGCTGGATGCCCTGCTGAATCGCTTGCGCTTTTGGATCGATAACATAACGGAGCGGGCCGCAGAGCATGGAGAGCGCCCGCGTAAGGCCGTCGGATCGTTCGGGCGTCGCAGAAAGGCCGTATACGTATTTGGCCGGGGCGGACTTGAGAATAAGCTCGAGCTGTGGTGCGGCGGCATGGTGGCATTCGTCGCAGATAATGAGGCCGTAATTACGAACAAGGCCCTTAACTATCGGCTCTCCGGTTTGGCGGTCTTTGCCAGATAACGACTGGAATGAAGCGATGTCGACGAGGCCGCTTACGGCCATTTTGCCTCCTCCTATTTGTCCGATGACCGGAGGCTGCCTTTTGCTGATTCGTCCTTTTGGGGTTCGGACGGGCTCCCTGTTGTCCGTAATGTCGATAAATCGCTCGAGCTGGGATTTCCATTGGGTTATGAGTGCGGTTTTGGGAACGATGACGAGCGTTGGAAGACCAATGGATGCAATAAGATAAGCTCCGATGACTGTTTTACCGAAGCCTGTCGGCGCGGACATGATTCCGTCTTCGTATATGAGCATCTGATCAGCGGCGATTTGCTGCTCAGGGCGAAGGACTCCTTTAAATGCCATAACAATCGGATTACCCGATTTGCGCTCGTCTGAATAGTGGGCGGTAACGCCGGTCTCTTGAACTAGCTGCTCAAGTTGAGTTTTGCAGCCCCGGGGAATTGCAACATGACCATCTCTCAGTTCGCTAAGGTCTATGAGTCGCGGTTTGCCGAATACTGATTGATGCATGGACTGCGCGCGATAGAATGCCGGATTGGCAAATGTCGCAAGTCCGCGGATTTCCATTTGAGCTGCTGGACTCAGAGACTTCTCGGGGATGTACAGCATATCGGCTTGAATAACGGGCAGCGATGAGGGAAAGTCCCGCGATGTGAGTGGTAGTCGCTTTCGTGGTCTTTGGGCATACCGTTTGCCCTTGTTTGCCACCGTAGTTGTTGCTGGTCCGTGCGGGTTGTTTCCAGGGGCCTCAATCAGATCTTGCACCGTCGAGCGCGGAATCAGCTGGACTTGTGATAGATAGAGCCATTGGTCGGGAAAGGGCTTGAATTGTTCGTCTACAAATACACTGTTTCCTTCACGTTGCGCCTTGCCTTGAAAGGGGAGTGCGATGAGGTTTCCGAAGCCTCCATCGGGAATAGTGGCCTGAGCGGGTAGCATTCGATCAAAGGCCTCGAACGTGATTGTCTTATTATGCGCCGCAGCTTCGGTTATGAGGCAACTTCCAAACTCTCGGGCAGCCTTTGCGCTGATTGGCTCGAGGAAGAAAAACCAGATGTGGGCGCCGTTGCCGGACCTTGAGCGCTCAACGGCGGCGTTAATGCCCCGTCGTATTGCAACAAGCCGTACGGCATTTGTTGCCTCTTTCCAGTCCGCTTTGTCAAAATCGATGACGAGAACTTTCGTGTTGCAGTTCCTATCGAGAACATATTGCCCGAGGACATCGCGGAACCGGTCATCGTTGCCTTTAAAGTGAGCAATGATTGCGGCATCGCTTAATTCCGGGAAGACGCGATTGCTGCATTCTACGCATTTAACTCTTTGATGGGCTGCTTTGGGGCAAATTCCTGGCTCCCACTCATTAGCACAAGCAGGCGTATAGCCAATGCCCCCGTCCTTTCTGCGATATCCATGAGCGTAAACATCTTTGCGCCCGGTAAAGAGACTGCGAAAGAGCTCGAGTTTATCGCGTGCTGGGCTCGCGCTGGTGACGATGCCCTCGATTTGCGCTCGTTCATCGAACAAAGCGCCAGCTTCTTCCCACTCTTCTAGCGTTGCGTAGCGTACGTCTGAACCGTTGTTGCAAATGACGATTTGTCGGTGTTGTTCCGATATATGTGTGATCGTCTGATCGTATTTAAATTGTGCGGTCCCAAAGAGGGCGTATTGATGCATGGCGTTGCCCATTTGAATGCCGTCCTTGTATTGGAGTTGTTGAGACGAGGGTACGGCATTACGGCTTTTTGGGATATGTAATTTCGATTCAAGTTTGCTAATGGCAAGGGATTATTCTGCGAGCGGCTTTCGGTCGATGCCAAGGCGCGCGACGGCCCTTGATAATCAGGGTTTGCGGTCATATAGGTAGCCGGAGGCGTAAAGAGCGGACCTCATTCAGACCCGGTGGGCAAAAAATGGCAAATATGAGTACTGTTGCTCGGTTAGTCTCATATCATTTGAGAAGTATCTAAGACCAATTGACTGAGTTTTAGTATATTCACCCCTCTAAACACGACGATTCGGGGCTTTATGGAGCTTGAAATCGGTGGAAGCGGGCAATTTCAGCGACATTTTGCTGTTACTAAATTTATGACAGTACTCATATTTGCCATTTTTTGCCCACCGGGTACCGCTAGGGGCTAGTCGAAGCTCCCCCAAACAGCTGGGAATGCGCCGATCGTCAGCATATCTTGTATATGGATGGCTCAGCAAAAGAAGTTGCGGTGGAATGGGGATTGATTTGCGGCTGATAAGCCAAAAACAGTCCCTATTTCACCGCAACTGATGTGGGTGTCCCTAGCGAGTTGGCTGGTAGCGGGGGCAGTAGCTGATGGCGATGGCGTCGACGCCTACGTGGGTCGCGATGGTGCAACCGATGGGGCCGGTGCCGGCGTCTACATAGTCTTGGCCTGTGAGCGCTTGGTTGACGAGCTCATGCTCCTCGGCGGCGCCGGTCGTGAGCACGCGCACGCTCGAGCCCGGGTGTTCAGCCAAAAACGCGAGGCAGTCGGCCATGGTGTTGGCGACGATGCGCTTGGCGCCGCGGCCCTTCTTGATGGCCTTGATCTCGCCCGACTGCCACTCCGGCGAAACGGCCAGGCGAATGTTGAGCATCTGCGTCAGCTGGCCGGCGAGCTTGGGCGCGCGGCCGTTCTTAACGAGGTTCTCGAGCGTGCGGGGAATCAGCAGCAGGTGGGCGTCGGGCAGCGTCGCGCGGATCTGAGCCTCGGTCTCGTCCAGGTTGCGGCCGTCCTCGCGCATGGCGAGCGCGTACTCCACCAGTAGGCCCTCGGCACCCGAGCCGGTGCGCGAATCGATGCAGCGCACGTCGAGCTCGTGCGTTTCGGCCGTCAGGCTGGCGTTGGCATAGCAGGCGGACCACTCGCTGCACAGCGAGATAAAGATGGCGCTGTCGTGGCCGTCGGCGAGCACGCGATCAAAGAGCGCCTTGAACTCACCGGCGCTCGGCTGCGAGGTGTGCGGTAGCTGCTCGGAGCCTGCCATGCGGGCGACGTACTCCTCGGCGGTGATCTGCACCTGGTCGAGCAGGTCCTCACCTTCGATAATTACATGCAGCGGAATCACGTAAATGCCGAGCTCTTGGGCGCGGGCGGGGGAGATGTCCGACGTGGAGTCGGTTATGATGGCAAAAGACATAATCGCACCTTTCGTTGGGGCGCTTGCGCGCCGCCTTCTGAGAGCAAAGTGCGACAAGTATAGTGGAGTCGTTCCACATTGCCAGCTTTATTTGTTGAATAGTCAACAGTTTGAAGTGTAAGTGTGGAAATCACCAACTGGGGAAGAGGGATGCCGATGGAGGCGCTGGAGATATGCAGACGGCCGATTGTGCTGTTCGATTTTGACGGCACGGTGGCAGATACGGGCCGGGCGGTGATGACCTCGACGCGCAAGACGCTGGCTGCGCGCGGGTTTTCTGAGGCGCAGATGGGTGACCTGCGCCGCATGATCGGGCCGCCCCTGTGGAAGAGCTTCCACGACTTTTACGGCTTTTCCCGCGAGGAGTCGCTTGTGGTGGCCGACGAGTACCGTGCCTTTTTTGATGAGCTGGGGCCGGAGGAGTACCCCGTGTTCGATGGGATTCCCGAGCTGCTGGATGGGTTGACCGCCCAGGGCAAGCGTATGGCCGTGGCGACGTCGCGCATGGAGGCGAAGTGCATCGATATGGTGCATGAGCTGGGGCTTTGCCAGTTCGAAGCCGTGGTTGGCATGAATCCGCCGCAGGGGCGCGAGACCAAGGCAGATTCGGTTCGCGATGCGCTGGCGGCGCTCGGTGCGACGGCCGACGAGGCCGTGATGATCGGCGACCGCTTTAACGATGTGGAGGGCGCGCACGCGATGGGTGTGCCGTGTATCGGCATCTATTCGGGCGCGGCGGCGCTGGGGGAGCACGAGGCCGCGGGTGCCGATGCGGTGGTGCACTCGGTGGCCGAGCTTGCTAAACTTTTCGCTATATAAGTATGTGATGTGAGGGGCGGGCACGCTCGCCCCTCATTGGTAAGGAGGTCGTCCATGAATCAGGTGGAGCAGAGCGTCGCTGAGTATGTCGACGAGGTCTGGGAAGATGTCGTCGCCGATATCGAGCAGCTGGTGAGTTATCCGTCCGTAGCCGTTGCTGCCGACGCAGAGCCCGGTGCGCCGTTTGGCCGCCCGGTCCGTGATGCGCTCGATTGCGCGCTCGGCATTGCGCAGAAGCTCGGCTACCAGACGAGCGACGACGAGGGCTATGTGGGCATTGCCGATATCCCTGGCCGCGGCGACAAGCAGCTCGCGACCATCTGCCACGTGGACGTGGTTCCCGCCGGTCCCGGTTGGAACACCGACCCGTTTGCGATGGAGCGCCGAGAGGGCTGGCTGCTCGGTCGCGGCGTAATCGACGACAAGGGCCCGGCGGTGCTGTCGCTCTACGCCGGCGCCTATCTGCTCAAGCACGGCATTACCCCGCGCTATACCTTCCGCGCGCTGCTGGGATGCGATGAGGAAGTGGGCATGTCCGACGTTCACCATTATCTGGAGAACCACGCGAACCCCGACTTTCTGTTTACGCCCGATGCCGAGTTCCCGGTTTGTAATGCCGAGAAGGGCCAGTTTGGGGCGACGTTTGCGAGTCCCAAGATCGACGGCGGGCGCATTGTGTCCTGGAGCGGCGCCGAAGCGAGCAACGCCATTCCGTCGCAGTCTATCTGCGAGCTTGCGATTGCCGCCGATGAGCTGCCGGCGCCTGTTGAGAACGCCGACCGCCTGGAGATTACGGCGCTCGAGAACGGCCATGCCCAGATTTTTGCGCACGGCATTGGTGGCCATGCTTCGATGCCCGAGGGGACGATCAACGCCGTCGGCCTGATCGTGACGTACCTGCGCGAGGCCGAGGACGCGTTTGGTGCGCGCGACGAGCGCCTGCTGACGCCTGCCGAGCACGAGTTCGTCAAGTTCTTGGCCTTTGTGCATGCGGACGCCTATGGTCGCGGCTTGGGCATCGATGCGACGAGCGCGGCGTTTGGCCCGCTCACGTGCAACCCCGGCGTCATCCGCGTGGTGGATGGCCACATTGAGCAGGTCATCGACGTGCGTTTCCCCGACAGCACGAGCGCCGATACCATCTGCGAGCAGCTCGAGCCGCTCGTGGGCCGCTTTGGTGTGACGTATCTCGTGGGTCGTACCAAGGTGCCGTTCTCGGTCTCTGCCGACGATCCGGCCGTGAAAGCGCTGATTGATACCTATAACGAGTTTACGGGCAAGCATGCCGAGCCCTTCGCCATGGGCGGTGGCACGTACGCGCGCAACTTTGCCCGCGCCGTCTCGTTTGGCCCCGAGGAGACCGGCCTTGAGCTGCCCGCGTGGGGCGGCCAGATGCACGGCCCCAACGAGTGTGCCAACGAGGAACAGCTCAAGCAAGCGCTCAAGATCTATATTGTTGCGATCTTAAGGCTCAACGAGCTCGAGCTTTAAGGTTGCGGCGTTTTGCCAATCTAAGTTGCGGTGGAATAGTTCCTAGAATCGGCTGCCTAACAGCCAAACAGGAACTATTTCACCGCAACTTCTTTTTTATCGGTGTAAAAGGCGGGCCATGCATGTCAGCGGGATTGTTATTCGTTTGTAAAGCCCTGCCGCGCTTGCGGTAAGGGTTTATCAAATGCCCGTAAGAAACCGCAGTTGGCGCGGGTGCTGCCCGGTCGGGGTCGTATCTTTCCAAACAGCAAAGCGGGCAGGGTGCCCGCGATTCGCATGTACGAAAGGAAGATCATGCTCGATCAGGCTTATTCTCGTCGTCAGTTCCTCGGCCTTGCTGGTGGTCTTGCCAGCATCGTCGGTCTCGGTCTCGTTGGCTGCGGCGGCGCAGGCGCATCCGACGCCGCCGACAAGGGTAGCGCCGCTGCTGCCGAGTCCGTCTCCGGCGAGGTGACCTACGACGGTGCCTCCTCGTTCCAGGCTCTCGTCGAGGCCGCTGCCGAGAAGTTCATGGATGCCAACCCCGACGTCTCCGTCTCCGGCTCGGGCAACGGTTCGGGCAAAGGTCTGACCGCTGTTGCCGCCGGCACCGTCACCATCGGTAACTCCGACGTCTTCGCCGAGACCAAGCTCGAGGCCGACCAGGTCAAGAAGCTCGTCGACCACGAGGTCGCCGTCGTGGGCATGGGTCCTGTCGTCTCCAAGAACGTGACGGTCGACGACCTGTCCCTCGAGCAGCTCAAGGGCATCTTCTCCGGCCAGATCACCAACTGGAAGGAGGTCGGCGGCGACGACGCCAAGATTGTCGTTCTCAACCGCAAGGCCGGTTCCGGTACCCGCGCCACCTTCGAGGCTGCCGTCTTTGGCGACGAGGCAGTCGACTTTAAGGGCGACGCCGAGCTCGACAAGTCCGGCGACGTCCAGACTCAGATGGGCAGCACCGATAACGCCATCTCCTACCTCGACTTCTCGCACTTCGATGACTCCAAGTTCAACGCCATCAAGGTCGAGGGCGTCGAGCCCAAGAGCGCAAACGTCACCGACGACTCCTTCAAGATCTGGGCTACCGAGCACATGTACTGCTCCAAGGACGCCGACGAGGCCACCACGGCCTTCCTGGAGTTCATGCTTTCCGACGACGTCCAGGGCAAGCTCGTCGAGGAGCAGGGCTTTATCCCCGTCTCTGCCATGAAGGTCGTCAAGGACGCCAGCGGCAAGGTCTCTGCTAAATAAGTAATCGCCCCCGGAAAGGTTTGCAATGGCAAAACAGCTGCCAAAGCGCGACCTTGAGAACGTGGGCCTGGGCGTCACGGGCGCGTGCGTAGCGCTCGTGACGCTTGTCGTTGCCGCGCTCATCTTTATGGTCGCCCAAAAGGGCCTCTCGGCTTTTGTCAAGGACGGCGTCTCGGTCGTCGAGTTCTTCACCGGCACCAAGTGGGACCTGGCCAACACAGCCGAAAACGGCCTGCCCTATACCGGCGCTCTGCCCCTGATCGTCACCTCGTTTGCGGTCATGGTGCTCTCCACGCTCATCGCGCTGCCCATCGCCATCGGCTCCGCCATCTTTGCGGTCGAGATCCAACCCAAATTTGGTTCCAAGGTCTTTCAGCCGCTTATTGAGCTTTTGACCGGCATTCCCTCGGTCGTCTTTGGACTGATTGGCTTTCACGTGGTCGTCGGACTTATGAAGTCCGTTTTCCACGTGAGCACGGGTCTGGGCATCCTGCCCGGCGCCATCGTGCTGGCTGTCATGATCCTGCCGACGATGACCACCCTTTCGGTCGATGGCCTGCGCGCCGTGCCCGACGGCTACCGTCAGGGCTCGCTCGCGCTGGGCTACACCCGCTGGCAGACCATCTGGCACGTGGTGCTCAAGTCCGCCATGCCGTCGCTCATGACTGCGGTCATCCTTGGCATGACGCGCGCCTTTGGCGAGACGCTCGCCGTGCGCATGGTCATCGGCGGTATTGAGGCCATGCCGACGTCGCTGCTGTCGCCGGCCTCGACCATCACCACCACGCTCACCACGTCCATGGCGGTCTATGCCGAGGGCTCGGCCCAGGACGATGTTCTGTGGGCGCTTGGTCTGCTGTTGATGGGCATGAGCCTCATCTTCATCCTGATCATCCATCTCATTGGCCGCAAGGGGGCGAAGGCTCGTGGCTAGCACGCACATCCACATCGACGAGGCGAGACTCGGGCGTGTCCAAAAACAGGACCGCATCGCCACGGGCGTGCTGACGGCGATCGCCGCCATCGTCATGCTCATCGTCGTTTCCATGGTGGCCTATATCCTGTTCGAGGGTATCTCGACGCTGTTCCAGCCGGGCTTCCTCACGCAGCCCGCGCGCGCCAACGGAACTCAGGGCGGCGTACTCTACCAGCTGTTCGACTCGTTCTATCTGCTGCTGATCACTCTGATCATCTCGGTGCCCATCAGCCTGGGCGGCGCGGTCTTTTTGGTTGAGTACGCGCCGGACGGCCCCATCCGCGACATCGCTTCCACCGCCATCGAGACGCTGTCCTCGCTGCCTTCCATTGTCGTCGGCATGTTCGGATTCCTGGTATTCTCGGTGCAGCTGGGCTGGAAGTACTCCATCATCTCCGGCGCCGTCGCGCTCACCATGTTCAACATCCCCATCCTGGTGCGCGTGATTCAGCAGGCGCTCGAGGACGTGCCGCAGGCCCAGCGCGATGCGTGCCTGGCCATGGGCCTCACTCGCTGGGAGGCCACACTGCACATCCTGATCCCCGAGGCCATGCCCGCCATCGTGACCGGCATCGTGCTTTCGGCCGGCCGCGTCTTTGGCGAGGCCGCGGCACTGCTCTTTACCTCGGGCATGAGCTCGCCGGTGCGGCTGAACTTCTTGAGCTTTAACCTTTCGAGCCCCACCTGCGCCTGGAACGTGTTCCGCCCCGGTGAGTCGCTCGCCGTGCATATTTACAAGATCTATGGCGAGGGCAGCCCCGAGGCCCAGCAGATCGTCTGGGGCACCGCGGCGCTGTTGATGATTTGCGTGCTGCTGTTTAACGTGGTCGCCCGTATCGTGGGCAAGCAACTGGCAAGGAAGATGACGGCCGAATGAGCGAGATGAATGCAACGCCCGCAACCGAGGCGGCCACGTCCGAGACCCAGGACTTTCTGTCGAGTGTGGGGGAGAGCGAAAAACGCGTGCG
Source organism: uncultured Collinsella sp. (assembly GCA_958365315.1). GTDB lineage: Bacteria > Actinomycetota > Coriobacteriia > Coriobacteriales > Coriobacteriaceae > Collinsella. The sequence goes on from CATWXC010000005.1 coordinate 85,675, forward strand.
CGTGAGCGGCAGGGCCGTGAGCGACGAGGTCGTGCTCTCCACCAAGGACGTCAACGTGTACTATGGCGACCACCATGCGCTGCGCGATACGTCGCTCGACTTTCACAAGGGCGAGATCACGGCGCTCATCGGGCCTTCGGGCTGCGGCAAGTCGACCTTCTTGCGTAGCCTCAACCTGATGAATCGCGAGATTCGCGGCTGCCGCGTGGAGGGCGAGATCAATTACCGCGGGCGCAACGTGAATACCAAGACCGAGAACACCTACGAGCTGCGTCGCTCCATTGGCATGGTGTTCCAACAGCCCAACCCGTTCCGCAAGTCCATTCGCGACAACATCACGTTTGCGCCTAAGCGCCACGGCATCACCGACCGTGACGAGCTCGACCGCATGGTCGAGGAGAGTCTGCGCGGCGCGGCGCTGTGGGACGAGGTCAAGGACAAGCTCGACAAGAGTGCCTACGCGCTTTCGGGCGGCCAGCAGCAGCGTCTGTGCATCGCGCGCACGCTGGCGCTCAACCCCGACGTGATCCTGTTTGACGAGCCCTGCTCGGCGCTCGACCCCATCTCGACGCTGGCGATCGAGGACCTTATGTCGTCAATCGTTGCCGACCGTGCCATCGTCATCGTGACGCACAACATGGAGCAGGCGTCGCGTGTGTCCAACCGCACGGCGTTCTTCTACATGGGCGATATGGTCGAGTACGACGAGACCGACGAGATTTTCCAACGGCCCAAGGATAAGCGGCTGAATGATTACCTCACCGGCATGTTCTCCTAGTCCGGGACATGCTTGAGGCCCGTGGCGGCTATGGTTGCCGCGGGACTGATTGGAGGGGCGGGTCATCTCTTGCGGGAGATGGCCCGCCTTTTTGCTCTGCGACCGAAGCGACCACCACAAAGGGGACAGGCACCTTCGTGGTGGTTTGGGGTGGGGCTCGCTGCTATCATGGACAACGTTGAATTTCTACGAAGGAGCAGGGCATATGGCGATTCTTTTGGGATGCGATTCCATCAGCCTAGAGTTTCCCACCAAGCATATTTTCGATAGCGTGACGCTCGGCGTGGGCGAGGGCGACCGCATTGGTATTGTTGGTAAAAACGGCGACGGCAAGTCGACGCTGCTGAGCGTGCTCGCCGGCACGCTGGAGCCCGACGATGGCCGCGTGACGCATCGCCGCGGCACCACGATCGGTCTGCTCGGCCAAAAGGACCAACTTGTCGACACCGATACCGTGCATCATGCCGTCGTGGGCGACACTCCCGAGTATGAGTGGGCGTCGAGTCCGCGTACGCGCCAGATCCTCGCCGGTCTCATTAGCGATGTGCCCTGGGAGGGCACGGTGGGCGAGCTTTCGGGCGGTCAGCGCCGTCGCGTGGACCTTGCGCGCCTGCTGATCGGCGACTACGACGTGCTCATGCTCGACGAGCCCACCAACCACCTGGACATGCGCACCATCAACTGGCTCGCGCGTCACTTAAAGGCCCGCTGGCAGCGCGGCCAGGGCGCCATGCTCGTGGTCACGCACGACCGCTGGTTCTTGGACGAGGTCTGCACCAGCATGTGGGAGGTCCACGACGGCCAGGTCGATCCCTTCGAGGGCGGTTACTCGGCATACATCCTGCAGCGCGTAGAGCGCGACCGCATGGCCGCCGTCACCGAGGAGCGTCGTCGCAACATGGCACGCAAGGAGCTCGCGTGGCTGAGCCGTGGCGCCCAGGCGCGCTCCACCAAGCCCAAGTTTCGCGTGGATGCCGCTCGCGAACTCATCGCCGACGTGCCGCCCGTGCGCGACGAGCTGGAGCTCAAGCGCCTGGCGGTGAGCCGCCTGGGCAAGCAGGTCATCGACGTGATCGACGTGGACGCCGGCTATGCGGATACCGACGGCGCGCCCAAGCAGGTGCTCTCCGACGTGACCTGGCTTATCGGCGCGGGCGACCGCTATGGTCTTTTGGGTGAGAACGGTGCCGGCAAGTCCACGCTGCTCGACGTGATCCAGGGCAAGATCGCGCCCCTGCGCGGCCGCGTGAAGATCGGCCAGACGGTACGTTTTGGCGTGCTATCGCAGCAGCTCGAGGAGCTCGAGCCCTACATGGGCGACACGATCCGCGAGGTGCTCAGCAACTATAAGAAGTACTACGTCATCGACGGCAAGGAGACTTCGCCCGAGAAGCTCTGCGAGCGCCTGGGCTTTACGACCCAACAGCTCTGGAGTCGTATCGGCGACCTTTCGGGCGGCCAACGCCGTCGCCTGTCGCTGCTGCTGACGATCCTGGACGAGCCCAACGTGCTTATCCTGGACGAGCCGGGCAACGACCTGGATACCGATATGCTCGCGATTGTCGAGGATCTGCTGGACGGCTGGCCCGGCACGCTGATCCTGGTGACGCACGACCGTTTCCTCATGGAGCGCGTGACCGACCAACAGTGGGCACTGCTTGACGGCCACCTGACGCATATGCCCGGCGGCGTCGATCAGTACCTGCGCCTGTGCAACGCCACCGCCGAGGGCGAGCCCGTGGGCGCGCCGAGTGCCAAGACCGGCACGTTCGACACCGGTGCCGCAGCGGTTGCGGCCGAAAAGCCTAAGACGAGCGGGCAGCCCAACGGTCTTTCCAACGCCGAACGCCAGAAGCTCCGCCGCGAGGTGAGCTCGCTCGAGCGCAAGATGGAGACGCAGCGCGCTCGCGTGGAGGAGGCCGAGGCCGCCATGGCCCAGGTCGATCCCACCAACTACACGGCGCTGGGCGAGCAGCAGGCAAAGATCGACGAGGCCCACGCCGCCATGGATGAGCTGGAGATGGCGTGGCTCGAGGCGAGCGAAAAGCTCGAGGGCGAGGAGTAGACGAGGATGATCAAAGCCGCGTTTTTCGATATCGACGGTACGCTGCTGAGCTTTAAGACCCACCGGATTCCGGCGTCGGCGCAGCAGGTGCTCGACAGCTTTCGCGAGCAGGGGATCGCATGCGTGATCGCCACGGGTCGCCCGACCTACCAGATGCCCGATTGGCTGTTCGATCTTGGTTGGGATGCGTACATTACGCTTTCGGGCCAGCACTGCTTTGATGCCAAGGGCGTCTACCGTAGTTGCCCGATTGATCCGGACGACGTTGCGGTGATCGTGGACCAGGTGGCGCAGGGGCGCTATGACTCGCTGTGCATGCAGGGCGAGAACTCGTTTGTGAACCGCCTGTCCGAGCGCGTGGTGACGGCCGGCAGCAACGCGGGAATCGTCTACCACGAGGAGCCGTTTGAGCATGCCTTCGATGCGCCGGTTTACCAGTTCTGCGCCTTTGTGGATCCGGCTGACGAGCATATTGTGACCGATGCGGTGTCGCATTCGCTCACTACGCGCTGGTGCGATCTGTTCTGCGACATTATTCCGGCCAACGGCGGCAAGGACCTGGGCGTGGCGGCGACGCTGAAGCGCCTGGGCATCGACGCGAGCGAGGCGATTGCCTTTGGCGACGGCGAGAACGACCTGTCGATGTTTGCCGCCGTGGGCACGAGCGTGGCCATGGGCAACGCACAGGACACGGTGAAGGCCGCGGCGACCTACGTTACGACCGCCGTGGACGATGACGGTATCTACAACGCCGCCAAGCACTTTGGGCTGCTATAGCTGAGGATTCGGCACTTAGGGACGTTCCTTTTCTGCCGGCAGCTGGGGACACTCCTTGCGGGGCGTGTCCCCATGTTGTGTTCGCCTGGCGCGTTTTGTGAAACACGGTTAACTTTTTAAACAACGTAGTAAGACATGGGCACCTTTTGCGGTAAAGTAAGCCAAGGAAAGTATCCAAAGGCTAACTAACAATCATCGCGAAAGGCGGCCCATGGCCCTGCGTGAATCCGGAGAAGACTATCTCGAATCGATCTACGTGCTGTCGCAGCACCAAGGCACGGTACGCTCAATCGACGTCGCCGAATACTTGGGTGTGACCAAGGCAAGCGTCTCCAAGGCCATGGCGACCCTGGAGAGCAACGGCTACGTGGAGATGGGCAAACGCGATGTGCATCTGACGGAACGCGGTCTTGAGGTTGCCCGTCAAATGTGGGAGCGCCATTGCTTTTTTGTGGGGCTACTAGAGGATGCCGGCGTTGCGCCCGAGGTTGCCTCGCAAGAGGGCTGCCACATGGAGCATTGCCTGAGCGAGGAGAGCTTCGAGAAGCTAAGGTCGATGCTGGGACGGGAAGATGTAGCGGGTCCAACAACAGAAGCCTAACTGACCCACAGTAGCGCGGAGTTCACGCAAAGCGCGAACCAGCGACCGGGACCAGCGGCCCTTTCGGCCAAGTCCATTTCAGCAAAGGAACCCCGCCAGCAAGCGATGCCCAAGAACTGCCAGCTACGTCACCGCAGGCCGGGGCCGGACAGCCCACGAACGCTACAGGTTCTTGACACCCATCGCGCGCATGGCGTTCAGAATGGCGATGATCGCCACGCCCACGTCGCCAAAGACGGCAAGCCACATATTGGCGATACCCAGTGCCGCAAGCACCAGAATCAGCAGCTTAATACCCAGCGCAAAGATGATGTTCTGCCAAACAATCGACATGGTCTTGCGTGCTACGCGGATCGCACGGGAGATGTTGGACGGCTTGTCATCCATGAGCACCACGTCGGCGGCCTCAATCGCGGCATCGGACCCCATGGCGCCCATGGCAATGCCCACATCGGCGCGGGTGAGCACAGGCGCATCGTTGATGCCGTCGCCGACAAAGGCGAGCTTGCCCTTGCCGCTTTCGGCCGCGAGCAGCGCTTCAACACGCTCGACCTTGTCGCCCGGCAGCAGTTGCGCATGGAACTCGTCGAGGCCGAGCTGCTTGGCCACCGCGGCAGCCACTTCCTCGCGGTCGCCCGTGAGCATGACGGTGCGCTTGACGCCGGCGGCATGTAGGTCGCGAATCGTCTGCTCGGCGTCGGCCTTAACGGTGTCCGCAATCACGATGTGGCCGGCGTACACGCCGTCAACGAGCACATGCAGAATCGTTCCGACGACCTCGCAATCGGGCGCTTCGACTCCGGTCGCGGCGAGCATCTTGGCGTTGCCGACGACGACATGCTTGCCGTCGATGGTCGCCGTTACGCCGTGACCCGCATCATTAGCGGAATCCGTCACGCGCTTGGGGTCGACCTCGCCCTGGTAGGCGACGCGCACGGACTGCGCGATGGGGTGATCGGAGAACGACTCCGCAAGGGCTGCGACCTCGAGCAACGACTGCTCGGTATAGCCAGCCTCGGGGTGCACCGCGACCACCGAGAACGTGCCGTTGGTGAGGGTGCCCGTCTTGTCAAAGACGACGGTGTCCACGTCGGCGAGCGTCTCGAGGTAGTTGGAGCCCTTGATGAGAACGCCCAGCTTGGACGCGCCGCCGATGCCGCCAAAGAAACTGAGCGGCACGCTGATCACGAGTGCGCACGGGCAGCTGACGACCAGGAAGGTCAGGCCGCGCAGAATCCAGTCGGACCAGGCACCGGTGACCAGACCGCCGCCAAGAGCGAGCGCCGCGGCCGAGCCGGTGACGGCGGGGGTGTAGACGCGGGCGAAGCGTGTGATGAAGTTCTCGGTGCGCGCCTTCTTTTCGCTGGCATTCTCCACGAGCTCCAGGACGCGCGCGACGGTGGACTCGCCAAACGGCTTGGTGGTGCGCACGTGGATGAGGCCCGTCATGTTGATGCAGCCGCTGATGATATCGTCGCCGGACTTGGCGGGGCGGGGGACTGACTCGCCCGTGAGCGCGGCGGTGTCGAGCTGGGTTTCGCCCTCGACGATGACGCCGTCGATAGGCACGCGCTCGCCTGGCTTGACCACGATCACGGTGCCGACGGCGATGTCATCGGGAAAGACCTGTTCGAGTGTGCCGTCGGCTTGCTCGACGTTAGCGTAGTCGGGCGCGATGTCCATCATGGCACTGATCGACTTGCGGCTCTTGCCCACGGCGTATGCCTGGAACAGCTCGCCGACCTGGTAGAACAGCATGACGGCGGCGCCTTCGGCCATGTGCGGGTCGGTATCGGGGAAAAGCACCATGGCAAACGCGCCGATAGTCGCGACGGCCATGAGGAAGCTCTCGTCGAAGGCCTTGCCGTGGCGGATGTTATTGAATGCCTTTTGCAGTACGTCGTAGCCGGCAATCAAAAATGGCACGAGGAACAGCACGAAGCTGGCGTAGATGTCGCCCGGGGTGCCGAATGCGGCGGCGAGGGTGCCGAGCTCATCGAGGGCGTACACCACGGCAAAAATGCCCAGCGCTACCAGGATGCGGTTGCGCTTATGCTCGAGTGACTCTTTTTTCTTGCGCTTCTTCTTTTTCTTCTTGGGGTCGGCGGTGGCCATGACTCGTATCCTCCCATTTGAATGTATGAACACTCACTCATATAATTTCGCGTGCAAAGGCCGCGTCAAGCGCGGCCTTTGCAGGTTGGCGTAAACCTGGGCTAGAGAATGATCTCGCAGTCCGGCTCGGCGTCGGCGGTGAACTCCACGACACGGTCGAGGACCTCGTCGAACTCGGTGTCATCGGCCTCGAGCGTCAGCTTCTGGGTCATAAAGTTGACGGACACGGATTTGACGCCCTCGAGCTTGGCCAGCTCGTCTTGAAGCTCGCGTGCGCAGTTGGCGCAGTCGATCTCGTCGAGTTTAAACTGCTTTTTCATGGTGGGTTCCTTTCCCTGTTTTGCGGCTTGGGTGCAGGCCGCGCTGGTACCGTGGTTGGTTGCTATTCGCAGATATGGCTCATGCCCTGGTTGAGCATGGTGTAGACGTGATCGTCGGCAAGCGAGTAGAGGATGTTGCGGCCGTCGCGGCGGAACTTGACCAGGTGCGACTGCTTAAGCGTGCGCAGCTGGTGCGATACTGCCGATTGCGAGGTCGCGGTCGCCTCGGCGATGTCGGCCACGCAGAGCTCGCGGCCCATGAGGGCATAGAGAATCTTGATGCGCGTGGTGTCGCTGAAGACCTTGAACAGGTCAGCGAGGTCGTAGAGAAGCTCCTCGTCGGGAAGGTCCTCGGGCGAGCAGGTGGTGGGGATCACGGGTTCGGTGGCCTCGATGTCGGGTTTCGTTTCATCATCGCGGATGCTCATTGCAATATCCTTTCATATGAACATGCGCTCATATAACTTATTTCCGATTATATGAGCGCATGTTCATATGTCAATACAATTTGCGATAATTTCGATGACTGCTTGCTGTCTCTGCGATTTTCTGTGGGTTAGGATGCATCGACACAATGCTCGCCAACATATTTCGAGATGTTCGGCCAGCATGCTAAGAAAGCCGCCTCGAGAAGCATTAGAGCTGTTCATATTTGTACTTTATCTTGTTAAATACCGTGAGAATCAGTTCTTTCTCTACGGGAGTTCCTGCAGAATCAGTTTTATCTAAAGTTATATTGAGCATTGCTGCAGCCAATCAGGCAAATCGGTGGCCGAATAAGTCGAAAAATGTAGGTGGACATCCGTAGAGACCGCCTTTAGAAGAGCGAATTCTCAATTAGATCAATAATCGCGTCGTCTTCCGCGCGGTTTTCATCGATTTTTGCGGACATTTCGCATTCCCATGGCCCATTGATTTCTTCAGCAAGGGCCCCAACGTGTTGCATGTCATCGGGTTCGGGCACATCGTTGATGCTCGGGTCATCAGCTTGCGGATATTGACTTGCAATTTCGCGCTTGGTGGCCTCTTCTTCTTTGAGTGCCTCCAGGACGCGGCGACCGTATTCGAAGTAGCGCCGCAAGACAAATTGACGAAGAGTTTCTTGCAGGATGGCGAAGTTATCCGGTAGCCGACCGGGCCAGATCTTCTCGCGAATGCGAATCGCTTCCATGACTCGTCTAAAAGCGGACTGCTTGAAAAACGAATGACGACTAACTGTGATAACGGCATATCCCATGTTTCGCAGCGTGTTTCGGCGTTCCTCGTCAATTGATTGCTGCTCGGGCTCGTCGTGGTAAAAGCCGTTGTATTCGATATCGGTCATCGAATTTTCGAGCAGCGCGTCGAGGTAGAAAACCGTCCGTCGCGTTAGGGCGGCGTATCTTTTGGGGACTGGGATCGGATAATCCGTTTTGATAGCGCGTATGGCTAAGCCACCCATTGACTTGGGCATTGTCAGCATCATGACAAACGCCGTTTCGAGTGGGGAACGACAGCCTTCGCGTACATAAGAAAGTGCTTTAAGGGCTTTATTGGATCCACGATACCCCGATGCCTCTGAAAAGAAGGCTCTGAGCTCTTCAACGCTGGTTAGGGCTGGGCGCTCGCGATATTGAGTTTCGTCGGACGTTTCAAGCGCGTAGGAGCCGCAGATTTCAAAGTAATACTCAACGAGCTCAGTAAGGTTGAGGTCGGCTGTTGCTTCTAACGCGCACAGCTTGATATCGACGATGTAGACGTTCGGCTCGAGTTCTAGGTAGCTTTCTGCATCAAACGTATAGCGCGAGCAGTGGCAGATGCAGCCCTTGCGGTGCCTATTTGCATTATTGGAAAACGTCAGCACATGGATGCTTTCAGAATCGACATTCTTTCTGTTGAGCCATGCTCGCGCCGCTTCCAGGTCGGACGTGGTCGGCGCAGACACCCTGATCTTTTCCATAGGTAAGGGATCGATCGCGTAGCTTGCGAGCGAGTTGGCTGTTTGGTATACAGCGCGTGCCGTGGTATGTGATAGAACGATTCCCATACGCGCATGATGGCATAGCGGACGCCACATTCGCCCGAAACTTCGGGTAACGGTATTGGGGCGCGGCTTATCTTCTGCAAACGGTGGGCTTTTGAGCTCTCGTATCGAGGGAGCAGCTTCGGCTGGGGAGGTTTCTGCCAGCTGCGCCTTTTTTGGTGAACTTTAGTTGCGAATTCGTAGCCTCTAAGCGTTTTTGCTGACCGTCCAGATGCCTCACCAACATAATTTGAGTTATTCGGCCTTATCCTAAATGAATGGTGCGATCGCAACGTCTTATTCGAATTGATTCAGGTAGATTAATGGGGCTTGGTTGCGAAATTAAGGCGACTACAGCGCTCGATTGCGGTTCGAGGGGCCTTGACTAGTGGTTCAGCTGGCCGAACAACTCGAAAAATGTAGGTGGGCCAACCAGTCGACTGTGTGAAGCACGCGTATTTGCTCGTTTTGATGAAAACTAGGGTGCAGCCATAAGGCTGCGCCCTAGTTTACTGCGTGCCGGTGCGCCCAGACGGATTGTGCTGTGCCTGGCGGGCGCTCCCGCAGGTGGATCGGTTATTTCGCAAACAGGTTCTTGAGGTTGAATTCGGCCTGGACGGTACGGAGCATGAGATCGGTGTCGTCGAGGCCCAGGTGCTGCTCGTTGGCGTCGGCGGCGAGGGTGCCACGGCGGCGCGCCCAGTTCTCGAGCGCAGCGGGCGCGGACTCGCGGGGGAGCGAGCGCACGTCGGCGTCCAGGCTGCGGCAAATCTGGCGCGAGTCGATGACGATGATCTTGCCTGCGCGGCGTGCCTCGGCGTAACCGTCCAGATGAATTTTGAACCAGCTGTCCTCGAAGGCGGCGTTGTGCGCCATATAGGGATACTTCTTCATGAGCTTGAGCAGCTGCTTCTGCAACTCCTTGTTCTCGCGGAACGGCTTTTTGCCGTCGATGTCGTCCCAGGTGATGTGATGGATGTTCGATAGCGGCACATCCTCGCCGCGGTAGATGTCGGGCAGGCCGCAGTAGTGCGCCTCGGCGTCATGCGGCACGGCGTCGCTGGTGAGATCCATAATCTCCCAGCCCACGTTGATGATGTAGCCGCGCTCGGGCGCGCGACCGGTGGTCTCGATGTCGATGCCCAGCACCGTGCCTTGGATGGGCTTGCGGGCATAGGCCACGCCGAGTGCGTCGCGGTCACCGCGGATCTCGCGCATAACGGACGCGGCGGTGCGCTTTTGCATCTTGCCGATGGCGGCGCAGGTGTCGGCGTCGGACAGACCGCGCGAGAGCGTCGCGGGCGTCACGTTGCGCAGGCGCGCCTCGCCAATCTGGTCGCACAGGTCGCGGTTGCGGTCGGCCAGGTCGCGCACAGTGGCAAAGTCAAAGCCGGGGTCGCCCTCGGCGGTAAAGTACTCGGTCTCGAGCACCTTGAGGGCCTCCTCGCCCTTCTGACGCTCAGATTCCATGGCGCCGTGGTCGCCGTAGATAAACATGGGGATAAACGGCTGGCGCTCGTATTCGAGTGCTTGCGAAACATTCATATGCTGCTCCTTGGACGGGCCGCGTTGCGCGGCTCGGGGTTACTGAGTTGTGGCGTGATGATAGTTTACCATGGGCAACTATTGGCACCGCGCCCGGGACAACTACAATACCCTAGTTGACCGCTAGGACTTTTACAATGCTGCCGAAAGACACGAAAGGTTCCATCCGTCATGGATTTACTGATTGATATTCTGCTCGACGCCGGTAAGGACACGCTGTCGTTGGTGCCGTTTTTGTTGGTGACGTATCTTGCCCTCGAGACGCTTGAGCACGTTGCGGGCGATCGCGTCAACGGCGCTATCAAGCGCGCCGGCGCCGCGGGTCCGGTTGTCGGATCGTTGTTGGGCATGGTGCCACAGTGCGGGTTTTCGGCCATGGCAGCAACACTGTACGCCGGCCGTGTCGTGACGCTGGGCACACTGGTTGCGGTTTTCCTCTCGACCTCAGACGAGATGCTGCCGTTGTTGCTTGCCGAGCAAGTTCCCGTACAGACCATGGCGATGCTTTTGGCTTCGAAGGCGCTGATCGCGCTGGTCACGGGCTTTATCGTGGATGCGGCTATCCGCGGCCTTCGTCGTAATGCCCGCGCGCATGCGGCGATTCGCCGTACCGTACTGGGGACCGCTGCCAATCCGGCTCATGTGAACTGCGCCCACGACGACCATACCGGGGGCGACATCATTGACGAGGTGGCCGAGGCGGGCGTGAGCGCCGATCACATCCATGAGCTGTGTGAGCGCGACCATTGTGGTTGTGACGAGGATGAGGACGAGCGCGGACATGGGCACGGTCACGAACACAGCCACGACCATGGTCACGCGGACGAGCACGAGCACCACCACGGCCACAGCCACTCCCACGAGGGCGCGCCCGTTCTGTCGATCATCCGCAGCGCGATCTCGCACACCGTGCAGGTGTCGGTATTTATTTTCCTGGTGACGCTGATTCTGGTCGCCGTGCTCGAGACCTTTGGCGAGTCCGCAATCGAGCAGTTCCTGCGCGGCAACGAAACGCTCGCCGTCCTGGGCTCGGCGCTTGTCGGTCTGATCCCCAACTGCTCTGCTAGCGTCGTTATTACGCAGTTGTACCTCGAAGGTGCGCTGCAGCTGGCGCCGATGCTCGCCGGCACGCTCATTTCCGCCGGCGTGGGCTACCTGGTCCTGTTCCGCACGAACCGCAGCGCTCGCGAAAATGCCGTGTTCCTGGTCATGATGTACGTCATCGGCGCCAGCTGGGGCCTCATCCTATCCGCCTTCGGCCTCTAAGTAGGCCTAGCAAAACGGGCTTCAAAATAGCCATGCTCGGCGCCTGCGCAGTGCGGCGACGCATGGCATTTTGAAGCCCGTTTTTTTGTTAAGCCATGGACCCTGAGCGTCCACACCGCCCAAAACAAAAAGGCAGATTTTTAGGCATGTCCCAAAAATCTGCCTTGGTTAGTGCAGCAGCTCGGTGAGGTTGCGTTTAAAGCGGGCTCGGTCCTCGCTGGTGAAGGCTGCCGGCCCGCGGGTGCGTCCCCCGGCGCGGCGAACCTTCTTTTCCTCGTGGCGAATAAACAGCTGCATGTCGATGGTCGCCTTATCGTAGACGCGTCCGCGCACGCCGATGGCGGCGGCATCGCGTCCGAGCACCATACTCGCCAGGCCTATGTCTTGTGTCACGACCACGTCGCCAGCCTGCAGGCGCTCGATAATGGCAAAGTCGGCGCTATCGGCTCCCACGCTCACATCGAGCGTCGTGACCCAAAAGCCCCGACGCGCGTGCTCGGCGTCGCGCGGATCGTCGCGGCGAATGTGGCGTTCCAGGTTCTGCGTGCTGTTGCCGGCGATAACGACGGCGACGCCCGCCCTCCGCGCGCAGTCGATCGACTCGCGCGTGACCGGGCAGGCGTCGGCATCAATAAAAAGCGTCTTTGGCATCTAGCGCACCAGTTTGCCAAATTGAATGGCGCGAACAATCAGCGTCACGCCAAACACCAGCAGCGCGGCACCGCTAAAGATGACTAGCATCTTGGCCGACCACAGCGGATAGATAAACACGAACATGCCCGCGATGATGGAGAGTGCGCCGCTCAGGATGGCGAGGGCGCGGTTGGCGGAAAGCTCGGATTCCAGAATCGACATGACGCCCTCGACGATCCAGCCAAAGCCGGCGACGACCACTACAAGCGTGGTGAGTGTCGCGGTCGAGAAGGCCTGGTTGCGCAGGATTATGACGCCGCCCAGAATGATGAGCAGGTTGGAGATGATGCTCGTAACGCGCCAGCCGGTGGGCAGCAGCGGCTCGAAAACAGCGGTAAACAGCCTGATTGCGGCCGTGATCACAAAGTAGAAGCCCAAGACGGTCGTCAGGAAGACGAGGGACTTGGCGGGCGCAAACAGCAGTGCGATGCCGGCGACGAGCGCCAAGACGCCCGTGATGGCGTAAATCCAGCGCACGGCCTTGACGGCCTTGCCTGCCATGCTTTTCTCGTCAAATCCAAACGCGCTCGATTGCTTGCCATCGTTCTTAAAGATGCCCATGATGTCTCCTTTCGTGCGGCGTAAGCCGTAGCTCTTGCAACCAGTATCGCCCAAGGGCGCTGTCGCGTGGGGCGGAAAGGGCGAATGGGAGCCTCACCTTCCCGAATTGTTATCTTTGTTCCCGTTTGGATGTGGGATATTCAACAGGTGTAGAACATTGCAGCTCTGTTCGTTATTGCCTACGTTTTAGGTTAGATTTTCTAAAGGACAATTGGCTTTTATTGAGGGGTCCCTATGAACGAAACAGTTCCCGCGGTGCCGTTGAGCGCCGAGTCGATGGCAAAGCAGGGTTGCGAAAAGCTTGGCCTGGACACGTTTGACGCGCTGGTCCGCCGCGCCCGCACGTGCCGCCGATTTGACGAGTCCATGCGCGTGCCGCGCGAGTTTTTGCTCGAGCTGGCGGAGCTTGCGCATCTGGCTCCCTGTGGCGCCAATGCTCAGCGCCTGCGCTTTCATGTGGTGAGCGGTGCCGAGGATTGCGCGCGCGTGTTTGACGAGCTCGCGTGGGCCGGTGCGCTCAAGGATTGGCCGGGCCCTGCCGAGGGCGAGCGCCCGACCGGCTACATCGCGATTCTTGCCGAGCGCGCTGTTTCGGGTAAGCCCGCCGCGCCCATCACCGAGGTCGACACCGGCATTGCCGCCCAGACGATGATGCTCGCGGCTCGCAGTGCCACGCCCGAGGTGGCGGCATGCATGTTCAAGGCCTTTACGCCCCGCGCAATCGACGCCATGGGGCTCGATAACGACAAATACGAGCTCAAGCTGATCATGGCTTTTGGCGTGCCAACCGAGACTCAGTTGATCGATGCGATCGACTCCAACCCTGACGGCTCTATCAATTACTGGCGCGATGAGGCGCAGATGCATCACGTGCCCAAGCGTCCGCTTGCCGACGTGCTGCTGTAGTTGCACGTCGTTGCGGCGCGATCCGGCGGCAAAACCACCACAAAGGTGCCCGTCTCCTTCGTGGTGATGCGAGGGGAGGGCGTGTGGCCGATCTGTATTTGGTGCGGCATGGGCAGACCGAGCTCAATGTGAAGAACATTTTGCAGGGCTGGCACGATTCGCCGCTTACGGCGCGCGGGCGCGAGCAAGCGCTGGCGACGCGTGCGGCGTTCGAGGACCGCGGCGTGACCTTTGACCATGTGTATTCGTCTCCGCTGGGGCGGGCGCGGTGTACGGCCGAGCTTATCGTTGGCGAGGGCTGTTCCATAGAGCTGGTTGATGAACTGCGCGAGTGGCATTTGGGTTCGTTGGAGGGCACATCAAACCGCGAGATGCCGGCGCAACCCTGGGGCGATTATCCGGTTGCCTTTGGTGGCGAGTCGGAAAGTGAGCTTCGCGCACGTATGGTCGCGGCGCTGTCCCGCATCATGGCCCAGCCCCGGCACGACTGCGTGCTGGCCGTTTCCCACGGCTCAGCCTGCCAGGAGTTTCTTAAGTATGTGACTGACGGGGGAGAGCAGCCCGACAACGGTGCCGTGCTTCATTTTGGCTATTTCGACGGGGCGTTTTCGCTCTTGGGTTGGTAACAAACGAAAGGACCCCCCCTATGAATAAAGACCTGTATCTGGTCCGTCATGGACAGACGATATTTAACCTCAAGCGCATTATTCAAGGCTGGAGTGACTCGCCGCTCACGCAGCTGGGATGCGACCAGGCGGCGCGCGCCGGCATGTTCTTGCGTGCGCGCGGCATTGAGCCCGACCACGCCTACGCCTCCACGCTTCATCGCACCGAGCAGACTATCGCCAACTTGTGGCCGGGCTTGGCGTACGAGCGCCTGGACGGCCTGCGCGAGTGGTTCTTTGGCGACTTTGAGGCCGAGCGCGTGATGCTGATGCCCGAGCGCCCGTGGCGCGACTTCTATTGCCAGTTTGGCGGCGAGGGCCAGATGCAGGTGCGCGAGCGCATGGTGGCGACGTTGACCGAGCTTATGCAGCGTCCGGACCATACGTGCGTGCTCGCGGTAAGCCACGGCTCGGCTATCAAGGAGTTCATGGACCACGTGAAGGGTGCGGCGGCCGACGAGCGCGACCGCGTGCCGGGCAATTGCTCGGTGTTGCACTTTGCGTTTGATGATGCGACGGATACGTTTGAACTGGTTGAGATCTTTACGCAGGAAGACTACGCGCGCGAGCTGGGGCTTGAGCCGCTCGTGGCGGCAGCAGGTCCGCAGCGGGGGTAGCGCGGGCGTGGCGATGTGGATCGCCAACACCATTGCTCGATGTGAAAGGGGCGGGGATGCATGCGCATGTATCCCCGCCCCTTGCTTGTTGAGCTATCGAGTCTTTTTGCTGGGCGTTTAGACTCTGTTAGAACCGTGCGATCTGGTGGGTGAGCAAACCCGTCGGAACCTGCGGCGCGGCGCCGGCGGCCTGCGCGGCGGGGAACAGCGCGGCAACGGTAAAGTTGAACGGCTCTTTGCCGGTGTACGTTCCGGCGGCGCGGGCCTCATCGGCCAGCAGCTGCGACGCCCCGGTCAGAGCGGCAGCGTAGGCGGGGTCGTCGGCCAGTGTCGGCTCGGGTGCTTGGTCGAGCATGGCGCGGATGGCCCCGACGGCGTCCTCGCGCTTGACCTCCCACACACGGTGCGTAATGCCGGCGGGGTCGGTGACGGCATAGAGCGAAGCGCCCTCTTTGGCGGCACCCAGGATGATATCCATGACGGGTGAGGCCTCGTAGGCGAGCGACACGGGACGAGGCTGCACCTTGAGCTCGGCGATCGTGCGCGCGGCGGCGGCCGCGTCAGCGCTGGCATCGCCCTTGCCGCTCACAAGTACACTCATCCGACAAATCGCCACGACACCCGTCACGCGACCCGGCTCGCCCGAGCATTCGTACGCGTAATACGCCGCGCCTGGATCCTTGAGCATCAGGCCGTCGGCGATGGCGCCACGCAGGGCGTCGTTGCCGCTCAGGATGCCGCCCATCTGCGGTAGCGCTTCGAGCACGCGGTCCTGAGCCGGGCGGATGCAGGGAAACGGAAGTGCTTTCATGGACGGTCCTAACACGCGAGTCGGTTTGTTCGCGGCTTATTATGCCCCAACTTGGCCGTTTGCGTCCCAGAGCGTGTTGTCGGCAAGCGCGATGAGTACGTTCTGACAGCGAACGATATCGGCATGGGGTACATACTCGTTGGGTTTGTGCGCGAGCGCGAGCGAGCCGGGGCCGTAACTCATACAATTTCGGTTACCTGTCTTGCCGGCAATGACGGCGGTGTCGGTGTAGCCGGTAAAGAAGCCGACGGTCGTGTCCGCGCCCGTCACGTCATCGGCGGCACGCTTGAGCGCGGCTAGTAGGGGAGAGCTTGGATCGCGCTCGATGGCGGGGCGGTCGCCTGTCACGGTATAGCTGCCGTGGCAGCCGGGGACCGCAGCCTCGGTACCGGCGATGGCCTGCTCTACCATGCGCGTCGCGGCGGCCGTATCAGTCGGCGGGGTCAGGCGCATATCGACCCAGACCTTGGCGTGGTCGGGCACGACATAGGGGCGATAGCCGCCCTCGATCTGCCCAAACGTGATGGTCGAAGGCCCCAGCTCGTCGTGTACGGGCAGCGCCGCGAACGCATGGCGAAGCGAGCAGACGGCCTCGGCCATGGCAGCGACGGCGTCGGCGCCCTTCCAAGGCTGGCTCGCATGTGCCGTCACGCCGGTCATCTCAATCTCGAACCATGTGCGTCCCTTGTGCGCCACCTGAATTTGTCCATCGGTGGGCTCGGTGTCCAGTACCCATTCGCGCGAGCCGACCCAGCCGGCGTCGATGGCCGCCTCGGAGCCGCGCATAAAGTCTTCCTCGTCGACCGAGCAGATGAGCGAAAAGCCGCGGCGGGGCAGCGCGCCATCCGCCGCCACGCGCTCGAGCGTATGGACCAGTGCAGCAATGGCGCAGGCCAGGCCACCCTTCATATCGCAGGCACCGCGGCCATAGAGTTTATCGTCACGCACGATTGCTCCGAGCGGCGGAATGCCTGCGTCCCAGCCGTCTCCCAAGGTGACGGTATCCATGTGGCAGATGTAGACGAGCCGTGGCTCGTCGCTCAAACCGGGCACGGTGACCATAAGGTTGCGGCGTCCGGGGAGTACTTCGAGCTCGCGTACCTCTGCGGCGTCCAACGCGGGCGAATCGAGTTTGGCAATATACGCCTCGACCAGGCCTTTGATATGTTGTTCGATCTCGCCCTCATATGCGCCCGGGTCCGAGCTGTCGATCCGCACAAGCTCCCGCGCAAGTCGCCAGGCAAAGTCCTCATCAACCATATGAAACCTCACAATCAGTCTGCTTTCCAAACCGATTGTAGGCCTCCTAAGGGATTTGTGACGTGCGCGCAGCAGCATTTACCGTTCGCAGGCCGAGCCGGCGCGTTTGCCGTCCGAGCGGGTTCACAGGCGACGCAGTGGGTACGTAGCCGTTATGGACGACATGCTGTGCGACATATCTGCCTTTCGGTATCACCGGATACCTCCACAGGTCTTGGCGATAATGCCGGACCTGCCCGATTCTGTAGACGATCCGCGCAGGGAGCGCCTTTGCGAGCATCCGCTCGTCGCGCATTTTCTGGGCACCCCGTTACACGTTTTGGCGCAGGGCAGCTGCGGACGTAAGGGCGATCGCATTGTCAGACATGTTTGGAACGGGGAGAGGCCGTTTGATTCCATGCGGCAGACGGAGTTTGGCCTTGATGTCGCGTCCCCGCTCTTTACCCTGTTGACTCTGGCTTCCTCGGTCTCAAACGAGCGTCTGATCATGTGCATGTATGAGATGTGCGGCACCTTTGCCGTGTGCAAGATTGCGCCTCAGGTAAAGTTGGCGCTTGAGCGGGCATATGGGGATCGGTGGGGTGACGCACGGTTGGGCTGGGAAAACGTAAAGGATGTCTCGGGGAATCCAACGGACTTGTGGAAACGACCGCCCTTGATCGAGCTCTCTGAGCTTACAGAGTACGTCGATAAGATCCGGGGGCTCCGCGGCGCTAAATCGTTCATACGAGCCGCGAAATGCATTACGGGGGTGGCAGCATCGCCGCTCGAGGTTCAGGCTTCGATGCTGTTTGGGCTTTCGAGGTTGCGCGGCGGCGAAGGGCTGCGCCTTACCAATAACGTTGAGATTCGTATGACGCGCAGCGCCCGCCTGATTTCGGGGCTTGATAGGCGCTACGCCGATATCCTGCTGGCAAATAAGGACGGCAGCCGAGAGTGCCTTGTTGAATGCCAGGGTAAAGCCATACACGGATCCATAGAATCCAAGATCTCGGACTCCGACCGAACGACGGCCTTGCAAGCGATGGGATATCCCGTCGTTCTGATGACCTATGGCCAGCTGGCCGACTCCGATGCCTTTCGCGTGGTGATGGAGCTCATCATGTCCTATCTCGATGCGCCGCTGAAAGACAAGACACCGCGGCAGCAGCAGCTCGAACGGCGGCTTCGTGAGGAGATTTTTATCGATTGGGCGGGAATGTAGTCGTGCAGGTGGAAAACGGTCGCGCGAGCTAGAGTTTTGGGCACGAAAAAGGCTTCAGGTTCGCCTTAGAAGGGCATAAAAATGCTATCCAGAACAAGTTGTTTCGGAAAATCGATAGTCAACTTGGATGTGGTATATAGAGATCGATTATTACCTACTAAAGCCCCTGATAAAGGTGTTTATCAAAGCGGGTGCGCTCAGTGATTTGGGTGGGACTGTCGATTATCCGAAAAAACTTATTCGGGGTAGCACTTTTCAAGCCGCCGGGAGCACAAAATTCGCCCCCCGTTTCGTGAAAACGGGGGGCGAATGGGCTTCATGGCCTGTCTAGCAGGCTTGGCGCCGTCGCTATTTGATCACGCGCACGCGATACATCGACGGAATCTGCTTGAGCGCCTCGATGGTGCTGCTGTCCAGGTGCTCGTCGGTGTCGAACATGGTGTAGGCGTTCTCGCCGGCGGACTCGTTGGTCATACGCTGCACGTTGGCGTTGTCCTTGGCGAGAATGGCCGTGATCTGGCCGATCATGTTGGGCACGTTTGCGTGCAGGCAGGCGATGCGGCTCGCGGCGCGCGCCTTGCCCATGCTGCAGGCGGGGTAGTTGACGCTGTGCGCGATGTTGCCGTTCTCCAGGTAATCCTTGAGCTCGCTGATGGCCATGTCGGCGCAGTTGGCCTCGGCCTCGCCAGTGCCGGCGCCCGAGTGCGTGGTGATAAACGTATTGGGCATCTTGACGGTCTTGGGCGTGGCAAAGTCGCAGCTAAACCAGCTCAGCCTGCCCTCGCGCAGGGCGGCGTCGACGGCGTCCTCGTCAATGATGGTTTCGCGCGCGTAGTTGATGAGCACGGCGTCGGGTGCCAGCAGGTTAATCTGCTCGGTGCTGATCATGCCGATGGTGTCTGCCTTGCTGGGCACGTGCACGGTGAGGTAGTCACAGCCGCGGCAGAGGTCCTCGAGCGTGCCCACGCGCTGTACCTCGCGGCTCAGCACCCACGCGTGCTCAACGGAAATGAACGGATCGTAGCCGTAGACGTCCATGCCCAGATCGACGCAGGCGTTGGCGACCTTGGAGCCTACGTTGCCCAGGCCGATGACGCCGATGCGCTTGCCCTTGAGCTCGCGGCCCACAAAGGCCTTTTTGGCCTTCTCGGCATCGACCTGGATTTCGGGGTCGTCGGCGTTGTCGCGCACCCAGTTCATCGACTGCACTACACCGCGGCTCGAGAGCACCAGCATGCCCAGGACGAGCTCCTTGACGGCGTTGCTGTTGGCGCCGGGGGAGTTAAAGACGACGACACCCTTCTTGGCGTACTCCTCGACGGGGATGTTGTTGACGCCGGCGCCGCAGCGGGCGATGGCGCGGATGCCCTCGGGCAGTTCGTAGCCGTGCAGATCGGTCGAGCGCATCAGGATCGCGTCGGCCTCCTCGGCGGTGCTTACAAACTCGTAGCCCTCGCCAAACTCGACTTTGCCGTCTTTAGTGATGTCGTCGATGGTCTTAATCTTACGCATGGAAAAACTCCTTAGCAGGTTTTGATCTAAGCAGGGTGGTTTGAAGTGGCTGGTCGGCCCGCGCGTTGCGGGCTAGTTAGATCGCGGACTCAAACTATGCTGCGCTTCGAAGTCCTTCATATACGAGGCCAGTGCCTGCACGTCTTCCATGGTTACGGCGTTGTAGACGCTGGCGCGCATGCCGCCGACGAGGCGATGGCCCTTGACGTTTTGGATCTGGTGCTCTGCCGCGCCCGCGACAAAGGCGGCGTCGAGGTCGGCATCGCCGGTACGGAACGTGACGTTGGCGATGGAGCGACTGTCTGTCTGCGCGGTGCCGTGGAATAGTTTGCTGCTCTCGAGCAGGTCGTAGAGCAGGTTGGCCTTGGCCAAGTTGCGCTCGGCCATAGCGGCAAGTCCGCCGGTCTGCTCGACCCAACGGAACACCTTACCGCACACGTAGATGCCAAAGGTATTGGGCGTGTTGAGCATGGAGCCCTTGGCGGCCTGGGTCTTGAGGTCCATATACTGCGGCGTCTGCGCAAAGGCGGGGCCTTCGGCGATCAGGTCGTCGCGCACGATAACCACGGTGACGCCCGCGGCGCCGGCGTTTTTCTGCGCGCCGGCGTAAATGAGCCCGTAGCACTCGATGTCGAGTGGCTGCGACAAAAAGCAGCTCGAGACATCGGCGACCAGCGGCACGTCGCCGCAATCGGGCAGCTGGTGGAACATGGTGCCAAAGATGGTGTTGTTCTGGCAGATGTAGACGTAGTCGAGCCCGTCGCCCGCGGCCTCGGCGGCAATGCGCGCGTTGATGTCGGCCATGTCGGGGATGCGGTCGAAGTTGGTGTCCTCGGAGCTCGCGAGCAGCACGGCCTCGCCGTACTTGGCGGCCTCCTTGAACGCTTTGTTGGCAAAGTTGCCGGTCACGACGTAGCCGGCGCGGCCGCGGCGCATGAGGTTCATCGGGATGCCCGCAAACTGTAGCGTGGCGCCGCCCTGCAAAAACAGGACACGGTAGTTGTCGGGGATGCTCAGCAGGCGGCGCAGGGTTGCCTCGGCGTCGTCGATGATCTGCTGGTACATGCTAGATCGATGGCTCATCTCGAGCACGGACATGCCGCAACCGCGGTAGTCCATCATCTCGTCGGCGATCTCGGCGAGCACGCTTGTAGGCAGCGCGGCCGGGCCAGCTGAGAAGTTGTGCACACGTGCCATCTTCTAGTTCCCCCTCGTAGTCGTTTGAACGTTCGGGATACTTTAGCACAGTGGAGCGCCAGGCGCGACCGCATCACGGTAAAACCCGAGTGTGCCGCTATGATTTACAGGATGGTTACATGGGGGAGGGCGGTCGTCTGGTCTATATCACCGGGATATACCGTGACAAATACTCCTTGAGCGCAGGGTCGCACACGTAGAGAAACGTTCCTAGCATGCCGCGCGTCATCAGGACGTAGTAGGCGTTGACGATGATCTTTCGCAGGTCTTCGTCGCTCGCCTTTTTCTTGGCGACGGCATCTTTGAAGTTTGCCTTGTTAATGCAGACGGCCCCCTTGTCGTAGTCGTAGTAAATGTCGGGACCCAGAATTACGAACCCGTAATTGAGGTCGTAGCCCTGCACCGTGTGAATGCAACCAACCTCATTGACGGCGTTGGCCGAGTTGACCCAATCCTTTTGAGTTGAATTCCAACGTTTGCGAATGCCCTCAATGACGATATCGAACGCATCTTTATTGGTCTTGGTTTCCCACTTCCAAGCGAAGCCGGCAGTCATGCGAGATAGGCTGGCTTCTTCTTCCTTAGCTTGTTGTAGGGAGCAGAAGTCTTCGAATCGGTTGACAATGCCAAATTGATAGCGTGGCACATCGCTTCCGGGGTCCTTGTCTCGCGAGTCGTAGGGCTCCGAGGCAAAGAGTTCATCAAACTTCATGCCGGCATGCATATACGCCTTGTTGTCGAGTAGGTCGTATACAAAATCGAGATATTCGTCACCACCGCGCACGCGCATTTGCGTACTTAGGCTGAACTCTTCAGTTTCAATGCCCGCTTCCTCGAGCTGATTGAGTCGCCGCTCAAGACCGTCTCGATTGAGGCCGGATGCCCTGACTTGCTGCTTGGGGTCATAGAAAAGATATGCCTTGTCGCAGCATTTGAATATCCAGTCAACTTGGTTGCTCGTATGTGGAAGGCCGAGGCGATCGCAAGTGTTATAGAAGGCCTTAATGCCGGAACCCGTGCTTAGATAATTGCCCAGTCGATGTGCTTCGTCGACAAGTAGGATGTCATAACGATCGTTTTTGGTTGCGTCACTGGGGCTCAAGATATCGCCAGGCTTTAACCCTGGAAGGAAGTGCGTGAGTTTCCTGAGGGTCTTCTTCAGGGAATCCATGGGGGTGACAAAACCGACTCGCAGGCCGGAAAGGTTGGGCTCATTTTTGATTTTGAACATGAGACTGATGGCGAGGATTGTTTTACCTGTTCCCGGCGCGCCATTCACGACGGTTATACGTTCTCTTTTTGAGCCGCCATGTTTTGCGTCTTCATGCTCCTGTTCGAGACGTTTGTAAATCGTCTCGATTGTTTCGTATTGGTCGGGCGTAAGCGTCTTAAAAGGCGAGAACTTGAACAGATCGGAGTTTTCGAGCTCTTCAATCGGATGAATCGCGTAGTTTTCTTCGCGAAGCTTTGTCCAGAGGTCTCGGAACTTCTGACGATATTGAGGCCGCTCAAAGTAATCGAATTGGGCATAGCCGTTGTTGCCATTGGTTACCTGGTATTTTTCGTCGGCGCAGAACAGTTCGATGAGTCTGTTTTCAAACTCAAATGTCGCTGACTGATTGAAAGTTGGGTTGTCGATCAGTAGTGTTCGATCGAAATCCTTGTCCGCGTTTGCGGCGTGTTGCTTCATGCGACGTTGATAGTTGGTTGTTTGGCCAATGTATGCTGTCTTCTTTTGACTGTTGGTCAGGATGTAGAGAACAGGCCAGCTTTCGTCATGATGAGCGCCGGGCTCTGGCGTGCCAAAGTCTTGCAGTGATTCGCTTGCCTCGAATGGCTTGGGTAGGGGAAGTGTGTATTGCCGAAGGGCGAACTCATTACTCACGGTGGCCCGCCTTTCTGTATTCGTCTGATGATGCGTTGATGGGGTAGCGCTCGCCATTGCGTATGAGTTTGGACGATAGTGCAGCTGGGAGATCGATTCCGTTGAGGTCGACAAAACGCAGGAGGAAAAGAAGTGTGTCAGCAATTTCGTCTTCGATGACTTGGCGTTGCTCGGTGTCTTCGAACATTTCTGCAATGCGATCGTTGCTCATAAAACGAAAGAGCTGAAGGAGCTCGGAGGACTCAGTTGCCATGCCGATGGCAAGCTCTTTTGGTGTGTGATATTTGCGCCAGTCGCGTGCATCACAAAAGTCCCTGACTTGTTTCGTCATGGCATCGAGCTTATCCATCGTCCGCAACCTCCCTGATGTTCTTTGTTTTATTATGGCCGTATCTGGGATTTATTGCACATCATTTGGGCGTGCGACTCATGCGGTCGCGATTGTCCAGTAGGAGTTTCACCATGAAGATCGATGTTGATGTAGACCAGCTGCGCGAGAGTCTGCTCGATCGCGCGGGGAGTGCGGCGGGCGTGGGCTTTCCGACCGCCATGCTCGACGTGATGGATATCGAGGATGAGTCCCCTCAAGAGCTCCTAGCCCGAGCCGAACGCGAAGGCCTCGACCTCCGCGACTTTGCCGTCGACGATGACTAGGGTGGCTAATTTGGGATGGGACGTCTGCACCCGCAGCTGCGCGAAAATGCACGATAAGCCGTCCCAATGGAGCCTAATGAGCTCGCGACCGTTCTATTTTGACTGCACGCTGGCTAAGTGAGTAGACTTATTTGGAAATCCTGAGCACCCGACAAATTTGCTTCAACAAACCCGCAGGTCACAGACTTGTGCTTTGGTGACGTGGTCGGCGATTCGACAAAAGTCTACTCACTTAGTTTTGAGAGACGCTAATTGTCCGCAACGAGACCCCTGTCGGGGCGATTGATGCTCAAATGTAGCCAATTCGGGACGGCTGTCCCTTGCCGCTACGACGCGAGCGTGGCAATGACGGCTTCGTCGCCGGCGTATATGAGGGTGTTGCCGTCGGGGATGATCGTTTGGCCGTCGCGCTTGAGCATCACGACGATAAAGGGGTGCTTGCCCTGCGGCACGTCGCGCAGGCGCTGACCGGCCAGACGTCCATGGGGCGTTACGGTGACCTCGCGTAGCGTAACCTCGGCACGCTCTTCAAACGTCGGCGCGGCCATCACTAACAGGTCACCTTCCTCAATTACGGTATCGCCGTTGGGTAGCACCGGGTGCGCACCGTCACGAAGCACCAGGACCACGAGCATGTCCGTTGCACTGCCAATATCCGCGAGCGAGCGTCCGGCAAACGGATGTCCAGCTCCCACCTTGAGCTTGACGAACGACATACCTTCTTCGTCGCGGTAATCGTTAAACGTGCGGCGCACGTCGCCTTCTACATCGATCATATCGAGTTTTTTCGCCACCGCCGGCAGCAGCGAACCCTGCACCACAATGCTCGACACGGCAATCACAAAGACCAGGTCAAACAGGTCATGTCCACCGGGAACGCCGGCCACCACGGCAAAGAGGCTAAAGACGACCGAAGCCGCGCCGCGTAGGCCCGCCCAGCTTACGAGCGCTACCTGGCGAGGGTTTGTCTTAAAGGGCGCCAGCAGCAGACCGACGGCGATGGGGCGGCTCACGAAGAGCATAAACGCCATGAGTGCCAGGCCCGGCAGCAGCATTTGCGGCAGGCGGGCGGGCGTCACGAGCAGGCCGAGCAAAAAGAAGATTGTCATCTCGGCCATCTCGGTGAGGGTGTCGAAGAAGTGCGCCAGCTCGACCTTACCGGTGATGTCGCTCGCGCCTAGCACGATGCCGGCAAGGTACACGGCTAAAAAGCCGTTGCCGCCCAGGTAGCTCGGCAGCGCGTAGGCGACGATGGCCACGGCGAACAAGAAGATGGTCTGCGCGCCCTCGGCTGTCGCATGCGCGCGCTCGATCAGGCGGCCCGATGCCCAGCCGATGACAAGGCCCAGGCCCACGCCTAGGATGATCTGCTTGGCCAGCAGCACGGGGATGTTAATGTCGCCGCCGGCCGCGAGTGTGGCGAGCACGGCGGTGAGCATGTAGGCGACGGGATCGTTGGAGCCCGATTCGACCTCGAGCAGCGAGTCGGTGCTACCTCTCAGCGACAGACTGTGCTCGCGCAGCACGCTAAAGACGCTCGCCGCATCGGTAGACGCCACGACCGATCCCAGCAGCAGGCCGCCGATCCAGTCGAAGCCCAGCACGAAGTGCGCAAAGGCGCCCGTGATGCCGGCGGTGGCGACAACGCCGAGTGTGCTCAGCAGCACCGCCGGCGCGGTGACGGGCTTGGCGCGGTCGATATTGGTGTTAAAGCCGCCGTAGAACATGATGAACAGCAGCGCCGTGCTGCAGACGGTTTCGGTGAGCGCATAGTCGCTAAAGTCGATGTGCGCCGGACCGTTGACGCCCAGCAGCATGCCCAGCGCGATAAAGATGAGCAGGGTGGGAAAGGGGAGCTTTTTTCCGACGGGTTTGATGGTCAGGCACAGAATAATGACGAGGCCGATAAAGAGAAGTATCTGGTTCATGGATGGTGTCCGCTCCTGGGTGGTTGGCGTGGCACGGTCAGTTGTCTGCAGTCATTTGTACCCAAAGATGGTGGGTTTATGGGCTTGGATTGCGGGCGTGCGCATTTTCGACACGAGGCTGCGACGGGAGCGTCGCTGGTCGGGGCGCTGGGCCAGGCGGCGTGGCGTGAGCGGTGCGGGTGGGCAGGCGTGCGCTGGCGACCGTTGACGGTATGCAACCCTTTCCAGCTTTATTGCAACGGAGTACAATGGATAACGTTTAAGTTCAACTTGAAGTTTTAGTTGCGGCTCCGGGCTTCGGCCGCAATGTAAAGAGAGGCGTTCCATGGCGATCTATGTGACATCTGATGCTCACGGGCACGTGCGTGCGCTTGACGAGGCCCTGTCCAAGATCTCGCTGACGTCCGAAGACACGCTGTACGTGCTGGGCGACATGATCGATCGCGGGCCCGATCCGGTTGGCGTTATTAAGCTCGTGCGCTCGCTGCCCAACGCTCGCGTGCTCAAGGGCAATCACGAGCAGATCATGCTCGATGCCATCATTGGCCAGGATCCGCTCGATGCCGAGACTTGGGATATCAACGGCGGTTGGACTACCCGTCAGCAGCTCAACGACATGGAATTTGAGGCGTACGAGGAGCTCGTGCGTTGGATGGCGACGCTGCCGCTCTATGCGGTGGCCGAGACTGACGAGCGTTCGTATCTGCTGGTGCACGCCGGTATTCAGACCGAGGCGGCGCGGGCGTTTTTGCTTGAACATGGGGTTGATTGTGCCGATGGTGGGGGGGCGGTGGATGCCGATCGCGAGCTACTGCAGCAGATGCTTGCGGTGCAGTCGTCCGATGACTTGCTGTGGATTCGTCACGGCTACTGGGATGCGTCGACGGGGCTGCTTTCCGCCGAGGGCAATGGCCCGGTCGTGGTGAGCGGCCACACGCCCACGGTGTCGCTTGGACGCTATTGCGAGGTCGGCGGCCTGGCGGGACTCGATGAGGAGTCGGGCCGCGGGCAGATTGTGCGCCTGGGCGGCGAGGACACCGCCGGCGTGCCCGACCGCATCGACATCGACTGCGCCGCCGCCACCGGGTCGGAGTTCGGCCGCGTAGGCATCCTGCGCCTGGATGATGGTGCGGAGTTCTACGCGAATATTCTTCCTGGCGAATGATTACACAAGGGGTAGCTAATTTGGGACGGGGCTTTTTTGACTACTTTTGCCCTTCTGCCCATCAAATGATTTTTCTGGGACGGGGATTAAATAATCATTTGACAGCCCGCTGGCTAAGTGCGTAGACTTTTTTGGAAATGCCGAGCACCCAACATGTTTGCCTCTATAAAACCGCAGGTCACAGACTTGTGCTTTGTCGGTGTGGTCGGTGATTCGGTAAAAGTCTACTCACTTAGTTTTGCGTGATGCATATTGTCCGCAACGAGACCCCGGCCGGGGTGATTCCATTGCAAATTCCGGTGACCGGGGCAGCTAATTAGGCGCCGTATGGGTTGCGGTCGCGTTCGATGCGTTGGCGGATGTGGGCGTACTCGATAATCAGCAGCACCAGGAGTAGGGCCATGATGGCTAGGTAGCTCACCACGGCGCCCATTAGACCCAGCAGCTTAATCAGGATCATCGGCAGCACCACGCTTACGGCGAAGCAGATCAGGTAGATCTTGGTGACGTCGCCGGCGTGGCGCAGCACCGTGATGATGGCGTAGATAAAGTCGATTGCCGCGGTGATGCCGCCGGCGGCAACCATCAGCAGTGCCAGCGTGCGGTAGCGCTCAAAGTTAAGGCCGTACATAAAGCTCATGATGGGGATGCCGGGGCCTGCCATAAATGCGGCGCATGCTCCGGTAATGACCACGATCAGTGCCATAACGGCAACAATAATCAGGTCAAAGCGGCGACGCTTGCGCGGATTCGCCCAAATGCTCGACAGACGCAGGAGCTGCGGTTTATAGATAAATCCAATGCTCAGCAAAATGGCCTGCGCCGGAAAGAACAGTGCATTAAAGTACAGCTGATACTTGTAGGCCAGCGTGCCCTCCATCACGAACTTGGGCATGCTCTCGATAAGGTTGAACAGGAACAGCGCACCAAAGAGCGGGGCGCACTGGATAAACAGGTGGCCGACCTCGCGCAGGCTCACGCGGCGCGATTTTTCGGTTTCGAGCAGGGCGAGCGGGGCGGTGACCAGCACGAGCGAGGCAATCGCGGCGATGCCCATGGCCATGGCCGCGATGGGCATGCTGCGCGTAAGGAACAGTGCCACGCTAAAGACCGCGATGACACCGGCGGAACGTAGCGTTTGGCTCATGCCGGCCAAATAGAGCTTGTCGGCCTGCTGCAGGCGGCCCTCGTACACGTCGGCGATGCCGTCGATCACCTTATAGAGGTAGACGCCCAGGCCAATCGTGGCCATCTGCGCATCGTAGCCGCGGGCGCTGCTGTACATGAGGCCGCAGCCTAGGGCGAGCGCTCCGCAAAGCCAGCGGTTGAGCTGGTAGGAGGCAAAGGACGTCGTTTCGTCGATGTCCGAGACCTGAAAGTTGCGCACGCCGTAGTTGCACGCGATCATGATGAGCGTGCCGGTGACAAAGGCGATGGAGAATTTGCCTGCTTCTTCGGCGCCCGCGAGCTGCGTGGACACGATGGTGAGCAGCGGAAACGCCAGGCCCCACACGGCGGTGCCGAGGGTGTTCCAAAGATAGTCGCGACTGGTGGCGTGCTCCTCGTATTCCGCTTCCTGCATGGAGAAGCCGCCGCCGTAGACGGCGCCGAGCAGACGGTTCCACCAGGCATTGACCATGCGGCGGATGGGGCCGGGTTGGCGATCGCGCTCGCGGCGACGGCGTGTGGCCTGGCTGCTGTCGGGGCCGCCGGCGTTGCGCTGACTCAGCTCCTGGATGCGCGCGAGCTCTTCGGCCGTGTGGGAGGCAGGGAAGAGGCCGTTCTCGATGCGTCCGCCCTGCCCGTGCGCTCCGCCCGATACGGCGGGGTCGGCGACGCCATTGCGGCGGGCGATGGCGCGGCGGATGCTATCGAGGGGCGTGATGCTCAAGGCGGTTCCTTTCTCTTACTGCGCTCTAGTATAGTCGCGGTGGTGTCCATTCGTGTTTTTGAACAGGTTGTTCAAAAATTTCGGCGGGCGGCTGTAATTTGTCGGTAAACGTGCGGTATCCTCTTGAAGTTTTGTGACCCCCCGATGCCGCTTGCGCGGTACCAAGGAGTTTTTACCCATGGATGTCGCTGCGTTTTTGCTGGCTCTTGTGCCGATCATCTGGCTCGTCGTGATGCTGCTGTGCTTTAAATGGCCGGCTTGGAAGGCCGCCATTGGCTCGTTTGCCCTTTCGTGCGTGCTCGCCTTTGCGTGGTGGCATCTGCCGGCGGCGCAGATAGCCACGGCCTCGCTTGAGGGCTTTTTGATGGCCATATGGCCCATCGTGCTCGTGATTATCGCCGCGGTGTTCACGTATAACCTGTGTGTGCGCACGGGCGCCATGGACGTGATCGGCAGCATGATTACCTCCATCAGCAGCGATCGTCGTCTGCTGGCGCTGCTCGTGGCCTGGTGCTTCGGCGGTTTTATGGAGGGCATGGCCGGCTTCGGTACCGCTGTCGCCATTCCCGCCGGCATGCTCGCGGGCCTGGGCTTTGAGGCCGTGCCTGCCGTGCTCATCTGCCTGCTGGCCAACGGCGTGCCCACGCCCTACGGCTCCATTGGCATCCCCACGGTGTCCGTTGCCGACCTGGTGGGTCTGGATTCCCTGCATCTGGCGACCGTTCAGCTGGCGCAGCTTGCGCCCTTCTTTGTGGCGATGCCGCTGCTTATCGTGCTGGTTGCGGGTCGTGTTGTCGATGACCAGGGCAATGTTGCAAGCGTTGCCGAGCGTCTGCACGGCGTTGCCGGCGTGGCACTGCTTTCCGGTGTGTCCTTTGTAGGTGCGGCCCTGGTCGTTGCCATGTTTGTGGGTCCCGAACTGGCCGTAGTCGTGGGTTCCATCGTGTCGCTCGCGCTGACCGCCGCGCTTGCCATGCGCGCCGAGAAGTCCGGTCACCTGGACGCGCGCTTCCATATGAATATCGAGGCCGGCGAACAGCTCACCGTTAAATCGGCGCTTTCGGCCTGGTCGTGCTTCATTCTGATTTTTGTGCTGCTGCTGGGTACCTCCAACCTGGTTCCCGTCGTGCACGCCGCGCTCGCGCCGTTTGCGAGCCACGTGCAGGTGTATTGCGGCGAGAACCCCGGTACGCTTACGTTTTCGTGGATCAACACGCCGGGTGTTTGGATCTTCCTGGCCGCGTTTATCGGCGGTGCGATTCAGGGCGCTTCGCCGCGTCTGATAGGCGAGGTGCTGGCCGCGACTGTGAAGCAGATGATGCCGACGGTGATCACGATGCTTTCGGTGCTGGGTTGCGCCAAGGTGATGGGCTATGCGGGTATGATCTCTTCGATTAGCGCGTTCTGCATCGCCGTCGCCGGTGGTCTGTACCCGATTCTGGCCCCGTGGATTGGCGCCGTCGGTGCGTTCGTGACCGGTTCGGGCACGTCCTCGGGCATGCTGTTTGGTCCCATTCAGAGCCAGGCCGCTTCGGCGCTGGGCGTGAGTGACTACTGGATGGTTGCGTTGAACGCCCTGGGTGTCGCTGCCGGTAAGATGATCTCGCCGCAGACCCTCGCCATTGGTCTTGCCGCCGTGCACGTGCGCGGTAAGGACGCCGAACTCTTGGGCGCGGTGCTGCCCTACGCCGCCGGCATGCTGGTCCTCATGAGCGTCATCGCCATGCTTGGCCAAGGCCTGCCGCTGTAGCCGGCACTTTGGAAACGTCCCTAAGTGCCGGCATCTGGGGACACTCCTTGGCTGCTGCTTGTTCAAGAGTGTCCCCAACGACTAGTCGTTTAAGAACGTCCCCAATGACTAGGCCGCTTGCGTGCGATTTTTGACCGTTGAGCGGGCGCTTCGCCGTTGCCGCAAAAACGTTTTTGCATATCGGGTACAACGGGCTTTACGTGAGTAAAGTGCGCGCCGCGTCCACGTGTCGCGCTTTTAAAGGAGGCCCCATGTCTGGTGTTACCCCTGCAGAAGTTCTGTCTAACTTTGGTCTTACGCTGGTCGAAGATCCCGCCGAGAACCAGCCCCGCCTGCTGGTGGACCTGCCGGCGGCAGAGCTCGTCGAGCATGCCATCCGCCGCAACGAAGGCCGCATGGCCTCCAACGGCGCGTTGGTGATCGAGACGGGGGAGCGCACCGGCCGCTCGCCTAACGACCGCTTTATCGTCGACACGCCCGACGTGCACGACAAGATTGCCTGGGGCGCTGTCAACCGCCCGCTGTCTGTCGAGAGCTACGAGGCCATCAAATCCGGCATCGTCGACTATCTCAACGAGCGTGATGTTTTCGTCACCCGCGGCATGGCCGGCGCCGACCGCAACCATACGCGTCGCCTGCTTGTCGCCTGCGAGCGTGCCAGCCAGGCGCTCTTTATTAAGCAGATGCTCGCCCGCCCGCTTGCCCGCGAAATCGCGCGCACCGGCGAGCCGGACTTCTGTGTGCTCGCCGCGCCGGGCTACCAGTGTGATCCCGCTATCAAGGGCCTCAACTCCGGCGCCGCCGTGGTCATCAATTTCCAGGAGCGCGTGATTCTGGTCGCTGGCACCGGCTACTCCGGCGAGATCAAAAAGTCCATCTTCAGCGTTATGAATTACCTGCTGCCCGTCGAGGACGACGTACTGCCCATGCATTGCTCGGCCAGTATGGACCCCGTCACGCACGAGACCGCGGTGTTCTTTGGCCTGTCCGGCACCGGCAAGACCACGCTTTCGGCCAATCCCACACGCCTGCTGATCGGCGATGACGAGCACGGCTGGTCCGATATGGGCATCTTTAACGTCGAGGGCGGCTGCTACGCCAAGTGCGAGGGCCTGGACGCGTTCCACGAGCCCGAGATCTTTAACGCCGTCCGCTTTGGCGCCATCTGTGAAAACGTGGTACTCGATGAGAATCGCAAGCCCAACTACGACGACGTCTCGATCACGCACAACACGCGCGTGGCATACCCCGTCGAGCATATCCCCAACGCGTGGACCAAGGGCATGGGCACCACTCCGAGCGTCGTGCTGTTTTTGACCTGCGACGCCTTTGGCGTGCTGCCGCCCATCTCGCGCCTGACGGCCGATGCCGCCATGTACCACTTTGTGACGGGCTTTACGGCCAAAATCCCCGGCACCGAGGTCGGCGTCACCGAGCCCACGCCCACGTTCTCCTCGCTGTTTGGTGAGCCGTTTATGCCGCTCGATCCTATGGTCTACGCCAAGATGCTCGGTGAGCGTATCGCCGACGGCCGCACGCGCGTCTATCTGGTCAACACCGGCTGGATTGGCGGCGGCTACGGCGTGGGTCATCGCATCGAGCTTGCCTACACGCGCTCACTGGTCGCTCGCGCCCTCGACGGCACCATCGAGGACAGCGAGTTCGTGCACGACGACATCTTTAATGTCGACATTCCCACTACGTGCCACGGTGTGCCCGACGGCATCCTGGTGCCGCGCCAGTACTGGCAGAGCACCGCGCGCTACGACGAGGCAGCGCACAACCTGGCGGTGATGTTCGAGGAGAACTTCGAGAAGAAGTACTCGCACTTGCCCGAGTCCGTCAAGGCTGCTGGCCCGCACGCCCAGGTGCCCGTCGAGGCCCGCCATCGCGGCCGAGGCCTGCTGGGACTCCGCCACTAGCGTCGCCTCAGACCCAAAACCACCACAAAGGGGACAGGCAACTTTGTGGTGGTTTTGCTTGGGCGGATGACTCGGGTTACAATACGCCAGACATATCGTCCCCTTCTCCGGATGGGGGCAGCGTAAGCGCTCTTGTGGCGGCACCGTAGGACTTTGAAGGTGGCCGCTGTGAGGGCGCTTTTTGTTTAGGCGCCCTCGCTCGGGCGTGCACAATGAAGGGAGAGCGTATGAAGGGCTTTGTTGCCGAGGATTCATTTTGGGAGCTGTTTCCGCAGGCGGCGGTCGGCGTCGTGGTCGTAAAGGGCATGAAGCCTGCGGCTCAGATTCCCCAGGAGGACGTGGATGCGATCGCCGCGCTACTTGACCGCGCCAACATCGATGCGGAGCGCCACCTGACAAGCGATACCATTAGCGAAAACGCGCCGGTTAAGGCATGGCGCGAGGCGTATCGCCTGTTCAAGACCAAGAAGGGCGCGCGTTGCTCAGTTGAGAACCTGCTCAAGCGCGTGCTCAAAGGCAAGCCGGTCGGCCACATCACGCCGGCGGTGGATATCTACAATACGATTTCGTTGACTTATGCGTTGCCCGTTGGCGGTGAAGATTTGCATGCTATTGAGGGCAATCTGCGCCTGGCGGTGACCGACGGCGGCGACGCGTTCTTGCCACTTGGCGAGGAGGCAGATGATCCGACGCTGCCCGGTGAGCTTGCCTATATCGATGATGCGGGCGCCGTGTGCCGTTGCTGGAACTGGCGCGATGGCGTTCGCACGGCGCTGTCCGACGATTCGGCTGACGCATTTCTGGCGATTGAATGCGTGGAGCCCGAGCGGATGGGGGACTGCCAGGCCGCGATCGATCGCTTGGCCGAGCTGCTCGAGCGCTATCTGGGAGCGACGGTCGTCGTTAAGACGCTTGTGACCCGCGACAATCCCTGCGTGGAGCTATAGCGGCGCCTAGAATCTATTGATGCCCCAAGCCACCACAAAGGTGCCTGTCCCCTTTGTGGTGGTTTTTATGTTGATGGGTTAACAATTGGGATATTTGGGTATGGGGGTTCGGACATGCGGCTAAGATGTTTACCCGTTAGCATCATGCAAGCGAAAGGCGGTCGTCTCCCATGCAGCAGAACGACGAGACACGTTTTGAGGACTTTGTTGGACTGATCAGCGGTCTTTACAAGGAGATTCAGCGCATCAAGACGTCCGAGGGTGCAAGGCTCGGCCTTAAGGGCTCCGACGTCATGTGCCTGTACTATCTTGAGCGCAGCAAGGACGGCCTGACTGGCGCCGACCTCGCCCGCATGGCCGGCGTTACCCGCGCCGCCGTTTCGCGCACACTGGCACATCTGGAGGAGGGTGGCTACGTCGAGGTCGATGACTCGGGTGATGCGGCCGTCAAGTACCGTGCCCCGGTGCGCCTGACTGCCCTGGGCGGCGAGAGCATGAGCGAGGCCGATCGCATCATTCGCGAAGTGCTCGACACCACCGGTAAGGCCATGGGCGTGGAGCAGCGCGAGCAGATGTACGCGTCGCTGCGTACGATTCTCAACACTCTACGCGAGATCTAGAGCCGCGCTGGCGCTAGCTTTCAGCCAACAATTGTATCGTCCCGTTTGAGCGCGTATACCGTGCCGGGGCCTTGCTGTCAAAATTCCCTGCGCGGGACCTGCGCAAGAAAGGATTCGCTATGTCCGTCCGCATTATTACCGATTCCGCAAGCGATATGTCGCCGGCCGAGCACCCAGCACTGGCCGTTTTGCCGCTGTCCGTCACCTTTGGCACCGATGTGTATATGGATGGCGTCGACATCGATCACCAGCGCTTTTACGAGATGCTCGTGGAGCGCGATGAGCTGCCCAAGACTGGTCAGGTCAACCCGTATGCCTTTTCACAGGCGATTGCCGAAGCGCGTGAGGCCGGCGACGAGGCTGTGATTATTACCGTGGGCGCCAAGCTTTCGGGCACCAACCAGAGTGCCCGTACCGCACTTGCCGAGGCACCGGGCGGCGACGTGTATGTGGTGGATAGCAACAACGTCACCCTGGGCGAGCGCGTGCTGGTCGAGTATGCGCTGCGCTTGGTGGACGAGGGCCGTAGTGCGGCCCAGATCGCGGCGGCGGTCGAGGCCGTGCGCGACCGCGTGGTGGTTATCGGCCTGCTCGAGACGCTGGAGTATCTGGTGCGCGGCGGTCGTCTGTCTGCTGCGGCCGGCGCTGTGGGTACGCTGCTCAACGTGAAGCCGGTCGTGGCCGCCGAGGACGGCCTCATCGTGCAGTTGGGTAAGGCACGCGGTTCCAAGAACGGTCGCAACCTGCTCAACCAGAAGGTAGAAAAGGCGGGTGGCATCGACTTTTCCATGCCGCTGGCGCTCGGCTATACGGGCCTTTCGGACGCGGTGCTCAAGAAGTATATCGATGACAGTGCGGCGCTGTGGGCTGGCCACACCGAGGGCGAGCTGCCCGTCCACACTATCGGCGCCACCATCGGCACCCACGTAGGTCCCGGCGCCGTAGCCGTAGCCTTCTTCCAGCCCGCCAACTAGCTTTCCGGTCAAAACCACCACAAAGGGGACAGGCACCTTTGTGGTGGTTTATGCTGGTTTCGGTTGAAAGGAGCGCGCAATGGCGTCTGAGGGCTTTTTTGAGCGGGCGTACGAGGTGGTCGAGCAGATTCCCGAGGGGATGGTCGCCACGTACGGCCAGGTGGCGCTGCTCGCCGGTCGTCCGCGAAGCGCGCGCTATGTGGGCTATGCGCTGCATAGCAACCCACGCCCTGGCCAAATTCCCTGTCACCGCGTGGTGTTTGCCGACGGTCGTATCTGTGAGGGTTTTGCTTTTGGCGGCCCCGATGCTCAGCGTGAGCTCTTAATGGGGGAGGGCGTGACGTTTACCGATCCCATGCACGTCGATCTGGGCGCCTGTCGCTGGCCTGCCGGACTCTAACAGCTCCGCCATGGCCAAAACCACCACAAAGGTGCCTGTCCCCTTTGCGGTGGTTTTACGTTGTAGGTTTACCGGGGTTAACTTATGGAGACGATGTGTTGGCGTATATTCTCGCCAGAAAGTAAACCATGGTGAACTATATTGGTTTCAGCAACGGAGCAGGCAATAGGCGATGAAAAAGCCTGCCCTGTTGAGTTTGATTCGCATCCCTCCCCTCTGTGCGATTCAACGGTGTACTTCGGGAACAGGCCCGCTGGCAGTTAGTTGCCAGCGGGCCTGTTCCTGTTTCGGTGAGGGGTCAGCCTCACCGTCTATGTTGTGCGAAAGCGCTTTGCCTAGTACACCATGCCCATGGCGTCCTGAACCTCGGCCAGGGTCTGCTCGGCGATCTCGTTAGCGCGGCGATTGCCCTCGTGCAGCACGTCCTTGACGTAATCCAGATCGTTCTCGTAGCGCTGGCGACGCTCGCGGATCGGCGCGAAGTACTCGTTGACGGCCTCGGTCACGTACTTCTTGAGCTGGCCGGAGCCGCCCATGCCGATCTCCTCGGCAATCTCGACCTCGGAACGACCGGTACAGATGGCAGCCGTCGAAAGCAGGCCGGACACGCCGGGGCGGTTCTCGGGGTCGAACGTGATCATGCGCTCGGAGTCGGTCTGGCTCTTTTTGATGCGCTTGGCCGTTTCCTCGGCGGTCATCGAAATATTGATGGCGTTGCCGTAGCTCTTGCTCATCTTGCGACCGTCAAGGCCGGGCAGCAGCGGGGTCTCGGACAGCAGTGCGTCGACCTCGGGAAATACCTTGCCGTAGCGGTTGTTAAAGCGGCGTGCGATGGTGCGGGTGAGCTCGATGTGCGGCAGCTGGTCGCGACCGACGGGCACCACGTTGCCCTTGCAGAACAGAATGTCGCAGGCCTGGTGCACCGGGTAGGTGAGCAGAAGGCCGGTAAGCTCGTGGCCCGAGGCCTCCATCTCGGCCTTGACCGTGGGGTTGCGCGCCAGCTCGGCCTCGGACACCAGCGACAGGAACGGCAGCATGAGCTGGTTTGCGGCGGGCACGGCGGAGTGCGCGTAGATCATGGTTTTGTCGGGGTCGATGCCGCAGGCAAGGTAGTCCATGACCATGTTGTACACGTTGTCCTGGATATGCTCGGTGGTGTCGCGGTCGGTGATGACCTGGTAGTCGGCGATGAGCACGTTGGTCTTGGCGCCCATGTTCTGCAGTTCAACACGGCCCTTGAGGGTGCCGAAGTAGTGACCCAGGTGCAAGCGTCCGGTCGGGCGGTCGCCGGTGAGCATGGTGAACTTCTCGGGCGTCTTTGCCAGGCCCTCGCGAATGGCGTTGCTCTTTTGCAGCGCGACTTCGTAGCTGTTCTCGTTTGGCATGATTGCTCCTAACGTATGTTCATGGGTCAAGATGATAACGCGTTTATTGAAGGAGGTAGGGCGTAAGTAGGCGAGGGGCGGGAGAGGGGCGGCTTGTGCGATGGGTGCGGCGCGGCTGCGCTTGGCCAGCGTTGCCTGGGCGCATCCTCGGCAGCTTATCCTAGAGCTTGTGGTGGCGCTCTTCTTTACGTTCTTCGGCTGCTTGCTCCTCCTGCTTAAAAGCGGGGTCGTCGGGGGTTACCAGCTCGTCCTCGTGTGTGCGCTTATTGTAATGGTGGCGCAGGACGGGCTCAAACAGGTGCAGATGCTTGGCGAAGGCAGCCGACCCAATGGCGAGCACGACAAAGATGAGCACGCGCGTGGGCACCTCGACCTGATTGATCGCGGCGGCGCCGGCCGAAAGCATGATGCACCAGGCGTAGATGAGCAGCACGGCCTGCTTTTGGTTGTAGCCCTCTTGGATCAGGCGGTGGTGGATGTGGCCCTTGTCGGCCTGTCCGATGCTAATGTGGGCGCGCTTGCGACGCACGATGGCGCTGAACGTGTCTATGATGGGCACGCCTGCCACGATGAGCGGGATGATGAGCGAGGTGAGCGCGGCGGTGCGGCTCACGTTGAGCAGCGAGATGGAGCCCAAAGCGAAGCCCAGCAGCAGCGACCCCGAGTCGCCCAAGAAGATGCTCGCGGGGTTGAAGTTGTAATGCAGAAAAGCCACGCACGAGCCAAAGAGCGCGATGGAGAGCGCGGCGGCGTCGATACGGCCCGAAAGCATGGCCATCGTGAACATGGTGAACGATGCGATGCCGCAAATGCCCGTGGCCAGGCCGTCGAGGCCGTCGATGAGGTTGATGATGTTGGTGAACGCCACTAGGTAGATCACGGTGATGGGGTAGGCGAGCCAGCCAAGCATGATCTCGCCGGGGGCAAACGGGTTGATGATGACGCCGATTTTTAAGCCGCCGATGCAGGCGATGAGCGCGGCGAGCACCTGGCCGGCCAGCTTTTGCTTGGGCTTGAGCTGGAAGACATCATCGATCGCGCCGGTCGCAAAGATCACGGTAAAGGAGAGTGCCAGCACGGGGTAGCTGATGTGAAGGCGCGGGTGCGGTACCAAAACGGGCGGCCAGCCCAGGTACCAGGTGCCCAGGATCTGCACAATACAGGCGACGACGAGGCCCAAAAAGACCGCGGTGCCGCCCATGCGTGGGATGGGCTTAGTGTTGATACGGCGCTTGGAGGGATAGTCGACGGCGTCGAGCTTGATTGCCAGGCGCTTGACCAGGGGTACCGTGAGAAAGGTCGTGATAAAGGCAGCGGCCGCCACGCATAAGTACGGTATGAAGCTCGTGGATGAAGCCATGAATCAAAAAACCGCCAAGCGTCGAAGGAAAAGGTCAAAGGGCGCTACGCGCAAAAGGGCATAGCTGACCCATGATACTCGACCGAGGGGGGTGCGGGGGTTTGCGCCGTGCGATTATCACGCGCTTACCAGATATTGGGATGTTGGCGGGGGTTCTGCCGAGTGCCGTTGGGTGTCATACGGGATCTGCGATGGCAATTTTTGGCAAAATCGGCAAAAGAAAACCACCCCCCACGTTACGAAAATGAACCCACCTAAAACAGGTGGGTGCCCTCATCGACTGTTCCAGCGTCCTTAACAACGAAGGATACCTGTACTAAGTACGACTGTGTGGGCTCCCTAAATAAACGCG
Source organism: uncultured Collinsella sp. (assembly GCA_958365315.1). GTDB lineage: Bacteria > Actinomycetota > Coriobacteriia > Coriobacteriales > Coriobacteriaceae > Collinsella. Next base: position 123,803 of record CATWXC010000005.1, read on the forward strand.
ACGGTTCACCCAGTTGCTCCGCGGGGGGCGGAATACCTACATCATAAAGCGGCACTTTGTTGATTCCAGTCTTGACATTACAAAAATCGTGTCGGACGATTACGGTGCCTTGGGCTTGGAGCCGTCTGTGCGCTCCGGGCCTTTACGTTTGAGCTGCTGAATCGTTGTTTTGGAGCATGTTTTTTATGCCGACGTCGTTGACCGAACTTTTTTCGCCTGCCTGCCATTTGTGTCCGCGCCGTTGCGGTGCGGCGCGCGATGAGGGTGCGCACGGCATATGTGGCGCCGACGACACGCTTAAGGTCGCCCGTGCGGCGCTCCATATGTGGGAGGAGCCACCCATTTCGGGCGAGGCCGGCTCGGGCACGATCTTCTTTAGCGGCTGTTCGCTCAAATGCGTCTACTGCCAAAACCACGAGATCTCGACGGGCAATTTCGGTCTTGAGATTACGCCCCAGCGTTTGGTCGAGATTATGCTGGAGCTGCAGGACCAGGGCGCCGACAACATCAACCTGGTGACGGCGACACACTACGCGCACCTACTGCCGACTGCGATTGCCGCGGCACGGGCGCGCGGGCTGGTCATTCCAATCGTCTACAACACGAGCGGCTATGAGCGGGCGAGTGCCGTGGCGGCGCTCGGCGATCTGGTCGATGTGTGGCTTACCGACTTTAAATATGCCGATGCGGGGCTTGCGCAGTCGCTCTCTCATATTCAGGACTACCCGCGTGTGGCCGTGTCGGGCCTGGCACAGATGGCGCGCGAGATTGAGCGCCGCGGGGGAAATCTGGTGGACGAGGACGGGCTCATGAAGCGTGGCATCATCGTGCGTCATCTGGTGCTGCCGGGTCATGCGGACGATTCATGTCGCGTGTTGGACCTGGTGTGGCAGACGGTGGGCGACGTGCCGATCTCGGTCATGAACCAGTACACGCCCAATGCGCTCATGCGCGAGCAGGGCAGCGACCTGGCACGCGCCGTGACGCGCGAGGAGTACGAGCAGGTGCTCGACCATGCCGACGACTTGGGCTTTACGACGATGTTCTGGCAAGAAGGCGGAGCGGTAGACGAGAGCTTTACCCCGGCGTTCGACACCACCGGCGTCCTTACCAGCGCAAAGTAGTGCGTTTACCAATGATTTTTCTGGGACGGGGGATAAATAATCATCGGGTGGCTCGGGCGTTCGAAAAGTAGTCAAAACAGCCCCGTCCCAAAAAGACTGGGTATTGGGCGTTGACAGTTGGCGAGCCGTAGGTAAAATATCAACTTGTCCTGGGGACGTAGCTCAGTTGGGAGAGCGCTGCCGTCGCATGGCAGAGGCCGAGGGTTCGACTCCCTTCGTCTCCACCCTTGGATTTGATAAGCCGCTGACATTGTGTCGGCGGCTTTTTTTAAAAGAAAGGGCTGTACCATGGCCGAGCTTGAGTCCCAACCACTGTCTGCCGAGGAGCGCGCCGAGTTGGAAGAGCTCCGCGCCGAGAAGGCTCGTCGCGAGGCCCAGGAAGAGGCACGCCGCGAGCGTGAGGAGCTGGCTGCCCTGCGTGCCGAGCGTGCGAAGGCCGAGGAGGTCGCCGCGAACGCCGCATCCGCACCGGCGCCCGCGCCCGCACCCAAGCCCGCCGCCGCGAAGCCTGCGCCCAAGCCCGTCGCCGCGAAGCCCGCGCCCACCGCGCCCAAACCTCAGCCTAAAAAGGCCGCTCGTCCCAAGTCCGTCGAGCCCAAGCCGAGCCGTGACGAGATGACCTTTGCCCAGCGCATGGTCACCTCCAAGGAGCCTACGGGCGAGAATGAGATCCCTGGCATGGCACCGGCTCAAAAAATCATCATTGTCCTTGCCCTCATCGCGTTTATCGTCTTTATGGTCTACACGATCACGGGCAGCATGGGCCTGCACTAACCTGTTCGCGCCGGGCTCCATGCCCGCGCGCTCTGCCCTCGCCCAACCCTCAACCTCTGCACAACACATCCGAAAGGTCGCCCCATGGCTTTGACCGACATCTCGCATCCCACCGACATCGCAATGCTCACCGATCTGTACGAACTCACTATGGCCCAGGGCCTGTGGGAGAGCGGCAAGGCCAATGAGCAGGGTTGTTTTACGGCGTTTTACCGCGACCATCCCTTTGGCAGCGCGTATGCCGTCATGTGTGGCACCGCCGAGCTGCCCGAGCTGGTCGAGAACCTGCGCTTTACGCCCGAGGACATCGACTACCTCGCTTCGCTCCAGGCTCCGGCCGGCGGCGCGATGTTCAAGCCTGCATTTCTCGACTACCTGCGCAACTTCCGTGCGCACGTGAACATTGACGCCGTGCCCGAGGGCGAGCTCGTGTTTCCGCGCGAGCCCATGGTGCGCGTCACCGGTCCGTCGCTGGAGTGCCAGCTGCTCGAGACCGCGCTGCTCAACATCGTCGGCTTCCAGACGCTCGTCGCCACCAAGACGGCACGCGTGGTGTTGGCGGCCGACGGTCGTCCCGTCGCCGAGTTTGGCCTGCGTCGCGCCCAGGGTCCCGATGGCGGCCTGGCTGTTGCGCGCGCGAGCTATGTGGCCGGCTGCTCGTCCACGTCTAACGTGCTTGCCGGGCGCCGCTACGGCATCCCTGTCTTTGGCACGCATGCGCATAGCTGGGTGATGAGCTTCGATTCCGAGCTCGAGGCCTTCCGTGCGTTTGCCAAGTCGAGCCCCAAGAACTGCACGCTGCTCATTGATACCTACGACGTGCGCGAGGGCTGCGAGCATGCCATTACGGTTGCCAAGGAGATGGAGGCGGCGGGCGAGCGCCTGTCGGCCATTCGCATCGACTCGGGCGACCTGGCTAAGTTGTCCAAGTATGTCCGCGGCCGTTTTGACGCCGAGGGCCTGCCCTATGTGGGGATTTCGGTCTCCAACGACCTTGACGAGTACACGATTCAGTCGCTGCTCGACCAGGGCGCACCCATCGATAGCTTTGGCGTGGGTACCAAGCTCGCGACCTGCTACGACCAGCCGGCGCTGGGCGGCGTGTACAAGCTTTCCGCCCGCCGTGCGAGCGACGCGGAGCCGTGGACGCCGGTGGTGAAGCTCTCCGAGCAGCCCTACAAGCGCACGATTCCGGGCGTGCAGCGTGTGCGCCGCTATTACGACGGCTTTGGCGGCCCGGTCTGCGACATGATCTATGACGAGGACCATCTGGCAGGGGAGGGCGCCGCGCGCGGCAATACCCTTGTGGCCGTGAACGATGCCGCCTTGGTGACCGATGTGTCCGAGCTTGAGTATCGCGAGCTGCTGGTGCCGATTGTGCGCGACGGCAGCGCGGTGGCTCCGCGTGAGAGCATCGAGGGCGCGCACGAGCGTTGTGCTTGGGCGCTTGATCATCTGGACGCGGCTTTCAAGCGCTTCCTGTATCCGCAGACCTACGTGGTGGGTATGGAACAGGGTCTGGCCCAGGTGCGCGACGAGCTCGTGCGCAAGAACATGGCCGCGGCTTCGGCCTTCCCCTGGGCAAAATAATCCCTTGGGGACGAATGATCCGCATATGACGGAGGAAAACAGATCTTTTTCTCGCTCGTCCGTTCGCCCGAACGCTCGACATTCGATTGGTTTGACGTATGACGACTTCTTATAAAACGATGGTGGTAAAGATCGGCTCGTCCACGGTGGTGGGTGCCGACGGTAAGGTCAACCGCGCGTTTATCGGTGGCCTGGCCGATCAGGCCGCGGCCCTGCGCAAGCTCGGCTGGCGCTTGGTCGTGGTGAGCTCCGGAGCCATTGCCTGTGGCTATCCCGTGCTGGGCTTCGACCGCAAGCCGGTCGGTGACCTGCCGAGTCTGCAGGCCTGCGCCTCGGCCGGTCAGTGCATCATCTCGTCGGCCTACGACGAGGAGTTCCATGCGCGTGACCTACTCACCTCGCTCGTGCTGCTCACACGCCACGACACGGCGCGCCGTACGTCCTACCTGCACGCGCGCGACGCCCTGCTGCGCCTGGTGGAGCTGGGCGTGGTGCCGGTCGTCAACGAAAACGACACCGTTACCGTCGACGAGATCAAGTTCGGCGACAACGATACGCTCGCGGCCCTCGTGAGCTGCTTGGTTTCGGCGGACCTGTGCGTGACGCTGTCCGACATCGACGGCCTCTACACCGCCAATCCGCACGAGGACCCGACGGCCGAGTTTGTCCCGGTCGTGCATAAGATCGATGCCAAGATTATCGCCTCGGCGGGCGATTCTTCGACCTCGGTGGGTACGGGCGGCATGATCACCAAGATTCGCGCGAGCCGCATTTTGATGACGGCCGGCATTCAGAGTGTGATTTGCTCGGGCGAGGAGCCCGATGCGCTCGTGCGCCTGGCCCGCGGCGAGAGCGTGGGCACGCTGTTCGACCCGCCGGCGGAGCGCCTGGACATTGCGCCGCGCAAGCTGTGGATCGCGCTGGGTGACAAGGCGCATGGCTCGGTGACGGTCGATGATGGCGCCGCGAAGGCGCTGGTCAGCCGCGGTTCTTCCCTGCTTGCGGTGGGTATTCGCGAGGTCGATGGCGAGTTTGCCGAGGGTGATGTGCTCGATGTGTGCGATCCGAGCGGTATGGTCGTCGCCCGCGGTATCGCCGAGGCCGATTCGGACGTGCTGGAGCTTGCAGCCGGCCGCCGCCAAGACCAGATCGCCGGCAACCGCCTGCTCGCAAACCTAGCCGAGAAGCCCGCGATCCACCGAGATAACTTAATCGTCTTCGCCTAACCAATTGACGCTGCAAACGCCCCTAAGCGGCAATCTGACGTTCAATCGTCGGGCATGACCAGAAGGTCAATGCCCTCCTCTTTCACGTCACCTTGCTCGCTTAGGGGCGTTTTCGCTTTCCGTCCTCTACCTGCGATGACGTCATAATCCTGGCACTTGGGGACGTTCCTTTTGTGCCGGCAGTTGGAGACACTCCTTTGCTAGAAGATCTGGCGCAGGTCTCCGCGGTTGAGGGCTTCGTCGAAGAGGTGCTTGAATACCGCGCTGCCGTGCAGGCCGTCGTGTTCGAACTCGTTGGTCACCCAGGCGTGCGAGTTGCCCACGCGGCTGAGCGTGTCGAGTTGCATGCCCGAGTCCACGTACATGTCGTCGAAATACACGGCGGCCTGGAGTGGTGCCTCGTTGCAGGCAAGTCGCTGCGGGTCGTAGATCTTGTCCCAGCTCGTGTCTTCCATCAGCAGTTCCATCGCGGGCTTGAAGGGCTTGAGCTCGGGCATCTGCTCGAACATCCACGGGAACATGGCCTCGCCGGTAAACATGAGCGGGCGCGCGAGCGTGTCGAACTCGGCACGATGAGCTTTCTCTTCTGCCGCGGCCCAGCGAATGGGCATGGTGTCGCCGTCGGCGTAGATGAACTCCTGAAGCGTCCAGTACAGCGGATTCGTGCGCGTGTTGGTGCGCTCGAAGGCACGCATCAAAAAGCTATCGGATACTGAGGCACCGCAGCTCAGCGTGCCGTCGCCGTCAGCAAAAGCATGGTCGATAATCCAGTGCATGCGCTCAAAGCTCGGCTTCATGCCAAAGTCGCTGCCCATGAGCTGAAGGCGCTCGATCGTCATCGGCGAGCCGTCGGGTAGCACGGGCTTTTGCTCTTCGATCGCATCGGCCAGGGCTGCCACCCGCTCAACGTCGGCGGGGTAGCGGTCATAATACTGCTGAGTCTTGGCTGCCATGCGCGGGAAGGTGTGCGCGTAGACCTCGCTGGCGCTCGCCGGCACGTGCGGAATGCCGCCGCAGGTAAAGCTCGCCGCCACGCCCTCGGGGAAGAGCGACAGGTAGCTCAGCGTCAAAAAGCCGCCGTAGCTTTGGCCGAGCGTGACCCACGGCTTGCCGCCAAAGCCCACGAGGCGCAGGTACTCAAAATCGCGCACGATGGAGCTGGCGAGGTGACGCTTGAGAAAGTCCGCCTGCGAGCGTGCGGCATCGGAGCCGACCGCCGTCGCGCGCTCGCCTAGAGCCGCGATCGTACGCCCGTCTACACAGCTGCTGCGCCCGGTGCCGCGCTGGTCGGGCAGGACGACGCGGAAGTGCTTGACGGCCTCCTCGATCCAGCCATCGCTTGTGGGCGACAGCGGACGCGGACTCTCGCCACCGGGGCCGCCCTGCAAAAACAGGAGCAGCGGCAGATCGTCGTTGATGCGGTCGGGCGCGCAAACCACGCGGTAGAAGAGCTTGATACTCTCGGGCGCGCCGGCGATGGGTGCCGGCATAGCGCCACGGCGCATGGTGCTGCCAACGGCCAACAGCATCGGCTCCAGGCCGCGCCAATCCAAGGGGACGTCGATGCTGTGGTCCTAGACATACAGGCCGGGGACGTGGTACGAAGTGATGAGGGCCATGCGGTACTTCCGTTCGTTGCGGTGTTTCGGGTTGAACAATTCTACCGCCGCGGGCGAGGACATGCACAAATCGGCTACCATGGTGGGCAAACTACTAAGAGAAAGGGCCGCCTATGTCGGTCGATATAGCCACGTATGTCCATGATCTTGCCGTTGCCGCCAAGGCAGCGTCGGCCTCGCTTGCCACGGCGAGCGACGAGCAGCGCCAGGAGGCCGTGTGCGCCATGGCCGCGGCGCTGCGCGATGGTGTCGACTCCATCGTCGCCGCCAACGAGCTCGATATGTCTGCCGCGCGCGATGCGGGCACCTCAGCGGGGCTCCTCGACCGTCTGCTGTTGACGCCCGAGCGCGTCGAGGGCATGGCCGCCGGCCTGGAGAAGCTCGCTGAGCTGCCCGATCCTGTCGGCCGCGTGCTCGACCACCGCGTGCTTGCAAGCGGCGTGGACCTCACCCGCGTGAGCGTACCGCTGGGCCTGGTCGCCATGGTCTATGAGGCGCGCCCCAACGTGACGGCCGATGCCGCGGGCATCTGCATCCGCACCGGCAACGCCTGCATTCTGCGCGGCGGTTCGCTGGCTTATCACTCGTGCGCCATGATTTCCGAGTTGCTGGCCGATGCGCTTGAGGCCCAAGGTTTCCCGCGCGAGGCTATCTCGATGATCGAGTCCACCGACCGCGAGGCCACCGGCGAGCTCATGAAGCTCCGCGGTATCGTCGACGTGCTCATTCCGCGTGGCGGTGCGGGCCTGATTCAGCGCTGCGTGCGCGAGTCGCTTGTGCCGGTGATCGAGACGGGCACGGGCAACTGCCATATCTACGTGCATGAATCCGCCGACTTTGACAAGGCGCTCAATATTATCGTCAATGCCAAGACCCAGCGCGTGGGCGTGTGCAATGCCGCCGAGTCGCTGCTGGTCGACCGTGCCGTTGCTGATCGCTTCTTGCCCGCGGTCGTTGCCGTGCTGCACGATCACGGCGTGCTGATTCACGGCGACGAGGCCACGTGCGCCGCATGCGCCGACGCTGGGCTTGCCGAGGGCGACGACTACGTGGCCGCGACCGAGGAGGATTGGGGCCGCGAGTACCTGGCGCTCGAGATGAGCGTGAAGGTCGTGGCGAACGAGGACGAGGCCATCGCGCATATCAACCGCTACGGCACCATGCACTCCGAGGCCATTGTTGCCGAGGACGAGGATGCCTGTGAGCGCTTCCTGGATGCGGTCGATGCCTCGGCCGTGTACGCCAACGCCAGCACGCGCTTCACTGACGGCGGCGAGTTTGGACTGGGTGCCGAGATCGGCATCTCGACCCAAAAGCTCCACGCCCGCGGTCCCTTTGCCGCCGAGGCCCTTACCACCTACAAATACAAGCTCCGCGGCACCGGCCAGGTCCGTCCCTAACGCCCGTGCAAAAAACCACCGCAAAGGGGACAAGCGCCTTTGCGGTGGTTTTGGTGTTAAGCCTGGAAGGTGTCGCGGTCGGGGGCGAAGGACTGCATTGCTGCGATGGTGCGGTCGAAGAGCTCGGGAAGCTCCCAGCCCAGCATCTCGGCGCCCTGCGAAATTACATCGCGCGAGCAGCCGGCGGCAAAGCGCTTGTCCTTGAACTTCTTCTTGAGTGACTTGGTCGTAAAGTCCATGACGCTCTTGCTCGGGCGCATGATGACGGCGGCGCCGATCAGGCCGGTGAGCTCATCGCAGGCAAACAGGATCTTTTCCATCTGCAGCTCGGGCTTGGGCAGCGAAGAGTTGAAATCGGACGTGTGTGTCTGGATGGCACGGATAAGCTCGGGAGTCGCACCCTCACCCTCGAGAATCTCGGCGGCATAGACGGTGTGGTTCATGGGGTCATCCTCATGCTCCTCCCAATCCAAGTCGTGCAGCAGGCCGACAACGCCCCAAAACTCCTCGTTCTCGGGGTCGAACTCGCGCGCAAAGTAGCGCATGGTGCCCTCGACGGTCTCGCCGTGGGTGATGTGGAACGGATCTTTGTTGTGCTCGTTGAGCAGTTCGAATGCACGGTCGCGGGTGATTCCGGCGGTAAGCAGCTCTGCCATAAGAGACTCCTTGTGCTCGTGGGTATTGCTAAGATTGAATACTACTAGAACAAGAAAACCGCCACAAAGGTGCCTGTCCCCTTTGTGGCGGTTTTTGGTGCGGATGGGTTAGTTGAGGGCGGCTTGGGCTAGGCGGGCTTCGGCGTCCTCCTCGGTGACGCCCAGGGCCACAGCGAACTCCTCGATGGAGCGGCGCTTGGCTTCCTTGAGTACGCGCATGTAGTAGGAGCTGGGCTTTTTATCTGCTTCCTCGGCCTGGCGAATACGGTGCATCATGGTTTTTGCCACGCGGACCGTCTCGGGCGCACCCAGCTTGAGCTGCTGCTTAAAGTGCGTCTCCTCGAGCGAGCTGTTGCGCTCGGTAAAGGTGTCACACTCCAGCTCGTCGTAGTGGCTCAGCAGGTGCTCGGCATCTTGCTGGGAGATGGCTGCGTGCAAACGATCGGCCTGCGCCACGGGGTACATAAGGATCGTCTGCGCATGTCCCTGCTTGGTCTCGAGCAACAACATGGGCTGCGGCGTGTCGTCCCTAAAACCGACGACGGTGCAGACTCCCTGACCCGGATGAATGACGTGTTGACCGATTGAGAACATGCTACCTCCAACTTATACGAATTCACGTATGTTAAGAATACCACGCTGACGTGCGTAAACCCTTACTTTATGCAGGAAAAGCACACAACTCCGATAGGTAAGAGTATTCGATAAAATGCACTGCCCATTCATATGTTTATGCAGTTCCAACGCGTGCATAATCTGCAGGCAAACCGTCAACTTTGTACTGCCGCGCAGGAGCGGTAGTCATTTTTGTGCATATGCAATATCTATTAGCTTTACCCTGCGACAGTGTACGTCGCTTGTGATAGAGTGCTACAAACTCTGGCTTTTGCCCTACGAGTGACCAAGAGCTCGGGGGCTTTAACACAAGGAGGATCTATGCCCGAGAAGATTGAAGAGCTGGTACGCGCTGCGCTTGCTGCGGCCCAGGAGGCCGGCGACCTTTCCGCATTTGAACTTGACGATTGCGCCATCGAGCGACCGGCTGACACTTCTCATGGCGAGTGGACCTCCACCATGGCCCTGAAGTCCGCCAAGCTGGCTCACTGCGCCCCGCGCAAGATTGCTGAGGCCGTCGTTGCCCATATGCCCGAGGACCCCGCGATCGAGAAGGTCGAGATCGCCGGCCCTGGCTTCATCAACTTCTACCTCTCCGTTGCCGTCAAGAATGCCATCTTTGGCGAGGCCCGCGAGAAGGGTATGGACTTCGCTAAGTCCAACGTCGGTGGTGGCCTGAAGACTCAGGTCGAGTTCGTCTCCGCCAACCCCGTCGGCCCCATGCACATCGGCCATGGCCGCTGGGCCGCGCTGGGCGACTCCCTCTGCCGCGTTATGGACCACGCCGGTTACGACATCCAGCGTGAGTTCTACATCAACGACCACGGCTCTCAGATGAACACCTTCGGCAACTCCATCAGCACGCGCTATATGCAGCTTGCCGATATCATCGCCAAGCAGGGCGTGGACATCGATGAGGCTCACAAGCTGCTGATCGCCGATCGCGACGCCTTCGTTGCCGATGAGAACGACGAGCATCCCGAGACCCATCCGTACCAGGACAACTTTGCCGAGACCCTGGGCAAGGACTCCTACGGCGGCGACTACATCATCGATGAGGCTGCCGAGTTCTGGCGCACCGACGGCGACAAGTGGGTCGACGCCGATCCGCAGGAGCGCATGGAGAGCTTCCGCGAGCGCGGCTACGTGAAGATGGTCGACAACATGCGCGACCTCTGCCACGCCGTCAACTGCGACTTCGACCGCTGGTACTCCGAGCGCTCGCTGTACGTGAAGGACACCGAGGGCGAGACTGCCGGCACTTCCGCCGTCGACCGCGCTTTTGAGAAGCTCGACAAGATGGGCTACCTCTACACCAAGGACGGCGCCCTGTGGTTCCGCTCCACCGATCTGGGCGACGACAAGGACCGCGTCCTGATCAAGTCCGACGGCGAGTATACCTACTTCGCCTCCGACGTTGCCTATCACTGGGATAAGTTCCAGCGCGTCGACCACGTCATCGACATCTGGGGCGCCGACCACCACGGCTACATCGAGCGCGTCCGCTGCGTCTGCGACGCTCTCGGTTACCCCGGCAAGTTCGAGGTTCTGTTGGGCCAGCTCGTCAACCTGCTGCGCAACGGCAAGCCCGTCCGTATGTCCAAGCGCAAGGGCACCATGGTGACCCTGCAGGAGCTCGTCGACGAGGTCGGCTCCGATGCCGCTCGTTACACGCTCATCTCCAAGAGCTCCAACCAGATGGTCGACTTCGACATCGAAGCCGTTAAGAAGCGCGACAACTCCAACCCGGTGTACTACGTGCAGTACGCTCATGCCCGCGTGTGCTCCATCCTGCGTCGTGCCGCCGACGTTACGCCCGCGCAGGCTGACGATATGGGCATGAAGGCCGTCGCCGCCAAGGCCATCGGTGAGAACGTCGATTACTCGCTGCTGACCGACCCGACCGAGCTCGCCCTTTCGCGTAAGCTCAACGAGCTCACCGATCTCATCGCCAGCTGCGCTCGCGACCGCGCCCCGTTCCGTCTGACTCACTTTGCCGAGGAGCTCGCCGGCGACTTCCACAGCTTCTACGCTGCCTGCCAGGTTCTGCCGAGCGAGGGCCGTCCCGTCGACCCCGAGCTTTCGCGCGCCCGTCTGGCCGCTTGCGACGCTGTCCGCGTGACGCTCGCCCTGGTGCTTACCCTCGTTGGCGTGACTGCCCCCGAGCAGATGTAATCTACGGGTCGTTTGACCGTGTAGGTTCGGCTTTGCTGAGCCCTGTGAGCCCGATCTCCCATGCGGAGGTCGGGCTTTTTGCGTTTGACGGGGCTTTTTGGCGTGTTGGAAAATGCTACAAAAACGCAACTATACCGGTTTACGGGGCTGAATCGCTGCCTGGCGACCATAGCGACAGCAGTGAAAATAAAACCGCAGGTAGGCGGCTTGCCGAATATTAAAAATGTAAGGTATGGTTGGCTTGCGCCGTTCTTACACCGTAATCCGCCATAGTTTTGAAAATGACCCCTCGGGGACGGAGGAAAACGGACCATTTTTGTCCCGGGGGAGAGCAGTGCGAAACCGTTCGCCACGAATCGGGCCTATCTACTACGTTTAGTCGCATACCCCGGACCATGTTTAAAGGTGCGATATTAAAACCGCAGGTAGCGGGCTTGCGATTTTAGGAAGATCGAGGGGATGGTCAGGGGTCGCGGGTCAAACGTAGTAGATAGGCGCGTTTCGTGGCGCGGCTATTCCGGATGCCACGACCTCACTCCTCTGGCGCGATATTTCAAGGCGCTTTTGAGGGAGAGTGTCCCTAATGACTGGGCGTTTAAGAACGTCCAATGACTAAGTTGCAGGTGATTGCGGTTGTGTTACACTAACGCTGCGTATATGACGCAATCATCTCGATACAGATCAATGATGTCCGTCGGTATTTGACGGAGCTAGACTGTTTAGCCGCCCTGAAGGTATATGCAGGGAGCATGTGATCACAGGGCTTGAAAAGAAAGTTGAGCAAACACTGTGTCTGATCAACAGCAAGAAAACGAAATAACGATGGCACAAACCGCTCCCGCTGCACCGGTTGCGTCGGACCAGGTCGTGATGCCTGCGCCGGTGCAGGTCTCGGATCCTGAGGCCCCCAAGGCCGCTTCGACGCCTGCGCCCGCATCGGCTGAGAAGGTCGCGCCTGCCGCTGGCGAGGGAGTTGCCCCTGCCGCCGAAGAGGATGCCGCGCCCGTAAAGCCCAAGCGCACGCGTCGTGCGCCTAAGCCCGCCGCTGACGGCGAGGAGGCCGATAAGCCCAAACGTCGCGCCGCGCGCGCGACGCGGGCCAAGCGCACCGTTGCCGATTCCTCCGCGCCGATTTCCGATGAGGTTGCACAGGCCCGTGCGCTGGCGCAAATCAGCGAGGCTCAGGTTGTGCGCGCCCGTCGCCGTGCCGCCGAGCGCGAGGCCGCGGCACTGACCGAGCTTGCAGCGCCGGTCGTCTCCGAAGCGCCTGCGGCCACCGAGGCCCCTGTCGCGGGGCAGCCGACCGATAAGCCGGCTCCGCGCACGCGTCGTCGTGCGGCCAAGTCTCAGCAGGATGCTGAGCAAGCGGCTCAAGAATCCGGTGAAGCTCCGGCTCGTTCTGCAGTAGGGGAGGGTTCGCATCCCTCTGAGCCTGCAACACCCGCCGAGGCCAACGAGGTTCCCGTCGTCGATCCCGCTCTTCGCCCGCACCGTCGCGGCCGCAAGCCCAAGGCCTTCGTCGAGGCCGAGAAGGCTGCCGCCGCCGCTGCAGCAGCCGCAGCTCAGGACGCCGCGATGACCGCCGCGCCTGCGCCCGTCGCCGATGCTCCTGCCCAGGGAGCCGCTGCCACCGAAGCCGGAGCACCCGCAGAGGGCGAGCCCGCCGATGTTCGCCCCGGTCGTAGCCGTCGCACGGCCGCTAAGCGCTCGTCCAAGGTCAAGGGTTCGAAAAAGGACGCGTTCGAGGATACTGGCAACGAGGTCGCCGAGGCAACCGTCGACTCCGCTCCCGATGCTGAGAACGCCGGTCAGCCGGCAGCCGAGAAGCCCAAGCGTACGCGCAAGAAGTCTGCAAAGGCTAAGGCCGTCGAGCAGCAGGCCGATACCGAGCCCAACGCCGATGTCGATACCAAGGCCGATAACGAAGTCCCTGCCGACACCGACACGGCAACTCCGGCGGCCAAGGGCGCCACGACCGCCGAGACCGACGAGAACGCCCGCCCCAACCGCCGTCAGCACAAGCGCAACGACGAGCGCAACGAGCGCAAAGACGAGCGCAACAACGACCGCCGCAACCGTCAGCGCGATCGCAAGCAGCGTAATAAGGAGCGCAACGCCGCCCCGACTGAGCCCACGCTTTCGCGCGAGGAACTCACGGCCATGAAGGTCGCCGAGCTGCGTGAAAAGGCCAAGGAGTTCGAGATCGAGACGACCGGCAAGAAGAAGGCCGAACTCGTCGAGGAAATCTACACCACCGCTGCGAAGGCCGAGGGCTTCCGTGACATCAAGGGCATTCTGCAGATTCGCCCGGATAGCTCCGGCATCATCCATGCCCACGGCTACATGAAGTCCAGCGACGACGCCTTTGTTCCCGCATATCTCATCCGCTCCGCACGCCTGCGTACGGGTGATGTGATCGAGGGCTCGCTGCGCCCCTCACGCGGCGGCGACAAGCGCGCCGGCCTTGCCAAGATCACGACCGTCAACGGCCTTGATCCCGAGCAGGCCCGTAACCGCCCCAAGTTCGGCGACCTCACCCCGGTCTATCCCAATGAGCCTCTGCGTATGGAGCACGGCAAGGATTCCATCACCGGTCGCGCCATCGATATCGTGTCGCCGATCGGCAAGGGCCAGCGCGGCCTGATCGTGTCGCCGCCAAAAGCCGGCAAGACCACGATTCTCAAGAAGATCTGCCAGTCTATCTCGATCAACAATCCCGAGGTGCACCTCATCTGCCTGCTCGTCGACGAGCGCCCCGAAGAGGTCACTGACATGCAGCGCTCCATCAAGGGCGAGGTCGTGGCCTCGACCTTCGATATGCCTGCCGACAACCATACTCGCGTGGCAGAGCTCGTGATCGAGCGTGCCAAACGCATCGTGGAGCTGGGTGGCGACGTCGTGGTGGTGCTCGACTCCATCACACGTCTTGCTCGCGCCTACAACTTGGCGGCACCTGCCTCGGGCCGTATCCTGTCGGGCGGCGTCGATTCGGCGGCCCTGTATCCGCCCAAGCGTTTCTTGGGCGCTGCCCGCAACATCGAGAACGGCGGTTCGCTCACCATCCTGGCCTCCGCCCTCATCGATACCGGGTCCAAGATGGACGAGGTCATCTTTGAGGAGTTCAAGGGTACCGGCAACATGGAGCTCAAGCTCGACCGCGACCTGGCCGACCGCCGTATCTTCCCGGCCATCGATCCCGTTGCCTCGGGCACGCGCAACGAGGACCTGCTGGTCGACGAGCAGATGCGCCCGTTCGTCTTTGGCCTGCGCCGCATCCTCGCCGGCATGAACAATACCGAGCGCGCGGCCGCGTCGTTTATCAAGGGCCTCAAGGGCACCAATACCAACCAGGAGTTCCTGGTGCGTTCGGCAAAAAAGCACAGCGATTACGAGCAGACGTTCTAAGTCGCTTGCCGCACGCGACAACAGCCATAGACATGCCAGAAGGGCCGGGGTTTAGATCCTGGCCCTTTTCGTATAGCCGCTCGCCAACGAATATTGACCTCACGACCGGCAAGCAGCGATTTTCCCGTTTCAATCCCGCTTCGTCGCTTGCAATCCCCAAAGGGGTTTCGCATAATAGCTGTTAAGCTTCGCGACGGAAAACGCAGATGAAACGAACCATATACCGTTGCTTTGGGGCATAGCCCCGCTTCATCTTCTCTCGCGCAGCCAACTGAATGATGCGATTTGGGTGCTGGAAGATGGGGAGAGCTCATGGCTTCTTCTGATGCAACACAACGAGCAGTCCTTGCTGGACTTTCCTGCGGAATCGGCCTTGCCGCTCCCGTGGTGATGTATGCTGCCACGCTGCCGTTTTCGTCGGTGAACGAGACGGTCGTCGCGGGCGCTGTTCCCTTTGCCGTGGGTGCGGTGGCGGGCGTGGGTATCTATGCCGCCTCGCTCGGCATTTCTGAATATCGCGCGCAGCATGCCGAGCGCCTGTTCCAGCCCGACGCCATGGGTGGCGCCGCGAACGTCAACCAGCATCAAAATGAGTTCCAGACCGCCTCGATGCCCGCTCAACAGCAGTGGGCTGCTCCTCAGGGCGTTGCTACTGCGGCTCCTGCCGTTCAGGCAAACGCCGCGCAGCCCTCTTCAGTTTTCTCCGGCCTGACCGGTGCATTCCAGCGCCGTCGTGCCGACGATGGCGTCCCCACCATCGCTCGCGCCGCAGACGCCATGAGCGAGGCCGACGCCTGGTCCATGATCGATAGCATGCTCGACGACGATTCGCCGGTCAGCTGCGATCCCACGCGCTCACGCGACGTCTACCAGGTCGCTATCGACGAACTCACCTACGGCGGACAGACCGGCTCCTATAACCGCGATGACATCGCTGCCGCTGCGCGCGCCGTCTCGGGCTCTCATGCCGCCCCTGCGGGCAGCACGGCCACCTTTGTGGCGCTCGTGGCTAACGCCGCCAACAACGCCGCCACGGCTCAATCCGTTACGTATGACACTGCCGTGCCCGTGACCCCGGCCGCCGCCACCGCCGCTGACCCCTACGCCGACGAGCCGCTGGCCGTCGACGAGGAGACTATTGCCGCCCGCCGCGCTGCCGAAAGCTCGCTGTGGGGCGCCCCTGCACAGCAGCAGGCGGCGGAGGCGGTGCCGTACAACGCGAACCTTGCCAACATGCCGATCATCAGCGACGCCTCTGCTGCGGCCATCGATCTTGATGACCTTGACGAGCCGGTCATCTCGAACGACATGCCGTATGTGGTCGCTGCCCCGGTTGATGTCCCGGCCTCCGCGTCCCGGTCCGTCGCAGTTGACGAGCCTGTCGATGCGACTTCCGAGGAAGACGTCCCCATGGCCGATTATTCGGGCCACGAGGGCATGTGGGCAGCCGCTGCCGCAATTTTGGACGAGGTCATCGAGCCTGCTCCCGTTGCCGCTCCGGTGTTTACGCCTGCTCCTCAGCCCGCTGCCCCCGCTTACGTCGGTCGTCACAGCGCCGTGTTCCCCGAGGATACCGCCCGCATTTCGCGTGAAGGTATCGAGCGTGCCGAGGCCATCGCTGCTGGCATCATGGAGAACCGTCGTCACGAGCGCGTCAATCAGATTCTCGAGGAGGAGATTGACCGCCTGCAGTCTGCAGCGGTGAGGCGCACGGGCCGTGCCTATCTGAGTGTTATCGAGGGTGGCACCGCCAGCTTTGAGCCGCTCTGTGCGGAGGCATAACTTCCGCATGCTTAAACTCGATCGAAAATGGGCGGTCGCGACCTGCCTGATGGTGCTGCTCATCTGGGGCAATTCGATGGTTCCCGGCACGGGGTCCGGTTCATTGAGCTTGTCGATTATGGAGGCCGTTCGCGGCTTTCTGCACGGCATGGGGCTTCCGTATGAGTGGGTGACCAACTTCGTCGTTCGCAAGTGCGCGCATTTTACCGAGTACATGGTGCTCGGCATTCTGGCGACGCACGCTTTTGATATCGAGGGCCGTCGCACCTTTGACGTGCTGCTTCCCACGGCGGTGTTCTTGCTGCTGATCCCCTCGATCGACGAGACGATTCAGCTCTTTGTGCCCGGTCGCGCCGGTATGATTACTGATGTGATGATCGACTGCTGCGGAGCGATGACGGGCGTTGTGCTTCGATATCTTCTACGATCGCTCATATGTGCTAAAAAGGCCGCCTAGGACACATTGCTTGGTCCTAGCGGCCTTTCTTTGTTTGGGGGCTTATACGGGGCGTGGCGGCGTTATTCCGTAGGATGGGATTGCTGGACGTCGTGGCGCCCCTTTGGCGCGCCTACTGCTGAAGCGCGGCGGCACCCAGGGCCAGGCAGCCCATGATGCCCTGCTTGCCCTCAAGGCTATTGTTGACAATGTAGGTGTCGATATCGTTGACCTCGGGCGTGACGATGTAGCCGTTGAGCATCTCGGCACACTTTTTGCGTGCGAGCGGCACGATAGGGGTGTGGTCGGCCACACCGCCGCCGATGATGATCTTCTGCGGGGCATAGCACAGCGTGTAGGTCATGAGCGCCTGTGCCAGATAGCCTGCGAGCAGGTCCATGGCCTCCGGGTCATCGGCCATGTCTCCGGCGCTCTTGCCATCCCAGCGCTTTTTAACGCCGGGGCCGGCGATGAGGCCCTCGAGGCAGTTGTCGTGGAAGGGGCAGGCGCTATGCTCGCCGATGGTGTCGCGCGGGTCGCGCGTGACTAGGATGTGGCCGGCCTCGGGGTGCATCATGCCGTGCACGAGCTGGCCGCCCGAGAGCACACCGGCACCCACGCCGGTGCCGATCGTCAGGTACACCACGTCGGTGAGGCCCTGCGCGCAGCCAAAGGTGACCTCGCCCAAGCAGGCGACGTTGACGTCGGTGTCGTAGCCACAGGGGATATTGAGCTCGTTTTGGATGGTGCCCAGCAGGTCGAAGTAGCGCCATGCGGTCTTGGGCGTCTCTAAGATCTTGCCGTACTGGGGCGAGGCAGGGTTGACCGCGGTGGGGCCAAAGGCGCCGATGCCCAGGGCGGCGATGCCCTTGTCTGCAAACCATGCGTTGACGGCCTCGACGGTCTCCTGCGGGGTCGTGGTCGCGATCTGCTCGCGCTCCAGGACCGTACCGTCCGCATAGCCCGTGGCACAGACCATCTTGGTGCCGCCGGCCTCGAGTGCTCCGATAAGCTGCTGCTCTGCCATAGTATTCCTCTCTCTGGGACGAGTTGCTCCGTGACTAAAGTATAGAGCTCTAAACCATTTAAGAAAGCGCTATAAAAAGAAGCCCTGCAACGCGGCGGGCGGTGCGGGGCTTCTTTGGTTGCTTTAGTTGCCGGGCCGTCCTTACCCGCGCGGCTTGATTTTATCACGTAGCGACTTGAGGTTCTCCAGTGCCGCGTTAAGCGTCTCGTCTCGCTTGGCAAAGTGGAAACGAATCAGATGGTTGACGGGCTCACGGAAGAAGCTCGAACCGGGAACGGCACCCACGCCCACCTTAGATGCGAGGTCCTCGCAGAATTCGAGGTCGCTGTCATAGCCAAACTCAGAGATGTCCATCATGACGTAGTAGGCGCCCTGCGGCACGTTATGCTCAAGACCGATACTGTCGAGCCCTTGGCAGAACAGGTCGCGCTTGGCGGTGTAGAGGTCGAGGACCTCTTCGTAATAGCTGTCGTCGAAGTTGAGGGCGGTGACGACGGCTTCCTGCAGGGGAGCGGCGGCGCCCACCGTGAGGAAGTCGTGGACCTTCTTGATGCGTTCGGTAATCTCGGCCGGGGCGATGGTGTAGCCCAGGCGCCAACCGGTGATGGAGTAGGTCTTGGACAGCGAGCTGCAGCTGATGGTGCGCTCGAACATGCCTGGCAGCGTGGCCATATAGACGTGCTCGTGGGGCGCGTAGACGATGTGCTCGTATACCTCGTCGGTGATGCAGTAGGCGTCGTACTTTTTGCACAGGTCGGCGATAAAGGTGAGCTCCTCGCGCGTAAAGACCTTGCCGCAGGGGTTGGAAGGGTTGCACAGGACGATGGCCTTGGGATCGTTGTCGCGGAAGGCCGCCTCGAGGACCTCGCGATCGAAGTCGAACGTGGGCGGGTTGAGCGGCACATAGACGGGCTCAGCGCCCGAAAGGATTGTGTCGGCGCCGTAGTTCTCGTAGAACGGCGAGAAGATGACGACCTTGTCTCCGGGGTTCGTGACCGTCATCATGGCGGCCATCATGGCCTCGGTGGAGCCGCATGTGACCACGATGTTCTCGTTGGGGTTGATCGGCATGCCCATAAAGTGCTCCTGCTTGGCCGCGAGCGTCTCGCGCATGGCCTGGGAGCCCCAAGTGATGGAGTACTGGTGATAGAGCGGCTCGGGGTCGGTCGCGATGCTGCTCAGGCTCTCGAGCAGCTGCGCCGGGGGATCGAAGTCGGGGAAGCCCTGCGAGAGGTTGACGGCGCCATACTTATTGGAGATGCGCGTCATGCGGCGGATGACCGAATCGGTAAACGTTGCCGTACGGTTGGAGAGTTCTTTCATGCTGGTCCTTTCGAGCATTTGCGGTGGGGCAAGTTTACTCCTATGAAACCGGTGGGAATTGCTCGAAACGCGCCCGAAAAACTCTTTTCAAAATTCTTGAAAATTGGGGCTTGCATCGCGTGGCGTTCCTTGCAATAATAGTCGAGCGCGAAGCGCACAGGACACGGTGGGTGTAGCTCAGTTGGCTAGAGCGACGGGTTGTGGTCCCGTAGGTCGAGGGTTCGAGTCCCTTTACCCACCCCAGTTCTTGCTTCGTGTTGATATCGGGTCGTTAGCTCAGTTGGTAGAGCAGGGGACTCTTAATCCCAAGGTCCAGGGTTCGAACCCCTGACGGCCCACCACACGATATCTACTCTAAAGTCCGCCACTGCGGACTTTAGCTTTGGGTCGTTAGCTCAGTTGGTAGAGCAGGGGACTCTTAATCCCAAGGTCCAGGGTTCGACCCCCTGACGGCCCACCAAAGAACGCACAGGTCAGCGTTTCGGCGCTGACCTTTTTTGTTTACCGAGAAGCCAAATCATAACCGTCCGTTACCGTTCGCGTTTTACGCCCCCTGCCGTTTATGCGCGGCAGGGGGCGTTTTATGCATTTAACAGGTAATGGACCTAGGGAACGCCGTTTTAGAGCGTCTCCGCGCTGCGACCGGGGCCATTAAAACCGCCGTCCGCGGCGCCGCCCTCGACGATCTGCAGGGCGCGCCCGACCTGCCTGGCGGCCTTCTCGCGCTCCGCGAGGCCCGGTTTGATGTTCTGGCGGTAATCTGTCCCCAGGTCCGTATGCCCGTGCAAATCCATGATGCTCAGGGGGTCGACCTCGGTCGCCGCCATGATGGTCTCGGACGTGTGGCGCAGGGCCTTTGGCGGGATATACCGCAGGTCATGGCGTACGCACATGCGCCGCCAGGCGCGCACGAGGTTGTCGCCGCGCATGTTCACGATGCGCTGCCCGCTCCATTCGCGCACCTGCTTCGTAACCGAAGTGCCGCCCTCGACGGTTATGCTCGGTCGCAACTCGTCCATGATCTGGTGCAGGCGCTCGCGGCCTGCCAATAAAACCGGCACGGTGCGCACGGAATGGGCGTTCTTGGTCTCCTTCACGCCGTCCTCGTCCGTGTACGCGCGGCAGACCTCGATGTACTCCGAGACGGTCGGCTGGCCCGTGGCGAAGTCGTAGGTCGTGGTGACCTTGAGGTCGCACGGACGCACCGCCAGCGCCTCCTCCTTGCGCAGGCCGCTCAGGCCCAAAATCAAGTAGGCGTTCATGACCAGATCCGCGCGGTCATCGCTGGCGGCGAGCCTGCGCAGCGCCTCGGCGGCCTCTGGGATGCTCCACGGCTCCACGGGCGCCTGCTTCGTCTTGGGCGCGATGACGCGCCGGCGGAAGGGCTCCACCGTTACCCAGCCGTCGTCGAAGGCGCGGCGCATGACGGCGCGCAGCGTGGTCTTGGTCTTGGCCGGCGCGCCTGAGCGCTCGATACAGCTGCGCATCATGTCGTGGGTTATCTCGGAGATGTCGATGCTCCCCAGGACGGGGAAGATGTAGTTGCACATCTGTCCGTCGTACTCACGCAGGCTTGCCTTTGAGCGCGGCTTGCCGCGGTTGCTGGGGGAGTCGCGGAACACGCCCCAGTAGTACATGTCGAGCGTCACGCCCGCATGCGCCGCCTGGGATACGCCCAGCTCCTGCGCGAGCTGCGCGATTGCGATATCGGCCTCGGTCTCGGTGCCGTATACGGTGCGCGACACGCGCCGCACGTGCCCGTCCGCGCGGAAGCCCGCCTGGACGCAGATCACCCACTTGCCGCGCGCGACCTCGCGCTTGGAGCCGAGTTTTGAACTTGAAGTATCGTTGGCTGACATATAATGGTCCAGCCTTTCCCTTTTTGCCGGAGGGCATATGCCCCGTGCGGATCCGCCAAGATTGCCGCACGGGGTTTCTTTGTTTCTTGAGCTAGACCGTCGCGGCCTTGCACGGCCTGCCCGCCCCGGGCTTTGCGGCGAGGCGGTACTCGATGGAGTCTCGCGACACCATGCGGGTGTTGCCGACCCTCCAGCTGCTCAGGCTCCCGTCGCGGCAGAGCTGCGCCACGCGTGCGGTGCTCACGCCGAGCATCTCGGCGGCCTCGGCGGCGGTCACGGCGGGGATGTCGGACAGTTCGACGTTGGTCGCGACGGTGACGATCGTGCCGCCATGAGACGGCGCATGGCCAAGCCCGCCGCCCTCGAACTCCGTCCCGCGCTCCAGTGCTGCCAGGGCGTGGACGCGCAGCCAGTCGACGGCCATCTCCACGGCCTCCTCGTAGGTATCGCCCTCGGTGGCGCCGGCAAGCCCGCACGGCTCTACGGCATAGCCGCCCTCGGGGTCGGGGTAGACCTCGAACTCCTGCATGACGATCATGGTGGTCTCCTTTCCTGCGGTGAAGGGGAGGGGCGGGGCTAGAGCAGCCCCGCTTCCTTCCTGATTCCCCTCGCGGTCGTCTCCTTTATCTCCCGGTGCCTGGGCACTGTCACCGTCACGTCCCCGCGGCGGAACTTGTCGTGCTTGGCGCCGGTGCCGCTGAGCTTTACGTAGCCTGCGTCGGTCAGCTCCCGCTCGAGGTCCCTCTTCTTAGTCACCGCCTAACTCCTTTCGACAATTAAATATTAGCACAGCTAAGGAATAAAGTATATAAAAGATTAGCGCGATTAAGGATTAAATTAAATCAGCGGCTGGTTCTTCGGCGCCGTCTTCTTGTCATGAACCTTCACGATCTCGTAGCGCTCGTTCATGTACGTGTTGAGGTCCCTGTTGTAGCGCTTCGTGATCTTCATGTCGGCGATGAGGACGTCACCGATCCCGAAGCTGTAGTCGGAGAAATGGTCGAAGAAGTCGGTGTCGGATATGTTCGCCGAGATGGGGACGCCGTTCCAGCCGAAGCGCCACATGCTCTTCGTCGATTTCCTCAGCACGACCTTGAGCAGGGACAGGGGCTGCTCGGTCGAGATGACCGTCTTGGTGTCGGCGCCCTCATAGAGCGGGGCGGCGGCCATGTACTGGAAGTCATCGCGATCCGCCTTGAAGTGTGCGCCTTCGGGTTTCGGGTCGATGATCTCAAGCGACTCGATCTCGGGGCGGCTCTCGAGTTCCTTGAAAGAGTTGACGATGGACTTCGTGGCGTCGGGGTTCCCCGTGTAGATGTTGTACGTGTTCTGGTTGACCGTCATCCTCTTGGCGTTCGATGCCACAACGGTCACGCGGTTCTTGCCGGACTCAATTGTCGCGGTCTCCTCCTTGCCGTTTTTGCCGAGGAAGGAGAGCAGCTTATACAGTTCCGTTGCCGTTGCGACCACCTGCGGAAGGACGGGTGCGGCGGCGGAGGCGAAGTCGATCATTCCCTTGATGGAGTCGGTGACGAGCTTGAGGTCTACCTCCAGGCATCCGGGCCTCGTCTCGCCGATTCGGATGTCGAGCGCCTGGGACGCGTCGATATCACCGCATGCCGCCTGCATGGCGCTCGCGTAGCCGAGGACGGTCTTCGTGAACGTATTGATGTCGACGCTGTCGATGTTTCCGCCGAATTTGACGATAACGTTTGTTTCGTCCATCTTTATTCTCCACATCCGAATCACCTCGGTGGATGATTCTATCCTCTCGTTGGGATGCTAATAAACGAAGAAAGGCGTCTGTCCTCGGGGACAGCCGCCTTTCCTCTGGACGCGGGCCCTGTGGAGTCCCGCGTCAATACCGCTGTCCAAATTACCGTTTGCCGTCGGCGTGGTTAAGTCGTCACCCATTTTCGCGACCCCACGAAAATGGGTGACGACTGGCGCTTTGTCGGCCCGCGTGCTGCCCGTTACGCCTTGCCGTTCAGGCGCTTCACCATCCGCTCGAAGTCATTCTCGTAGGTCTTGTCCTGGAGCTTCTGGAACTCGTGGAAGCGCTCCTTGGCGATCTTGTCCGCCGTCTTTTTGTTGCGGTTACCGAGGCCCTTGAGCACCTCGCGCCCGCTGAAGGTCAGGAAGCCGTCGAGCAGACGTTCGCAATCCTCCATGCTCGTCAGGACGTGCCGCTCGGCCCTGTCCTCGAGCGTGTCGAGCAGCATTGTGACGAGGCGGTTCAGCTGCCTTATCTCGTCCTCGGAAAGGTAGTTCTTGGCCACGGTGACGTCAGAGGAGTGGATGCGGCCCTCGGGACCTCCCTTCCACGACGTGAGACCCATGTTGGGCTTGGATGGGTCGGAGCGCTCCTGGACGATTTCGGCCGCGGTGTGCCCGGTGACGGCGTAGTGCATCTTGTTCTGGACCGCGGCGTAGAAGTTCTTGGCTATGGTCGAGTCCTTGTCGTAGTCGAAGCTGCACTCCTGGAAGATGTCGGTGATCTTGAGCCACATGCGCCGCTCGCTCGCGCGGATGTCGCGGATGCGGGCGAGCAGCTCGTCGAAGTAGTCCTTGCCGAAGGGCCGGCCGTTCTTGAGCATGTCGTCGTTGAGGACGAAGCCCTTTGTGATGTACTCCTTGAGGGTCGCCGTCGCCCATTGACGGAAGCGGGTCGCACGCATCGAGTTGACACGGTACCCGACGGCGATAACGGCATCGAGATTGTAGTAGGTTTTCGGTCTGCCGCCCTTTGGGGAGGTTTTTCCGGAAAAACCGGAAAAACTAGTTGAGCTGGTCTTTTGTAGTTCCCCGCTGGCGAAGATGTTGACGAGATGCTCGGAAATCGTCGAGACGGAGACGTCGAACAGCTCGGCCATTGCCGCCTGTGAGACCCAAAGGGTCTCGTCCTTGTAGTAGACCTGTACCGGCACGTTTGCCCCCTCGGACTGGTACAGGATTATCTCGGCCTGGATGGGGTCTTCCATATCTCTTCCTCTCTGTCGGTGGGCTACGCGTTATTCGCCTTCATCATGTGGTAACTACATGCCTAAAGAGGATACGCGACCGCGAGGACATAAAAGGGTCTATATCACGGATATGATGGCGTTTCTTTTCCAGCACAATTTCGATAGTGCTAAAGTCCGCCGTTGGGCTCAATAGATATCGATTAGTTGTGTTCTGCTCTAGATGGGTGCTCAGCTTAGTCCGCTCGATAGTGCGAACCCAGGCTTTCGGTTCGCTTGCGCATGGCTTTGACCATTTCCTGTGCTAGTTGAATCTGCGATTGAAGGCGGGCGAGGGCTGCGACTTCGCTGCCCTGGACTTTCTGCGTGCTCAAGGTCGTTGCCTCCGTCTTCAAGCCCTCAAGCTCGTGTAGTGCCTCGGATAGGCCCGTCTCTGTGCGGTTGATCATGCAATAGGTGCTCATCGTGTGTTTAAGGCTGTGTGTCAGGCGTTCGGCATCTGTTGTGGCAATGCCGTACTGGGGGAGGGCGATATCCGCCTTCAGGGCTGCCTCAGGCTCTTTCTGCGCTGCAAGGGCTGCCGATGCGCCCGCGATGCGCCCAAA
This sequence comes from uncultured Collinsella sp., assembly GCA_958365315.1. GTDB lineage: Bacteria > Actinomycetota > Coriobacteriia > Coriobacteriales > Coriobacteriaceae > Collinsella. Next base: position 148,379 of record CATWXC010000005.1, read on the forward strand.
TACGATGCCGTTGGCGCTCGACAGGCCTCCGATGCGATCGGCGCCGTGCATACCGCCTGTTGCCTCGCCACAGGCGTAGAGGCCCTCAACGCCCGTGTATGCAGTCTTGTCGATTTTGATGCCGCCATTGGCAGCGTGGGCATACATCGCCACACGCATCTCGTCGGTCGGTGCGATGCCGTGCTCGTCTTGTAGCCAGGTGGCAAAGGTCTGCACAAACTCGGGGACGTCCTCGCGGGGGAAATCGTAGTGGAGCGCCAGGCCTTCGGCGCCCGCTTGATCGATGGCAAGATCGATGGCGCGGGAGGCCAAGCGTGACGTGAAGGGGCCATATCCGGAGCGCTGTTCAAGCAGGTCGTCCAGCTTGTCGTCGGCGATATCGACCGGCTGGTCTACATGTACGTAGCGCCAGGTCTTCTCGTTAAAGACAAGGTTGCGCTTGGGCCCGATAAAGCCCGGCATCATCTGCATGAACTCTATATTAGTGAGCGTTGCGCCGTGTGCCAGTGCGATGGCCTGCGAGGAGCTGAGCACGTCTGCCGAAGTGAGGCTGTGCTCGAACAGTCCGCCCGTGCCTCCGGCGGCGATGATAGTGGCCTTGGCTGCCATAGGTACGAGATGCTCGTTTGCACGGTCGTAGAGCGTGGCGCCGACAATCTTTCCGGGCGTGTCCTCAATAAGGTCGATAAGCTCGTGGCGGGGAAGCAGGCGAATGCCGAGCAACTCAATCTGGGCCGCACACGCGTCCTCAAGCGGCTTGCGGGTGAGGCCGCGCCACATACGCGTCTTATGGTCAAAGCAGGGGATAAACTGCTTCTGCTGGGCGCTCGCGGCACTTTGCGGACGCTGGAGCTCAACACCCAGCTCCCGTTCGAGCCATGTAATTGCCCGGGGAATGCCATGGACGAACGTCTGGACGAGCTCGGGGTCGGCAACGCCGCCGCCGACGGTCTGGATGGTGTCGATGAGGTCCTGCTCGTCGGCCGTGTCGGTGGGACCGATGAGGCCCAGGCCCCAGGTTCCGGGGAAGAAGCTCGATCCGCTCATGGTCTTGCCGGCGCTTGCGATGGTAACGGTTGCGCCCGCACGTGCTGCTTCTATGGCGGCGCAAAGGCCCGCAATGCCAGATCCAATTACCAGTACATCAGTCGATTCCATCGGATTCCTTTCTCGTCCGGCGCATTGTCGCACGAGTAATCGGCAAAGGTATCGCAAAGACTCGGCAAATCGGTAAAGGGCGAATATGGCAGGTGGGCGTCATGGACGCTCTGACGCTCCATCTCATCACATCTCGTATTTCGCCCCAACTGATATATCGGCATTAGCTGCCCGGCGACAGCGCAAACAAAAAGAGCCGCCACCTCGAAAGGTAGCGGCTCCTAAGCTCAACTATATGAGCATCGCGCAGGCGCGATTAGGCCTTGAGGGCCTCCTCGACGGCGACAGCGCAGGCGACGGTGGCACCGACCATGGGGTTGTTGCCCATGCCGATGAGACCCATCATGTCGACGTGCGCAGGCACGGAGGAAGAACCGGCGAACTGGGCGTCGGAGTGCATACGGCCCATGGTGTCGGTCATGCCGTAAGAGGCAGGGCCGGCGCCCATGTTGTCCGGGTGCAGGGTACGGCCAGTGCCGCCACCAGAAGCGACGGAGAAGTACTTCTTGCCAGCCTCGATGCGCTCCTTCTTGTAGGTGCCAGCGACGGGGTGCTGGAAGCGCGTGGGGTTGGTGGAGTTACCGGTAATCGAGATGTCGACGTTCTCGTGCCACATGATGGCAACGCCCTCGCGGACGTCGTCGGAGCCGTAGCAGTTAACGGCAGCGCGGGGACCATCGGAGTAGGGGATGGTCTCGACGACCTTGAGCTCGCCCGTGTAGTAGTCGAACTGGGTCTTCACATAGGTGAAGCCGTTGATGCGGGCGATGATCTGAGCAGCGTCCTTGCCCAGACCGTTGAGGATGACGCGCAGCGGCTTCTTGCGAGCCTTGTTGGCGTTCAGAGCCAGGCCGATAGCGCCCTCAGCGGCAGCGAAGGACTCGTGGCCGGCCAGGAAGGCGAAGCACTCGGTGTCGTCGGAGAGCAGCATAGCGCCCAGGTTGCCGTGGCCCAGACCGACCTTGCGGTCCTCGGCGACGGAGCCGGGAACGGTGAAGGCCTGGATGCCCTCGCCGATGATGGCAGCAGCCTCAGAAGCGGTCTTGGCCTCGCGCTTGACAGCGAGAGCGCAGCCGAGGGTGTAGGCCCACTCAGCGTTCTGGAAGGCGATGGACTGGGTGTTGTTGACGATCTCACGCGGGTTGAAGCCCTTGTCGGTGCAGATCTGCAGAGCTTCCTCGAGGGAGGCGATGCCGTTGTCGGCGAGGCACTTGTTGATCTTGTCAGCGCGGCGCTCGTAACCTTCGAACGTAACAGTCATAGTTATTTCCCTCCCTTTCTACTCGTGAACCGGGAACACGCTGGCGACGGAGTGAGTCTCCTCGTCGGTGCGCGGGTCGATGTACTTGGCAGCGTTCTCCCACTGACCATAGTGGCCCATAGCGCCAGCGATGGCCTCCTCGGGGGTCTTGCCGGCCTTGACGGCGTCGGTGAACTTACCGAGGTTCAGGAACTCGAACGCGATGATCTCGTTCTTGTCGTTGAGAGCCATGCGGGTGACGTAGCCCTGAGCGAGCTCGAGGTAACGAGCGCCCTTGGCCTTGGTGCCGAACATGGTGCCGACCTGAGAGCGAAGGCCCTTGCCGAGGTCGTCGAGGGAGGCGCCCACGGGCAGGCCGCCCTCGGAGAACGCGGTCTGGCTGCGGCCGTAAACGATCTGCAGGAAGATCTCGCGCATAGCAACGTTGATGGCGTCGCAGACGAGGTCGGTGTTGAGGGCCTCGAGGATGGTCTTGCCGGGAAGGATCTCGGAAGCCATGGCGGCAGAGTGGGTCATGCCCGAGCAGCCGATGGTCTCAACGAGGGCCTCCTCGATGATGCCGTCCTTGACGTTCAGCGTGAGCTTGCAGGCGCCCTGCTGAGGTGCGCACCAACCCACACCGTGCGTAAGACCGGAGATGTCGGAAATCTCCTTAGCCTGGACCCACTTGCCCTCCTCGGGGATGGGTGCGGGGCCGTGGTATGCACCCTTGGCAACGGGGCACATGTTCTCCACTTCCTGTGAGTACTGCATGCCTCTCCTCTCTATCGTGTTGGCGTCCCGTCTGGGGGTCGTGGCTGGCGATTGCCGGGCGACCCTTCGAAAGGGACATGACATGCAGCCCCTATAATACCGCGAAATGCACGGAATATTCGGCGAACGGCTCAGTTTTCGTAGCGAGAAGCGCGGAACTTTCAATTGAAGCGATTTAACAAAGCTGTTTGCGGCTGTGCGGTTCGCTGAAGGGGGTCGGTTCTGTTCAAGCTTTTGACTATGTCGCGTTGTCTGACCTGTAGCTATGATGCCGTTCGCCGCCTGTATACTGCCTTTTGCCGTGCGGCGCAGTTATTTTGCGTGAATGTTTTGATGGCACGCTTCAATCGTGCTGTATTGGATGGCAAGCAGATCCCGGCGAGGGGAGCGTCATGCAGCGCGTTTGGAGAACGGTCACCGGCTTTTACCATGTCTGTGCCCGCGGTACAGGCAAGCAACTGATCTTTGAGGCCGATGGCGACCGCTGGGAGTTTCTGGAACTGATGCGCGAGTGCTGCCGCGATGCCCGGGTGACGATTGTGGCGTGGTGCCTTATGGGCGACCACGTGGATCTGGTGCTTTTGGATTATGAGGACGAAATGAGCGCAGCCATGCAGCGGTTGCTGCTGACGTATGCCCGTCGGTTCAATAAACGTACCGGGCGCACGGGCCATCTGTTTCGGGACCGTTTTGAGCGCCGCTCGCTCGATACCGACTGGCAGGTGATGGAGGCTGTTCGCTCTGTACACGCTAATCCGCAGGAGGCGGGTATTGCTCTGATCGAGCGCTATCCGTGGAGCAGCTTTGCCGAGTATCTACGGGCCTATGACAACGATATGACGAGGGGATTTTCCGACCCTTCATGCGTGCTTGAGCTTTTCGGTTCTGCTAAGGCTTTTATTGCCTATTCGCTTTCGACGCCCGACAGCGGCGAGCCAGCGCTGTGCGATATGAAAGAGACGGAGTGGGAACGCCACGCCTTTGCCGAAAAGTTGGCGAAGGGGCTCGGGGTTCCGCTCCACGTGGTTAAAGCCGCACCGTCGGCGCAACGCAATGTCGTTATTCTTGGATTGCACGATGCTGGTTTTACGGTGCGTCAGATTGAGCGGTATACGGGGATTGGTAAAAGTACCGTTTCTCGTATTGTGCGCGCCCGTGCGCGAGCGGCGGTGCGGACTGGCGGAAACGTGGTGTAGGGCCGCCGGTGCACCGCAGCTGGGGTCGCCCATACGCCACAGCTATTGTTCTAAAAGCTCGGGTACGGTAACTGCACTTCTTAATTTGCATAGAACAGACGCCGTTTTGCATAAAATAACGCCTTAGCTCGGTTTTGCACGTACCTACCCCCGTCTGCGCCGTGCAAAAAGCGGAGTTTTCTGCATCGTGGTACTGTCGGCACCGCCGCAATTTTGCAACATATGGGCTCTGAAGCTATTTATGCCTGCCGATGCGCCCCTGAAGCCCATGTTTGGGCCCCCGAGACCACGATGTTTGTTCTAAAACGCAATATAAAGGCGCCTGGAGATGTTGTTAACGCTTCCAATGCGTATACACACGGCTTGGCGTGCTGAATATTCGCAAAAATGCACGCCGCACCCTATGGGACCCATCTGCGGCAGGCGTGAGGCGTGCCGAAGACCAGCAAGATGGGGCTTGGCAACTTGCTTAGAGTGCCTGTGGCCCTGTCGCAAGCCTTTGGTACGGTGGAAAACGCTCGTGTTCGCGGTTGGCCGTGCGATGAATGATAGAAGGGGTGCCGGACGCGTGGGCTGTGTGCGCTCGCTATGAAAAAGCCGAGCCGCCCGATACAAGCGGCTCGGCAATCAAAATCCTTGGATTCGGGGCATCCGCTACTGGTTAGCTTGCCCCTCGAGCATACCGTCGAGGGTGCGCCAGGCGAGCTCGGCGCACTTGACGCGGGCAGGCATGTGCGAGATGTCCTGGAGCTGGGCGGCCTCGTCCAGATCTTCCAGGTCCTCCTCTGAGAGCTGCTCGCCGCGGATCATGGCCAGGAAGAGCCCGGCCAGGCGGCGTGCCTCCTCGACCGTCTCGCCGGTGATGAGGTCGGCCATGATATCGGCGCTGGCCTGGCTGATGGCGCAGCCGTGACCGGTAAAGGAGGCCTCCTCGATCACGCCGTTCTCGACACGCAGCTGCAAGGTGAGCTCGTCGCCGCAGCTGGGGTTGATGCCGTCGTGCTCGTGCGTGGGGGCGTCCATCTCGTACTTGTAGTCGGGGTGCGAGTTGTGCTCCATAAACGTGGTGGAGGTGTACAGATTACCCATTAAACGTGCTCCAAACGTGATGCAGTCCGGCGATGAACTTATCGATGTCGGCCTTGTCATTGTAGAAGGCCACGCTGGCGCGGCAGCAGGCAAGGTTCTCGACGCCCAGCCAGGTAAGCAGCGGCTGTGCGCAGTGGTGGCCGGCGCGGATGCACACGCCGTCCATGTCCATGATGCTCGCGACGTCGTGCGGGTGGATGCCCTTGACGTTAAAGCTCACGACCCCGTGATGGTTATCCCAATAGATGGAGCCGATGATCTGGACAAAGTCGAGCTGCATGAGCTCGCCCATCAGGTAGTGGACGAGTGCCTGCTCGCGTGCCTGGATGTTTTCGTAGCCAACCGTGTTGACGAGGTAGTCGAGGGCGGCGCCCGTGGCGAAGATGCCGGCGGCGTCCTGCGTGCCGGCCTCGAACTTCTCGGGGACGGGCGCCCAGACGGCGTCCTGCTCGGTGACCGAATCGATCATCTCGCCGCCGGTGAGCATGGGCGGCATGGCGTTGAGCAGGTCCATTTTGCCCCACAGCACGCCGATGCCCATGGGGCCCATGGCCTTGTGCGCGCTAAAGGCAAAGAAGTCGGCGCCCAGATCGGCCACGTTGACCGGCATGTGCGGAAGCGACTGCGCGCCGTCGACGACCAGATAGCCGCCATACTTGTGCACGAGCTTGCCGAGGTTCTTGACCGGGTTCTCGACGCCTAGCACGTTGGAGACCTGACCCACGGCCAGAATCTTGGTCTTGGGACCCACCTTGGCCAGAACCTCCTCGGTGGTGAGTTGGCCGGTCTTGGTGGGGTAGAGGTAGACAAGCTTGGCGCCGGTTTCGCGGCAGACCTGCTGCCACGGAATCAGGTTGGAGTGGTGCTCCATGATGGTGATGACGACCTCGTCGCCGGGCTCCAGCACCGTGGGCGCAAAGCTCTTGGCGACCAGGTTGAGTGACTCGCTGGTGTTGCGGGTGAAGACGACTTCGTTGGCCTGAGCGGCGCCGATGAGGTCGGCGATCTGCTGGCGGACCTTGGCGATGGCATCGGTGGCCTCGACGGACAGCGAGTACAGGCCGCGCAGGGGGTTGGCGTTCATGCGCTGGTAGAAGTCGCGCTCGGCGTCGAGCACGCAGGCGGGGCGCTGCGCGGTGGCGGCGCTATCGAGGAAGGCAATCTCGGGATGCTGCTGGAACAGCGGGAACTGCGCCTTGTAGGGATTGGTCTCGATGTCGACAGTAGGCCAGCCGCGCGAAGCCTCGTCACTGGCGTCGAGCTCCATGGGCTCCGGTGCGGTACAGGTATCGCATTTAACGTGCTCGGTATCGATCATGCGAGCTCCTCTTCAAAGTTGTCGATCAGGTTGTTGCCCAGGCGGACGACGGCGGCGCGGGTGCGCTCATCGGTGGCGGAAAGCGCGGCGTCCTCCAGCTTGGCGCGGATGAACAGATCCTCGGCGGCGTTTTGGTCAAGGCCGCGGCAGGCGAGGTAGAACAGCTGCTCGTCGCGGACGTGGCCGATGGTGGCGCCGTGGTTGCCGGCGACGTCGTCCTCGTCGCAGAGGATGACGGGAACGGTCTTGTTGTCGACGCCCTTGTTGGCGAGCAGCACCGTCTCGCGCTCGGTGCCGACGGCACCCTTGCAGCCGTGCACGAGGTCGATGGTGCCGCGGTAGACCTTCTTGGACGTGCCAGTCAGCACACCGTTGGCGTCGATCTCGCACTCGGTCTTGCGGCCGCGGTGGCGCAGCTCGTAGTTAAAGTCGCGCACCTGCTCGCGGGCGCCCAGGTAATCGGTATCGATCGTCACCTTGGCGGTGTCGCCCAGCAGGTCTCCGGCAAGGCCGGTGGCGCTGGCGCCGGCACCCAGGACGGTGTGCTGTACGTTGACGCGCGCGCCCTCGTCTAGGAACAGGCCGGTGTCGTCGAGCGCGATCCAGTTGTCGTCGAGCGTCTGCGTGCAGGTCACGTTGACGGTGGCGTACTCGTGGGCGCACACGCGCAGCACGGAGCCCACGACGCCCTCGCCGGCTACGGGGGAGTCCAGGGCGATCTGCAGGTTGAGCGTTGCCTGCGGACGAGCGACGACATCGATAGCGGCGATGGCCGCCGCCGCGTCGACACCGCTAACGCGCACGGTAACCGTGGCGTGCTGGTACGCGGGCACGTCGATGACGATGCGCTTGGTAGCGTGGTCGGTCAAGTAGGCGTAGGTGGCCTCGCCCATGCCGGTCTCGAATGCCTCGGCGGGGGAGAGTTCCTCCTCGAGCTTGATGGCGCCGGCCTGGTAGACGGAGGTAGCGGGCACGTCGAGCTCGGTTTCGGGCGTGATGCGGGCGCGATCGGCGGCATCACCGGGGGCGGAGGCGCGGCGCTCGGGGAAGCGTTCGGCCATGGCTTCCATGGCGGCGTCGAAGGCGTCGGCCGTGCCGGCAAACTGCTCGTCCAGGCCCTCGACCTCAACGGCCTCGGCGGGAGCGGTGACAAGCTCGTCGGAAAGCTCGAGCTTGGTCTGGTTCATCTTGAGCCAACCCCAAGTGGCGGCCGGCATAGCATTAACCTGCTCGAGCGTGGTTGCAGCGGTGTTGGTTTCCTGTTTCATTATCCGATCGCTCCTTCCATCTCGAGCTTGATCAGGTTGTTCATCTCGACGGCGTATTCAAGCGGCAGCTCCTTGGAGACCGGGTTGGCAAAGCCGTTAACGATCATAGTGCGGGCCTCTTCCTCCGAGATACCGCGGCTCATCAGGTAGAACACCTTGTCGTCGCCGATGCGGCCGATGGTGGCCTCGTGGCCGATGTCTACGTTCTTGGCGCGGATGTCCATGGCGGGGATGGTATCGGAGCGGCTCTGGTCGTCGAGCATGAGCGACTGGCAGCTCACGGTTGCCTTGGAGCCCTCGGCCTTGGGCGTGGCCACGATGGAGCTGCGGAAGGTCTGGATGCCGCCGCTCTTGGAGATGCCCTTGGTCTCGACGGTCGCCGAGGTCTCGGGCGCGTTGAGCACGACTTTGCAGCCGGTGTCGAGGTTCTGACCGGCACCGGCAAAGGTGATGCCGGTAAAGCTCGAGCGAGCGCGGCGGCCGTTGAGTACGCTCATGGGGTAGAGGTAGCCCACATGGCTGCCGAAGGAGCCGCTGATCCACTCGATGTCGCCGTCCTCGTCCACGCGCGCACGCTTGGTGTTGAGGTTGTACATGTTCTTGGACCAGTTCTCGATGGTCGAGTAGCGCAGGTGCGCACGCTTGCCCACAAAGAGCTCCACGGCGCCGGCGTGAAGGTTGGCCACGTTGTACTTGGGCGCGGAGCAGCCCTCGATAAAGTGCAGGTCGGCATCGTCCTCGACGATGATGAGCGTGTGCTCAAACTGGCCGGCGCCCTTGGCGTTGAGGCGGAAGTAGCTCTGCAGCGGGAAGTCGAGCTTGGTGCCCTTGGGCACGTAGACAAACGAGCCGCCCGACCACACGGCGCCGTGCAGGGCTGCAAACTTGTGGTCGGTGGGCGGGATGAGCGTCATAAACTTCTCGTGGATGAGCGGCTCCCACTGTGGATCGTGCAGGGCCTCCTCGATGCCGGAGTAGACGATGCCCATCTTGGACGCTGTGTCCTGCATGTTGTGGTAGACGAGCTCGGAGTCGTACTGCGCGCCGACGCCTGCCAGGTAGCTGCGCTCGGCCTCGGGAATGCCCAGGCGCTCAAAGGTGTTCTTGATGTCGTCGGGCACCGACTCCCAGTCGTGCTGTTGGTCGGTGTTGGGCTTGACGTAGGTGACGATGTTGTCCATGTCCAGGCCCTCGATGGAGGGGCCCCACGTCGGATCCGGGAAACGGTTAAAGATCTCGAGGGACTTGAGGCGCAGGTCGAGCATCCACTGCGGCTCGTCCTTCTTGGCGCTGATCTCGCGCACGATGTCGGGCGTGATGCCGGCGTCGAGGCGCTCGAAACCCTCCTCGCCATAGGTGAAGTCGTATAGGCTGCGGTCGATGTCCGCGACCTCGGTGCGGTTCTTGGTCATTGCGTCGCCCCTTTACGCCTGCTGCTCGGCAGCGGCGGCCTCGGCCTGGGCGCGCTGCTCGGCGGCCTCGCGCTCGAAAGTCTCAAAGCCGTTCTTGTCGATCCAGGGGATGAGCGAGGCGTCGTCCTCACGCACGATTTGGCCCTTGACCATAACGTGGACGCGGTCGACATCCAGGTGCTCCAGGATGCGCGTGTTGTGCGTGATGATGAGCATAGATCCGTCGCAGCTCTTGCGGTAGGCGTCCATGCCGTGGCTGACGGTGGACAGGGCGTCGACGTCCAGGCCCGAGTCGGTTTCGTCCAGGATGGCGAGCTTGGGCTGCAGCAGCAGGAGCTGGAGCATCTCGACCTTCTTTTTCTCGCCGCCCGAGAAGCCCACGCCCAGCTCACGGTTGAGGTAGGAGGTATCCATGTTGAGTTCGGCCGCGAGCTCCTTGACGCGACGACGGAACTCCTTGCCCTTCATCTCCAGGCCGGGACGGCCGGCGATGCTGGCGCGCAAAAAGCTCGACAGCGGCACGCCCGGGATCTCGACCGGGGCCTGGAAGCTCAGGAACAGGCCGGCGCGCGAACGCTTGTCGGTGGTGAGCTCGGTGATGTCCTGGCCGTCAAAGACGATGCGGCCGTCGTTGACCGTGTAGACGGGGTCGCCCATGACCAGGTGGCCGAGGGTGGACTTGCCGGCGCCGTTTGGGCCCATCAGCACGTGGGTCTCGCCGGCGGCGACGTTGAGGCTAACGTTGTGGAGGATGGTCTTCTCGTCCACGGAGGCTGTCAGACCTTCGATGGAAAGCAGCGGATTTGCACTCATGCTGTCCCTCTCTGTATATGGTGTACTCATAGGTGTACTAAACCCTAGGAATCTTCTCGGAATAAAGTTACTATGGGTTCGGCGTTAGTCAAGGGAAAACCCGACTAATCCACTCGACTTTTCAGATTGTGGGACAAATTCATCGGAAGTGCTTGTCCCCAGCGCTATGGAAGGCTAGGTATGCTCATTTCTTCTAAGGGCCGCTATGCCCTCCGTTTGATGATTTATATTGCAGCGCTCGGTGACGCCGAGGGCAAGATTGCTTTGCGCGAGGTTGCCGACCGCGAGCGCATTTCGCAGAAGTATCTGGAGCAGCTGGTGCGTCCGCTTATGAAGGCTGGCCTGCTTAAGAGCGTGCGCGGCAAGGGCGGCGGCTACATGATGGCCAAGGATCCGGCCGAGGTTCGCGCTGGCGATATCCTGCGCGCCGTCGAGGGCAGCACGGCACCCGTGGCGTGCGACGGCATTGACAACAGCTGCACCCGTAGCGATCTGTGCTCAACGGTCAAGTTCTGGCGCGGCCTGGACGATGTGATCGAAAAGTACGTCGACGGCGTGACGCTGGCAGACCTAGCCGCCGTCCCCGAGATCAACTTCGATATTAAGCTGTAGGGGCTGGCTTTCGTGAAGTCGTACGAAGCCTTTGATTCGCGTCTGGCACTGCTAGAGACAGCTCGATTCCAGGATTTCGACAACGACTATGTTGTCTCCGGATGCGCGTATATCTATGAGCAGGTTTTCGGTATCTCAATTACGCTCCTTAAGCGTCTGCTCGAGTATGAGGGTGCCACGCTTGCCGCGTCGGGGTCTCCTCGTGCCATCTTGAAGGAGGCCTACCGATTCTACGACTTTATTGATGAGGCGGCCTGGCTAGATATGCTTAGAGATCGCAATACGAACGTCCATATCTATGACAATAAGCTCGCTCAAGATTTGATTCAGCGCATCTTGAACGTCTATATTCCCGCTTTCTGTCAGCTGAGAGACGGGCTGTTGGAGCGCTACGGCGAGCTTCTCTTGGCCCCTGACGACCAATTCGTCTAAATCCTTAAGATTTAGCGGAGGGTTGTTGCCGTTTACCGATGGGTTGTTGTGCAACAAACGGGGAGCTGTAATACTGAATCTATCTTTGCAAACTGCACTTTAACCACACCAATGCAGGGAGGATGTATGCAACCCAAGCATTCCGCGATTGTTGCGGGCCTGACGTTGGCGCTTTCGTTTGGCGTCGTTGCCGCACCCGCAACCGCTGTTGCCGAGGAGCCCACGCCGGGTATTGCCTCGGATGCCACCGATATCGATAAGGGCCTGTACACCCAGCAGTCTTTCTCGGGCGTGCTGCGGTCGGTCCAGGGTGTTTCGTTTGTCAACGTGACCAACGAGATGAAATACTTTACCAAGTACGAGAGCCACGGCAATTACAACCAGGGCTTTTCGTATGGCGATGACTATAACGCGCTGGGTTATTACCAGTTCGATCGCCGCTGGTCGCTTATTCCGTTTATGAAGCAGGTCTACAACTACGATTCTGCTAAGTACAGCATGCTTAAGGACGCGATTGACCGCGGCAGTGAGATTTCCAACGGAAGCAACCTCATGTATGCGAACGGCCAGCTTACCGAGCTGGGCCGCATCGCGCAGGAAGCCTTCCTGGGTGCCTATAACACCGATCCGGCTGAGTTCTCGGCGCTGCAGGATGCCTATGCGTATAACTCTTACTATGCGGTGACCGAGTCGTGGCTTAAGAACGCTCTGGGCATTGATATTTCCGGGCGTGCCGATTGCGTCAAGGGCATGGTGTGGAGCATCACCAATATGTGCGGCACGGGTGGCTGCCAGGACTTTTTCCGTTGGGCGAATCTTTCCAACGATATGACCGACCGCGAGTTTGTGACCGCGCTTTCGAACAGCGTGGTCGATAACGTGGCGCGCAAGTATTCGAGCCAGCCTCAGTATCATGAGGGCTGGAAGAATCGCTATAAGAACGAGCTCAAGGATTGCCTGGTCTACATTGCTGAGGACGAGGCTGCTGCTGAGGAAACGCCTTCGGAGCCCGAGCCTGAGCCTAAGCCTGAGCCCGCGCCGGCACCTCACCCGAACAAGGTCCCCGCTGCGCCTGCTGGGCCTGCTGGACCAACGGTGGAAACCGATAGCGATACGGACAATGGCGGCGAGACGGGTGCGCCTTCGACTGGTGTTGGCAACAATAATGGTGCCGGTAATGGCGGGACTGCTTCGGGTGGAACGGAGTCTGCTGGCGGTGCTGGTGATTCGGGCTCTGGTTCAACCGGCGGTTCTGTCTCTGGTCCGATCGATAGCGGCTCCTCCAATGGCTCCACCGATGTTGGCGAGAGCTCTGGCACCGATTCCGACTCGACCGCGGACTCCGATGTCAGCAATTCGTCGACCGAGAACAAGCCCTCCGTTGGCAAGCAGCTTGGCGCCTTGATTGGGTCTTCGATGACGGCTGGCAACAACATCGGCTCGTCTTCTGATGAGAACACTTCTGGCGAGGCTCCCGAGTCCAGGACTGATGGCGATGCCGATGCTTCGACCAATGCAGGCGCGAGACAGTCCGATGCCGATGCTCAGAAGGGTGACGACAAGAACGTCACCTCGACCACCACGACGACTACCACGACCACGACGACCAAGGCCTCGGGTGGCAATATGCCCAAGACGGGCGACCTCATCGTGATGGCGAGCCTTGCTAGCGCGAGCTTGGCGACGCTTGGCGCCACGTCCATTGTGAGTGGCAAGCACAAACTCGATCAGCAGCACAAGGCTGCTGGAGAGAACGGTTCCGAGGAGTAATCTTTCGGTTGTCAGATAACTAAAGAGTCGGGACGGGGTCCGGTGCGAATGCATTGGGCCCCGTTTTGTTGTGCAACGATTTGTTATGCCCCATCGGGGCTCTTGTTGCTACCGTTGCCCGAAACGTCTGTATGACGGCATCATTGCGGTTGAGTTGCTCGATACAATGGGCATCGTGCTGCGTTTTAGGGAGAAGTTACGGTGTCTGAACAGGCGATTTACAATGATACTGCCTACTATGGCGTAGAGTTGATCAACCGCTCGGGTAACGGGGCGCTACCGGTCGACGAACATGACTTTGCCGAGGCCATGGATCGATGCGTGCTAGTCGACAAGACGATGTTTATTGCCGATGTCTTGGATGCTGATGCTTCCGTTGTGGCGTGTTGCCGGCCCGAAGGCTTTGGCAAGAGCATGAACCTGTCGATGCTTAAGGCTTTTCTGGGGCGACCCACAGTCGGGCAGGTCGATTGGGGCCTGTTTGCTGGTTCCCAGATTTGGGATGCGGACGGCGGGCGCTATCGGGATGAGTTTGCCTGCTATCCGGTGATATCGCTGGACTTTTCTGGCGCCGCGAGGTGCGGCGCCAACGTCGTCGGCGTTGTGCGTGACGCTCTTTCGGGCGAGTGCGCTCGCTTGTTGCCACTCTTAGAAGCTCCGGATTTAGCTCAAGATAAGGTGCGTCACATCGAACGCGTTGCACGTGGTGTTGCGAGCGAGGACGAGGTTGCCTCGGTGCTTGGCGTGCTCATTGAGCTACTGGAGATGGCCTGCGATGAGCAGGTTGTATTGCTCGTTGATGAGTACGACGCAGCGTGGTCGCGCCGTACGAGCGCGAGGGGCGCTTCCGGCGCCGATCCGGCAAAGCTATTCGACTGTGTGCTGTTTGACGCCATTGCCGCTGCGGGCGATTCGTTGCGGCTGGCGTGTCTTATGGGGGAGCATCCCTGTCCTGTCGAGACGGCGCTTTCTTTGCGCGGGTGTTCGTACTGCATGTCGACTCCGCTTTCGGGGTGGTGCGACCGGTGGTTTGGCTTTTCGGATGACGAGGTTCAGGCTCTGCTAGGCCATGCTGGACGCGGGGAATACCTGGATGACGCGCGTGAATGGTTCGAGGGATACCGATTTGGCGGGTTTTATTGCTCGAGTCCGGCGCGCGTGATCGATTTCTTGAACCGCGGTTGCACGCCGCCGGTGCGGGCCGATTTGTATGGATACGCTGATAGCCTGAGCAGGGCGGTTGGTGATTGGAATCTCGAGAGACTTTCGACTCTGTTCGATTTACTTGAACCCCACGGATGCGTTGAAGCTCCGCTTCGGATGAGTGCCGTCGTGTCGAATGACGCTTGCGTCGATGATGTTTGGACCGCGTTGTACCTGTCCGGTTTCCTAACGACGGATATGGTTGAGGAGTCGGGAAACAGCGCTCTCTCCCGTTCTCTGCGTCTGCCCAATGGCGAACTTCGCCAGGCATTGCGTCTCGTCATCATTGAATGGTTTGAGTGCGCTGCCGAGGATGTGCGGGACGTCGATGCGTTTCGTGACGGGTTGTGTCGCGGTGACGAAGACACGGTGAGGCAGGCGCTGCGTCGAATTCTGGGTGACGCGGAAGTCGGAGCGGTCGAGATGGATTCGCCGTTGCCATACCACCTGCTGTTGCAAGGGCTCTGCTTTGGTATGCCGGGGTATGCCAATCCGTCATCCAATCGAAAGCACGGGGCGGATCGCTGGGATATCCAGGTGTTCCCTACGGGAAGGATGCTCGATGTGGCCGATACCCTCGGCATGCTTGACGAACGTCCGCTTGTCACTATGAACATGATGTGTGACCCCGGCGTGGATGCCCTGGGTCTGGAGCTGTTGGCGGTTCAGGCGCTGCTCGACATCGACCGTGATGGCATCGACGAGATCCGCGTGCCGCGACCCGGTGTCGGCCGCATGCGCTGGGGCTTTGGGTTCGATGGGCAACGCGTGTCCGTGGTGTGCCAGCGGCTGTGAGGGGCGAGCAGGGCTTTGCTACTCGGTATCCTTCATGGGCGGCATGGGCTTCCAGTCGGGGTCCTTGATGATCTTGCGGGCATCTTTCATGCCGCGGCGCAGCGCTGGGATACCGGTCTTAAAGCATTTATCGACCGCAGCCAAGCGGATGAACTCTTTGCAGAAGGTCGCGGCGTTGCCCAAGCGGAACAGCACGGGATGATAGTCGCCGTAGATTTGCATGTAACGGGCCAAAAAACCGCGGTTGCGCATGATGTAGTAGCGGTTGGTGTCGCTCGTGGAGTTGAGTTGGCGCTTGCCGGCGATGTCCCAGTTGGAGACGGCGCGGGCGCGCTTGAGCACCACGTCGGCGACCACGGCGGCGGGGAAGTGCTGGCTGGCGACATAGCCGTAGCAGGCGTCGTCGCCGTAGATGAAAAAGCGCGCATCGGGCAGGCCGATCTTGTCGACTACGCGACGTGAGAACAGGCCACCCTCAAAGCACAGCTGGTTCATGGCGCGGTAGCCCTCGGGGCCCAAATCCCACTTGGCGACGGGGTTGGGGATGCCGAGCGAAAGAATGAGCTGGTACTGCCAAAAGAAGGCGCCACCGTCAAAGTCCAGGCGCGAACCTTGGATGACGTCGTAGCGGTCCGTCCACTTGGCCAGGCGCTCGATGCCCTCCGGGATGACGAGGACGTCGTCATCCATCACCCAGAACCACTGGGCGCCCAGGTCATAGGCGCATTTGGTGCCAGCAGAAAAGCCGCCCGCGCCGCCGCCGTTTTCGAGCTGCGGGGCATAGATGACACGTTCGGTGCCACCCTGTGAATCGGGCTGGTCAGTGTCGATGCCCCACAGGTTGGCGAGTCGCTCGTTAAACGCCGCACACATGGCCTTGGTCTCGCGCGAATTCTCGTTGTCGACGATCACGATGCGCCAAGGAGCGGCCGTGAGCTCGGTCATGGAGTCGAACAGGTTGGCCAAGAGCTCCTGGCGCTTATAGGTGACGACAACGATGGCGAGCTTGTCGATGGGAGCGGGGAGGGTGGAAGTCATGAACGAGAATATCCTTTCGCGTGGGCAGTATATCGGCCCTGCGGAATAAACAACGTGTCCCATAGGACACGACTATTGTAAGCGTAGGCGGGCGCCCGCGGGTAATGTTCCGCTAATCACCAAGAACGTTTGCTACAAACCTGGTTGACGTGCGTGCGTGGGGAGATTGCAAGCGCGCATTGTGGTATTACATAGGTGCCGATTTCTGTGGATGCGATCTTTCTGTTTGGATGCCCTGTGAATAAAACTCGTTTAGCTTCCTTTGCCGATAGCCTTCCCGTCAAGGTCATGTTGCTGTTTTTGGTTCTTCTGGTCGCATTTGTCCTGAGCAATACCGCGGCGAATTGCCTGCCGAGGCCCGTTATCGAGTCGCATGCGCAGGGTTCGGAGTCCTCGGCCCTGTTGTCTGACATGTATGTCTACGACCACCGTGTTGCAGCTGGTCCTGTTTGCTTTGACAACAATCGCTTTATCATTGAAGTCGCACAGCAAAAGGACCAAGGTTCTCCGTTTAAGACGATGACTGTTGCCGAGATTGATGACGTTACGAAAGCCGGCGGGATTGTGCATCAGCAGTACTACCGGTATTGGCATGGATGGCAGCTACTTACGAATGTCTGCCTGTTTATTGGCGGTATCGACGTTGTCGTGGTGCCTGCGGTCGCTCTGGCGATTGCCGGCTCCGCTTGCGCTTACGTTGCCTTGCGGAAGCGATTTTCAAAGCCATTGACGTTGGGTTTCCTTATAATCCTGTTGTTCGCGACCAATCTGTTTTTCAATTTTATCGGTGATCTGCTGCTGTGCATCTCGTTCTTTGTGGCGCTCATCATGATGTCTTGCATGAGCCTTCGTTTGGGCTCGGCCCCGAACGCACGGGTTTTCACAAGCCGCCTTGTCCTTTGGTCGATAGCGTCTGGCGCTGTGTTTTCGTTTCTTGACTTTTTAACGATTCCTGCCGCAGTTGTCGCCCTGCATTGCTTTTTCGCCTTCATTGCGCTCCCCGAGGATGAGCGCTCCAAGCGCCGCGTCTTCACGATGCTGCAGGCGCTCTTTGGGTTTGGGCTTTCGTTTGCGTTTACCTGGGCGATGAAATGGGTTGTCGCAGCGTTTGTGCTGGGCTGGGACGAGGTCTTTTCGAACGTTCTGGGCGAAATGGGCCTTTGGTCTGCGCATGGGGCGTCGTCACTGTTGCCCCAAGCTGACTGGCCTCAGATTTTGAAGGAGTTTTATTGCATGAGCCCGCAGCTGTTTGCCATTTGCTCAACCGCTGGTTACGCGATGATCTCGAACGTCGTTTGTCTTGTTTCGTTTGCTGTCGTATTGGTGATCTGGATTGCCGTACTCGTATGCTCAATAAGGGGCGGTGCGCAAGGCGGCCGTCGTCGCAAGGTGTTGATCCAGTCGCTGCTCATGATGCTGCCTCTGGTTGTTGTTCTGGGTTATTTTGTTGTTATGCATGACCATGCGATCGTTCACATTCCGGTATTTGGCTGCAAGAACTGGGCGATTGTCTTTGCGATGTTATTTGCTTCGGGTGTTAGCGCACTTCGTGGTCTGCAGGGTCAGAAGGACGTCTAGCTGTTCATATGGGCCTTGATGGCCTCGACTACGGCCCTGCGTACGATATCCATGAGGAGCAGGGCAAGTGCGAGGCAAAGGCTCATAAGGATTCCGAGCAAAATGGCGGCGGCTGGACGGGGCTCTCCCGTTTGGATGCCTGTCGCCATGGTGTAGATTGCTTTGTCAAAGATGGGTCGCCAGACATTGCAGGTAAACGACTGTACGGCGTAGAAAGCAAGCGTTCCTGCGGCAAGAGACATGATTGTCTTGTCTGCAGCTGGGACTTCTTGGCGCGGCTGATGGAGCGCTGCGACGGCAACGGATGCGGCGGCCAAGATAAAGGATATGACGGAAGTTGACTTGTAGGAGAGCTTCCAGAGCGCGTCGTACTGGCTGTTTGCCGATAGCAGAAGCTCGAGCGCTATGGCGGCGGCAACGAGTCCGATGAGTACGGTCTTGGATTTTTGAGCACCGGATGCGTTGCCGTGGCATTCGAGGACAAAGCGCATTTCTCCAGCCGCAATAAACGCGACCAGGTAGGTAACGGCGCTCATGAGCTTGCGCCATAAAACGATTCCGGCCGCTTCGTTTGCCGTCGCCGCGATGTAGCAATTGATTTCAAATGTTGTGAGCACGAGGAGCGCTACGACAAACGGGGCCCTTATGCTGCCGATTCGCTGTCGCATCAACGCAATCACTGGGACGAGCAATACGGATGCCGCGTAGACCCAGATAAACTCGATGCCCAACGTGAGCCAGCCAATCTCATGCAGCGAGATTTCGGGCAGGGGATAGACGTACATCGAGACAAGCAGGCAGGCAGCGCAATAAAAGAGCGTGGGCAAGACGATCTTCTTGAGGCGCTCAAGCGATTTGAGCGTTAGACGCTGCGCAGATGACCCGTTTTGGAGAGCGCGTACCGCCGAAGGAATAAGGAAGTAGCCCGAGATCATAAAAAAGACCTCGTTGGCCCAGCAGCCCAGCAGGTTGATAAAGCCGAGCGCGCCGGAGTAAGGGAAGACGGCGAGCGGCACATATTCCGGTAGGCCGGTGCAGACGGCTTGGAAGGTCCATTGAAACGTGTGGAATATGGCAATCCCAGCGACCGCGAATAAGCGCAGCGCTTCGATGGAGGTATTGCGTGTGGCTTTAGGCGCCATGACATCCTTTCGTATCGGTTTGCCTCTGCGGGCTCCATAGATTATATAAACGCCCGCGGGCGGGACGACCCTTTGATACCATTAACGGCAGGTATTTCCTAAGGAGCACATTTGTCTACTAATTCCTCTGGCAGCCCTGTCCTGTCGCTGCTTATCCCCATCTACAACGTTGAGCGCTACCTGCGCGAGTGCCTCAATTCCGCCGTGGCGCAGACGCTCAACGACATCGAGATCATCTGCATCAACGACGGTTCTACTGATGGCTCGCCGGATATCATCCGCGAGTACATGGAGCGCGACCCCCGCGTCAAGATGATTGACAAGACCAACAGTGGCTACGGCGACTCGATGAACCGCGGGCTTGAGATGGCGCGCGGCGAGTACGTGGGCATTCTGGAATCCGATGACTTTATGGCGCCCGATGCGCTGGAGAAACTTGTGGCAGCGGCCGAACGCAATGGCGCCGACTTTGCGAAGGCGAACTTTGACCTGTATTGGTCGAAGCCGGAGGAGCGCCGAGAGCTGATGGAGCTCTTTAAGACTAAGGATTGCAACAAGCCGGTGTGTCCGAGTGACACCGTTGATGCCTTCTCGCTTAAGCCATCGATTTGGTCTGCGGTGTATCGCTGCGACTTCTTGAACCGCAATGACATCCGATTCTTGCCGACGCCTGGCGCAGCGTTTCAGGATGCCTCGTTTACCTTTAAAGTGTTTGCCCTTGCCGATACCGCGGTTTACCTGCATGATTCCGTGCTTTCATATCGCCAGGACAACGAGGGCTCTTCGGTCAATTCGCCCAATAAAGTTCACTGCGTTAATGATGAGTATGCCGAGATTCATCGCTGGATTGTTGAGGATTACGCCGAGTCGCACTCTTCGCTGGACGTTGCCAAGCTGCTTAGGTTTGCAAATATCATTAAATACGATTCGTATATGTGGAGCTACATTCGCCTGAATCCCAAGTTTTACGCTGAGTTTTTGGACCGTATGGCCCAGGAGTTCCGCGGCGCGCTTGAGGTCCATGAGTTTGAGCTCACGGATCTTAAGCCGTGGAAGCGCGCAAACCTGAAGGCCATTGTCAACGATCCGCATAAGTGGCTAGCTGAGTCTTCGGACTTTGCCGGTGCCGGCGCTTTGGGTCGCGCGAAGCATTATGCGCGCATCGGCGGCCCGGGTGTGGTTGCCGCATTCGTCCTGGATGCAATTAAGAAGTAGGGAAATTATGGCAAACCCAAGGGTTTCATTTATTGTTCCAGTCTATAACACCCAGGAATTCCTGCCTCGCTGCCTTGACTCTCTTTTAGGGCAGACATATCCGGATATCGAGATCGTTGTCGTAAACGATGGATCGCCTGATGGCTCTGCTGCGATTATTGGCAAGTATGCATGCAAGGACTCTCGCATGCACGTTGTCGAGAAATCTAACGGCGGACTGTCGTCTGCCCGTAACGCGGGCATGGATGTCGCGCGCGGCGACATTATCGACTTCGTCGATTCGGACGATTACGTCGAGCCTAATCTTGCCGAGTTCTTGGTCGATGCGTTTGCTAAGGAGCATCCCGAGATTGTTGTGTTTGGAGCCGTGTGCGAGCCTGCCGAGGTGGCCTCTAAGCGCATAAAGCAGCTACTTTCTCCTGAAGTGCGCACGTTTGAGTCATTTGATCCGGCGCTGTTGTTTTTTTCGAATGCGCAGCCCTATGTCTGGCGTGCGGCATACTCTCGCGGGCTGATTGAGCGTGAAGCGCTGCGTTTTGCCGAAAATGTCCGGTTTGCCGAGGACGTTGTGTTTCAGTTTGAATCGTATCCGTTGTCTGCCAAGACGGTCCTTGCGCCCGAGAAGCTGTATCACTACGTGATGCAGGAAAAGTCGCTGACGCATGTGTTTAACGCCTGTGCCAAGCGCATGGACAAGGTCGATGCCCATTTGCTGGTGCTTCATGAAGTGCTGGAGCGCTGGGGTAGGCGAGGGCTTTTGGACTTGTGCCCCGGAGAGCTTGTCACGTGGTTTTTGGATCTGGTTGTGTTCGACCTTGCGCGCTTGGATGCGGAGGGTTATGCCGTGGTTGCTGCGAGCGTTAAAGGCGAGTTCCGGCAGTACTTTGGTTCCAGCTGGACGGATTTTCCTTCTGCTACTGTCGTGCGCAACGTGGCAAGAAAAATCGCAGCCGGCGCGGGCGTTTCACTCATCGACGTCGTTCGCCTCTATCTGTCGACCCGTGGGCTGAAGGCTTGCATCGAGCGGTTCGTTTAGGGGTCAACTATCATGGCCAGTGAGTGCCGCGCGTATGAGATCTAACTATAAGAACATACTGGTTACGGGCGGTTGTGGTTTTTACGGGCTTGCGTTTGTCCGCTATGTGAATAATGTTTCGAATGTGCGTGTCATCATCTTGGATAAGCTGACCTATGCCGCTAATCACGGCAGCATTGCCGGGCTTCAAAAGGATAGGGTTGAGCTCGTTGTTAGTGATATTTACGATTCGGATTTGCTTGATCAGGTGGTTCCCGGGCACGAGGCAATTATTCACTATGCCTCGGAGTCTCATAATGACAATTCGATTGTCGATCCTTGCCCGTTTATAAAGACGAATGTCGAGGGCACATATCAGCTCCTGGAGGCTGCTCGTAGACACCATGTCAGGTCTCATCATATTTCGACCGATGAGGTGTTTGGGGATCTGGTGCTTGATGACCCGCGCAAACTTTCCGAGGAGTCTCCTTATCGGCCGAGCAAGCCCTATTCCAGCTCCAAGGCGGCCTCTGACATGCTTGTGAGAGCTTGGATTCGCACCTATGGTCTGCAGGCTTCAACTTCAATTTGCTGTAATAACAACGGTCCATATCAGCACCCTGAGAAGTTCATTCCGCACTCGATTGCATACGCTCGGCGCGGGGATCGTCCTAAACTGTCGGGGACGGTCTGAACGTACGCGATTGGATTCATGTCGATGACCACGCTCGTGCTGTTTGACTCATTTTGACCAAAGGGAAGATCGGAGAAACCTATCTTGTCGGAGCCGATTGTGAGCGGCAATTTCGAAGTTCTCAAGCTCATTCTTAAAGCAATGGGTAAAGACGAAGACTTTATTGACTGGGTTAAGGACCGTCCCGGCCATGATCGACGGTACGCCATAGACGCTAGCAAGCTCCGCCGCGAGCTTGGTTGGGCGCCGATCCATGGTGCCTTTTCGGATGAGATTGAACTGCTATGTCGCGGGTTGATGTGCCATTCATTTAACTTGACTTGATTGCATCGGAATAGAATTCTCTATAAGGTAATAAACATATCGATTTTTCTGTTGATATGCAATTTGAGGAGACTGTTGTGGGGTTTGCTAATAATAGCTACTTGATTAACAAGCTCGAAGTTTGCAACTTTCGCAAGTTTGAATCCATCTCAGTTAGTTTTGAGCGTCAACTTACGGTTTTGGTTGGCGATAACGGTGTGGGAAAAAGCACTCTAATTGATGCCGCAAGCATTGCCCTTGGCACTTTATTCCAAAAGATTGAGAATGCGAAAGCGCTTGGCATTACGCCTGACGATGCCCGCGGTGCCGTCATTAAGCAAGGAGACATGTTTGACGTTCAGTCGCGGTACCCGGTGACGATAGGTGCTGACGGAATAGTTCTTGGCGAGAACGTTCACTGGTCGCGTTCGCTTAATACTGCCAAGGGCCGCACGACTATTGCTGATGCTGCGGCTGTAGTGGATGCCGGCGCTCGGCTGCAAAAACTTGTCCGCAGTGGCGATACGGTTGTCCTTCCCATTCTTGCTCGTTATAGGACCGATCGATTGTGGACGCGGACTGAACCTAAAGACCAATCGTTGCCCAACAGGACGCGTGGGTACGAAGGTGCCCTACAGGCATCTTCGAACGATGCACGTATGAATGCATGGTTTAAATCTCAATCCATTTGGGAGTGGCAGAATAGGCGTGACAGCGCACTGTTCTCTGCGGTTAAAATGGCACTGGCCTCATGTTTTGATGCGGCGGCTTCCACTGTGGACGCGATGGTCGATTTTGATGCCGAGCTTGGTCAGCTGGTGTTTACATATAGCACTGCAGATGGTAATTACCATCGCGATAGGATCCATTCAATGAGTGACGGTTATCGTGGCACGTTGAGTCTTTTTGCAGACATCGCATATCGCATGGCAATGTTGAATCCCGCGTTATGCGATCGTGTACTCGAGACGCCGGGCGTGGTAATGATTGACGAGATCGATCTTCATTTGCACCCTCGTTGGCAGGCACGAATTCTGGAGGACCTCGTTCGCATCTTCCCCAACGTGCAGTTTATTGTGACAACGCATTCGCCGGTTGTCGTGGCATCAGTGCCTCGCGGCAACATACGCGTCTTTGACGGCGAGGCCGCGTCAGTTCCTGTGACGGAGACGCGCGGGCGTGATGCGGGAGACATTCTCAACACTGTTTTAGATGCTTCCTCGCGTCCTGAGGAAGCAGTTCGGTTGTTCGATGTGTTTAATTGTGCCGTAGACGAAGGACGCCACGCCGACGCTAGGGTAGAGCTCGAGAAACTTGAGGCATTTGTTGGGGCGGACGACCCGGATGTGGTTGCAGCAAGGACAACCCTTGATCTTGAGGAGCTGCTATCGTGATTCCATTCGTAAAGGGATGCGAGCCTGCGGCACTTGCTGAGGCGAAGAGGATCATCCGCAATACTCCGGATGCAACTTTTTGTTACGAATCACTTCGAGGGGAGTCAAAGCGCAAGCTTCTTGGGGCGTTGCTTGCCGAACAGGGGCATCTTTGCGCCTACTGTATGTGCAGGATCGGTACGGATGGGCATCCGGCTACGATCGAGCATCTAATCCCTCAGCACCCTACTGACTCTGCGACGAACGGAGAGCTGAGCCTTGCGTACCACAATCTGGTTGCCGTCTGCGACGGTAGGGGTGGGGCGACGTGCGACAAGAGCCGCGGTAATGCACCTTTGACGGTTGATCCGACCAAGCGCCATACGCTTGAAACTATTTATTACCACCGCGATGGGCGGATCGATGCTAAGGATGAATCCGTTCAGCGCGATATACAAATAACTCTTGGCCTCAATAATGCCCGTACCAACCTTTGCGCCAATCGCTTTGAGTCCATGAGGGCTATTGAAAAGGTTGTGTCCAGCACTTTCAAGCGCAGAGGGATTGAGAACAATCGCAGCGCCAAGAAGACGATTTGTCTGAAAATCCTCAACCAGTTTGAAAGTCAAACGGACATGAAGGATGAGTATTTGGGAGCCAAGCTTTTCGTGGCCAGAAAGCTTGTCTCTAAATTTGACTCAGACTAGCCTTTCGGGGTTTAGCTGGTGTCGCCCATGGATTTCTTGCCGAAGCGACCATTATCAAGCGTGTTTTGTATGAGCGCTTGGCAATAGCGAGCATGTCGGAATGCATTCCGGCTCGGGTTCGATCCAGACATTGGGTTCGCGGGTCGCAATCCAGTTGCCCTTTGCCTCGTAGTGCCCAAGTTGCAGGCGGCGCTATAATCTTCGTTAGACTTATCGATGACGAAAATATGAGAAGGAGATTCCGAGTTCACCCGAACACATTGAGCGAATAGGTCGCTCCCGCAGTTAGTTGAACCTCTGCAGCCTCTCCTGGGTTCCGTGCCTTTCTGCTGGCCCTGCCTGGGTTACAGTTGAAGGTTTGGACTCGCCCTCCCTCTCGCCGAGCAACGTCGCAATGGTGTTTTCATCGGCGAACTCGCTTACGTTGTCGGCGAGCTTGCTTTCGTTGCCTGCGAGCATGAACGAGTATCAGGGGGAGAATCGGGAAGAGAGGCTCTCGAGAGGAATTGAGGTCAAACTAAAATATGTACCCATAGTGGCCTATTTCTCTTTATATATACTAGATAGCGTCCGCCTGCAGTTTTGCTGATTGGCGCTATAAATCAAAGCTTTGATGGCATAGGAATGTGCAAGTGGCGCAGCGTTCTAGCCGTCTGTTTCTTTAGCGAGGAATTTATGAAACGGTGGTCTGCTGGAAAAATAGCATCGCATCGAGCGGATGAGCTGCATGTTGAAAATGATATCTGCCGTGACGGTTCTTCTTGTCCTGTTATTTCTGTCGATACGCTTGAAGCATTAATTCAGGCCGTTGGATACCTTTCTTACACTTCCGATGGTCCCGTTTTATATAGAGGCCAGTCGAACTTGTATAGCCCCTATATTCCTAGACCTAGCTTATGCAGGAATTCTGTTTCTTCTGATTCTCGGTTAGGGACAGTTGAGAACTACTTAAGTGTTTCAGGACGTTGGAAGAATGACGCTTTCGATATCCCTAAATCCAAGCCAATACTGTCTTCTGAAAAGCCAATTACTAACCATTCGGCTATTGCACTCAAATTAGAAGCCTATTGTGTGGAACCCCTTTTGCAGCATTATGGAATCCAAACGAGATGGTTGGATTTAACAGACTCTCTTTGTCATGCCCTGTTCTTTTCTGTTGTTAAAGACCAGCCAATTAATATAGCTGATTTATCCAACGGGGATTCTTCCGTAGACGTTAATCTTTTAAGCGAGCATGTTTTAAATCGCAGAGTCGGCCTTCCGTCAAAATGTGAAGAAAAAAATTATTGCTATCTATACGTTCTTTCTGTTGGCAAAGAAAATCATTCCTCTAGTTCAAAATTACCTAAAGGTATTAGAAGATGTGCCAATGGATGGATTCTAGATGGAAGAAAGGCGTTCCCCTCAACCTATTTAAGGCCTCATAGTCAGCACTCTTTCATGCTATTTGCGCCTTCTCTTGTTAACGAGGAAGCGATTGATTTATTCGATAGCGATTATGATTCTATCAATTGCGCCTTGTTCAGAATGAAAACAAGTGATGTCTTAGATTGGATTGGGTCTGGAAGGCTTCTTTCTCCCATGGCCGTCTATCCTGTTTTAAAAACCGTCTCCGGTTACCTTGGCGATTCTGGTTTTTTACAATGGGTAATGAATATTGAGTCCCAATATTCTTTCTCGGGAACAATTAAAACCCTTGATTTTTCAAGAGGTAAAACATTCGATGATTTCATGAATTTAATTGGCGGAAACTTGATAAATTATGTTCCGGTAATGGATCCAAGATGAACGATAATTTGAGTTCGCTCAGATGAAAGCACATGTTTTGGGCTGGCTTGTAGGTCAAGGGTCGATTTTCGATCTCAGCCGAACATATTGAGCGAATAGGTTGTTCCCGCAGTTAGCCGAACGCCACCGCGGCCCCTCCTGAACTGCCTCCCATTTCTTGGACATGAGAAATGGGAGGCATTTTATGCGTGTCGACTTGAGGGTGAAGCACGACATCGAGGCCAGGAAGGCGGCGATCGGGCTCTTCGAGCGAGGCCACGGCTCCGAGTCGGCGGCGAAGGCGCTGTCGGTCCCGCGCGACACCGTGAGACAATGGCTCTACGTATACCGGTCGTTCGGAAGCGAGGTGCTGCTATCCATGGACGGCAAGCAGGCCAGGTACACATACGAGCAGAAGGTCGCCGCCGCCTCGGCCGTGGTCGACGGCGGCATGAGCAAGCGGGACGCCATGGAGGCGCACGGGGTCATGGTGGGCCCCATGCCGTCCTCCGTCGCAGGAGGAAGAGCTCGACCTTCTCCCTGCTGTACATGCGAACCTCCAGTCCGGACCGCCCCGCGGTCCAACTTTCTGTCCGCACCCCCATTTTTTTATAGGATACAAGCTATGAAGTTTTTCTCAGATGAAAAATGTTGGCTGGTTCGCGTTCGAAGGCGTTGAATATTGCTACCTTGATTCAACACGATTCCTTTCAATGACAATTGTTCAAAAGAAGAGATAATTGATGGATAATGTTGCAACATGGATATTCATTTTGACTGGGGATTCAATATGAAAAAGGTTTTACGTGCTGCAACTTCTTTTTCTTTGGCTGCTCTTCTGACATTTTCGTCATTGATGAGTCCTGTAGTTGCTGCTTACGGATTGAACGAGGCGCAGCCCGCTGAAGCTGTGACGGATGTGGCTTCTGCAGATGATGACGGAGTGGCTGCACGCGGTGACGGTGTTGAAAGCAGCGAGGCAACCGTCGACCAATCTCCGGTCGAAGGGGATATTGAGGCTATCGACTCGTTGAGCCAAGGCGCAGCTGAAAGCGATGTCAAGACCGAGCAACAGGTCGATTCGGTCGAGTCAGGCTTTCAATACGTTTACCTGGCCTACCCAAGCCTTCCCTCTGGATCCAATCAAGTCATTGCTTTTGCTACCCCTAATGACGGCGAAGTTCTTTCCTCTGCTACGCTTGGCTATGTGAGTGCCAGCGGCGTAAAGGGCTCTGTCGACGCGTCTGCTACGGCTGATAATTCTGCCGCCTTTACCTTTGGCGCAAATCTCGAAGCTAATACTTATTTCCTCACTTCGATTTCGTATTATCTAGAGGGCGATGGGATTGAGCATAAGATCGATCTATCTGATCGAGATTATTCATTCACCGTCGCAGATAGCTCTATGAACTCCGAGGGCACATCTGTTTATTATGCAGATGGGGACGGAAATGCTGTTGAGGCACAGTCAATTCAGCAGGCGTTGGAGTGCGCCGATTCTCCGGATGGTGTTTCCACTTATGCCGCTCGCTCCGCTCGCAACGTTAGCGTAATCGCTCTCGATGCTGGTCACGGTGGATCTGACCCTGGTGCGCAGGGCAATGGCAAAAGCGAGGCCGATCTTACCTGGAAGATTGTGACGGCATGCAAGAATAAGCTCGAGGCATATGGTTTTAAGGTCGTTCTTGCTCGTGAACAATACGGCAATTACTCCGGTAATGATTTTCTTTATCGCGTTCAGCGTTGCATCGATCAGGGCGCGCAGGCTTTTGTGAGCTTTCATATTAATTCCGGTTCATCTGCTGCTCATGGTGCTGAGGTTTACGCTCCCACCGCAAATGGATCAGACTATACACAGGTTTCTGTTGAGCTTGCCAATAAGGTTATGAATAACCTTGCTGCTATGGGTCTTACGTACCGCGGCGTTTTCCAGATGCAAGTGGGAGATGAGTTTGCGGTAATCCGATGCGCCCGCGAGCAGGGGATTCCTGGCATCTTAATTGAGCATGGCTTTATTTCGAATTCCGGCGATGTCGCTAACTATTTCTCTGACGACGGCTGCCGTCGCCTTGGCGAGGCTGATGCTGCCGCTATTATTGCGCAGTTCCCTCATCCTTATTCCATTGATGGAATTACCTTTTCGGAGGAATTGGGGCGCGCTGGATCTTCGATTAAAGTTGGAGTGAATGTTACCGGCAAGACCGACGGACTAAAATATAAGTTTGTTTGGCAT
The DNA here is from genome assembly GCA_958365315.1 of uncultured Collinsella sp. Classification (GTDB taxonomy): domain Bacteria; phylum Actinomycetota; class Coriobacteriia; order Coriobacteriales; family Coriobacteriaceae; genus Collinsella. The sequence continues at coordinate 176,524 of CATWXC010000005.1, forward strand.
AGGGCTGGGGCAGATTGGACTGACGCTAACTGGGGCGTGATCGGTCAAGATTTGACCGCCCCGTCGGTTGTTTGGACTTTGCCGTCAGCTGGCGAATATGAGATCTACGCCGATGTTGTCGATTCTAATGGTTACATCTCGAGCACTTCAAAGTACAAAGTAGTCAATTGGTCCGTCGACGGCCTCGACGTCTCCGGCGAGGCGCGCTGCGGCAAGCCGCTCGGGCTCAAGGCCAGGGTCTCCGGCGACACCGACGGCCTCAAGTACAAGTTCGTCTGGGAGAAGGGCGGCTGGGCCAAGTGGGGCACCGTCGGCGGCGGCTCCAGCTCCTCCGCCTCCTGCGAGTGGACCCCCTCCGAGCCCGGAGAGTACACCCTCTACCTCGACGTGATCGACGGCGAGCAGGCCAAGCACCTCACCCGCAAGGTGACGGTCGAGGACCGCTTCAGCGTCGACGGCCTCGACGTCTCCGGCGAGGCGCGCTGCGGCAAGCCGCTCGGGCTC